>JAAXIY010000029.1:8467-48801 GCA_012270125.1 Paracoccaceae bacterium
CCTACAGACATTGAAGGTGGAACGAAAAGTAAGGTTCTTAAAATTTTCTTCACAATAAAGGCGCTGTCACCACCATTAGAATTTGATTTTAAAATAAAGTCTTTGAAATGGACAAATCCAATTGGGCTATCTAGCGTTCCTTCATATACAGGTAAACGAGTTAATGCCGTATTTTTAAAGGTATCAAAAAGATCTTCCTTTGATATTGTGTCATTTACTGCAACAATATCTGCCTTTGGTATAGACACGTCTTGTACGCTAACGCGTAGAAGGTTTCCTACTTCACTATTGGTATCGGCATTTAAATTTTCTAAATTTTGCGTTTTATCAGGTTCGTGCTGTAAATCGTCAAAAGATAGCCACCCTGCAATGCGTGCAAAAAAGCTCTGTGGTTTTTGTTTTGATTTAATATTTTTGAGTTGCGCGCTGTGCGCTGCTCTCGAGGATCCGTCTGTGTCGCCCATGTCTCCATTCCGCTAAGTAGCGTTTCGTTTATAAGTATGGATCGCTTATACCCAGTTTTGCAAGCACTTGCACCTCTATTTTTTCCATTTTTGAGGCATTTTTTTCTTCCTCATGGTCAAATCCAAGTAAATGAAGCACAGAGTGTATAATCAAGTGGTATACATGATGCTCAAACTTAACCTGTGACTCAGTGGCTTCTTTTTTACAAATCTCAAATGCAATCGCTATATCGCCTAGTTCACGAGGGTTGTAAGCTTCAGTAGGCGTTAAAGTACTTTTCACTTCATAATTTTCTGAACTTGCAGGAAAAGATAATACATTGGTTGGGCAATTCTTACCTCTGAATTTATTATTTAATTGCTTTATCTGCTTATTATCACAGGCAAGAACACAGCAAGCAAAACTTTTATGGTTTAGGTTTAGTAAAAAAAGCGTTTCGAAAAACGCTTGATTTGCTATCTGCCTTAAGTCTAAAGTTTCCCACCGAGCATCTTCAATAACGACATCGACAGCCATTCCTCTATTTGTCCAAGTTAACGCTATTTAATTTTTTTTTGCTGTCTTCGTCATAGGCTTCGATTATCGACGCTACTAATGGATGCCGTACGACATCACGTGCCGAGAAATAGTTAAAGCTAATATTTGGTAAAGTGCTGAGTAACCTTTCAGCCTCAACGAGGCCAGACGTCACCCCTTTAGGTAAATCAATTTGTGATCTATCCCCAGTTATCGCCATCCTGCTACCTTCTCCAAGTCTTGTTAAAAACATTTTCATTTGCATAGAGCTGGCATTTTGGGCTTCATCTAAAACTACAAAGGCATGTGAAAGGGTGCGACCCCGCATAAATGCTAGCGGTGCAATCTCAATCCGCTTTTCTTCGATTAATTTTGAAAGTTGTTTGCCTGGTAAAAAGTCGTTTAAAGCATCATATAATGGCTGCATATAAGGGTCGACTTTATCCTTCATATCACCAGGTAAATACCCCAACTTTTCTCCGGCTTCCACTGCTGGGCGACTAAGGACTATTCGATCAACTTCGCCATTAATGAATTTTGATACGGCAACAGCCACAGCAAGATAGGTTTTTCCTGTACCGGCTGGACCAATGCCAAACACTAACTCATTATTAAAAAGTGATGATGCAAAGGATTTCTGTGCATTTGTTCTTGGCTCAATTGTTTTTTTTCTAGTTTTTATTTCCAAATTGGATTTTTTAAACATTTCAATTTGTTCAGTTGCATGAGAACTATAGTCCATTTCTTTAAGGTCTATAAATTGACGAAGTTCTCGATCAAGATCACCTGTATCAAGGGATTTTCCAGCTTCAAGCCGTGTGTATAGTGCTTCTAAAGTCGCTTTCCCATGGGCTCTTGATATTTCATCACCAAACAAATTCAGTTCGTTGCCTCGTCTGACAATCTGCACTGATAGTTTTTGCTCTATTTCAGCCAAGTTTTTGTCAAATTCTCCACAAAGATCTATCAAAAGCTTATTATCGGAAAATTTTAGATTTGTTTGATCCTGTTCTTCTTTATTTTTTATTTTGTCAGCTGTAGTGGGGATCACTAACAGTTCCTTTCCTGTCATTTAACCTAAGGGTGCCAAGCGCGTTAAAAAAAATCAACATAAATAATGTAGCATTAGTTAGACAGAGATCCACTTAAAGAGTTAGCGTTACTTTTCATTATCTTTACTTGCTTTAGTTCACCCACAGAAATGGTTGGATCAGTTACATTCACCGCGTGCAAATATTCCGATTTTCCGACAAGTTGATTATCAAAACGGCCTGTCCTCTCAAATAAAACCTGGACCTCTCTACCAACCATTTTATCTTGAATGCTTTTTTGCTGTTGCTTGATTAAGTCTTGAAGTTGATGCAGTCTGGCAGTTTTAACTTCCTCAGGCACCTGATCGCGCTCAGCAGCAGGCGTGCCTGGACGCGTCGAGTATTTAAATGAAAAGGCCTGCCCATATTCAATTTCCTTTATTAACGACATGGTATCATTGAAATCATTTTCTGTTTCTTCTGGAAATCCTACAATGAAATCTCCAGAAATAAGAATATCAGGACGCGCATCACGAATTTTTGAAATCAATGAAACATAACTTTCTGCGTCATGGGATCTATTCATTCGTTTTAAAATCTTGTTTGAACCTGATTGAACAGGCAAGTGGAGATATGGCATGAGTTTCTTACACTGGCCATGAGCTTCAATTAGATCAGGTGTCATATCGTTTGGGTGACTTGTGGTAAATCGAATTCGATCCAATCCGTCGATTTTTTCTAATTCCCAAATTAACTTAGCCAAACTCCATTCGTTTCCATCTGGACCATCGCCGTGATATGCGTTCACATTTTGTCCAAGCAATGTTATTTCTTTCACTCCCGATTGAACTAACTGTTTGGCTTCATCGATAATCCTAATGACTGGCCTGGAGTTTTCTGCACCACGTGTATACGGCACCACACAGAAGGCGCAAAATTTATCGCAACCCTCTTGAACAGTTAAAAAAGCTGAAGGCCCTCTTTGTGCCGACCTTTTTCCCTTTAAAACTGAAAATTTATCCTCTTCTGGAAAAGCTATATCAACTTGTTTTTTGCCATCTACGGCATTGGCCGCTAAATCTGCGATATTATGGTAACTTTGAGGGCCAACGATCAAATCAACCAGAGGTTGGCGTTTAATAATCTCGTCTCCCTCAGCTTGTGCGACGCAGCCTGTCACACCAATTTTTAGAGATGGTTTGACCGTCTTTAAATCCTTAAATCTTCCCAACTCAGAATAAACTTTTTCGGCAGCTTTTTCCCTAATATGACACGTGTTTAAGAGTATCATATCTGCCTCGCTAGGATTGAGAGTTTCTTCGTAACCATCTTCTCCAAGAGCTTCAGACATACGCTCACTGTCATAAACATTCATTTGGCATCCATATGTTTTTATGTACAGCTTTTTGGGTTTGTTCATGGTTATACATCTCACTCCCTAGGGTAGTAGGCGCTATATCAAGTTTATAAAAAATCGCAATGGAAAGATATAGTGAAGGTTTTGGGTTTATTTTAACGTTTGGTCTATTGACTTTGCTTTCGTTGAATTTAGTACCAAAGTTGTGTGGTGGTAAACTTGGATTTGAAGCGGAAATGGAAAAGTTTGGGAAAAGTCAGTCAGTCTTAAGAACAGAGGATAACCGTTTTTTAACGGGCAAAGGCAAATACATAGACGATCAAACTCCATCTAATTCACTTTTTGCTTATTTTTTTAGATCTCAAGTTGCGCACGCTAAAATCAAGGAATTAAATGTAGAAGATGCTAAGAAAGCCAATGGTATATGTGCGATTTTTACTTCTAACGATTTAGAGAGTCGTGGCGTTAAAAATGACCTAGTAGGTGTCACGGTCAAGAACCGAGATGGAACCGATGGCGCCTGTCCCAAAAGGCCTTTGTTGGCAGAGGATAGGGTCCGCTTTGTGGGAGAGCCTGTAGCGTTGATAATTGCTGACACAATACAGGATGCAAAAGATGCTTCCGAGTTGATAGAGGTGGATTATGAAGACCTACCTGTATCAACAAATCTTGAGGCCGGCGAAAACTCGATACACCAAGAGGCTCCAGGCAACGTAGCCTTTGAATGGCAAATTGGAGATGAAAAAAGAACAAACGCTATTTTTGAAAAAGCGAACAAAGTTGTTTCAATGGAAGTCTCAAATAACAGAATTATTGCTAATTCAATGGAGCCTAGGGGTTGTTATGCTGAATGGAATAAAAATCGGTTACATCTTTCTGTGAGTGGTCAAGGCGTTTGGGTGCATAAGAAATTTGTATCAGAGATTCTTGGTTTGCAGAGTCAGCAAATTAGGGTCACCAACCCTGATGTTGGCGGTGGTTTTGGAATGAAGGCTATGGGGTATCCGGAGGAGTTTTTGGTTTCTTTTGCAGCTATCCAGTTAAAACGACCTGTTCGGTGGATGTCTGAGCGCACCGAGGCTATGTTAAGTGATAATGCGGGCCGAGATTTGAAGCATTTTGCAGAGTTAGCTTTTGATATAAAAAATAAGATTATCGGTTATCGGGTTAATACATTTTGTAATCTGGGCGCCTATAATTCTAGGTTTGGACAGAATATTCAAACAGGATTATTTTCAAAAGTTTTAATGGGTGTGTATGATGTTCAAAATACCTTCCTAAAAGTTTCAGGTATTTACACAAATACTACTCAGGTTGATGCTTACAGAGGAGCTGGGCGTCCAGAAGCAATTTATTTACTAGAACGAATGATTGATCGCTCTGCTAGAGAATTAGGTGTTGATCCACTTGAATTGCGACGTATAAATTTTATTAAAACAAACAAGTTTCCTTATAGATCATCTACTGGCGAGATTATTGACGTCGGTGATTTTGACCGAGTTCTAAACGCTGCAGAGAAGTTCGCTGATATCAAAGGATTTGCGACACGTAAAAAAGAGAGCCAGTCAAAAGGATTGTTAAGAGGTCTAGGTCTTTGTTACTATATCGAAAGCATTTTAGGCGATCCCAGTGAGGAAGCAAAAGTAGTTTTCCAAGAAAATGGTGAAGTAAAGATTTTTGTTGGTACGCAGTCTAATGGACAGGGGCATGAGACTGTTTTTGCCCAATTTCTCTCAGATCAAACTGGGATTCCCAGTGATAAAATTACTGTTGTTCAAGGAGACAGTGACCTTATCGAAAATGGGGGCGGCACAGGTGGATCTCGGTCTGTGACCGTTCAAAACAACGCTACTCTGGCAACAGTAGACAAGATCATTAAATCTTTTTCTCAATATTTGTCAGAAAAGCTTGCAGTTGATCCTTCAAATATTGAATTTGATGATATTTCTTTTCGAATTAAGGGGTCAAATTTTAGTCCCGACATGCTTGAAGTAGCTTCAATGGCACGAAGCGATCAAAGATTAGATCTTATAACGCATTCGGCAAAAGCAACCTTGGAAGCCAGATCTTTTCCTAACGGAGCTCATTTTTCCGAGGTTGAAATTGATCCAGAGACTGGTGTGGTTAAAGTGGTTAGCTACACTGTTGTTGATGACTTTGGTAATCTCATTAATCCCATGCTTGCTGAAGGTCAGGTTCACGGTGGTGTTGGTCAAGGAATTGGTCAAGCAGTATATGAACGTGTTGTCTATGATGAAGATGGCCAACTACTCACCGCAACATTTATGGATTACGCTATGCCTCGTGCCAAGGATTTACCATTTTACAAATTTGATACAGAGTGCGTTCCTTCCACTGCTAATATTATGGGAATGAAGGGATGTGGTGAAGCGGGTACTGTTGGTGCGCTGGCCGCTGTTGCGAATGCTGTACAAGACGCATTATGGGAACATGGTATCAAGCAGGTTGATATGCCTTTTACCAGTGAAACCATTTGGTCTATGATCCAATCGCGCAAGATAGCAGCCGAATAAAAGTGATTTTCAGGGAAACATTATGGCATTACTTACAGATACGTTTTTAAGGAATATTTTAACAACCACAAAAACTATTGCCATGGTCGGCTTGAGCATGAATGAGACAAGGCCCAGTTATTTTGTTGGGAGATATCTTCATATGCGAGGCTACAAGATTATACCGGTCAATGCTGGTCATGGAGGGAAACATTTCTTTGGCCAAGTGGTTGTGTCGAGCATCGAAGAAATCGATGAACCCGTAGATATGATTGACATTTTTAGAAAACCAGAAGCGGTTCCGCAAATTGTGGATGATTGTTTGGCAAAATTAACAGGTCTAAAAACTATCTGGATGCAAATTGGAATCACACATGAAAGTGCTGCTCTTAAGGCAAGACAAGCCGGCTTGAATGTGATTGAAAATCGATGTCCAAAAATAGAGCATCAAAGATTATTTGGTGAACTTAGGAAAGCGGGTTTTGCAACAAATATAATATCATCGCGTTTATGATCGCTCTTTTTTTTCGCTCAGACCTGATTTATTTGTTCTGTTTTCCAATTCGTTCAGCACATCAGCAAATTTAATGTTTCTAGATTTCAGCATAACTAAATAATGGAAAAGAACGTCAGCTGCTTCTGAAATCAGTTCCTTGTTATTTCCTTTTACGGCCTCGATAATTGCTTCTACAGCCTCTTCTCCAAACTTTTCAGCACATTTTTCTGGACCTTGTGATAAGAGTTTTGCTGTCCAGCTTTCTGATGGATCAGCAGTAGCACGAGCATCAATAATCTTAATTAAATTTTCTAAATTCATCTTTCTAACCTGACCGGAATCCCAGCTTTGTCCATATGTTTCTTGGCTTGCTCAATAGTATATTCACCAAAATGAAATATAGAAGCGGCAAGAACCGCAGATGCCCCACCTTTTATAACCCCTTCAACAAGATGGTCTAAAGTGCCAACTCCACCGGAAGCGATTACTGGGATTTTCACAGAATCAGAAATGGCCCGGGTCATTTCTAAATTAAAGCCTGATTTTGTTCCATCTTTATCCATTGAGGTCAATAATATTTCCCCTGCACCTTTCTTTTCAATAAGTTGAGCGAACTCAACGGCATCTATGCCAGTTGGTTCTCTTCCTCCGTGAGTGAACAGCTCCCACTTCCCTGATGAGACGGCCTTTGCATCAATTGCGCAAACTATACACTGTGAGCCAAATCTAGCAGCGGACTCGGAAATAACATCTGGGTTATTAACTGCAGCGGAATTAAAACTCACTTTATCAGCACCTGCTAATAAAAGATTACGAACATCTTCGGAGGATCTGACCCCTCCACCAACTGTTAGCGGAATAAAACATTTTTCAGCTGTTTTTTGAACCATAGAGTAAGTTGTTTCACGGTTCTGATACGTTGCATTAATATCAAGAAAACAGAGTTCATCTGCTCCTTCTTTATCATATCGCTCGGCTGCTTCCACCGGATCACCGGCATCTCTAAGCCCAACAAAATTAATTCCTTTTACAACCCGTCCATTTGCCACATCAAGACATGGAATAATTCTGCATTTAAGCATTGAGAACATCCAATGCTTGCTCAATACTGAATTTATGATCGTACAGAGCTCTTCCTGAAATAACGCCATTGAGTTGTGCGCCGCAGTCCCGAAGAGCTTCCAAGTCTTGCAGAGAGCTTACTCCGCCCGATGCAATTACTGGAATAGAAACAGCATTAGCCATTTCTGCTGTGGCACTTAAATTTGGTCCCATCATAGCGCCATCTCTATCAATATCCGTGTAAATGACTGCTGAAACCCCATCGTTTTCAAACTTCTTAGCCAGCTCGGTGGCTGCTATATCAGTATTATTTGCCCAACCATCTGTTGCAACACGTCCATTACGAGCATCTATTCCAACTGCTATCCTACCTGGATATTTGCTTGCTGCGATTTTCACTAAAGAGGGGTTTTCTACAGCCACTGTTCCTAAAATAACTCGTTCAAGTCCTTTTGAAAGCCACATTTCTATTGTTTCAAGATTTCTAATACCTCCACCTAATTGAATGGGAATATTGCAGTTTTGTAAAATTTCTTCCACCGCTTCTGCATTAATTGGTTTCCCTGAAAAGGCGCCATTTAGATCGACTAAATGCAACCATTGACAGTTTTGGCCAACAAAGCTCAAGGCTTGATCTACAGGACTATCATTGAATACTGTTGATTTATTCATATCCCCACGAAGCAGTCGAACTGCTTTTCCATCTTTTAAATCAATTGCTGGATACAAAATCATAAAAATTCCTCAATAATCAGGCTTATGTTGTGCAGCCTTATAGCTAATTTACAACGTGACACAACAAAAGGCTTGAAACTAGGCAAGAAGATGTTCAACATCTGGGGTGTTAGGGAGGAAAATTAATGAAAATATTTTTATCGGTCACTCTGGCAGGATTACTTTTAGCTTTTACGGCATCTGCTGATCCTGTTTTTGGCGTGTGGAAAACTCAGCCAGGAAACGAAGGAAATTACGCTTATGTGGAAATCAAAGAGTGTGATGGAAAGATTTGTGGAGAAATGCTCAAAGCTTTTGACTCTTCTGATAAAGAAATTGACTCCAAAAATATTGGTCGGAATATTATCCTAGGGATGTCACCTAAAAAAGATGGTAAATACGGTGGAGGTAAGATCTGGGCTCCTGACGAAGATAAAACTTATAGATCAAAGATGAAACTCGTTAACGAAAATGATCTGAAAGTTTCTGGTTGCATTGCGATAATTTGCCGTAAGCAAGATTGGACTCGCGTAAAGTAGTTATAAATTCTAAAACAATTTATGATTTACTCACGGGCTCCAAGATAAAAAGTTTTCTATCATTTTTAAGCCTACGCTCGCACTTTTTTCTGGATGAAACTGAAAGCCCAATAAATTTTCGGTTCCAACAACCGCTGTTATATCGGTTCCATAGTCTGTGTAAGCCAGGCGTTGATCGCGATTGCCTACGACCATATGAAATGAATGTACAAAATATACATGATCGCCAGTAAAAATTCCCTTTAAGACGGGGTGCTCACCCTCTATGTTCAGAGTATTCCAACCCATGTGTGGTATCTTTAAATTTTTGTCTGTAGGGTTTATTTTACATACTTCACCGTCTATCCAGCCCAAACCGTCTGTTTCTTCGTACTCATAACCTTTAATTGCCATCAATTGCATGCCGACGCATATCCCTAAAAAAGGTCGCCCTTTTTCCACTGCTGCATATACCATTGCATCATAGGCCTCTGAGGATAAAAGTTCAGTCTTGCATGAAGGGAAAGCACCGTCTCCTGGAAGCACCAAACGATCAGCAGAAGAAATCACATCGGGATTACTTGTTACAACCACTGATCCTAAATTATTTGACACTGATATTTTTTCAAATGCTTTACGCGCAGAATGAAGGTTTCCACTACTATAATCAACAATAGCGGTAAGCATTTTTCAAAGAGCACCTTTAGTGGTGGGCAGGGCCGTTGCATTTCGAGTGTCTTTTTCAATGGCAAATCTCAGAGATTTTGCAAAGGCCTTAAAAGCAGCTTCTGCAATGTGATGGCTATTATACCCATGTAATTTCTCTATGTGCAACGTGATCCCTGCATGCGTGGAAATAGCTTGAAAAAACTCTCGCACGAGTTCGGTATCAAAACTGCCTATCTTATCGGTTGGCATATCAACATCAAAATATAAAAAGGGACGGGCAGATAAATCTAATGCGGTTCGGATAAGGGTGTCATCCATCGGCAATAGGCACCAACCGTATCTATTAATCCCTTCTTTGTTACCGATGGCCTCAGTCAAAGCTTGACCTAGGGCTATTCCAGTATCCTCAACTGTATGATGATCATCAATATGAGTATCACCGTTGGCTTTGATTTCTAAATCAATTAAAGAGTGGCGCGCGAGTTGCTCAAGCATATGGTCAAAAAAACCAATACCAGTTTGTACCTTGTACTTACCTGTTCCATCTAATTTTAACGAAACTGAAATATCAGTTTCTGTCGTTTTTCTTTTAATTGTTCCACTTCGCATGCCAAGCTCATTTTTTAAAGCGTTTTTTAACTTTGTTCTGCGGCTATACTGAACAGATTTCAAAAGGCCAAGTCAAAATAATTATTAAAAACAATTTTTATTAAATTGCTACTTTAATAATCGCAGATGGATACTTCAGCTTTCTGTCAGCAACACTCAGTGAGTTGATGACAGAAATAGGTTTATGCGAAAATATGATAAAGTATCAATTTCTAAGTAACTCAATTTGAGCCTTTGAAATTAAATTTTTAGATACTATAAGCTTGTGCGTGTTCTCTTTTGATTGGACAATTACCTATGGCTAATTCTTTTGTGCAAGCTGCAAAAAAAGTTTTGCAAACTGAGGCTGATGCTCTTGAAACACTTAAAAACGATTTGCCGAATGATTTCAGTGATCTCGTAAAACTTATTTTAAACTTAAACGGGAGAGTAATTGTTTCTGGAGTTGGCAAATCTGGCCATATTGGAAACAAAATTGCTGCAACACTGGCAAGCACTGGAACACCCGCATATTTTGTTCATGCCACTGAGGCCAGTCATGGTGACTTGGGTATGATTACTGAAAAAGATCTTTGTTTGCTTATTTCAAATTCTGGTGAGACCAGTGAAATTTTTGATATAGTTGCACATGCACGCCGTTTTAGTATCCCCGTAGCAACGATATCATCAAATACTGAAAGTACCTTGGTGAAAGCAGCTGACTTTAAATTATGCCTTCCAGTAGTGGAGGAGGCTTGCCCAATAGGTATGGCTCCGACTACGTCAACAACGATGATGCTGGCTCTTGGGGATGCTTTAGCTGTTGCTTTGATGGAGGCAAAAAATTTCAATACTGAAAACTTCAAAGTTTTGCATCCAGGAGGAAAGCTTGGTGCTAAAATGATGATGGTTAGCCAGGTGATGCATAAAAGTGACGCGCTTCCATTAGTTGAAACTCAAACCTCAATGAAAGAAACATTATTAACCATGTCTTCGAGAGGCTTTGGAATAGCAGCTGTAGTTAACGAAAAGGATTTTTTAGTTGGTGTGATAACTGACGGCGATCTTCGAAGGCATATAAATGATTTGATGAGCAAAACTGCAGGAGAAATTGCGAGCTTATCCCCAATCACTGTGGTAAGAGAAACCTTTGTGGTTGATGCACTGAAATTGATGCAAGAAAATAAAATAACTGTGTTAATCGTGACTTCTGCTGAAAACAAACCTGTTGGTATTCTTCATATTCAGGACTTGTTGAAAGTAGGAGCCGCATGAAAACTGCTATTATAATTCCTGCTCGATATGCCTCAACTCGCTACCCAGGGAAACCTCTTGCAGAATTAAGAACTAAAGAAGGAAAAAAAACTCTTATTCAGTTGAGTTGGGAAGCTGCCAACAAAGTTTCTGATGTATCAGAAATTTATGTAGCTACCGATGATGAAAGAATTGAGGAGCATGCAGCTGCGTTCGGCGCTAAGGTTATTCGTACCTCTTCGGAATGTAGAAACGGAACAGAAAGGTGTGCTGAAGCTGTATTAAATGCTGAATTAGACGCTGAAATTGTTGTGAACTTTCAGGGTGATGCTCCTTTAACACCCAATTGGTTTGTCGAAGAATTGATTGCTAGTTTAAAGTCTGATGAAAGTGCAGAAATGGCTACGCCTGTTTTGAGATTAGATAGAGAAAGTTATGATCTATTTAGGGAAGATAGAAATTTTGGTCGAGTAGGGGGAACTACGGTAGTTTTTGATAAAGAAATGTATGCCCTTTATTTCTCAAAAGAATTAATCCCATATTTTGAAATTTCAAAAATCGATCAAGATAAGCCAATTCCATGTTATCACCATGTTGGCGTATATGCATACCGACGAAATGTCTTGAATGATTATTTGTATTGGTCAGAAAGTCATTTGGAAAAGGTAGAAGGGTTGGAACAACTTAGGTTTTTATCTGAAAATAAAAAAATAAAATGTGTTGAGGTAAGTAGTAGAGGTAATGTTTTTTGGGAATTAAATAATCCGGAAGATGTTCAGAGAATTGAGAAAGTTATTTCCTAAATGTTTAATAGTAGCGTTGTAAAAATTGGTGATATTTCCGTTGGAGGCGAAAGTCCGTTAGTTTTTATTTTGGGTCCTTGCCAGATAGAAAATCGTGATCATGCACTTTTTATGGCTGAAAAAATAGTTAAAGTTTGTGAACCTTCGTCATCAAAATTTATTTTCAAATCAAGCTTTGATAAGGCAAATAGATCTTCAATAACATCCTCAAGGGGGATTGGAATTGAAGAGGGTTTAAAAATTTTAGAGGAAGTAAAATCTACTTTCCGTTGTCCAGTTATTACCGATGTTCATACTGTTCCTCAGTGTGGTATTGTTGCTGAAGTAGTTGATGTTTTGCAAATCCCTGCATTTTTGTCACGACAAACTGATTTGCTGATTGCAGCTGGAGAAACTGGAAAACCGATAAACGTTAAGAAGGGACAATTTTTAGCGCCTTGGGAAATGGCAAATGTCGCTGAGAAAATAGCTAGCACAGGAAATAAAAAAATATTGCTCTGCGAACGCGGTACTAGTTTTGGTTACAACACATTAGTTAATGATTTTCGTGGACTGGAGATAATGGCTGAAACTGGTTATCCAATTGTTTTCGATGCAACGCATTCTGTTCAACAGCCGGGTGGGCGTGGTAATAGTTCTGGTGGCGAAAGAAAATTTGTGGCTGCGCTGGCCCGTGCTGCGTGTGCTGTGGGTGTATCAGCTGTATTTATTGAAACGCATCAGGATCCAGATAACGCGCCTTGTGACGGCCCAAACATGATTGATATTGCCAACTTACAAGACATTATTGAAAAACTGCGTCTTATTGATGAACTTATTAAGGCTAATTAAGTCAAACATAATAAATCCAAAGAGTGGTATTTATTGACATGCAACAGCTAAACGAGTTTGAGCGAAAAGGCTGGATTAAGTTTGAGTTTGATCAGCATTTAGAACATTGGGCAAAAACCGCTAATTCTGAAATTAATTTAAAGTTAAGAAATAAAGAATTTTTGCAAAATGGTTTGACTTGTCAGGGAACCTGGTTCGTCGGTGTAGAGGCTCTGGAAAATGATCCAGATGGATCGCTAAACGGCGTACCGTTAAGGGGACCTTTCAAAAGTTTAATGGAAAGTTACAAAACCCGTACTCTTCACTTGGCCCAGGTTTCAATCATTTTTCAAGGTTATCCAAAACCAAGAGGCCAAGAAAGCCAAAGCTCGTTTAACTTTAGATTAAAAAGAGATGCTGCACATGTAGATGGATTAATTGCTGAGACGCCTGGAGGTCCAAGAAGGCTTAAAGAGCCGCATGCTTATGTGCTTGGGATCCCAATAAATCAGGCCCCAGAGAATGCAAGTCCTATGGTGGTTTGGGAGGGTTCTCATCATCTAATGTCTAGTGCTTTCAAAAGGTTTTTTTCAAATCAAAATCTTAGCGAATGGGAAAATTTAGATATTCGAGAAATTTATTTTGAAACTAGAAAAGAAGTGTTTCGAAAATGTAAAAGGATTGTTTTGCACGCAAATGTGGGTGAAAGTTATATGATCCATAGACACTGTCTTCATGGAATTAGTCCTTGGGATCCGAAAACCGTTAGTTTTAGCGAGGGTCGAAAAATTGTCTATTTTAGACCCGAACTTGAAAAATTAGCAGACTGGCCAAATCTATGACAAATTTGCAATTCGGGCTGCTCTGCCGCCTCGTCGTTTCTTTAATTTAGATGCGCGCTCTGGTAATTCGTTAATAATCTTATCGCGCTCTATCTGGGGCAGCCGTGACCAAGCGGAAATCTCTTCTATCGTTCTGTGGCAACCGGTGCATAAACGTTCGCTTGGATGGATTACACAAATCTTAACGCAAGGACTTTCAATTTCATTTCTTGCCCAAACTTCGCTACTCAAATTAACATACCTTTAACGTTTTTTATAATTTTTAATTGTTCAATAACTTTATTCTATCTAAGAACCCTTGAAGAATATAAGCAGCAGCAACATGATCAATTACTTCTGCACGACGTTTTCGGGTCGTATCCGCCTCGAGTAGTGCTTTTTCAGCAGCTACCGTTGATAGTCTTTCATCCCAAAATGTAATTGGGAGATTTGATTTGGTAGAAAAGTTTCTGGCGAACGCTCGGGTTGACTGCGCTCTTGGTCCTTCGGTGCCGTCCATATTTTTAGGTAAGCCAAGAATAATACCTGAACAAAGCTTATCGGTGATTATCTCTAAAAGACAATTGGCATCTAAAGAGAATTTTTTCCTTTTAATTGTTTTAATTGGAGTCGCAACCGAAAGAGTTTTGTCACTTACTGCTACACCGATTGTTTTTGTTCCCAAATCAAGTCCGATAAGGGCATTATTTACTTGGATGTTTTTAACAAATACCTCCAAATCTTCGTATATCATTCAGAAATTCCGACTTCAGTAGCTGTATTATTGATTATCTTTAAATCATTTGGTGACGAGCTAAAAATTTTCTGTGACTCTAGCCATACTTTTTGTGCACGCTTAATTTCGCCTAGTACCGAAAGTGCCCTGATAAGCCTAGCCCATTCCTCTGACGTTCCTCCCTCAGATTCTAGGCGGTTTGCTAAACCCTCAACCATTCCAGAAATCATATCTTGTCTTTCTTCTGATGTCATTTCGCTTGAAGCTTCAATATCTTCTTGTGTTGGACCAACTAAGGAAACATTGTTCTTTGGGGGAAGTTCATATCTATTTTTTCCAGCTAGCCATGCCACCTCCATAATTTGTTCTCGGATAGGCGTAATCCATGGAGCATCATGGGGGCCTTTTTCTAAAAGATTTCGCCAAATTTCAAAAGAACGATCTGGCCTATCAAGCTGAGCAAACATAAGACCAAGGTAATAGCGTGCACCACCATTACTTGAATCTCTAGATAATACCTGACGAAAAATAGTCTCTGCTTCAGGAGAAATGTAACCATCTACAGCTAAGACCATTAATTCGGCTAGCTCAAAAAGATCATTAGTAGGTACATTATCGCCTTTAATTTTCACAAGGGCCATCTGAGCCACAGCTGCTTCTTCAAAGTTGGAAAGACTGGCCTCTAAGTTGGCTAATAGGCGAAGTCCTTCCAAATCGTTTGGACGTTGTTCTACGGTTGATCGTAGTTTTTCAACTAATTCCCCCATTTCACCATCTGGTGTATTGATATTTTTAATGCTAGCCCGAGCGTCTAAAGCGTCTTGCTGCGATGGCCGTGTTTCTTTTAAAAAATTAGCTGCTGCAATTCTATCTTTTTGCGAAAAGTCAGAATATCCAAGATTTCCAAGGACCGAATAAAGGCCTAAGGAAAGAAAAATCACAAAAACACCAAAAATAAGTGTAAAAATTATTTTTGAATTGGCTGTTTGAGAATAAAATTTTAAGGATTTTTGGTTTTTTAATATTCTACGAGAAATTTCGATCCTTACTTGCTCGGCTTCCTCACTGTTAATTACACCCTTGGCTACGTCTTTTTCGATTTCAGAAAGTTGTGATTTATAAAAATTCAGGTCTGCATTTTCATCAAACTGCGTGTTATTCCTTTTAAGGGTCTGATAAAAAATAATACAAACAAAGGCTAAAATAAATATTACGCCCAGCCAAAATAAAATCATTTTTTCTCCCCTTATTGAGCTCTTTTAAACATCAATTTGGATCAAAGTAAGCCCTTAAATCTTTCATGTTGCTAGATGTCGCAACTGAAATGATTTATGACGTACTGAGTCGCAGAGGCAAAAAGACTTCAGTTAGAAATGTTTAGTGATTTAGCTATTTTCGGATGAAAGATTAATGAAACGTTATTCTGTGTTTGCAGTTGCGAGAGAGGCGCTTCGCTATCATCAGGGATGGGGAAGAGCTTGGAGAAGTCCAGAACCCAAAAAAAAATACGAAGCGATTATAATAGGGGCTGGTGGCCATGGTTTGGCAACTGCATACTATTTGGGTAAAAATCATGGATTGAAGAACGTCGCAATTCTGGAGAAAGGCTGGCTCGGAGGCGGAAATACTGGTCGTAATACGACAATCATTCGCTCTAACTATTTACAAGATGCCTCTGCAGCAATTTACGAAAAGGCTCGAAGTTTATATGAAACGATGAGCCAGGATCTAAATTACAATGTCATGTTTAGCCCACGAGGGGTAATGATGCTGGCACAGACCCAGCATGAAATTAGGGGATATAAACGAACGGCTCATGCCAATGCTTTGCAGGGCGTTTCCACTGAATTTATTACCCCAGACAGAGTGAAATCTCTAGTTCCAATTATCAACATTGATGGCCCTCGTTATCCAGTTCTAGGCGCTTTGTGGCAACCCCGCGGTGGAACAGCTCGGCATGATGCCGTCGCTTGGGGTTATGCGCGGGCGTGTTCCGAAATGGGCATGGACGTGATTCAACAGTGTGAGGTTACGGGAATTCGCCGTCAAAACGGTCAAGTTCAGGGAGTTGAAACTAGCAAAGGCTCAATTGACTGCGAAAAACTTGGGATTGTTGTGGCCGGTCACACAGGTGTCCTGGCAGATATGGCAGGCTTTCGAATGCCTATTGAATCTGTGGCACTTCAGGCGCTTGTTTCAGAACCCATAAAGCCTTGCATGGATGTGGTTGTTATGGCCAACACTGTGCATGGCTACATGAGCCAGTCTGACAAGGGAGAAATGGTTATTGGAGGTGGTGCAGATGGATTTAATAATTATACCCAACGAGGTTCATTTCACCATGTAGAGGAGACAGTGAGGGCATTAATCGAAACCTTTCCGATCATTTCGCGGCTTAAGATGCTACGCTGGTGGGGTGGTATAGTTGATATGACTGGTGATAGGTCCCCAATTCTTTCGACGACGCCCGTTAAAAATATTTTTATAAATTGTGGGTGGGGTACCGGAGGGTTCAAGGCAATTCCTGGATCAGGTTGGGCCATGGCTGAATTAATGGCGAAAGGGCATTCAAGTTTGACTGAAGAGTTTGGCTTAAATCGATTTAAAGAAGGTAAGTTTATCGATGAAAGTGTCGCCGCTGGAGTGGCGCACTGATGGAAAGCTTTAAGTTGGGACGATTGGGATGTTAATTTTCACGTGTCCATATTGTGGGATTGAAGCTGATGAGACAGAACTTACTCCAGGTGGTGAAGCTCATTTAAAGCGTTTTGGGCCAGGGTCCTCTGATGAAGAATTCGAAGGCTATCTGTTTAATCGTGAAAACCCCAAAGGCGTACACTTTGAAAGGTGGCGCCATGTATATGGTTGTGGCAAGTGGTTTCACGCTGCTCGCTGTACATTAACACTTGAGGTATTTGGAACGTATTCTGCTCAAACATTCGAACCCCCAGAAGAAATCAAAGAGCGCATAAGAGCTAAGCGGCCAGGTTGGAAGTGGAGAAATTTTAGTTGAAAATTTTCTTGAAAGTAAACATTGGAATGACTTTTAGTTTTCAAACTCAAGGGAAATTTCTCAATGAGTAAAAGGTTGGGAGTTGGTGGTCAATTTATTGATCGAAGTAAGCCTATTAAATTTCAATTTAATGGTCGGCGTTTTTCCGGTTTCAAGGGTGACACGCTGGCCTCAGCACTATTAGCAAATGATCAGGTTCTAATTGGCCGATCGTTTAAATATCATAGGCCAAGAGGTATAGTTTCATCAGGCTCTGAAGAGCCCAACGCTCTGATGAATTTGGGAGAAAACGAAACATTTGAACCAAATCAGCGAGCTACCACTACTGAATTATTCGAAGGGCTAACGGCATTTTCTCAAAATCATTGGCCGTCGCTAAATTTTGATATTGGAGTGATCAACAACTACCTTTCTAGATTTTTGCCAGCAGGTTTTTATTACAAAATGTTCATTCATCCTCGCCCATTTTGGAAATATATTTATGAGCCGTTTATTCGGCAATCGGCCGGCTTGGGCAAAGCTCCCTCGGTAAAAGATACCAGTGATTATGAACATTTCTATGCCTTCTACGACTTAGTGATCATTGGTGGGGGTATCTCGGGATTGAACGCGGCGCTAACGGCAGCTGAAAGCGGCCTAAAAATCTTAATTATGGAGCAAAATTCTGAGTGGGGAGGCCGTTGTCTTGTTGATTTTCCTTTTATAAATGAAGAGCCCGGTTTGAAGTATATATCTCGGATTTTATCGGAACTCAGAAAATATAAAAATGTTACTATGCGTTCGCGTATGATGGGAGCAGGTGTTTATGACCATGGCTATCTGCTGGGTTATGAGAGGCTGAACGATCATCTTTCTACAAATGAAGGACCTCGCCACCGTTTGTGGCGAATACGTGCAAAGCAAATAATTACTGCGACTGGAGCAATCGAAAGGCCTTTATCCTTCCCTGGTAATGATATTCCAGGCATCATGCTAGCATCTGCTGTAAGAGATTATGCCACTAACTTTGGAGTTGCGGTAGGCGATAAAGTTGCCATTTTCACAAACAATGATGACGCATATAGGACCGCAATTACTTTACATGAAATTGGTGTCACCGTCCCAGTTATTATTGATGCCAGATCAAGCGGTGGGGGTGAATTAGCTCATCACGCAAAAGAATTAGGAATTAGGGTAGAGAATGGGAAGGCTATCTCAAAAGTCTTTGGCCAAAAAAGGGTTAAAGCCGTTACAATTTGTGACTACGAAAAATCTGACGCAAATAAAGAAAAAATTGAATGTGACAGCATTGCTATGTCTGGAGGATGGTCGCCGGTTGTTCACTTGTTTTCTCATTGCGGTGGGAAGCTTAAATGGGATGAAGATCTGGCAATGTTTAGGCCTGACAAAGCAGCCAAGCCAACTTCTTCTGACGGGTTGCCTTTTGTTACTGCAGTTGGATCAGCAAACGGATTTCTTTTGATGAATGAAGTACTCATAGATACGTTAGACGGATCTAGAACCGCGATAAGAGCTGCAGGGGGTAAAATTAACAACAAAAAGACTAAAGAATTTTTGGATAAAAACGAAAAAGCCCCTGAAGCAATTTGGATTTCGCCTAAAGACGCTAATATTAAGAAACGCTCGAAAACATGGTTAGATTTTCAAAATGATGTTAAAGTGAGCGATGTTGAATTAGCCGCGCGTGAGGGATTTGAAAGCGTAGAGCACGCTAAAAGGTATACGACTTTGGGAATGGCAACCGACCAAGGTAAATTATCTAACATAAATGGATTGGCAATTTTGTCGTCAACTTTGGGTAAAGAAATTCCTAGGGTTGGAACCACTACGTTTCGTCCCCCTTACACTCCTATATCTCTTGGATCGATAGGTGGTTCTGCGCGAAATGAGCTTTTTCAACCAATAAGAAAAACCCCAATTCATGAATGGCATGAAAAAAAGGGGGCTTACATGGAGCCAGTAGGCCAATGGAGGCGACCTTTCTGTTATCCTAAAGAAGGGGAAACACATCAAAAAGCTGTTGAACGTGAAATTAACCAAACACGTTCTTCTTTGGGATTGCTTGATGCTTCCACTCTTGGGAAGTTATTAGTTACTGGTCCCGATGCAGGAAAGTTCCTGGATATGCTTTACACAAATATGATGAGTACCTTGAAGGTAGGGAAGTGCCGTTACGGATTAATGTGCTCTGAAAATGGATTTTTGATTGATGATGGTGTTGTCGCAAGAATAGATGAGCAAACTTGGCTGTGCCACACGACTTCAGGTGGAGCGGATAGAATTCATAGTCATATGGAAGAGTGGCTACAAACAGAATGGTGGGATTGGAAGGTATACGTCGCAAATTTAACTGAACAATTCGCCCAGATAGGGGTTGTAGGCCCCAATGCTCGTAAGCTTTTAGAAAAAATTGGTGGTCTGGATGTTAGTAAAGATGCCCTAGGATTTATGGAATGGAAGGAAGGAAAGCTTGGTAAATATGATGCCCGAATTTTCCGAATTTCATTTTCTGGTGAACTTTCCTTTGAAGTAGCAGTGCCTGCGGGTCAAGGTATGGCCTTCTGGAAGGAATTGATTGAGCTTGGAGAAGAGTTTGGGGTAATGCCATACGGAACAGAGGCGCTGCACGTTATGAGAGCTGAAAAGGGTTTCATAATGATTGGAGACGAGACAGACGGTACCGTTATTCCACAGGACCTTAATTTAACATGGGCCATATCTAAAAAGAAAGAGGATTTTCTTGGAAAGAGAGCTCAAGAGCGTGCTCACATGGTAGACCCAAATCGCTGGAAATTAGTAGGTCTGGAAACTTTGGATGGTTCCGTTTTGCCGGATGGTGCCTATTCTACGGCTCAAGGGTTTAATTCAAATGGGCAAAGATCCACACAAGGACGCATCACATCTTCTTATTATTCACCAACTTTGAAACGCGGAATAGCGATGGGTCTTATATTAAATGGACCATCTCGAGAAGGTGAGATTATAGAATTTCCTAAAATTGATGGAACTATTATTCCTGCGAAGATAACTAGCCCAGTGTTTTACGATCCAGATGGAGAAAAGCAGAATGTCTGATACCTCCAAAAAAGAGTTTAAAAGATCATTTTCTGGTTATGTAGAAATTTGTGAGAATATGCCTACCGGAATGATAACAGTGCGAGGTGATCTCAATTCTAGGAAACTAAAATCTGCTTTCAGCAAAGTAGTTGGAGCAACTTTACCCAAAGAAAGAAAAGTAACCCTAGCAGAAAATAGTATTGCATGGATGTCACCCGATGAACTCTTAATCATATGTGGCTACGATAATGTTTCTGATCTAATGAAAAAACTGCAAAAAGAATTAGATGATCAGCACCATATGCTAGTAAATGTTTCGGACGCGAGGGCTGTATTTGAAGTGTCTGGTGCTGCAATGGTTGAGATAATTGCGAAACTTGCACCAGTAAACGTTAAAACTCTCGAAATAGGTGAAATCAGACGGACGCATTTTTCACAAGTAGCGGCTGCATTTTGGTTAACTTCCGAACAACGCATGAAATTAATTTGCTTCAGTTCGGTGGCCGATTACATGTTTGACCTTTTAAAAACATCGGCCGTTGTGAATTCTAAAGTTGGTGAATTTTAGAAATTTGGGTTTCCATAATAATTAACGGAGTTTTTATCTTGAAACCGCCTGTTTGAGGCATAGTTTTCACTTGACCTTAGTATTAAATAAAACGCATCTAAGAACATATTTTTTTAAAAGGACACAATGATATGGCTTTTGAACTTCCAGACCTTCCCTATTCGCACGATGCATTAGCGAACTTGGGTATGTCCACAGAAACATTAGAATTTCATCATGATTTGCACCACAAGGCCTATGTAGATAATGGAAATAAATTGATTGCCGGTACAGACTGGGACGGCAAAACGATGGAAGAAATTATCGTAGGAACATATGACGCAAGCGCTGTCGCTCAAAACGGTATTTTTAACAATATTTCACAATTATGGAACCATAACCAGTTTTGGGAAATGATGGGTCCCACAGGGCGAGAAATGCCGTCTGAGTTAGAAAGTGCTATTTCTGAAAGCTTTGGATCTGTTGATCAGTTCAAGGCAGACTTTTCAGCCGCTGGTGCTGGACAATTTGGCGCTGGATGGTGTTGGCTTGTTAAAGACACAGATGGTTCTTTAAAGGTCACAAAAACAGAAAATGGAGTTAACCCACTTTGCTTTGGACAAACTGCTCTTTTAGGTTGCGATGTTTGGGAGCATTCTTACTATATAGATTTTCGTAACAAGCGCCCGGCCTATCTTACCAATTTTCTGGATAATCTAGTTAACTGGGACAATGTCGCTTCTCGACTGTAATGCACTTATTCAAAGGCTCGGGTTGATTAAGTTTCGAGCCTTTGATCAAAATTTGCTATATATTCAACCGCTTCATCCACTGACTCTGTAATTTTAAATAGGTTTTTAAGTGATTTTTCCGCAAAACCTGCTGAAATTGTATGATCAATGAGGTTTAAGAGTGGATCCCAATAATTTTTCACGTTTATTAAAACAATCGGCTTCGCATGCACTCCTAATTGGGCCCAGGTTAAAACTTCAAAAAATTCATCTAATGAACCAGGTCCTCCTGGTAGCAAAATAACAGCATCCGAATTTGTGAACATGAGTTTTTTCCTCTCATGCATATTTTCTGTCACAATATAATGGTCCAGGTCGGTTTTCCCAACCTCCCGTTGTACAAGGTGGTCAGGTATTACACCAAAGGTTTTTCCTTTTTCCTTCTGTGTTGCTTTGGCTACTGCACCCATTATACCTGTGTTTCCAGCGCCATATACTAAACGCCAATTAGACTTAGCTATTAACGTCCCTAGTTTTTCTGCTTGGTTTACGTAATCTGGATTATCTCCTGATCTTGAACCGCAAAACACACAAACTGAGAAATTTTTCATTAGTTAGCCTTAATTTTGTTTGAGAAGCTTTGACCTTGCTACCTCAACTTGTTAGGATCATACAACAGGCAAATTTGCTGATCGCTTATTGGGGGCATAAATGGCGGCGATACCATACCTTTGGTACTGGATTATTGGAAGCTTAGTGGCAGTTTTAATTGCAACAGTGGCTATATTTTCCGAAAATTTAGTTGAAAAAAATATTGAGTCCAAAGTCGAAAATAACAAGGAAATTTTGACAGAAAAAGAAAATCCAAGCGAGGGTGTAGAAAATCAAAGTGCTGTTGATCAGCAAAAGACTGTGGTCCAAGAGCCGACCGTAGCTGACGGCAAAGTTGAGGGTATTTTGGAAGCTAAAGAAGATGAGGTTTCCACAGAAAAAACCTCCGATAATCAGACACTTGAAACAAAAAGTTCTGCTTATCCGCCATCTCTGGAAACCGCTAGAGTTGATGATGCTGGAACAGCACTTGTTGCAGGGTCAGCATATCCAGGTTCTATCTTGGAAATTCTTATTGATGAGACTGTCGTTGAAACGATTAAAGTTGGTCAAGATGGAAATTTTGCGGTTCTTTTTGATTTGGAACTAAAAGACACGCCACAAGTCATTTCGATTAGATCTATCGAGAGTGGTGAAATATTAGTGTCCGAAGAAACAATGATTGTAGCACCGAAGGTGATTGAATTAGCGCAAGCAACACCAGTGGACACACAAACGGAAACTCAAAGTGTTGAAGAAGATGTGAGTGAGCCTGAAGATGAGCCACAAAAAACAAATGATGCAGTTTCTGAAGGAGACACATCAACCGAGTCGCCCGCCGATACTGTGCAAGCCATGGAAAACGATGATACAGATGAAGTTGTCAGCGCTGATGCTGCTCAAAGTGAATTGGCTATTAAAACTCCTCAGTTGCCACAACCAACTCAGGAAGACATAGAAGAAGAAGTACAGCCAACTTTAACAAAAGAGCCAACGCAATCTGAGATTGCTTCTTTAAATACTGAAACTGAAAACCCTACTGTTCTTTTAGCTGATAACGAAGGCATTAAAGTTGTCCAAAGTGGCGCTGGTCCAGATGTGATGACAGATGTACTTTTTGATACTATCAATTATTCAAAGGATGGTGGAGTTGCGGTTACTGGAAGGGGTCGGCCTGAAGCCATTGTACGCTTTTATTTAGATAATTCTCCAGTTGCATCGACAGCAGTAGACCAGCAGGGTTATTGGACTGCCGATTTATCGGATGTTGAGGCTGGTGTCTACACGCTCCGGCTAGATCAATTAGATCAGACGGGAAAGGTTTCCAGTCGGATTGAAAGCCCATTTAAGCGAGAAGACCGAGAGGTTTTAGCTGGCCAAATTAAAGATACTGCATCACCAGCTAGAATAAACGTGATAACGGTTCAACCAGGAAATACCCTTTGGGCCATTTCTCGTGAAAGATATGGTCGTGGAATATTGTATGTTCAGGTTTTTGATGCAAATAAAGATAAAATTCGTGATCCAAACCTAATTTACCCGGGCCAGATTTTTGACTTGCCAGACGAAATAAAGGTCAATTAATAGTCTGATAATTTATAATAAAAACTAATAATCCTCTTTCAGGGCTATTCTTTAAGAGCAAACTATGAATTTTAAAATTATTGAGTGGCTTTAATGAAAAATAATGCTGAAATCGCACAAGCTGAACGTAAGTCAGCACTTAGAACCATTTTTCGGGTCGTACCTTACTTATGGCCGAGAGATCGTTACGATGTTCGCGTTAGAGTTGTATTAGCTTTGGTTTTGTTAGTTTTAGCCAAAGTAATAATAAATTTTGCTCCATTCTTATACCGTGAAGCTGTAAATGCGCTAACCGACACAGGTTACACGCCGTTTTTACTTGGTGCCATAGGAATGACCGTCGCGTATGGTTCTGCTCGGATCCTATCAAGAGGATTTGAACAATTAAGAGACGTAGTTTTTGCGGTCGTTGCACAACGAGCATTTCGTAATTTAGCATTAGAGACGTTTCAACATATACATAAGCTTTCTCTAAGATATCACATTTCTCGAAAAACAGGGGCTCTGAGCCGTGTTATTGAAAGAGGAATTAAGGGTTTAGAGTTCTTATTGAGATTTCTTTTGTTTTCGGTAGGCCCTTTGGTTTTAGAACTTCTTATTATTGCTGGAATAATGCTCTTCTGGTTCGATTATCTCTATTTAGCAGTAATACTTGTGATGATAGCGGCTTATGTTTGGTTTACTTTTAAAGTGACGGAGTGGCGGGTAAAAATAAGAAAATTTATGAATGACCAAGATACGGATGCTAATCAAAAAGCAATAGACAGTTTGCTGAACTACGAAACTGTTAAATATTTCAGTGCAGAAGAAAGAGAAGCTAACCGATATGATGGAGCCATAAGGCTCTATGAAAAGGCTGCACTAAAAACCGCATATTCTTTGGCTTTTTTGAATTTTGGTCAGTCTGTCATTATTACCATAGGTCTAATTATAGTCATGGTAATGGCAGCGCTTGGTGTTCAAAATGGATATCTCACTGTCGGTGACTTTGTTATGGTAAATGCATACATGATCCAAATTACGATGCCTTTGAACTTTCTAGGTACTGTGTATCGAGAGATCAGGCAGGGATTAGTAGATATGGGGGAAATGTTTGATCTTTTAGAACAGCCTGCTGAAATTATTGATCGAGAGGATGCAACTGAATTAAAGGTGACTGGCGGTCATATTGCTATGACGAATATAACTTTTGGATATGATGACAAGCGGCCAATTATACAAGATGTTTCGCTCGAAATTTATCCTGGAGAGAAAGTTGCAATAGTTGGCCCATCTGGATCTGGCAAATCAACAATTGGTAGGCTGTTATTTAGATTTTATGACGCTCAGAAAGGATCAATTACAATTGATGGGCAAGACATCCGCAATATTACACAAAAAAGTTTGCACAGTTCAATTGGTGTAGTTCCTCAAGATACTGTTCTTTTTAATGATACGATTTATTACAATATAGCATATGGACTTGATAACGCATCCAAGGCGGCCGTTGAAAAAGCTGCAGATGATGCTCAAATTCATGATTTTATTATGTCGCTTCCCGATGGATATGAAACAACCGTTGGTGAGCGAGGTTTAAAACTTTCAGGTGGCGAGAAACAGAGAGTGGGAATTGCGAGGACACTTCTGAAAAATCCACCTATTTTACTTTTAGATGAAGCAACATCAGCTTTGGATACTGAAACAGAACATGATATACAGGACGCATTGGCAAATGCCTCAGAAGGACGAACTGTTCTAACAATTGCGCACCGTCTTTCAACAATTGCTGACGCAGATAGAATAATTGTTTTAGAAAAGGGGCGTATAGTAGAAATTGGAACGCATGAGGCACTGCTTAGTAAAAAAGGGCGCTACTTTTCATTATGGACAATGCAATTGTCAGAAGAAAAGCCAGCGGCATAATTGAAAGTGACTAAGCTAAGCATCAGTCCATCGAACATTATTTCACTTTTGTTAGCTTAAAAAACTCACTCAGCGGGACCAATCAAACCAGCTGGCTCATCTTTTTTAAGTAATGGTGGCTCTTCATAATCCCATATAATTTCCGCTGGTTTTGTTTTTCGGGCCATTCGATTCAATGCCCAGTCTTGCGCGACTTTTCCGCGCCTCGAGGCACCTATTCTCACAAGTAAGCGGGCAATCCATAAAATATATGTGACCACCCAAACTCTCGCTGCCAAGAGCGCCGGAGTAAAAACTAGCGTCAACATCGTCGCTGTTCCGAGCCCAAAAACAACCGCAGTAGCTAATTGTTTCCACCATAATGCGGTTGGGCTATCGACAGAATAGCCGCCATTTACAAAATCTAAGCTTAAACCAAACATCATCGGAGCCAAACCTGCCATTGTTGTAATGGTCGTTAAAAGTACAGGTCTAATTCTCTGCTCTGCTGTTCTAATGATCGCCTCTACTTTTGGAAGATATCTCGATAGCTCTTGGTAAGTATCTATAAGGACGATATTGTTGTTCACCACAATGCCTGCCAATGCAACGATGCCTGTTCCTGTCATAATTATTGAAAATGGTTGCTGCATCACCAACATACCTATCAAAACACCCACAGTTGATAATACAACTGCAATGAGTACGACAAAAGAGTTATAAAAACTGTTAAATTGTGAAAGAAGAATGATAAACATCAAAACTAAAGCTGCTGCAAATGCTGAGCTTAAAAAAGCTTGGCTTTCGGCTTGATCAGCTTGATCCCCTGTCCATTCCCAAGAAATTCCTGGGGGTAGGGGATTTTCTTGAAGGTAATTAGTTAAAAAGGCTATTCTTTCATTTGCATTAATAAAAACTTCACTTTCTATGCCGTCATCCGAAATCACAGTACGCTTCAAGTTTGGCTCGATACCAGCTTTGATATCAAAATACCTTTTCTGGTCTATGCGATTTATCTCAGCCAGCTTTGCTACCGGTTTGCGACTTATAAAATTTGATAAAGGAACTAGGCCGTCGGCAGTTCGGACTTTCAAATTGTCTAAAGTTGATAGAAATCTGTCTTCTTCTGGGAGTCTTACTCTAATTTCAATCTCTTCATCTGAGCTGTCGACACGCATCGTATCTAATAAAATACCTCGGGTTACCAGCTGTATCATTGCGCCCACTGTGGCAACATCAGCTCCGTATCGACCCGCTTTTTCGACATCAACATCGATTTGCCAATCTATTCCAGGAAGGGGCCTAGTATCTTCCACCTGAATTAAACCTTCTGTCTGATCGAAAATACTGCGCATTTGAGCAGTGGTGTTTAGCAAGTCATTCCAATTTTCCCCCTTAAGTCTAAGATGTACAGGCTTAGGGCTAGCTGGTCCTCTTTCCAATTCTAAAATTTCTATTTCAATACCCGGTAAAGCACTAAGTGCGTTGGATAGTTCAGCAATAATTTTATTTCCATCTAAGTCAGAATTTCCTCGCCTATTTTCCCAAGGGATTGTTTCTAATTGGATCTGTCCAATCGTATCTTTAGGTGCGCTTGCCCCAGCTGTATTTTGGTTCAACCCGCCGGCTCCTGCAAAAGAAAAGACGCTTTCAACGCCAGGGTGTGCATTAACAATTAATTCCGCTTGGCGGACGAGTATATCTTTTTCAGTTAAGGAAAGATTTCCTCTGGCTTTAACATATACGATCGCCTGCTCAGGCTCTCCCTCAACAAAAAACTCCACCCCATAATTATTTTTCCCAAAAGTTGTGAAAATGAAGCTAGTAAAAGCAATGACGCCCGCTATTGCTATCAAAGGCATTACTGGGTTCCCGGCTATAAATTTTATAAAGTATCCAAAGAGTGTCCTTCTATATCCGGCCTGGACATTTTTTTGTCTTTTGCGAATTTCTACTGATCCCAATACTATCGAAGCCATAAATGCTGAAGCGATAAACATGGCAACACCAGGTAAACTTGCCATTGGCCCCAACTTATCGGGTTCGATGCTCAGAAGTAAGTTGGGGTTAACAACTTGTAAAATACTAAAGAAAAGTGAAAGCACTATGACGGGGACTAGCAAAAGACGAATAAACCAGGGTAAAACGTTGCGCAACCAATCAGAGCTGTTTTCAAAAAATCTACTTAATCTTCCGGACACCCCGCCCAAGATTGGTAAGTAAATCAACGCCACGATCAGAGAAGCTGATAAAACAAAAATTAGGGTTACAGGCAACATTCCCATGAATTGACCAGGAACTCCAGGCCAAAACAACATAGGTAAGAAGGCGCATAGAGTTGTCGCCGTTGAGCTCACTACTGGCCAAAACATTCGTTTGGCAGCCTCTACGTAGGCTTTCATAGGACCTGTGCCCTGTGAAATTCTTTTGTCGGCATATTCAACTACAACTATTGCGCCATCAACGAGCATTCCAACTGCCAAGATTAGTCCAAACATAACGATATTCGAAATTGTAACGCCCATTAGTCCCAACAAAACAAAACAAAGTAAAAACGATGTTGGTATTGAGAAGCCCACAAGAAGAGCGGCTCTAGTGCCAAGCGAAGTAAGTACAACAATCATAACTAATGCGATTGCTGTTAAAACTGATCCTTCCAGCTGCCTTACCATACTATCAACAACTCTGCTCTGGTCGTTCGATGTCCCAACATCCACTGCAGCTTTAAGATTGGTGGGCCAGTTTTGACTTTCCTTTTCTACCAAGCTTCGAACATCTTTTGCAGTGCCGATAAGATTAAATCCTTTTCGCTTAACTACTTGAAGAGCAACAGTATTTTCCCCATTGAAACGGGCAGTTCCGGCCCTATCCACGAAAGTTAACTTAATCTTCGCCAAATCCCCAAGGGTGACCACTCTGTCACCGTTCGTTTTTACGGGTAAATCATAAATATCTTGCGCTTCGTTGAAACTACTTGGTATTTTTACCGAAAATGTCCCTTGATTACTATCTACTTCTCCGGCCGCAATTAGCTGATTATTGTTTTGGACAACATTGATAAGCTCACCGGCCGTAACATTGTAACTTTCCAATCGCAAGGGATCGATGGTAACTTCTACCATTTCATCCCGGTTTCCAGAAATAACGGCCTCAAGTACTGCATCCATAGCTTCAATTTCTTCTTGTAACTTGGTAGCAACGCGCGTCATTGTTCTTTCTGGAACATCGCCCGTAAGGTTTACTATAATTATGGGAAACTCAGAAAAATTTAGTTCATTGATGGAATATTTTTCAGCACCATTTGGAAACAAAGCTTCAGCTGAATTCATTGCTTCTCTGACATCTGCCATTGTTTTGGCTTTGTCCCATCCGAATTCAAACTCTAAAGCAAGCCCCGCATAATTTTCTGCCGCCGTTGCGGTCATCTTTTTTAGGCCATCAAGGTCGGCTAGCTCTGTTTCCATTGGGCGAACGAGCAAAGTCTCACTGTCAGCAGCTGAAATTCCAGGAAATACAACAGAAATAAAAAGCGCTGGGATTTCTATATCTGGCTCACCCTCTTTTGGCAGCCCTGTATATGAAAAAATGCCTGCAGCTAAAGAGGCAATGATTAATGCTAAAATCATTCTGGCACGTTGTGATGCCCAGTCAATGATACCCGTCAATTTTTGGCCTCCTGAAAGTTTTTCTGTACCTTCACTCCATCAGTTACATATTCTTGGCCTACGATAATCACATTAGCATTTTTTGGTAGTCCCTTGAGCCAAACGCCATTCATGGTATCCCTAATGATATCTGTTTCATAAAAGACAACTTTAGATTTATCATTTACGGTTCTGACTCCAAGCGCTCCATCATCGTTTAACGTAAGGGCCGACTGTGGTAATAAATGCGCCTGGGTTCCATCAGATGCTATCAATATTTCTGCTGTTTGACCTTTGCTTATTGATAAATCTTTGTTGTCAGCTTCTATTTCAACTCTGAAGGTTCGAGTTGTTTGATCTGCTGAGCGAGATATGAATGAAACTTCACCTGTAATTTCTTGGCCATTTATAAGGTTTGCCTTTGCAATAGAACCTTTATTAACTCTGTTGAGCTCAGTCTCTGGAACGAAACCGACGAGCTTAATTGGATCTAGTTGTATAATTTTGGCACAAAGGGCCCCAGGTTGTAGCAAGGTCCCCAATTCCGCAGTATCTGTTTCTAGAATACCTGAGAAAGGTGCTTTCAAGGAAGTCCTCTCAATTTCTTTTTTTGCGACCGCAACAGAAGCTTCGGCTGATTGAATTTTAGAACGCGTGGTATCAAAGCCGGCATTGGCTGACGCTATGCTAGCCTCTGCAGCTCGAACGGCTGCCTCGGCGCTTGCTACCCGAGTTTCACTGGCATAACCTCCTTCGGATAGTTTATTTGCGGCGTTAAAATTTATCTTAGCTTCACTTAAACGCGCTTTTGCCTCATCTAATCTGGCCTGAGTTTCTGGTACTCTTGCTTTGGCTTCTGCTAAACTTGCGACTGCATCGGCTAGCGTTGCTTCTCGAGTGCCTGGATCCAGTCTACATAAAATTTGACCCTCAACTACAGTTTCGCCCTTACGAAGAGGCTCATTTATGACTTGTCCTGATGTTTCAGACCGAACTTCAACTAGTCTCGCCGCTGCCGTTTCCCCGCGTAATGTCACGGCGCTGTCGATTATTTCTGCAGTGCTATCAACAACAATCACAGAAATTACTTTTTCGCCTTTTGCAACTTTAGAAGTAGTAAGTTCTGTACTATTATTAAGCTCAGGACCATCACTGAGATCATCTGCTAATTCTTCAATTTTTTTACCCTCGGAAAAGTCTTGAAGCACATCGCGCTCGAAAACTAAAACATACAAAATGGCAACAACCGCTATTGCTGTGATTAGCGATATAATTCGCATATCCTTCCTTTCTCAGTGGTAGGCTTTTTTCGTTTAGTTGCGCATATAGTTAGTTTACGAAAGATTAACCAGTTCAGATGGATATTTTTTTTAATTTTTTCAAATAATAAACTAAATTTTTGTCTTGGACATTTATTTGATATGGAGCTAAGACACATCTACTTGATGGTAGGAGAGAGAATTGAGCGATACTGATAGTTTTTTACAGGAAGTTTCTGAAGAGCTTCGACGAGATAAGCTTTATAGAAATATGCGTAAATACGGTTGGATTGGTTTGCTTCTCGTGGTCATCATTGTTGGTGGAGCTGCCTATCGAGAATATCAAAAATCTCAAGCTGCTGAAAGAGCTCAGCTTTTTGGTACAAATATAATAAAAGCATTAAAAGAGAAAAAATCAGTAGATCGCATCTCAAAACTACAAGAAATCAAGGCACCTAGCGATAATGCTAAGGCTGTCTTAGCAATGCTGGTGTCTGCTGAAGCCAATAACGAAGAAGCATCCATTCAAGAACTAAGTAAATTGGCCGATGTTGTGGATGATTTGGATGTGGAAGCACATTATCGTGATTTATTAAACTTCAAGATTTTACTTGGTTCGGCTGAAAAAATGGGGCTGGAGGAAAGAAAAAGTGCTTTCTTAAAATTGAGTGAACCAGGAAACCCCTTTCGGCTCCTAGCAGAGGAGCAGATAGTTCTTATTGAACTCGAACAGGGAAATATAGATGGTGCGGTTGAAAAAATCTCACAAATATTATTAGACGCAGAACTTACAGTAGGACTTCGAAATAGAGCCACTCAAATGATGATTGCTCTGGGAAAAGACCCTGAGTTAATCAACAAATAATTACTGATTTAGATCTCTTGAATGGAGAAATTTGTTGCGATTAATTTTCCTCATTTTTTTAGTTGTAAATATTCTGTTCGCATGTAGTGAGCAGGATAGAATACTGCCAGGCAAGCGCGAAGATGCATCTACTGCTTTTGGTTTTTCTGACCAGGATAAAAAACAATTTACAAAATCAAATGCCATCAAGTTACCACCTATGAAGGCCAATGATCAGTGGCGATTAATTTCCTCTGCAGAGTCTAAAAATAATCCTAATTTAATGCTTGGTGAAAACCTTAGTGAGATTTGGTCAGTATCAATTGGTAAGGGGGATAGCAGGAAAAAAAGATTGGTTACGGATCCAGTTTTCTTTGAAAACAGGATATTCACTTTAGACGCTAACTCTATTGCATCTGCTTTTGATGCCAATGGGAAGCTACTGTGGAAAAAAGATTTAACGCCTCCTGGTGAGAAAAGGGGCGAAATTTTTGGTGGTGGTTTAACCTTAGGACAAGATCAGCTTTTTGTAACGTTAAGTTATGGATTTGTTCTTTCTCTTGATCCTCGCACTGGTGAAAAAAAATGGTCCCAAAGATTGAGTGGTGCGGGAAATACTGTTCCTGTTTTTGATGACGGTTTAGTGTACTTGGTCAGTGGGGACTCGAAAGCCTGGGCAATTTCAGCCAACAACGGTCGGATTAAATGGAAAATCGATGCTATTGGAAATGATACGAACTTAATCTCTAACAATGCACCGGCTACAAGCAAAAAATATGCGGTTTTTGGTTTTGGTAATGGAGAAATATATACAACCTTTAAAAAAGGTGGGTATGTTTTGTGGAGCTCGTCATTGAGCGGACGAAACGATGGTCGTGTTATATCTGCAATCGATGATATAGTCGCTAGTCCAGTAATCGTTGGTCGAAATGTTTTTGTCGCTGATGGTTCAGGAAAAGTTGTTTCTCTCAAAGTTGAAAGTGGGGAACGAAATTGGACAGCTCCGTTTGGATCAAGTGGTAATCTGTGGGTTGCAGGTAAATCGTTATTTTTTATCTCCAATACAAATAATTTAGTGCGTTTGAAAATAAAAACTGGCGATGCTGTTTGGATGACGGAACTTCCATCTTTTTCCAAAAAAAGATTTGGAGGAAGTAAAAAAATTATTCGGCATTATGGGCCGATTATTGCTGGAAACCAAATTGTTTTAGCTTCGAGTGATGGATTTATTCGTTTTTATAACCCGGAAACTGGTGAGCAAATAACTGAACTAAAAATCAAAAACGGAGCCACAACAAACCCGATTGTAGTCGACAAAACACTATACCTGATTACTCAAGACGGTAATTTGCGGGCTTTCCGCTGATTTAAAATTATTACAACGGCGTTTTCTTCAAGTTTTGGGAGCCCAAAATGTCATTTACTTTAGCCATTGTCGGTCGCCCAAATGTAGGCAAGTCTACGCTTTTTAACCGTTTGGTTGGAAAAAAATTGGCCTTGGTCGATGATCAACCTGGTGTAACGAGAGATCTTCGAGAGGGTGATGGGAAATTAGGTGATATAAAATTCACAGTAATTGATACGGCAGGTTTGGAAGATGCAACAGACGAAAGCCTACAAGGTCGAATGCGAGCTCTTACCGAGCACGCTGTAGAGATTTCTGATATTTGTTTGTTTATGATTGATGCGCGCATAGGCGTGACATACATGGACCAAACGCTCGCTGCAATTTTAAGAAAAAATGCGAAAAACGTTTTATTAGTAGCAAATAAATCTGAAGGTTCAGCAGGTGATGCAGGTACTTTAGAGGCATGGGGGCTTGGACTGGGAGACCCAATACCAATTTCATCTGAGCACGGGGAGGGTATGGGTGAGCTTTTGAGCGCATTAATGCCTTTAGCGGATCGCTTAGAGTCTGAAATGGCTCAAAGGTTTGGGGACGTTGAAATCGATACACCCGTTGGCGATTTTGATTATTTTGAAGGTGAACAGTTTTTTGGCGACGATCATTTTAATAAAAAACCTTTACAAATAGCAGTCATTGGGCGACCGAATGCAGGCAAATCGACATTGATCAATAAAATAATAGGTCAAGATCGCTTACTGACTGGACCCGAGGCGGGCATAACAAGAGATGCAATTTCGTTAAACTTTGTTTGGAATGGTACTTCTGTTAAATTTTTCGATACGGCTGGAATGCGAAAAAAAGCTAAAGTGCAAAACAAGATAGAAAAGCTTTCAGTAAGTGATGGTTTGAGAGCTGTAAAATTTGCTGAAGTTGTTGTTATTTTACTTGATGCCGATATACCATTTGAGCAGCAGGATTTACGTATTGCTGATTTAGCCGAAAGAGAGGGAAGAGCAGTTGTTTTAGCGGTTAATAAGTGGGATTTAGAGAGAAATAAGCAGAAAAAGATAGAAAATTTACGTGAGGCTTTTGAAAGGCTCTTGCCTCAACTAAAGGGAGCGCCTTTGGTAACCATTTCTGCGAAAACAGGTAGAGGATTACCCCAACTTCGCAGCGCCATACTCAGTGCTTACAGAGTTTGGAATAGTAGAATTTCGACTGCTCAATTAAATCAGTGGTTATCCGCTATGCTTATCTCTCACCCGCCACCAGCTCCAAATGGGAAACGAATTAAAATGCGTTATATTACACAACCAAAGACCCGGCCTCCTGGATTTGTCATCATGTGCTCTAATCCTGACAAAGTGCCTCAAAGTTATTCACGGTATTTAGTTAACGGTCTCCGGGAAGATTTTAAAATGCCAGGAACTCCAATTCGAATGACTTTAAGATCTCAGGCTGAAAAAAATCCTTATAAAAACAAAAAGAAGCCGACCCAATCTAGGTTAAAAAAGCATCTTAAATAATTGAAAATAAATATTTTTATATTTTTGATTTGGGTTTTTTCAGCAAAGGTTACCCTTATTATCAATAACCGTCTTTCCGCCTAGGTAATTTTTTAAAATTTCTGGTAATTTGACTGAACCATCTTCCTGCTGCCCGTTTTCTAAAACCGCAATTAGGCACCTGCCAACAGCTAAACCAGAACCATTCAAAGTGTGAACAAATTCTGGTTTTCCACCACTGCTAGGTTTGTACCTGGCATTCATTCTTCTCGCTTGAAAATCACCACATACTGATACAGATGATATTTCTCTGTAAGTTTGTTGCCCTGGAAGCCAAACTTCCAAATCGTTAGTTTTTTGGGCGCCAAATCCAGTATCGCCAGAACACAGTAACATTACTCTGTAAGGTAAATCTAGTTTTTCCAAAATAGCTTTGGCGCAGTTGGTCATACGTTCATGCTCAGCCAAAGAGTCATTCGGATGTGTGATAGAAACCATTTCAACTTTTTCAAATTGATGCTGTCGAAGCATACCAGCCGTATCCTTACCAGCAGAACCAGCTTCTGACCTGAAGCACTGCGTATGTGCTGTCATTCTTATCGGTAAGCTGCTTTCTAAAGTGATGGCGTTAGCAGATGTGTTTGTCAAAGTAACTTCTGAAGTTGGTATTAACCACCATCCATTTGTTGTTTGATAACTATCATCAGAAAATTTTGGCAGTTGATTAGTTCCAAACATTGCTTCTTCTCTTACTAAAACGGGTGTCATAGTTTCCGTTAAGCCATGTTCATTAATGTGGGTGTCTAACATAAATTGTGCCAGAGCTCTATGGAGGCGAGCTACAGAGCCACGCAAAACGACAAAGCGGGAGCCAGAAAGTTTTGCTGCTGTCTCAAAGTCCATACCTGGTATCGCAGCAGGTATTTCATAGTGTTCCTTGGGATTTTTTATTGTTCTAGGTTCTCCCCAAGAAAAAATTTCTACGTTCTCATTTTCATCGTTACCATCGGGGACTTCTTGATTTAGAATATTAGGTAAAGACATTAAAGCTAAAGTGAGTTCTTCATCGAGAGATTTAGCTCTAGCATTCATGTCAGCCACTTCGTTTTTTTTCTCTGCAACGAGCTTGCGAAGTTTTTCGAACTCTTCTTCATTACCTGATGCTTTTGCTGCTCCGATTAATTTACTCGACTTATTTTGCTCAGCTTGAGCTGTTTCCGCTGCTAAAATCGCAGAGCGTCGATCTTCATCAATTTTCAAAATTTCTTTCGATGCAGCATTTATTCCACGCCGTCCAAGTGCTTTATCAAATTCTTTTGGATTTTCACGAATAAAGCGTATGTCATGCATAGGTTGCGTCCCCACAGATTTTTATAATTCGCCAAAGCGAATAACTCATATTGTATTTTAGTAACACCAAAAAATGTGTGAGGGTATTAAATTTATTTTACGATCGAAGTAAGCCGTTCTCATTAATTCTTCTTGCAATTCCTATAACGAAATTGCTTCAAAAAACTGGCATTATAAATCCCATAGGTACTTTTTAATCCAAAATTCACCAAAAGAGTATTTAACGACAGAAGCCCTTGCAAACTGGAGTTCTTGCGAATAGGTTGCGCGAGTGATTACAAGGGGTAAATCTAAATGGGTTTTCAAGACTTTATACCATTAATTTTGATCTTCGCGATCATGTATTTTTTACTAATTCGTCCTCAGCAAAAAAAGGTCAAAGAGCATCAAAACATGGTTGCGTCTCTCAGACGCGGTGATCAAGTAGTGACACAGGGTGGTCTTATTGGAAAAGTAACAAAAGTTAAAGAAGACAATGAAATTGAGGTTGAAGTGTCTGACGGCGTGAAGGTTCGCGTCGTTCAAAATACCATCGCTCAAGTTTTGTCAAAAACAGAGCCTGCTAAAGACAAGTAGCAAAAACTACGAGGTTAGATAAGATGCTTCAAATCGCTCTTTGGAAGCGTTTAGTAATATGGTTTCTTTGTATTGGCGGGCTGCTGTTAGCACTGCCCAATGCTTTCTACTCTAGGGTTGAAAGTTTTAACGACGCCAAGCTGACGAGCGAGACTGCCGAAGGTTGGCCTTCCTTTTTACCATCATCTCTTGTGAACCTAGGTTTGGATTTGAGGGGGGGCGCCCATCTTCTCGCCGAGGTTCAAGTAGCCGATGTATACGAGCAGAGAATGGCGGCTTTGTGGCCTGAAGTTCGAGATTTGCTTCGCAATGAACGAGCTAAAGTGGGAACTATACGATTACAAAAAGGAGAGCCAAATGAGCTCAAAATCAAACTGTCCAAACCTGAAGCGATTAATGACGCTGTAAAATTAGTAGAAACACTCGCTAAGCCTGTTTCGAGCATTGGCAGCGTCGGAAAATTGGATCTGGAAGTAATAGGAGAAAACAGTGACCTTATCGTAAGGTTAAGTGAAGCTGAGAGACGTGCGACTGATGATCGAACCATGCAGCAAGCCTTGGAAATTATTCGGCGTCGAATAGATGAGGTGGGAACTCGTGAGCCAACCATCCAAAGGCAAGGCACTGAAAGAATCCTAATCCAAGTTCCAGGAATTGGATCGGCATCTGAGCTAAAACAATTAATTGGCACCACTGCTCAGTTAACGTTCCAACCCGTCATTGCAGCTCGCGTAAACTCAGACTCCATTGCAGGATCTGGCGAAGAGCTTCTCCCATCATTAGAAAATCCTTCAGAATTTTATCTTTTGGATGCTGGTGCTGTTGTCACAGGGGAAGAACTCGTAGACGCACAGCCAAGTTTTGATCAGAATGGGCGACCAGCGGTTAATTTTAGGTTTAACCCTTCTGGTGCTCGAAAATTTGGAGATTACACTGCTGAAAATATAGGTAACCCTTTTGCAATCGTTTTGGACAATGAGGTTATCAGTGCCCCGACTATTCAGAGCCATATACCCGGCGGATCTGGTATTATAACAGGTAGTTTTACGATAGAAGAAAGTACAGAACTAGCTGTCTTGTTGCGGGCAGGGGCCTTGCCGGCAGGTCTCTTATTTCTAGAAGAAAGAACAATTGGACCTGAATTAGGGGCGGATAGTATTAGAGCAGGAAAGATAGCCTGTGTTGTAGCTTTTGGGGCTGTTTTGATATTTATGGCAGCCAGCTATGGGCTCTTTGGTCTTTTTGCAAATGTTGCGCTTCTGCTAAACGTAGGTTTAATTTTTGGCTTGTTATCTGGAATAGGCGCAACATTAACATTGCCGGGAATAGCCGGGATTGTGTTGACCATTGGGATGGCCGTTGATGCTAATGTTTTAATATTTGAAAGAATTCGTGAAGAGTTAGTCTCTGCTAAGGGGCCGGCCAGGGCAATAGAACTAGGCTATGAAAAAGCTATGTCTGCAATTTTAGATGCCAATGTAACAACCTTTATTGCTGCTGTTATCTTGTTTGTTATGGGGTCTGGTCCAGTTAGAGGTTTTTCAATTACTCTTGGTCTTGGAATTATAACATCTGTTTTTACTGCAATATTTGTAACACGCCTATTAGTAGTTATGTGGTTTGAACGGCGAAGACCGAAAACGATAGAGGTTTAGTAATGCGTCTAAAGCTTGTACCTAAAAATACATCTTGGGACTTTTTTTCAAGGTCAAAATTATGGATAGGGATATCAATCGTTTTGGTCGTTCTATCCTTACTTTCATTTTTTATTCAAAGCCTAAATTTTGGGATAGATTTTCGGGGTGGTACAAGTATTAGAACCGAGAGTTCAGAACCTATAGATGTTGCAGATTACCGAAGCGCTTTGTCTAGTTTAGATCTAGGTGACATTACGATATCTGAAGTGTTTGATCCAAATTTTGCAGATGATCAAAATGTTGCAATGATCAGAATACAAGCGCAACCTGGCCAGGAGGCAGCAACCTCTACATTAGTTGAAAATAGTTTGCAAAAGCTTCGGGAAGTTAGCGAAGATATAAAGTTTGTCTCCGTAGAAAGTGTTGGACCTAAAGTATCTGGTGAGCTGATCAAGACGGCTATAATCGCAGTAATTTTAGCTATTTCAGCAGTGTTGTTTTACATTTGGATCCGATTTGAGTGGCAGTTTGCCGTTGGTGCCATTTCAGCTTTGATCCATGATGTTATTTTGACAATAGGAATTTTTTCTGCACTCCAAATTAAATTTGATCTGGCAATCATCGCGGCAATTTTAACAATAGTTGGATATTCTTTGAACGATACGGTGGTTGTTTTTGACAGAGTGAGAGAAAACTTAAGAAAATTTAAAAAGCGATCTCTGGTAGAGGTAATGAACCTTTCGATAAATGAAACCATGAGCCGCACTGTAATGACATCTGTCACAACACTATTAGCATTGATTTCTTTATTTATACTTGGTGGTGATGTTATACGTGGCTTTGTTTTTGCTATGATTTGGGGCGTTGTTGTGGGGACTTACAGCTCCATTTTTATAGCCTCGGCAATCCTCCTTTGGACTGGTGTTAAAAGGGATTGGAGTAAACCAAATGCCGAAGCAGGTACGCAGGTGCCGCAATAATCACTGAAAATCTTATAACGAGTATGCTGTTGCAAGATGGCATGGTTTGGATTTTATTTGCTGCTTTGATTGCTGGTCTCGTTCGGGGTTTTTCAGGGTTTGGCACAGCAATGGTTTTTCTTCCAATCGCTAGTCAATATTTGACACCTTTTGAGGCAATTGCATCTCTTGCAATAATGGAGTTTCTTGGAACATTTGCTGTTATGAGAAATTCATGGAGTGATGCTGAAAAAAAAGATTTAGCAAGATTAGTTACTGGAATGTTTATCGTCACACCTTTTGCGCTTATACTATTGGCGCAAGCCAGTTCCGATGTTTACAGATACAGCGTATCAATATTGTCGCTATCTCTTTTGGTTTTAGTGGGTGCAGGTATTAGATATAAAGGCCGACTAAATCCATTGATTATCTTTTCTGTGGGTGGATTAGGTGGTCTAACTGGTGGATTAACAGGTATTCCTGGTCCTCCAGTTATTCTTTTGTACGTGGCCAGTTCAAATCCAATTTCCGTAATAAGAGCAAATAATCTCCTTTTCTTATATTTTTTTGATGTTTGTGTGGTTTTATTTTTTCTTTTTACTGGTGTTCTTACCTTGAAATTGGTTTTACTTGGATCACTGTTAGCTGTTCCCAATTTCTTAGGTAATTTTCTTGGTGCTAAATTTTTTAATCCACAAAAAACAAATCAATATCGCCTTTTTGCTTATATAATCATTGCGACAGCAGCGATAAGTGGTCTTCCTGTTTGGGACTAGTCGGTTACAGTAAAGAGTTTGGAAATTTTTTATGCACGTTAATGAAGTTAAATATTTTGATGCAATCCCAATTGATAGCTATGGACCTGGGTTTTTTCGTATCGAAGGTAAAATTTTAAAAAGTGGTATAGTGTGTTCCCGGTCCGGCGTATCTTCATGGACAGGTTACAAAGATTTAAATATTTTGGAAGAATTGCAATATAAGATTGACGTTTTGTTCGTAGGTACTGGCAATGAAATTTGCCAGGTGCCGGAAAGTTTCTGTAAAAGGTTGCAAGAAATTGGTTTAGCTTTGGAAATTATGAGTACACCTTCGGCATGCCGAACTTACAACGTATTACTTTCTGAGGGGCGGCGAATTGCCATCGCTGCTCTGCCTGTTGATGAAAGGTAGAGAAATTGGCTATTTCCGCTAAGTCATTATCAGTATCTCGCGGTGGAATTAACCTACTAGAGGGGCTTAATATAGAATTAAATAGTGGTCAGGCAGGTATTTTGCATGGTCCAAACGGAGTGGGAAAAACGACCCTTCTAAGGGCATTAGCAGGATTGCAGCCTATTGAGTCAGGTAAAATAGAATATTCAATCGACGACGTTTGCTACTCTGGTCACGCAGATGGTGTTAAACCCACTTTAACAGTTCGAGAAAACTTGGAATTTTGGGCAGATATTTTTGGTC
>JAAXIY010000029.1:48901-57005 GCA_012270125.1 Paracoccaceae bacterium
AAACCCACTTTAACAGTTCGAGAAAACTTGGAATTTTGGGCAGATATTTTTGGTCATCACTCAATTAGTGAGGCCGCTGAACAATTTATGATAAGTGATTTTCTAGACTTGAAAGTGGGGACTTTGTCAGCCGGTCAAAAAAGAAGAGTTGGACTTTCAAGGCTTGGATTAACCGGCCGCTCTATTTGGTTGCTTGATGAACCTACTGTTTCCTTAGACCAAACTTCCGTAAGTATTTTTGAAAATATTATAAAAGATCATCTTTTGAAAAATGGTTGTGCATTAATTGCAACCCATATTGATCTAGGATTAGAAGACAGCGCCAAAATAATTGATCTTTCTAAATATCAACCTCAATTAGGGAAATTGAGTAGGTCAGATGAGGCTTTTGTATGATTGCACTAATTTTCCGTGATTTAAGAATTGCCATTCGAGTGGGGGGAGGCTTTGGCCTAAGTTTGGCATTTTTTTTCATAATTGTTATTTTTTTTCCGTTTGCCATTGGACCAAATTTAGAGCTGCTATCTAAAGTGGCTCCCGGAACATTATGGATAGGAGCTCTTTTGGCCTGCCTTTTATCTCTTGAACGTATTTTTGCTTTAGATTTTGAAGATGGAACATTAGATTTGTTAGCGACTTCACCCTTGCCATTGGAGGGTGTTGTGATGGCCAAAGCCCTAGTCCATTGGTTAACCACCGGTTTGCCGCTAGTTTTTATATCACCTTTTCTTGGGATTTTGCTTGGTTTGCAAAATATCAGCGTTTTATTTTTGGTAATGTCGTTGTTGCTAGGAACGCCGGCCTTGAGCATAATAGGAACATTTGGTGCCGCTTTAACGGCAGGAATGAAACGAGGAGGGCTTTTGTTGTCACTTTTGGTTTTGCCTCTCTATATACCAACCTTGATCTTTGGCGCCGAGGCCGCACGCCGGGGAATAGAAGGTTTTGAAATACAGTCCTCTATATTGTTGCTATTAGGTGTTACATTGTTAAGTTGGGCCATATTACCATTTGCTGCTGCCAGCGTGCTTAGGATCAATTTGAGATAAAGGGTGAAAATGTCTTTTTGGGAATATGCTAATCCAGTAAAATTTCTAAAGCTGTCAGGTACCGTTTTGCCTTATTTTAGTGTTTTTGCTGCTCTTATGATAATTTCAGGGTTGTGTTGGGGTTTTTTCTTCACACCGGACGATTATAAGCAGGGCGCAACCGTGAAAATATTGTACGTACATGTGCCAGCTGCCTTCGTGGCTATTAATGCCTGGTTCATGATGTTGATTGCATCAATTATTTGGTTAGTAAGAAGACACCATGTAAGTGCTCTAGCGGCGAAGGCTGCTGCTCCCATAGGTGTTGCGATGACCATTATTGGTTTAGTTACCGGTGCCTTGTGGGGGCAACCAATGTGGGGCACATGGTGGGAGTGGGATCCAAAGTTAACTTCTTTTTTAATCTTATTTCTATTTTATATTGGCTACATTGCTCTTTGGTCTGCTGTCGAGGACCCAGACAGCGCCGCGGATCTGACTTCCATATTATGTATAGTGGGGTCGGTATTCGCTGTTTTGTCACGATACGCGACAGTATTCTGGAACCAAGGTTTACACCAAGATGCATCGTTGTCAGTCGATAAGGAAGAACATGTTGCTGATGTATTCTACTACCCTTTATTAGTTGTTATGGCAGGCTTTGTTTTGCTTTTCATTGCTTTGGTTTTACTCAATACCAGATCAGAAATAATGACGAGGAGAGCGAGTGCACTGGTTGCTCGCAGAAAGGTTTAATATGCCAGACTTGGGGAATTATGCTTTTCATGTGCTGTCCTCATATGGGGTAACCACCTTAGTGATTATTATTGTAATAATTTTTTCTTACATAAAATATACACGAGCTAAAAAATCCCTAGAAAAAATAGAGGCAAACCTTAATGGGAAATAGGCGTATTTCACCGCTTATTATTTTACCTCCCCTAATTTTTTTAGGTCTAGCTTTTCTGTTTATATTAGGTGTCAAAAGAGAAAACCCAAATGATTTGCCATCTGTTTTTATTGATCAACCCGCTCCCAATATTACAGAAAGCCCTCTAAACGGCTTTGATCCAGTTTTACCTTCAGAAATTACTAGACCAAATATTAAATTAGTTAATTTTTGGGCGAGTTGGTGTCCACCTTGCCGAGCCGAGCACCCTAAATTATTGGAGCTTTCTGAACAAGGTATCCAGATAATTGGCGTAAATTTTAATGACAAAGAGAAAAATGCAAAATCTTATTTACTAGAAAGTGGTAATCCCTTCTCGAGTATAGCATTTGATCCATCTGGTAAAACGGCAATTGACTGGGGAGTTACAGCCCCGCCAGAAACTTTCATACTTAACAGTCAAGGAGTTGTTATTTTCCGTTTTGCAGGGCCATTAGTTGGAACTGACTATGAGAATAGGTTCGAGCCAGCCTTGAAAAAGGCTTTGGAACAATGATCAGGTTCTTTTGTTTTAATAAAACTAGTAATGAGCTGATAGTGAGTCTAACGAACTTTTCTGAGGAGGTTTAAACTTAGTTAGGTCAATTCCCGTGACGGCCTGTTTGTATTCCTTAATATCAGGGGTCCGCCCTAAAATTGCAGAAAGTACCACTACAGGCGTCGATGCGAGTAAAGATTCACCAGTCTTGCTGTCAGTGTCTTCAACTACCCGCCCTTTAAATAACCTGGTAGACGTTGCAAGCACAGTGTCTCCCTTGGCTGCTTTTTCCTGGTTTCCCATACAAAGATTGCAACCGGGCCTTTCAAGATAGAGAATATTCTCGTACTCTGTTCTTGCTGCAGTTTTTGGGCTACTATCATCAAATTCAAAACCTGAATATTTTTGTAATATTTCCCAATCACCCTCATCCTTGAGTTCCTCAATGATGTTATATGTCGGTGAGGCAACAACCAGTGGAGCTTTAAACTCTACTTTTCCGCTAGTTTTCTCTAAATTTCGTAGCATTTGTGCAACAATTTTAATATCGCCCTTATGGACCATACAGGATCCAACAAATCCCAAATCAACCTTCTTATTTGCATCATAAAATGAAATAGGTCGGATTGTGTCATGAGTATATCGTTTTGAAATATCGATGTTATTGACATCGGGATCGGCGATCATGGGCTCATTAATTAAATCCAAATCTACAGTTACTTCTGCAAAATACTTCGCATTATTGTCGGGTTTTATAGCAGGTTTCTCACCACTTTTTATTTGATTAATGCGCGTCTCGGCGATTTTGATTAAACCACCTAACATCTGTGCGTCGTTATCCATTCCTTTTTCAATCATAATTTGAATGCGATCACGCGCTATTTCCAAGGATTTGATAAGCGTCTCGTCTTCTGAGATGCATATGGAAGCTTTTGCTTTCATCTCCGCAGTCCAGTCAGTAAAGGTAAAGGCCTGGTCTGCAAGAAGGGTTCCAATATGAACTTCTATTACTCTTCCTTGAAATACATTATCACCAAATTGTTTTAGCATTTGAGCTTGAGTGGCGTGTACTACATCCCTAAAATCCATATGCTCTGCCATTGAACCTGTGAAGGTTACTTTTACTGTTTCAGGTATTGGCATTGTGGCTTCACCGGTTGCTAAAGCCAGTGCAACTGTCCCTGAGTCTGCGCCAAAAGCCACGCCTTTTGACATCCTCGTATGCGAGTCACCTCCTATAATTATAGCCCAGTCGTCAACCGTGATATCGTTTAATACCTTATGGATCACATCAGTCATAGGGTGATATATGCCTTTTGGATCTCGACCAGTAATTAAGCCAAAATCACTCATAAAATTCATCAATTTAGGTGTGTTTTCTTGTGCTTTAATATCCCAAACGGATGCCGTATGGCATCCAGATTGATAAGCTCCATCCACATTTGGTGCTAAAACAGTCGCGGCCATAGCTTCAAGTTCTTGAGCTGTCATAAGGCCAGTAGTATCCTGTGACCCTACTATATTTACCTTAACTCGAACATCAGAGCCCGCGTGCAAGGTTTTATCTTTCTTAATTCCTTGAGCATTTGCATTGAAGATTTTCTCGACGGCTGTCATCCCTTGGTTTGGATGCGAGATTTCTTTGGCTTGTGCATAAGCCGATTTTAATTCCAAACCCAAAGCCTCACAGGCCAAGCTTTGAAGTTTCTTTCCAAAGACAATCGAATATGAGCCTCCAGCTTTCATGAATTCAATTTTCTGTGCTGTAAAAGAAGATGCAAGATCTACAAGCTCCTCATCTCCAGAGTCACTTAATAATTTTTTCTTTTTTACATCAATTTTTAGAAGTGTTCCTGAGTCCACCGAATACTTTTGTTCAAGTATTGGAGTGTCATCATTGTTCAGGATAGGTTTTCCATTTTGGTCTACTTTTTTGACCCAGTTTTTAAGATCTACGCCTATTCCACCTGTTACTCCTACCGTTGTTAGAAAAATTGGGGAAACGCCATTCGTTCCGGCCACTATCGGAGCTGAATTTACAAAGGGTACGTATGGACTTGACTGTTTTCCTGTCCATAAGGCCACATTATTAATTCCAGACATTCTTGAAGATCCAACACCCATCGTACCTTTTTCAGCAACAAGCATTATGCGCCTATCTGGGTGCTTTAGTTTAAGATCTTCAATTTCTTTTTGAGCGCGTTCAGAAATGAAACATTTTCCATGAAGTTCACGATCGGCTCTAGAGTGGGCTTGATTGCCCGGTGATAGTAAATCAGTTGATATATCACCTTCACCAGCCACATATGTTACTATTTTAATTTCATTTTCTACTTCGGGAAGTTTAGTGAAAAATTCTGCTTTCGAATAACTTACTAAAATATCTTCTGCTATCGGATTATTATTTTGGTAAGCTTGTATTAATCTATCTGTATCAGCTTCATAAAGAAAAACCTGGGTTTTGAGCACTTTCGCGGCTTTAATTGCGTTATCCTTTTGAGCCCCCAAAGCTAGGTCAATCAAAACTTTGATAGAAGGACCACCCTTCATATGAGATAACAACTCAAAAGCACGATCGCTTGTTATTTTGTCAACTCTACAGTCGCCATCAATTACTTGCTTTAGAAACTCGGCTTTCTTATCTGCCGCTTTTGTTGTGCCGGGAAGCACATTGAAAATTAGAAACTCTACACATTGATCATGATGCTTATTATTTGCGTCTTTGACGTGAGCAATAATTTCTGCTGCCAAATCGCCATCATCAATTGGCTTTGCGCTCAATCCTTGCTTTTCTCTAGTTTTGATCTCATTTAGGTATTCTTCATACAAATTCATTGTAAATTAAGCCTGATAAATTGTTGATGGATATATTGTATACTATAGTACACCAAAAATATGTTACCTTCAAGTAACGATTTTGGGTAAATATGATTTTTAGTCTGAAAATACTCTTTGAAAAATAGTATCAACATGTTTTGTGTGGTATTCTAAATCAAACTGCTCGTCGATCTCTTCGTTTGCTAATACCTTTGTTACTTCCGGATCATTTTTGAGCTCCGTTTTAAAGTCTTTTCCTTCTTCCCACACTTTCATCGCATTTCTCTGTACTAGTCTATATGCATCCTCACGACTAAGACCGGCTTGCGTGAGTGCTAACAAAACACGCTGAGACATGATGAGACCCTGGAATTGGTTCATATTTTTCATCATATTTTCTGGATATACTACTAAGTTTTTAATAACAGATGTTAAACGGGCTAATGCAAAATCCAAAGTTACAGTCGCATCTGGGCCTATGTTTCTTTCTACAGAGCTGTGACTGATATCCCGCTCGTGCCATAGTGTGACATTTTCCATAGCAGGAATTACGGCCATTCTGACGAGACGAGAAAGACCAGTGAGATTTTCAGTTAATACAGGGTTTCGTTTATGCGGCATTGCTGAGGAGCCTTTTTGACCCTTAGAAAAAAATTCTTCAGCTTCAAGAACTTCAGTTCTCTGCATGTGTCTGATTTCTGTCGCAATGTTTTCTATAGAGCTAGCTATAACTCCTAACGTGGCAAAGAATGCCGCATGTCTGTCTCTTGGTATGACTTGCGTTGAAATAGGTTCAGGGTAAAGACCCAACTGGTTACACACGTATTCCTCAATGAAAGGATCAATATTCGCAAAGGTTCCAACGGCACCAGAGATAGCACCGGTTGCTATTTCGTTTTTGGCCTCTTCTAGCCGTCTTTTGTTTCGTTTCATTTCAGCATAAAACCTAGCAAAGGTTAGTCCCATAGTTGTGGGTTCTGCATGTATGCCGTGGCTTCTTCCTATCCTCACTGTCATTTTGTGCTCTTCAGCCCTGTTTCTTAATGCACTGAGAAGATCGTTGAGATTTTCTATTAAAACATTGCTTGCACGCATTAACTGAATATTGAAGCACGTATCTAGGACGTCTGAACTTGTCATACCTTGGTGAACAAAACGCGCTTCATCGCTCCCCACGTGTTCAGCCAGATGCGTTAAAAATGCTATGACATCATGTTTCGTTGTCGCTTCTATTTCATCTATTCGAGCAACGTCAAACTCAACATCTTTCGCCTTCCAAACAGCTTTAGCATTTTCTTTTGGAATTAACCCAATTTTGGCCATTGCATCACATGCGTGGGCCTCAATTTCATACCATATCCTAAACTTCGTGCTCGGGGACCATATATCAACCATTTTTGTGCGCGAGTAACGGGGTATCATTTGCTAATCCTTTGGATTTAGTTTCCAAAAGTGATGTACTTGGCTATTTTAAAAACGGCAAGGGTAGGGCGCCAGTGTTTTGTATAAAAGTTACGGATTACCCATCAAAATTGGATCAAATGGATATTTTGTTAAATTTTCATACCCATTTTCTGTGATAAGCACTTGATCTTCCAACTTGATAGAAAAATCTCCATTCTCTGGGCTTACTAAAGCCTCGACACACAAAACCATACCAGGTTCTAGTACATAATCATATGCGCCTTCTACAAATTTATCAGGGTATGCAATCAAAGGCCATTCATCACACAATCCAACACCATGCATCAGACAACCATATTTTCCATTTTGAAAATTTTTATCTAGTTTATGGGCATTGAAGGTTAGGTCTCGCATATGAATACCTGGACGTAAAAGGTCCATATTATACATTATGTGTTCATGGGCATGCTGCATAGCATAAATCATATCTGGACGAGGAGGCTTATCACCGATCCACCAAGTACGACTAATGTCCACACAGATTCCATAGGAACCTACTAGATCAGTATCAAAGGCAACTATTTCATTATTTTGTACTATCCTAGGCCCACACTCTTGAAACCACGGATTAGTTCGAGGGCCAGATGCCAGCAAACGAGTTTCAATCCACTCTCCACCCCTTTTTATATTTTCTGCATGCAAAACAGCCCAGATATCATCTTCGCTGGTATTGCCTTTAGGAACATCTATTCGGGCTTTTTGCTCCATTATTGCCACAGCATTTTCACATGCTTCAGAGGCGCATCGCATGGCCAAAATTTCATCTTCACCTTTAATAGATCTACACTTTTCAGTAACCTCTTCACCTTCCATTATTTCAAAGCCCTGTGCCTCTAGAGATCGCAAACCATGAAGCATAATTTTATCAACAGCGAGCCTCATATTTGAGTCTGAGTGCTCTGTAATTAAAGTTCTTACCTCGTTTGAAAATTTATCTGCGGCGATATCAATTTTATCTCCTCTGTCAAAATAAAAGAGATCAGCTCCGGACCTTTGCTCTTTTACCAAAGGGTTAAACTCGCTTAAAAAAGGTGAATTTTTATAGTCCCATATAACCATATATCCGTCGCTACAAAGTAAAACTGCTCGAAAAGGATTATGAGTATTCCAAAGTTGCATATTTGTGCTGTCAGTGGCGTATCTGATATTTAGAGGGTCAAACATAAGTAAACCGCCATAACCCCTTTGCACAATATGATCAGTAAGGCGCTTCCATCTAAATTCCCGCATTCGTGGTAAGTTTGGTAATTTGAGTCCCGATTTTTCCCATTCATTAAAAGCCAGTTGGGTTGGGCCAATTTCAACCCGATTATTGTTATTTGGTGTATTATCACCAAGAAGAGTGCCTTGGGATGGATCTATTTTGCG
>JAAXIY010000076.1 GCA_012270125.1 Paracoccaceae bacterium
TAGGCTTTTAAAATTGGGTATGTAATAAAATGATCTCCCCCTAAAACTACTGTTGCAACATTATGAGACAGAATTTTAGATATATGCTGCTCCAGTAAAGTCGGAAATTCTTGGACTTTAGCGTAATCAAATGCCAAGTCTCCGTAATCAACGATATTTAGTTCTTGCATAGGGTCAAAATCCCAGCCGTAGGGAGGATCAAATGTTTGTAAAGTTGACGCCTCCCTAATCGCTCTGGGACCAAACCTGGCACCGGGACGATTTGTTACGGCTTGATCAAATGGAACACCAGTGATTGCGATATCTACATCGTTAAGATCTTTCGTATAGCGACGGCGCAAAAATGAGGTAGAACCGCCAAAAGCATTTTCATATGATAACCCTTTTAATTCTTTTCTTGTAAAAGCTAGATCTATCTCTGTTTTCGCGTTACTTAATACCATTTTTTTCTCAAATTTGTTCTAACGACCATTCATTATCTAAACTTTACCTACTTTACCCTAAAGGAAGGGCTTTCTCAATTAAACGGGCAAAAAAAGATGCTCCAACCGGTGCTGCAGCATCATTGAAATCATAGTTTGGATTGTGCAAGCCAGCACCTTCACCAATTCCCAAAAAAAGGTACGCGCCTGGTCTTTTCTCCAGCATATAGCTGAAATCTTCCGCACCCATTTCTTTACCTACCGAGGTTAATACCTGATCAGATCCACAGACGTCTTTAGCGACCTCAATTGCAAAATTTGTGGCGTCGTCATGATTTATCGTCGGAGGGTATCCTTTTTCATAATTAAGTTTCGCATCAACTTCAAAACTCATAGCAAACCCCGAAATAATTTTTTCCATCCGTTCTATGACCATTTCTTGAACGGATAAATCAAACGTCCTTACTGTTCCATTCAAATAGGCTATTTCCGGTATTACATTGTCAGTAGTTCCACTATGTACTTGTGTGATAGAAATTACCAAATCATCGCTGGGTATGTTATTTCGGCTAACAATAGTTTGAAACGCTTGGGCAATAGATAAGGCTGCAACTATTGGATCCTTGACTTCATGAGGATAAGCAGCGTGGCCACCTTTTCCTTTAATTTCAACGCTGAAGCTATCCGCACCCGCCATTATCGGTCCAGAACGGGTATACATAACACCTACATCATGGCCAGGTATGTTGTGGAGCGCGTAAACTTCATCTATCAGAAATTGCTCTATAATACCTTCTTCAACCATTGCTTTCGCACCACCAGTCGCTTCCTCATCAGGTTGAAAAATAAGAGCAACTCGCCCACTAAAATTTCTGGTTTCTGCAAGATAACGTGCTGCTCCAAGCAGCATGGCTGTATGTCCATCATGTCCACAGGCATGCATCACACCTTCATTTTTGGAGGAATAAGATAATCCTGTATTTTCTTTAATAGGCAAAGCATCCATATCCGCTCTTAAGCCAATTGTACGACCTGGCGCTTTTCCTTCTATGATTGCTACAAGTCCACTAGAGGCATATCCTGAATGAATTTCTGTGATACCAAATTCTTTTAAACGTTCGGTTACATATTCGGCAGTTTTATAACATTCTCGGCCAAGTTCTGGATATTGGTGTAAATGGCGGCGCCATTCTGCCATGTCTTTCTCAAAACCAGCTATGCTATTCAATATTGCCATATTTATGACTCGCTCGTATGTTTTAGTGTTTAAACATTCAATCCGAGAAAAAGGACCGTTGCAATGTCTTTTGATGAAAATCTAATCAATAATCCCTCAAAAGGAATGCCTCGATTATTAGAAATAATGAGAGCACTTAGAGACCCTGAGAAAGGGTGTCCTTGGGATATTGAACAAAATTTCAAGACAATTGCGCCTTACACGGTAGAAGAAGCTTATGAAGTTGCTGATGCTATTGAGCGTGAGAACTGGGAAGATCTTAAAAATGAATTAGGAGATCTATTGCTTCAAACCGTATACCACACCCAAATAGCTGAAGAGGAAAACCTCTTTAACTTTAACGATGTAATTAACCAAATATCAGAGAAAATGATACAGAGGCATCCTCATGTCTTTGGAGAAGAAAATAGAAAAAAATCAGCGTCACAACAGATAAAAGATTGGGAGTCAATTAAAGCAAAAGAAAGAGCACAAAAAAATCAGACAGGGGTTTTAGATGATGTAGCTATAAACCTACCAGCATTGGTAAGGTCTCTAAAATTGCAAAAAAGGGCCGCTAGAGTTGGATTTGATTGGCCAGATATTTTGCAAGTTTTGGAGAAAATAGACGAAGAAACGAGAGAGCTGGTCGAAGCAAAGCAACATCTGTCTCAAGACAAAATTAATGAAGAGTTTGGAGATCTATTGTTTTCAATCGTAAATTTAGGTCGACACCTTGGAGTTGACTCAGAAGAAGCTCTTAAAAAAACAAATAGAAAATTCGTTGATCGATTTAAGTTTGTTGAAGATACAATTTTATCGGAAAGTAGAGATATTCAAAGCGCTTCATTAGAAGAAATGGAAAAGCTATGGAACGAAGCAAAAATCCTAAACAGTTAAGTTTTTAGCAAAGCACAAATTATCCAATTGAATTATCAAAAATGAATTCGTTGCAGACATCTCAGCCAAAGCACAAATTGTTCAATTTTATAATTTAAAAGTTGGTTTTGAGATTGATCCAATTTCTCAATTTGGACCACATAGGAATTAATTTTTGTGCTCAATGAATTATCTGTACTAAGCAACATAAAATTAACAAGCTCAATAGCTTCTCCAGTTTTCAATCCAATCCCTATTAATGAATATACGATTTCATCAAGTTCATATTTCAGCTCCTTATATAGAGCTGGTTGAGAGATTAGGTAGTCTTCCAAGATTGAAAATTGATAATCAATTTCCTCTGTTTCATAAAATTTTGAAAATTTATACATATAGTTCAATATCTTATCTTTCTTTTGGTTCAATTTACTATTTCTTAGTAATTTTATCAAGATTTATTCTTGACAATTTTTATCAGATTTACTTTAGTGTGAGTAGAAAAGGAAATCATCATGCAAAAATTTATGACCGCTTTATTAATATTATTTACCAACGCTGGAGTTTTAATGGCCTCGGAGGTAAACGTTTACTCTTATCGCCAACCCGACCTAATCAAACCGCTAACCGATAAATTTACTCAACAAACAGGAATAAAAGTTAATGTTGCATATCTAAAAAAAGGTATGATCGAGAGAATGAAGGCGGAAGGAAAACGAAGTCCTGCCGATGTAGTGCTAACCGTTGATATATCTAGGCTAGCAGGAATAGTTTCAGAAAATTTAACCCAACCTGTTCAAAGCAGTTCTTTATCAGAAAATGTTCCAGAACTATATCGAGACCCTGATAATCATTGGTTTGGACTTACAACGCGTGCAAGGATCGTTTACGCCAGCAAGGATAGAGTTTCTGATGGAGAAATCGAGACTTATGAAGAGTTAGCAGATCCAAAATGGTCTGGCCGAATATGTACCCGTTCAGGGACAAATGCTTACAATGTTGCCCTCACTTCGGCGGTTATACATCATCTCGGAGAGGCCTCAGCTCAAAAATGGTTGGAGGGCTTAAAAAGTAATCTAGCCAGAAAACCTCAAGGGAATGATAGGGCACAGGTAAAGGCAATTTGGGCAGGTGAGTGTGATATTTCAGTCGGAAATACATATTATATGGGAAAAATGCTTTCCGATGATGAACAAAAAGAGTGGGCAAACAGCGTACGCATTATTTTCCCAAAATTCAAAAATGGCGGAACCCATGTTAATATCTCTGGAGTAGCAATGGCTAAGTATTCCCCTAATCCGGATAACGCTTTAAGATTTATGGAGTTCTTGACTTCACCAGAAGCTCAAGAAATTTACGCAGAAGTAAATTACGAATATCCAATTGCACCTGGGACAGAAGCTGCAAAGTTAGTAAAAACTTGGGGTTCGTTTAAAGCGGATAAAGTAAACCTTATGGATTTAGCTAAATTAAGAAGCTCAGCTCTCAAACTTACCGAGATTGTCAATTTTGATGGCTAAATAAAAAAAATTATTAATAAAGCCTGCACTTTTCAAAGTGCAGGCTTTTTGTATACAGTTACTTTGTCAATGGAAAACAAAGAAAACTAAATTCATTATGCTACCACGAAAAATAATAATTGATACAGATCCTGGTCAAGATGATGCTGTAGCGATACTGCTTGCCCTTGCTAGCCCCAAAGAAATTGAGGTTTTGGGAATTACAGCAGTGGCCGGTAATGTTCCACTCTATTTAACAGAAAAAAATGCAAGGATAGTTTGTGAACTAGCGAATAATACCGATGTAAAAGTTTTTGCAGGCTGTGATACTCCAATGAAAAGACCACTTGTAACAGCCGAGCATGTTCATGGGAAAACTGGTCTGGATGGACCTTCACTTCCAGATCCTGAAATGCCTCTTCAAAAGAAACATGCGGTAGATTTTATAATTGAAACAATTCGAGATAACGAAGCGGGAACTATAACGTTATGTCCTTTAGGGCCACTAACAAATATTGCAACAGCAATCGAAAAAGCACCAGACATTAAGGAAAAAATCCAAGAGATTATTCTAATGGGAGGGGCCTATTTTGAAGTTGGCAATATAACGCCTGCAGCAGAGTTTAATATCTATGTTGACCCAGAGGCGGCAGAAATTGTATTTCAATCAAACATTAAGATCACTGTCTTACCCCTTGATGTAACACATAAAGCTCTCGTTACAAAAGCAAGAAATGATGCTTTTCGAGCATTGGATACACCGGTAGGTAAAGCAGTTGCTGAAATGACCGACTTTTTTGAAAGGTTTGATAAAGAGAAATATGGATCAGACGGTGCACCATTGCATGACCCTTGTGTCATTGCATATTTACTATCGCCAGATTTGTTTTCAGGTCGTCATATTAATGTTGAAATAGAAACCAAATCGGAACTTACACTAGGGATGACAGTTGCCGACTGGTGGAAGGTTACAAATCGAACCCCAAACGCCTATTTTATTGGTAGTGTAAACGCTGACGGTTTTTTCTCTTTATTGACTGAACGATTGGCTCGCCTTTAAACTAAATATTAACTAATTTGGTAAAAAAAATCGATTACGCAAATATGAACGCTCAATTTCCATTCGACAACACCTATGCTAATCTTCCCAGCCATTTTTTTTACAAACAGAAGCCTGCTCCCGTTACAAAAGCTGAGCTGATCGCTTTCAATTCTAATCTAGCCGAAGAATTAGAAATAAAACTTCCCAACAGCGGGCTAGAATTGATATTTGCAGGCCAAATATTACCAGAAGGCGCAGATCCCTTAGCGCAGGCTTATGCAGGACATCAGTTTGGCTATTATAATCCCAAACTTGGAGATGGGAGAGCACTTCTCTTAGGTGAGTTGGATACAAAATCGGGCCGATACGATATACAGTTAAAAGGTTCTGGAACAACGCCCTACTCTCGCAATGGAGATGGATTATCTTGGTTAGGTCCGGTTCTACGAGAATATATAGTATCAGAAGCCATGCATCATTTAGGAATTTCCACAACTCGATCTTTAGCAGCAGTAGGAACTGGCGATAAAGTTTTGAGAGAAACCGTACTGCCTGGGGCAATTTTAACCAGAGTCGCCAAAAGCCACATACGCGTTGGAACATTTCAATACTTTGCTCACAATGGAGATATTGAAGCTCTCGAAACGTTATACAAATACACAAAGAAGCGTCATTATGATGACGCAAAATCAATTACAGATTTTTTGAGCCGCGTAATTAATGCACAGTGTGATTTAGTTACAAACTGGCTCAGTATTGGGTTTATACATGGCGTAATGAATACCGACAATTGTTCAATTGCGGGTGAAACAATAGATTATGGACCCTGTGCATTTTTGGATAAATATAGCGCTTCAAAGGTTTTTTCATCGATAGACACTCACGGTCGGTATGCTTACTCAGCTCAAGCAGATGTAATTGTTTGGAACATGGCACAGTTGGCAAACGCACTGCTGCCGATAGTAAAAAACAACATTGAAGTATTAAATGAATTCAATGAGTTAATCCAAAAAATGCCAAGTCAAATTAGAAGTTTATGGCTTAAAAAATTTGGAAAAAAAATAGGTATAACCAAATCTACATCTGAGGATTTAAAACTGATAAGTGGTTTTCTAAATGGCTTGGCCTCGAGAAATGAAGATTTCACGATTAGCTTCAGAAAGCTTATAGAGGAACCAGAGTACTTTAAATCTGTAGACGCAGATTGGTATAACGCTTGGGAGTCCAGAACGTCAGACGAACCTGATCCGTTTTCAGTCATGGCTTCAGTAAATCCAAACCTGATACCACGCAATCATCAAATAGAATTTGCGATAAGTTCAGCACTAAATTCTAATTTTGAACCATTCCATAGACTAAATGTAGCATTGAAATTGCCTTACGAAAAAAATTCAAAATTCTCTGATCTCGAACTAAGTCCAACAGACAAAGAAGAGGTCGTAAAAACCTTCTGTGGGACCTAGTTCTTGCGTTACAGTTGAACAATAATATACCATAGGGCAAAGTATTTATAAATTTAAATGAAATGACTGACACAATCCTACAAAGATGCGAACAAAAAAGTTTGCGTATGACAAGCCAACGCAAAATTATCGCTCAGGTTCTAGAAGATACAGCCGATCACCCAGATGTTGAAGAATTATATACTCGAGCATCAAAAATTGATCCGACAATTTCTATTGCAACTGTATACAGGACCGTTAAGCTTTTTGATGAAGCGGGAATTTTAGATAAGTTAGAGTTTGGCGATGGCCGTGCGCGCTACGAAGACGCGGAGCGTGACCATCATGACCATCTTATTGATATAAATTCAGGATCAGTTATTGAATTTGTGGACTCTGATATTGAAAAATTACAAGAGAAAATAGCTAATAAGCTTGGATACAAGTTGATGGGGCATAAATTAGAACTTTATGGTGTTCCCTTAAAAAAGTCATAGCTTGACAATGAAAAGTTTCTGAGTGACAGCTGGGCTCTTTATTCAGGCTTAAATGGACAATCTTCGCGGTATTATTTTTATGATGTTATCAATGGCATGTTTCGCCATAGAAGACACATTTATAAAATTATTATCAATTCGGCTGCCTGCCACTCAGATTCTCTTCTCAATAGGCTTTGGCGGTGCCTTTATAACCCTGGTGCTCGCAGTACTTCTCAATGTCAATCTCATCGATAAAATATTAATCAACAAACATGTAGTGTCGCGTACAATTGCAGATCTATTTGGAGCTCTGTCTTTTACTTCAGCCATGGTTTTAATACCTATGTCTTTACTTGCTTCTATTTTGCAAGCGACACCTTTATTTGTCACGCTAGGTGCAGCCATATTATTGGGTGAAAAAGTTGGATGGCGCAGGTGGTCAGCGATCTTAATTGGTTTTTTGGGTGTATTAATTATACTCCAGCCTGGCTATGGAAGCTTCCAACTGGCATCACTTTTGGGCTTAGCAGCAGTTTTATGCTTAGCTCTAAGAGATGTAGTCACTCGAGACATGGCGACTGAAATTCCCACTTTGACCGTTACTTTTTATGCTTGTTTAGCAATGGGAAGCGCCGGCTTTATTGCCTATCCATTTTTTGGACCACCTATAATGCCCACTGTATACGAAACATCGATATTAACATGTGCTGCTATTATTGGTCTCACCGGTTATTTCTTACTGGTTTTAGCCACTCGCAAAGGCGATGTTTCAGTTATTGCCCCTTTTCGCTACTCTAGACTTCTATTCTCTTTATGTATGGCAAGTTTAATTTTAGGAGAACAATTAACCTTGCCCATTTTATTTGGCGGCCTGTTGGTCGTTGGTTCTGGCATTTACACTTTCGGACGCGAAAGAAGATTAGCTATAGAGCAAAACACTTTGAACTAAATATCGTAAAACCACTTATGTTAACGCTAACAATAGGTGTGTACATTGAATTTAAATTTTGCTACTCCCAGCTCAAGTTTAAAAAAGGCTAAGTAAATGGGCACAATAATTGATATCCATGCTCGGGAAATTCTAGATAGTCGAGGAAATCCAACAGTTGAAGTCGATGTAACTTTAGAAGATGGCACGCTCGGCAGGGCGGCCGTTCCCTCTGGGGCATCAACAGGTGCTCACGAAGCAGTAGAAAAAAGAGATTCAGATAAAAATAGGTACAATGGAAAAGGTGTACTCAACGCGGTAGCTGCAGTAAACGGCGAAATAGCTGAAGAGCTGATAGGTTACGATGTAACTGAGCAATTATCAATCGACACATTAATGATTGAAATGGATGGCACGCCTAATAAATCACGTTTAGGTGCCAATGCAATTCTAGGCGTTTCCTTGGCCTGTGCAAAAGCTGCAGCCGATTTTTGCAACTTACCAATATATCGATATGTTGGCGGAGCAACTTCTAAAACTCTGCCGGTTCCAATGATGAACATTATTAATGGAGGCGAGCACGCCGATAACCCCATTGATATTCAAGAGTTTATGATTATGCCAGTGGCAGCTGAAAACATAAAAGACGCTATCAGAATAGGGTCAGAGATATTTCATACCTTAAAAAATGAATTAAAAAATGCACACTTATCAACTGGTATTGGAGACGAAGGCGGGTTTGCACCCAACATTAAATCAACTAGAGAAGCCATTGATTTTATTTTAAAATCAACAGAAAAAGCTGGCTATTCACCTGGCAGCGACATTTTTCTTGCCTTGGATTGCGCTTCAACAGAATATTATAGTGACAGTAAATACATTTTTAAGGGTGAGGGAAGAGAGCTAAGCAGTATCGAAAATATAGCCTATCTAGAAAGCTTAGTTAAAGATTATCCAATAATTTCTATTGAAGATGGTATGGCTGAAGATGACTGGGAAGGATGGATAGCTCTTACAGAAACACTTGGAGATAAAGTTCAACTAGTTGGAGATGATCTTTTTGTTACAAATCCTTCAAGACTAAAAATGGGTATTGAAAAAAAGGCAGCCAATTCAATGCTTGTTAAAGTAAACCAAATTGGAACTTTATCTGAAACCTTAAATGCAGTTGAAATGGCTCACCGTGCAAACTTTACGAATGTGATGAGCCATAGATCTGGCGAAACTGAAGACGCTACAATAGCGGATCTTGCGGTTGCAACTAACTGTGGACAGATTAAAACTGGTTCTTTAGCGCGCTCAGATAGACTAGCCAAATATAACCAACTTATCCGTATCGAAGAAGAGTTAGGTGACACGGCAGAATACGCAGGGCTTTCAATCTTAAAGGCTACCTAAAAAATTATCCGTCAATTTTAAAGGAAATAGCTTTTGCTGTTCTAGGCAATCGTGCTTTTTTAAGTAATTGGCGGATAGTCCAGTCTTCTTTCAGTTCTTTATTTACCTTAATCAACAAACACTTAACAATCTCAATGATCATGGTGTCATCATCTTTTAAATAATCCAATATTAGATGATCGGGATCTACCCGCTTTAAACCGTATTGATCTAATATTTGCTTTGGAAAATCTTTATTGTTCAGGGTAATAATAGCATCACATTTTCCAGCAATTGCTGCTGCTAAAACATGTCGATCGTTTAAATCTGGTAAATACAAACTCTCTTCAAGCTCTAAACTAAAATCTATTATGCTATTTTGCCAATTAGCCTTTAAAAGAGAAATTTCAGCATCGGCTTGCAATTGACCAAGTTCACCAAGTTTTTTTGCTGATGCAGACCATTCACTCAGTATTTTCTCTGACCAAAAAACTTCATCATTTTTCGATTTAGCAGCCTCCAATAGCAAAGTCCGCATAACCGTTGGAAACAAAACACATGTATCGGCTAAATATTTCATAGCGAGAAAAAAAGAGACTTTAGATATCCATTTTCAGATAACATCGGATGAACCGGATGATCTGGACCAGCAAATCCCGTGAAAATGATAGAAGATCTTCTACCTCCATGACTGACACCCTTGATGCAAGCCTCTCTAAATTTTGATAGCGACGCAGCATGAGAACAAGAACATAGTACTAAAACACCACCCTCCTCAACAAGTTCGACAGACATCTTAGCAAGCTTCTCGTAGGCGCGAAGACCAGAGCCTAATGCTTGTTTTGATGGAGCAAATGCAGGCGGATCACATATCACTATGTCAAATTTTTTTCCTTCATTTTTTAAACGGGTTAATGCCCTAAACCCATCATCTTTTAATACTGAAAAAGCAGAGCTGAAGCCACTTGCTTCAGCGCCCTGCTCTGCCAATTTCAGTGCTGCCTCAGATGCATCAACAGCGATTGCCTCTACTGCACCACCAACCAATGCAGCTAATGCGAAACCTCCTACATGAGAAAAAACATCCAAGACAGTTTTGTTTTTGGAAATACCGGATAAAAATGCGTGATTTAGCCTCTGGTCATAAAATAGCCCAGTCTTTTGACCATGGTTTAGGTCAGCCATATACACGGCGCCATTCATTGGCACTTTTATTGGTGTTTTCGGTATAAATCCATGCAGTAAGAGCGAACAATCATCCAGGCCCTCCAACATTCTCGCACGGCTGTTTGAATTTTTGATAATGCCTTTTGGATTAAAAAGTTGTTTTAAAGCATCAGTAATATTTTCTAGATTATTTTCAGACCAGACAGAGTTTGGTTGAATCACAAAAAAATCTCCAAATCGATCTATAATGGTTCCAGGCATTCGATCTGCCTCAGAGTTTATGAGCCTGTAGTAAGGATCCTTGAAAAAGCTTTCTCTTAATAATTTTGCAGCACTTATCCGTTTCAAAACAAGTTCTGAACCCACAATATTTTTATTATTTTTTGAAATCACTCTTGCAAAAATTTTTGATTTTGAGTTTACGACTGCAGTTGCAAGAAAATTTCTTTCGCTATCTTGTAACTCAACTATTGTACCAGCTGGTATTTTTTTGGTTCGCCTGTCTAAAACTAACTCATTATCATAGACCCAAGGAAACCCAGCCAAAATTTTTCCAGCGGAAACCTTTGGTTTTAAACGAATTATTGGATATTTTTGAAATTCATTCATAGTGTTAGTTTCACATAAAATTTTCATAGATAAAAGGCTTGTAATAATTAAAAGTCTGCCTTGCGCAAAACCTTTCAATCTTGTACAACCTACAATAGTTAGCGCTAACATTTTTGAACTACTTTGGGGGAGAGCAGTTCCAAATCTATTTAACAAATTAATATGTTTGGATCTCAAGAGTAAAAATGCCAGTAAACAAAATACTTTTAGAAGTAACTGACAGAATTATAGAGCGCTCTAAAGAAAGCCGAGAAAAATACGTCGACAGAATGAAATCTTCTGTGGAAAAAGGTCCAAGACGTGCCCATCTTTCTTGTGGAAATCAGGCACATGCATATGCCGCAATGGGATTAGACAAAGAAACATTAGCAAACAAAAGTGTTCCGAATATTGGTATAGTATCAGCTTACAATGATATGCTGTCTGCTCACCAACCATTTCATAATTTTCCTGAGTTAATAAAAGAAGAGGCTCGAAAGCACCAAGCTACGGCTCAAGTCGCTGGAGGTGTTCCTGCGATGTGTGATGGTATTACACAAGGTGAAGCAGGCATGGAGTTATCACTTTTCTCTCGTGATGTTATTGCGATGTCCGCAGGCATAGCGCTCAGCCATAACACATTTGATACGACTATTTATCTCGGCGTTTGTGATAAAATAGTTCCTGGACTCGTCATGGCTGCTGCTACCTTTGGTTTCTTACCTGCAATCTTTTTGCCTGCAGGGCCAATGACGTCTGGTCTACCTAACGATCAAAAATCTAAAGTACGTCAATTATTTGCAACTGGTGAAATTGATCGATCAGAATTGATGAATGCGGAAATGAAAAGCTACCACGGTCCAGGAACATGCACATTTTACGGTACAGCTAATTCAAATCAGATGCTTATGGAATTTATGGGACTTCAACTTCCAGGTTCATCTTTTGTAAATCCAGAAACTCCCTTGCGCATTGCACTAACTAGATATGGCACTAAGCGCGCACTGGATATTTCATTTTCTGGTGAAGAGTTTTGTCCGGCCTATGAAGTTTTGAGTGAAAAAGCGTTTGTAAATGGCATCATTGGACTGATGGCAACAGGAGGCTCAACAAATCTAGCGCTCCACATTCCTGCGATGGCTAAAGCGGCTGGAATACAACTTGCGATGGAGGATTTTGAAGATATCGCTATGCTTGTACCATTGATGGCTAAGATTTATCCAAATGGCCTAGCAGATGTAAATCACTTCCATGCAGCGGGCGGTCTATCGTTTTTGTTTAATGAATTACTAGACGCAGGATTGCTTCATGATGATGTGAAAAATGTTGCCGGACATGGAGCAGTCCAATACCGAGACGAAGCTAGACTTATAGAAAATAAAATAAAATTTTTACCAGGCGCTCGTAAATCTTTGAATGAAAAAATACTTCGGCCGATCAAAGATCCATTTCAAAAAACTGGAGGGTTGAAACAACTGAATGGTAACATGGGTAGCGCCATAACAAAAATCTCTGCAGTGGCTCCAGAACATAGAGTTATTAAAGCCCCTGCGAAAATTTTTCACAGTCAAGAAGAACTTAAGTCAGCTTTTAAAAACAATGAATTGAAAGAAGATACTATTTTCATAGTTCGCTTTCAGGGGCCACGAGCCAATGGCATGCCAGAGCTGCATAGCCTTACTCCTATACTAGCGACATTACAAGATCGCGGCTTAAAGGTAGCTTTAGTGACAGATGGTAGAATGTCCGGAGCTTCAGGGAAAGTTCCATCAGCTATTCATGTTACACCTGAAGCGGCTAGTGGTGGCCCTATTTCAAAGATTAGAGATGGTGATATTCTCTTTTTAGACGCGAACAATGGAATACTTGAGGTTCAAGTTGAAGACTTGGAGCATCGAACTTCTGTTTCTGTCGACCTTTCTGATAATAATTTTGGAATAGGACGCGAACTTTTCAATATTTTTAGAAAAAACGTGGGCTCAACTTCAGAAGGTGCAAACTCTATTTTGTAAAAAAACATGAATCCATATGAAGCCAGTAAAAAAACAGAGAGTTTATGTCGTTTAGCTCCGGTCATTCCCGTTTTGGTTGTGGACGATGCTAATATAGCTCAACCTTTAGCAGAAGCTCTCATAAAAGGCGGCTTAACAGTTTTAGAAGTCACGTTAAGAACCCCATCTGCCCTTCAAGTCATATCTGAAATGGCCAAAGTACAGGGTGGAGTAGTAGGAGCTGGAACAATAACAAAGGCATCAGACGTCACAGACGCAATTAACGCTGGAGCACAATTTGGGGTCTCTCCCGGCTCTACAGATGATATTCTAGAGGCCTGCGAACAGAAAAAACTACCCATCTTACCAGGTGCGGCAACATCAAGCGAAATCATGAAATTATTTAATCTTGGGTTTTCTGTTCAAAAATTTTTCCCTGCAGAAGCCGTTGGAGGTCAAAGCGCTTTGAAAGCAATTGGGGGTCCACTTCCTCATGTTAAATTTTGCCCTACAGGAGGAATAACTTATCAAAATGCCAAAAGTTATTTGCAGCTCCAAAATACTTTATGTGTTGGAGGAAGCTGGGTAGCGCCTAAAAATTTAATTGAAAATAAAGACTGGCATGGAATAACTAATCTAGCCAAAGCAGCTTCAGAAATATTAAACTAAAATTAACCTGACTTTGGCCGTTGTCGAGACTTCCACCCTCCACGCCTCCTAGGCTTAACCATAGTTAAAAGACCCTCTTCCAAAGTTTCAGTCATTGGATGCTCCGGAAAATTATTTTTGTATTTTTTTAATAATGTTTGAATGCTTGCGTTTGAATTCTGCTCCAATGGCAGACTGAGAGCCCAATCCAAAAATATACTGCGGCACTCAGAACGCGTAATTGCCTCAATGTTGTAAGCTTCTCGGATTAATGCTTTGGGATCGTCAAAGTCACCTTTCATAAGTTAATTACCTCTTTGAGCAGACAATGCTTTATCAATGATCTTATTTACCTTCTCCGACAAACTATGCAAATTCTGTCTAACTTCGGAAAGGGTCTTTTTTGAAAAAATATCAACTGGCACTTTATGATGAGAAATATCTTTATTTTTAAGCTCTACTTGCCCTTTAAACAGTATATTTAACCCAATTTGCCAAGACCATAACTGTTCAGCAGCAGCTTTTATTTCTAGAAATTCATTCTTGGTCAAAACATTTTCATTACAAAGAGTTTTAAGACCTTCTGATGTGCTACGTGAGACAGAACGAGCAAACAAACATGCAGCTTGAGACAGCAGATCAATATCTTGCAAACGTCCAGGTCCTACTTTGGCGTCCCAAGGATTTAAAGACTTTGCTTGAGAAATTCTTGATCGCATTTCATTTAATTCCTTAAAGATATTATCCCTATCATACGATTTTAAAAAGGAGCCGCGAAAGCTTTCAAAATTTCCTAATAAAGTTTTGTTGCCAGCGACACCTCGAGCTCTTGTCAGTGCTAAGTGCTCCCAAACCCAACCTTCTGATTTTTGATAACTTATATAAGAATTCAAAGATGTGTCTAAAGGTCACTGAAAACCTGATGTTCTGAGGCTCATATCAATTTCATACAATTTTCCTTCGGTCATTGGGGCAGATATGGCGGTAATAAATGCTTTGGTAAGGCGGGAATAATATTGCCGAGAAGGAATTGACTTTAAACCTTCAGATTTGTCATCGCTACCTGAGTCAAAAATAATTATCAAATCAAGGTCCGAATTTGCATGCAAGGTTCCAGCCCCTAAGCTACCCATGGCAATCACAGCCGCTCCTTTGCAAGGTTCAGAACCATATTTTTTTGCAAATTCAACCAAAACTTCTTTCCAAAGAACACTTAGGGTGACTTAGGCCAATTCCGCGTATTGAGCACCTGAACTTATAGCATCTTCCTTGGATCTT
>JAAXIY010000045.1 GCA_012270125.1 Paracoccaceae bacterium
AGAAAGCTTGAAAAGCATGAAGACATTTATTTGGAGTTTCATAGTCTTTTTAGCAACTTTGGCATTAATTTTAGGAATTATATACGTTCCCTCTTATCTAAAGTCACAGCAGGAAAAAAGAGATCAATCGATTGGCTGCATACAATATAGGCAGATGTTTGAGCTATCACAGGAGAGTCATATTATAAATCCTGATGGAAAAAAATGGGTGCGCGAAAGCATGGCAGCCCAAGGCCTTATGAAAAAGTACAAGTGTACGCCAGTTGAGTCTAGGATCCGTATTCAATGATCTATTTTTAGATATGGTGTGAAATGCCTCCACCAAGACGTTTATTAAAAAATAAGCCACACAGCGCTGACTATGTGGCTTTAAGATATCTTTAAAAGTTCTTCAAAAAAAAATTGCAAAATTGATGCCAATCTTAAAAAATACTATATTCGTAAAGAATTCGCATGAATAAAGGATTGCAATATGTCTAGGACATCCAAAACTACCATTGGGACAATAAACGTTACTACACTCCGAGATGGCGAGCGCACACTTCCACTCGAAGCATTGAAAAATTTATCCAATGAAGACACTGATGAAATTAACAGTAATGAAAATCAGTTACTGACTTTTACAAATTTTAATGCCTGTGTAATTCAAAATGGCAAACAAAATTTACTTGTTGATACGGGTTGTGGTAATCTATTTGGTCCAACGTGTGGGTTTTTATTGGATGCTCTTAATGAAATAGGTTTGGGGCCAGAAGATATAAGCGATATTTTTATGACACATTTGCATCCGGATCATATGGGAGGCGCTATCAATGAAAACGGTTCAGCCATATTCGCCAATGCAAACCTCAAACTATTGCAAGAAGAACATAATTATTGGACGACTAAATCTTTTAGTTCAGATGAAATAAATGGACAAGATTGGTCAAATTTAGCAAAAAAAGTTCTATCTGCCTATGGTGAAAGACTGGAATTGCTATCAAATAATGCTGATATCATCAGCGGAGTATCTATAATACCACTTCCAGGACATACTCCCGGACATGCAGGCTTCAGAGTTGACGATGGAAATGAAAGTATGTTCCATATGGGTGACATAATTCATGTGCCAAAGCTTCAGTTGAAAGACCCAAATATCTGCACTCTATTCGATGTTGACGCTGAAAGTGCTCTTAAGTCGAGGAAATACGCACTCGATATGGCGGCGAGTGATAGCTTACTTTGCACAAGCGGTCATATGTTGGAGCCAAAATTCATTCATATTGAAAAATATGGCGCTGGCTATGCTGAGGTAAGTTGAACAGACTATAAAATTGCACTATCTAATTGGTTCTTCGGCAAGCTCAACGTTGCATTGGTAAATTTTTATTCTGAAAGTTTAGTTTAATTTTTTAATGAGAGAACACGATAGTTTATACTCCTGGACACGCTTGTTCATCGCACTCTTACTGGCGACTGTAGGTAATATAGGTATGTGGGTAGTGGTTATTGTACTCCCAGACATACAGCAAGAATTCAAAATTGATCGAGGTACGGCATCTATTCCATTCGCTTTAACGATGGTTGGTTTTGCCATTGGTAATTGGGTAATGGGGCACGTTGTTGACCGCTATGGAATAACTAAAACCATTATATTGGCAGCAACGGTAAATACAGCTGGATACATTGCCGCAATGTATGTAAATAATGTCTATTCTTTGAGTATTTTACAATTCTTTATAGGCCTAGGAACCGCTGCTGCTTTCGGGCCACTCATCGCGGACACCTCGCATTGGTTTTTAAAAAGACGCGGAATAGCAGTAGCCCTTATTGCAAGTGGAAATTATTTCTCTGGAGCCATCTGGCCTCCACTTTTCAATAATACACTACAATCAGATGGCTGGCGAGACGTATACTGGATCCTTGCACTATCCACAGTTTTTATAATGATCCCGTTATCATTCTTACTTACAAAGAAAATAAGTGAGGAAACCGCTAGAATTTCAGATGCTGCATCTAGTGATAAACGTCAAAATGTCAGTATATCGCCCAAAGCCCTGACAATTTTACTTTCAATTGCTGGTATTGGATGCTGCGTAGCCATGTCTATGCCACAGGTTCACATAGTAGCCTTCTGTATCGACTTAGGGTTTGGCCCAGCCGTTGGTGCAGAAATGCTATCGTTGATGCTCATTGGCGGAATTATTTCAAGGCTCATAAATGGCCTTATAGCCGATAAATTAGGGGGTGTTTACACCTTATTAATAGGGTCGACCCTTCAGTGCATAGCGCTTTTTTTATACCTTCCTTTTGATGGCCTTGTATCCCTATATATCGTATCGCTTGTTTTTGGTTTGTCACAGGGTGGTATTGTTCCCAGCTACGCAATTATAATCCGTGAATATTTGCCTGGAGTAGATGCCGGTACTCGCGTTGGCTTTGTTATGATGTGCACCATAATGGGAATGGCCATCGGTGGATGGATGTCAGGTTGGATTTATGACTTGACGGGATCCTATGCCGCTGCCTTCTGGAACGGCATTGTGTGGAATTTCCTAAACATAGCTATTGTTCTGTTTTTGATAACAAGAAACCGAAAATCAAAGATTATGAGTTTGCAGACGGCTGTCTAGGCAGCTTCCTTCAAAGGCAAAATATGATCTAGAAAAACCTCTTTTAGCTTACTCTGAACAACAACATCAAATTTACCCATTTCTTCGATTGCTTCCTCAATTTGTCCAAAGTCTGCTTTTTTCAAATCATCAATTAACCAAGAAAAACTTTCTAACGATCCACTGTTAGCAACCGCAAGCGCCGCTGAGTATACCAAGACCTTCTCTGATCGATCTATCATTCCTGATGCTATCTCCAAACCGACGTCTGGACGATCATCTAAAACGCAACCAAAAACACCATCGCTTTTTCGTTTGTCACTATTAGTTTG
>JAAXIY010000073.1 GCA_012270125.1 Paracoccaceae bacterium
AGCTGAAAGACCTGATGCCGTTTTTGTTGCCAATGACCATATGGCTTTCATAGTCATGGATATTTTAAGGTACGAACTAGGTTTGAGTATTCCAGATGATGTTTCTGTAATTGGATATGATGATGTGCCTCCCGCTGCATGGAAATCATATGATCTCACTACGGTCAGACAGCGCGCTAATTTGATGGTTCAAGAAACCGTCCACACAATTTTAAATCAGATAGAAAATCCAAATTCTACCAAGCCAACAAAACTTCAAATTGATAGTCCGCTAATTATTCGATCCTCTACGCGCAATAAACCCAACTAGGAGCATTAAAATGCATGGCTTTTCTAATAAATACAAAAGTTTTCCCGAATACATTATAGGGATTACAAAAGAAATTTGGGAAGACCGTGGGATTGCCACACTTCACGAGTATTACTCTCCAGACATTATCGTAAGGTCGCCTGGTTCAATCGTAATAGGAAACAAAAACGTAATTGCTGCAACGATGGCGACTTTGGCAGAGTTTCCAGACCGCACTCTTTTTGGGGAAGACGTAATTTGGTCGGGTACCCCAGAAGCGGGTATGTTGAGCTCCCACAGGTTGCATTCAACTGCCACTCATTCTCGACCTGGAGTTTATGGAGAGCCTACTGGAAAAAAACTTGATTATAGGATTATTGCCGATTGCCATGCACGTAATAATCAGATTGATGATGAATGGTTAATCCGTGATCAAGGCGCAATAGTACGTCAGCTTGGTTTATCTCCACATGAATACGCTCGAGATTTAATTGAAAAAGAGGGTGGAGCAGAAAGTTGTATTAAACCATTTTTACCAAAGGACGATGTAAAAGGCCCTTATGATGGAAAAGGAAATGATAATGAATGGGGTCAAAAATATGCTGATATTCTAAGTCGAATAATGAACGCAGACTTTTCTGTTATAGCAGGCGAATATGATAGAGCAGCGAATTTAGAATATCCAGGTGGCATAAGCGCTTTATCTCATAACGGAGCAGATCAATTTTGGATGGGACTTCGTGCATCGTTTCCAGATGCACAGTTCGAAATACATCATCAAATTGGTCGAGAAGATCCGTTCATGCCTCCCCGTGCTGCACTGCGATGGTCTCTTCATGGTAAACACGATGGTTGGGGTAGTTTTGGCACGCCATCTGGTGCTGATGTTTATATATTTGGAGCAACTCATGTAGAGTTTGGTGCTGTCTCTGGTGATATTCCAAAGGTTCGGCGGGAGTGGACATTATTTGATGAAACTGCCGTTTGGAAACAAATTTGTCTCAAGAGTGGGGCCTAAAATTTCTCTAAAATGTCAATTCAGAATTGGAGGTAGATAAATGAAGCAAAATAAAATGGAAGACCGCATAGTTAGGTATGGGGAGCTAATTCCATGTAAAACTGCATTTATTGATGCACATACGCCAGGAAGTGATCAAAAAGAAAATTTTACAATAATTGGTGGGGGTGTTTCAGAAAGCCCTGATCAACATGTTCATATAGCTATTCCACATGGTTTTAATATAGGCGCTGCAGGGCAACCTCCCAAGTGTAGAAACTCCTTGCACGATCACAATACTGCCGAGGTGTTTTTCGTTTTATCTGGTCGGTGGAGATTTTTTTGGGGGCGATGGGGCAATGCAGGAGAAGTGGTACTCGAGCAAGGCGATATAATCAACATACCTACAGGAATATTCCGAGGTTTTGAGAATATTGGTACCGAATACGGTATGATTATGGCAATTCTTGGGGGCGATGATGCTGGTGGTGGAGTTCACTGGGCTCCACAAGTTATCGAAGATGCTGCCGAGCATGGTTTAATTCTTGGTGAAAACGGAAAATTATATGATCAGAAAAAAGGGCAAAAGTTACCAGATGGTATAGGCCCAATGCCTATTATGCAGAGTGAAGAGCTAGCTAAGAGGGCAGAGTTAACAACGAGAGATGTGGTTCCAAATCACGTAGCTCGATTTTGGGATATGTTTGCTTTATCGGATAGCAGACCAGTAAACGTCATAGGAGAAAATGGTCTATTACGGGACAAGCCAGGCTTTGAAGTTGATTTCATAACTCGGGGTTCTGCAATCAAGAATGCCGAAAGCCATCATTTTCCATCTGTATTAATGCCAGTGCGTGGTCATTGGCGTATTTCATGGGATAGTGATTCAGCAGTTTTGGCTCCTGGAGATACGATGTCAGTGCCAGCAGAATTAAACCATTCGATAGTTCCTGCGGTCACTGGAGAAGCTGCCTTGTATCAAGTCAAAGGAAACGCAGATCCGGCTGGTCATACTTGGAGGGGCTAGCAATTTTTTTAAAGAGAGGATGCCTTAATGGGTAAAATACTAACTTCACATGTTGGGTCTTTGCCACGTACGCAAGAAGTCGTAGATTTTATATTTGCGCGTGAGAAAGGAAAAGAGTTTGCTCAAGCTGCATTTGACGATTGCATGACCCGATCGGTTTCTGAAACTGTAAGGCGCCAAAAAGAAGTTGGTGTAGACATTGTCAGCGATGGTGAAACATCTAAGATAAGCTATGCAACATATGTCAAGGACAGGTATACTGGTTTTGATGGTGACAGTCCCAGAAATGCACCGGCAGATTTAAAAAAATTTCCAAGTTTTCTTGAACGACTGGCAAATGATGGCGGTACTCCAACATATTCAAGACCAATGTGTGTAGGGGAAGTCAAGTCTAAGGGTCAAGGGGAACTAGAGAAGGATATTAAAAATCTTAAAGCAGCAATGGCTCAACATGGGGTTCAACGCGGCTTTATGAATGCAGCATCACCTGGAGTTATTTCGCTTTTTCTTCAAAATGACTATTATAAAACTAGGGAACAATACCTTGAAGCTTTAGCTCACGCTATGAAAGATGAGTATGAAACAATCGTTTC
>JAAXIY010000004.1 GCA_012270125.1 Paracoccaceae bacterium
ACTTGAAAACATAAAGAGCTACACGGACCATATTGCAAGAACGACTAAACTATCTGTGAAAAAAATGTGAATGCAGTATCATAGCAACCTAACCGCTGCTAGTTTTTGACCCATACCCCTTAATCTGTTGAAATGTAGCTCATTTTATTATCGTTTAACGATTTATTTGAAATTTAATTTCACAAAAATTTAAAAATACGTGTAAAATAAAATCACCTTGCTAACGTTCAATTAGATAAATTTATTTACCATAAATCAAAGGATATGAAAATTGGTTGATGCAGCACTAATAGTAAGACGTTCTAGGACTATCTCAGGCTGTATTTTATTTTTCTATGTTTTCACTCATCTTTTAAATCACAGCCTTGGCTTAATTTCTCTCGACACGATGGAACAAGGTAGGGCTATTTTTTTAAGGTTTTGGAGACATGATGTTCTCTTTTATGTGCTTTATGGAGCTTTATCGATCCACTTTCTACTTGGGGTTTATGCGCTCGCAAGGCGCCGAAGTTTCAGAATGAGTCGAAAGGAATGGATAAGAAACTCCTGCGCTGTTTTGATCCCATTTTTTCTAGCAAGCCACTTATCTGTAACTTTATGGGGCTCTAGGTTTTTAGGCTTGAACGATAGTTACGCTTTTATGATAATCTCAACATATATTTTCGATCCATTTGGATATATCATCCTTGGCCTAATGCTCATGCTGGTATGGACACATGGATCAATTGGTATCATCGGACTTATTGAATTTAGAGAATTTTATTCAAAACGTAGAGGACTGTTCCAAGGTTTAATTCTTGGATTACCTTTGATAGCGTACGGCGGTTACATCAGGGCGAGTATTGAATTATCAGAAGCAAGCCAAAGCAATCCCATCACTATTCTTGAATTAATTTCAAATTCAAATTTTACTGCTGAGATCGGGGAAAAAATTGTATCTTTATCTGACCTTCTGCAATTCTTAGTTTACCCAATTCTGCTGAGCTTATTTGTAGCGTTTTACTTTATTAGAAACCTATTAGAAAAAAGATTTAATTCGATACAAGTCCAGTACACAGACGGCACAAATATTAACGTAAGCAGAGGTAGCTCTTTATTAGAAGCCAGTCACAAAGCTGGGAGGTATCATGAATCTGTTTGTGGCGGCAGAGGCAGGTGTACAACTTGTAGAGTTAGGGTCACATCTAGTTTGGGAGAACTACCTAAACCAAATAAAATTGAGCAATCAGTCATAAATCGGTTAAACTTTGATCAAAGTTTGAGATTGGCATGTCAGCTCAGGCCAGAAACAGACATTGAAATTAACCCACTAATAAAACTAGTAAACCATGATAAACAAAATTTGCGTTTTTCTAATCAGGAGAATTTATCAGGAATAGAAAAAGAGACTGTTATTATGTTTTGTGATTTGCGAGGTTTTACCCGCTTATCCGACGGGAAAATGCCTTTTGATGTGGTATTTATCTTGAACAAATATTTCAAACTTGTAACCGATGCAGTCGAAGAAAATAAAGGGCGTATTGATAAGTTCATTGGTGACGGGGTAATGGCAATTTTTGATAAAGATACAACCATATCAAAAAATTGTAAAAATGCTCTTAAAGGGGCTGCTATGATAACAACATATTTGAATGAATTAAACGATGAGCTATCCACTGATGATATTGAACCACTCCGCTTAGGGATCGGCATTCATTCTGGAAATGCTATAATTGGGAAAATGGGATATGGAGAAGCATCCACTGATACGGCAATTGGCGATACAGTAAATGTAGCTAGCCGTCTAGAACAACTGACTAAAGATTATTCCTGTCAGCTAATGTTTTCCAGCATAGTTGCAGAAAATGCTGAGCTAGATAAAACTAAGTTAAACTCAGTAAAAACAAAAATCAGGGGTAAAAAAGATTATCTGGAAGCTTTCTATTGTGGCAGTGCAGATGAGGCAATAAAGGCACTTTAATATCCATAGCCATAATCATTTTTTGGCTTTGGCTTTTTGATTTTAGAGCTATTAGTCTTAGCTCCTGTTAAAGTTGCTTCCAAAATATCTGTAAGAATATTCGTTTCTATAAACATTGCCAATTTGCAATTATTTGCATTCCATTGATCTTTATCTATCTTCGCAAACAAATCTGATAGCGATTCAGTATTTTGACTCAAAAGTAATTCAAATAGTAAATCGCTGGCTTTATTGGCAAGGTCCTTTTCACTAACTAATTCAACATCATTAGCGTTCACATTTACGCTTGCTCGTGAAAAGATGTTGAACTTTGCTTTTAGACTTGAACCTGGGTGAGGACCATAACCACTTATAGGATTTTTCATTAAGCTGTAGCTCTTCCCATTACTCATCCAGTGGTATCCAATCGGTGGATCAACTTCTAAAGTTTTTTCTGATGTTTCGCCCGTATCTTGGACGGGCTTTTGGGGTTCTGGTAAAAAGTTTGGGTATAGGGGAACTTTAATGGTTATGCTTGAATTAGGGTGCTTTACATACCCAGTAGTTGGGTTTTTCATTAAGGTGAAAATTCCGTTATTATCCATCCAATGATAGCCGCTTGGAGGATCAACAAACAAACCAACTCGTTTACTATTTTCCGTGTTATTTAAATTTTTATTCGAATTTAAAATTAAATTTCCACATGTTTTTCTTTTTAAAAGAAAATCATCAAAGTCTTCAAATCCTTGCTGTTGGGCAAATTCAGCAAATCCTTTATCAAACGCCACATGGTAACCTGCAGCAACTTTATTGGCTAACAACACAAATATTATAACCAATATTCTTGACACTTAATTCACTCCCTGATCATGGCAGTTGTTTAAAGTTATTTATCAATCTTTTCCAAATATAAGCAATCAAGTTACCAATTCTCGAACTTTGCCAACTTTGATGTA
>JAAXIY010000019.1 GCA_012270125.1 Paracoccaceae bacterium
AAAATATATTGTCCCTCAGCACCAATATTCCATATCCCAGCTTTAAAACCAATCGAAAGTCCAATAGCAATTAGAATGATTGGTCCTGCTTTTACGAGAAGTTGAGGTCTGGCATATGAAGCAAAATTTTCATCAAATAAAGGATCCCAGAATATTAATTTAATCGCACCAAATGCAGAAGGAAAATCGCCCAGCAAGAGCCCAAACATCAATCCTCCAAATAGCAGGGTCAAAAAAACTGCAATAACTGGCGTCATGGTTGTCCAGGACTTAGAAATACTGCGACGCTTCTCAAGCCGTATCATGGTTTTTAAGATCCAAATCAGATCCTCCCATTAATAAACCCACATCCTCTGATGATAAGCTGCGTATATTGTGTGATTTTGACATACGACCATTTGTTAAAACGGCAAAAGTATCGCAAATTTCGAAAAGTTCATCCAAATCCTGGCTAATCACAACGACAGCAGAGTCATGGGAAGCTAAATTTAGTATCGATTGTCTTATGAATGCGGCTGCTGCTGCATCAACTCCCCAAGTGGGTTGATTAACAACAAAAACGCGTGGTTTTTGTAAAATTTCTCTACCGATTACAAATTTTTGTAAATTGCCACCTGATAAGGAAGCCGCTGCATTATCTAAAGTTGGGGTCCTGACATCAAATTCAGAAACAATATCCTTTGTTTTTTCTTTTACGTTATCAAAATTGATAATTCCCCATTGGTTTATTACATCGTCAGAGTGAGAGGTGATAAGCGTGTTTTCAATTAATGTCATTGCAGGTGCAGCTGCATGACCCAACCTCTCTTCTGGAGCCGCTCTCATCCCTAAAGCTCTACGCTCATCTGGAGCTAATCTACCAATAGGTTGATCAAATATTTTTATTGTTGATGGACTTGTTTTCTCTTCACCAGAAAGCGCTGATAGTAGCTCATCTTGACCATTACCTGCCACGCCTCCAATTCCTAATATTTCACCAACACGAACAGAAAAATTGATGTCTGATAATGAGGTCCCAAAAAAGCTTTTGGTTTGAATAGAAAGATTTGCAACTTTTAATAATTCCTCACCAAAGGCTCGAGTTTTTCTAGAAGGACTGGAGAAAGATTTACCAACCATCATTTCTCCTATTTGCTTTGCGCTGGTGTCTTTGGGTATACAGGACCCTACTTTTTTTCCGCCTCGAAGAATTGTTGCATAATCACAAATTTCGCGAATTTCTTCCAATTTGTGTGAGATGTATAAGATTGATTTGCCTTCACTCTTCAACCTTAAGAGCGTCTCAAAAAGTGTTTTGACTTCATTAGGTGTCAAAACAGAAGTGGGCTCATCCATTATCAGTAATTTAGGATTTTGGAGGAGGCATCGAATGATTTCTACTCGTTGACGCTCACCAGCGGATAATTGGCCAACCAATCTTTTAGGGTCCAATGGAAGTCCGTAGGATTTTGATACAGTCTCAATTTTTTCTGACAAGTCTTGTAATTTCGGTGGGTTTTCCATTCCTAAAGCAATGTTTTCAGCAACATTTAAAGCATCAAATAAAGAAAAATGTTGGAAGACCATTGCTATACCGCTTTGCCGAGCCTTGCTTGGTTCTGAGGGTCTGAAATTTTCTAAACTCAGCTTCATATTTCCCGAGTCTGGCTGCATTAAGCCGTATATCATTTTTACAAGCGTTGATTTTCCTGCGCCGTTTTCGCCCAGTAGTGCGTGTATTTCCCCTGAATTGATTTGAAAACTTACTTCATCGTTAGCTTTTACACCGGGAAATGATTTGGATATGCCGTCTATTTGCAGCAAAACTTCGGCCACGCGACATTCCTCCATAAACTTTCAATTAACGACTTTAAGAGACTCTCACTTTACGGACATTAATTTCTTGCTCAAGTCCAAATTTTTAGAAATTCGCGTTGTTAAAAAATAAAAATTGGGGCAAACCTAATGTTAGAGTTAATTTTCTGGAAATTCTATGTCTTCGGCTGCCCAATTTGTCCACCTACGAGTTCATTCTGAATACTCGCTTTTACAGGGGGCAATTCGTTTAAAATCTCTGCCTGAACTTTGCATTGAAGCGGATATGCCTGCAGTAGCGGTAACAGATAAAAATAATTTATTTTGCGCGTTAGAATTTTCAGTCTCTGCCAGCAGTAAAGGTGTGCAGCCGATAATTGGTTGTCAGATAGACATTCAATATACAGATCCAAAAGTTGGAGACTCGCTTCCTAAAGTTGCGCCAATTATTTTGATCGCTCAGAGTGAAAGGGGCTATCAAAATTTAATGAAATTAAATTCTTGCCTCTACCTCGACGAAGAAAAGAGAGGTTTCCCAAGATTAGATCTTACTCAATTAAAAGATCACTCTGATGACTTAATATGTCTCTCAGGAGGTCCCGATGGGCCTATAGGTTCATTGATTGAAGAAGGACAGATAGATAAAGCAACAGATTATGCCGCTAACTTATTAGAAATATTTGATGACCGGTTCTATATCGAATTACAGCGACATCCTGAGGAGGGCGGACTACCTGTTCGTGAGCAAAAAACAGAGCCTATCTTTTTACAAATTGCCTACGAAATGGACATCCCAATTGTTGCCACAAATGATGTGCATTTTTTAAATCCGGAAGCATTTGAATCTCATGACGCATTACTCTGTATAGCCGATGGTGCTTATGTCGATCAGCAGGAGCCAAGAAGGCGTTTAACACGGCAACATTATTTCAAAAATCCAAAGGAAATGCTGGCGCTTTTTGCAGATTTACCTGAAGCGGTTGAAAATACAGTAGAAATAGCTCAACGCTGCTCCTTTATGGTTTCATGCCGTGATCCAATTTTACCAAAATTTGCGGACGATGAGGTGGCTGAACTGCGTCGTCAAGCCAATGAAGGATTACAGAAACGATTGCAGGTAATACCCCATGCGGTCTCAGTTGAGGAATATAAAAAACGATTAGATTTTGAATTAAATGTTATTATAAATATGGGCTTCCCAGGCTATTTTTTGATTGTGGCAGATTTTATCCAGTGGGCTAAAAAAAACAAAATACCTGTAGGTCCAGGTAGAGGTTCTGGTGCGGGATCTTTAGTAGCCTACTCACTGACAATAACTGATTTAGATCCGATCAGATATTCCTTACTGTTTGAGCGTTTTTTGAATCCAGACAGAGTTTCAATGCCGGATTTTGACATTGATTTTTGTATGGATCGGAGAGAGGAGGTTATACGATACGTTCAAGAAAAATATGGCTATGATCGCGTTGGGCAAATAATTACCTTCGGCGCTTTATTATCAAAAGCTGCTATTCGAGATATTGGTCGTGTCTTGCAGATGCCATATGGACAGGTGGATCGTCTTGCAAAGATGATCCCAGTTGAAGGTGTAAAGCCTGTATCGATAGAAAAAGCAATTGAGGAAGAGCCAAGACTCAAGGAAGAAGCGAGGAATGAGGAAGTTGTGGATAGGCTTCTTAATTACGGAAAAGAAGTCGAGGGTTTACTAAGAAATGCCGCCACCCATGCCGCTGGTGTTGTAATAGGTGACCGTCCGTTAGATTCATTAGTTCCATTATATAAAGATCAAAAATCGGACATGCCGGCTACTCAATATAATATGAAATGGGTTGAGCAATCGGGATTGGTGAAATTTGATTTTTTGGGCTTGAAAACTTTAACAGTCATTCAAAATGCTGTGGAGTTAATTTTAAAATCTGGTCGTGCTCTTCATGTAAACGCCGACGGTCAAGAACTTTATGTTCCACAAAGTGGTGCTGAAAATGAAATAAATGCTATTCCTTTGGATGATGAAGCCACTTATCAGCTTTATTCGTCGGCTAAAACCTATGCTGTTTTTCAGGTTGAAAGTCAGGGCATGATGGATGCGCTCAAGCGTATGAAACCCACTAGCATTGAAGATATTGTGGCTTTGGTTGCCCTATATCGCCCAGGGCCCATGGAAAATATCCCTGCCTACTGCGAAGTTAAAAATGGCTTGAAGGAGCGTACGTCAATACATCCTTTGATTGACGATATATTAGAAGAAACTCAAGGCATAATTGTGTACCAAGAGCAGGTTATGCAAATCGCTCAGGTCATGGCTGGTTATAGTTTGGGAGAAGCAGACTTACTTCGAAGAGCAATGGGTAAAAAAATTAAGGAAGCGATGGATGCGGAGCGTCCAAAATTTGAAAAAGGTTCTGCTGAAAATGGAGTTGATACAAAAAAAGCCTCTGAAATTTTTGATTTACTAGAAAAATTTGCAAACTATGGTTTTAATAAATCACACGCAGCGGCTTATGCAGTGGTTAGCTATCAAACTGCGTGGTTGAAAACTAATCACCCTCTAGAATTTATGGCTGGGGTAATGAATTGTGATATTCATTTAACAGATAAACTCGCAACGTATTTTGAGAAGGTTGTTAAGAAAGAACTAGAACTCTCATATGTGTCTCCCTGTATAAATAAATCCTTTGCGACATTTTCAGTTGTTGATGGGTCTTTGGTTTACGGCTTGGGCGCACTAAAGAATGTTGGGATTGAGGCTATGCAACTGATCGTAGAGGCTAGAAATTCAACTCCTTTTTCAACCCTTTTTGATTTTGCTAGAAGAGTGGATCTAAAACGAATAGGCAAAAGACCTTTAGAAATGCTGGTTAGAGCTGGTGCTTTTGATGAACTGGATAATAATAGGAAAAGAGTCTTTGAAGCTCTTGAGGATTTAGTCAACTACTCTGTGGCCGTCCATGAACAAAAATCTTCAAACCAGGTTTCGCTTTTTGGAGAAACTGGGGATGACTTACCAGAGCCTCGGATCAAAGACTTTCAAGACTGGCTTCCTGCTGAACGACTGGCTGAGGAATATATAGCTATTGGTTTTTATCTATCTGACCATCCACTAGGTGATTATGCTACTGCTTTAAAACGAAATGGAGTTTTGACCTTAGATGAAGTAGTTAGCAAAGCTAAGGCAGGCCCTTTTGTTGCTAAAATGGCAGGAGTAGTAGCCAATCGGCAGGAACGAAAATCAGCGCGAGGCAACCGTTTTGCGTTCCTACAACTTAGTGATAAAACAGGGTCGTATGAGGCTACACTATTCTCAGAAGTTTTGGAGAAATCCAGAGAATATTTAGAAACTGGTTCCAAGGTTCTATTAACAGCAGAAGCTTCTCTGGAGTCCGATCAAATCAAGTTGTTGGCTAGATCAATTAGTCCCTTGGATGCCGGTATTTCAAATGTTGATGCAGAAGGAATGCGAATATTTGTAAATGATGAGAACGCTATAAGTTCAGTTGCTTCTGTTTTAGATCAATCTAAAGATCAAGTTAAACTTGGAGCTAAAGGTCCGATATATTTACGACTTATAAATTCCTCCTTGCCTGGAGAAGTTGAAATTGATTTAGGCGAAAGCTTTCCCATAAACCCACAAATCCGAGGAGCAATTAAAAGCTTGAATGGAGTTGTTGAGGTCGAGGAAATGTAGAAATAATCTTTTTACATAGTTAAAACTTTCCACCTATAAAATTTCTGCTAAGTGTTGAGCCGTAAGGGACTAAACATGAGCGATGAATTTAAAATTTCTTTGGCCCAACTTAACGCAACTGTTGGAGACCTAAGCGGAAATACTCAGAAAGTCATGGAAGCGTGGGAAATAGCGCGTGATCAGCGCAGTGACCTGATCGCTTTCCCGGAACTGTTTATAACTGGATATAATCCGCAAGATTTAATTTTAAAAACTGCTTTTCAGAAAGCTGCTACTAGTTCCATTGACCAAATAGCTAAAGCCTGTGCGCAGGGTCCCGCAATTGCTATCGGTGGTCCATTTTATGACGAGAATAAACTCTATAATTCCTATTACATTTTAGCGGATGGAAAAATACAGGCTGTTATTAAAAAACATCATCTTCCGAATGAAGAAGTATTTGACGAGGTGCGTTTGTTTTCATCAGGAAACGTGGATGGACCATTTCAGATTGGGAAAATGCGAATAGGAAGTCCAATTTGTGAAGATGCATGGCACACGGATATAGTAGAAACACTTGCAGAAACTGGAGCTCAAACTCTCTTGGTTCCAAATGGAAGTCCATACTACAGGGGAAAAACCGAAATTAGACAGAATGTAATGGTCTCGAGGGTAATAGAGAGTGGATTGCCTTTAGTTTATCTAAACCTTGTGGGAGGACAAGATGATCAGGTTTTTGATGGTGGATCTTTTGTTTTAAATCCAGGTGGAGAACTTGTATTGCAGTTGCCGCAATTTGAGGAAAGTATTGCTACTTGTGTTTTTAGAAAATCAGCGGAAGGTTGGTTAGCCGATACGGGGAAGAAGTCACGCATTTTAGATGCTATGGAGTCAGACTATTTCGCTATGGTTATCGGATTAAGGGATTATTGCAGAAAAGCAGGTTTTGAGCAGGTTGTTTTAGGGCTGTCCGGTGGTGTCGATAGTGCTCTCGTAGCAACTATAGCTGCCGATGCGTTAGGTCCGGAAGCTGTGAGAGCTGTTATGCTACCATCCGAATATACGAGTGAAACCTCACTTGAGGATGCTTTAGAATTAGCAAAAAATTTAAAATGTCGATACGATTATCTTTCGATAGAGGATAGTCGTTTGGCTATATCAAATACTCTTTCAGATCTTTTTAAGGGCACAAAACCTGATTTAACGGAGGAAAATATTCAATCTAGGTTGAGAGGTGTTTTGTTAATGGCGATATCCAATAAATTTGGGGAGATGCTCTTAACAACGGGTAATAAATCAGAAGTTTCGGTTGGCTACGCTACAATCTATGGAGATATGGCCGGTGGTTATAATCCAATAAAAGATCTCTACAAAACTCGAGTATTTGACATATGTAGATGGCGAAATGAAAATGAAAGGCCTTGGATGAAAGCCACTGGGACAAATATCATTCCAATTAACATAATTGAAAAACCGCCTAGTGCTGAATTGCGTCCCGACCAAAAAGATAGCGATAGTTTGCCAGATTATTTTGTTTTGGATGGGATACTTAAAATTCTCGTTGATGAGGATGGAACAATTAAAGATTGCATAGATGAGGGATACAGTGAAGAGGATGCAAAACGTATCCAAAAGCTTTTATTTATAAATGAGTACAAACGCTATCAGTCCGCTCCAGGAACCAGATTGAGCAAGCGTGCTTTCTGGCTTGATAGGCGTTATCCGATTGTGAACCGGTGGAACGAATAATGAAACTTTAAAATTTTAATCTTCATTATGCGATACTAAAATATGCCAGCTTTATGCAGAAAATGTTTCAATACTTTCAGTGAAAAAGGGCGATGTCCAATTTGCCGTTCACCTTTAGTTGTATCCCATAATGAATTGTTTGATCTCAATATTGCCCATATGGATTGCGATGCTTTCTATGCAAGTGTTGAAAAGCGAGATAACCCAGATTTAGCAGACAAACCTGTAATTATTGGAGGTGGGAAACGCGGTGTTGTTTCGACGGCTTGCTATATAGCAAGAATACGTGGTGTGAAGTCAGCAATGCCAATGTTTAAAGCTTTAGAAAAGTGTCCAGACGCAGTTGTCATCAGGCCACGGATGAAAGTTTATGCTGCAATAAGCCAACAGATCCGGGAAATGATGAATGATATCACGCCCTTAGTCGAACCTTTATCGCTTGATGAAGCTTTCATGGATTTATCTGGCACTCGTAAATTACACGGTGTTCCACCAGCTGTAATGCTTGCAAAATTGATGGAGCGGATAACCTGTAACTTGGGATTAACAGGATCGATTGGGCTTTCGCATAATAAATTTTTGGCTAAGGTAGCTTCTGATCAAAACAAACCAAATGGTTTTTCAATAATTGGTAAACAGGAAACTAGCAGCTTTTTAAAGGATCAATCCGTTCGTTTGATTTGGGGAGTGGGTGCCTCAACCCAAAAATCATTAGAAAAATCTGGTATCAGGACTTTTTCTGATTTGTTGAGATGGGATAGAAAAGATCTAGCAAACAAATTTGGAGCTATGGGCGAGCGTTTGTGGTTTTTAGCAAGGGGACAAGACAGTCGGCTGGTTTCAAATAACGATCGAATAAAGTCTATTTCTAATGAAACAACTTTATCTGAAAATACGAGTGAGTTACGCATTCTAGAGGTTCACTTATGGAGACTTTGTGAGAAAGTTTCATCAAGGGCCAAGTCCAAAGGTCTAGCTGGTTCAGTCGCAATTCTAAAACTAAAGACATCAAACCATAAACTAATAACAAGACGAGTAACTTTGCGAGATCCAACAAATTTGGCAGATGCTCTCTTCCGTATGATTTTTCCGTTAATGAAGGCATCGATTTCAAATGGTCCTTTTAGACTAGTAGGAGCAGGTTTATCTGGTCTCTGCTTGGCAAGCCAAGCAGAGCGTGAACCAGAGCTGCTAGATGGAGGTGCGACTAATCGAATTAAAGTTGAGCGAGTAACAGATCAAATTAGAGAGAAATATGGAGAGGAAGCGGTCATAAAAGGCAGATCGCTTCTTTGATTATTCAGCGGCAATTTTATTTGATTTGTAAATGATTGATGAAATTTGAATAAGCGCTGGGAATAGTTTTGATTTTAATTCTTCAAGACCTGAATGTGGCTGTATTTGCTCTTCATCCATGTATAACGAGCGATCTATTTCGAGTTGAAGAGCATGGATCCGTTCTTTAACTTTACCATGGTGTTTAGTTATAAATGCTCCAGCGAAAGGTGTGTTTTTTGCAACTCGGAAATTATGCTGTTTCAAGATTGAAATAACACGATTTGTGAACTCAGGGTCACTCGACATCCCAAACCTGTCTCCCACAACAATTTCTGGGCTCTTCAAAATTGATGACTGCGTTGATACCGCCTCATGTGGCATTGAATGCATATCTATCAGTAAACTTTGACCAAAAATAGATTGGGCTCTTTTTAAAAGTTTCGATAAATCAGTGTGATAAGGCTCCCAATAGTGTTCAATCCTTGCTTTTGCCTGTTCTAAGTTAAGTTTGCCACGGTATATTGATTTTCCATGGGAAACAACTCTTGGTATCACTCCCAGTCCAGATGAAATTCGAGGATTTCTGATATTGTTTTTTAGACCGCTTATTAAAGCAGGGTCTAATTCGTCAGTTGAACGGTTTAGGTCTATAAACGCTCTTGGTGCATGCGCAATTATTTTTGGTGCCCCATAATCTTCAATACCATCTATTAAGTGATCTAAAAATGCATCCTCTGATGATCGAATCGACTGAGCATCTAATACTGATTGACTCAAAAATGACATTCCATAGTCTCGCCCTGAATGTGGCAAAGCGAAAACAACACCAGATGTTAATGATCGTGGTTCAACTATACTATGTTGTCTTATATCGGCAAAAGCGTCGCTCATAATGAAAGGATAGCCTAAAAGATAATAAAGCAAAAGCTCTTGATGTCTGATCAATGTAATATTATAGACCGCCTATCGGCGCGGTATCCCCGCGCCCCTTTTGTTGGGGTGCTAGTTCGTCGGTTTGGGCGGTTAGCTCAGCGGTAGAGCACTACGTTGACATCGTAGGGGTCACTGGTTCGATCCCAGTACCGCCCACCATTTGAGCTCGTTTGAGCAAACTAAAGGTGCTTTTGTGCACCGCGAAAAAAAGGAGAGCCTTATGAAGGTTAAAAATTCACTCCGTTCGCTGAAGCAGCGCCATCGCGACTGCCGCGTTGTACGACGCCGTGGACGTGTTTATGTAATCAATAAAACACAAAGACGTTTTAAAGCTCGTCAAGGCTAAGCTGTTAGCGGTTGATTTCGTTTAAGATATCCTTTGCGGCACGCTTAGGATTTGAAGACTTAATTACTGGCCGGCCTACAACAATATGATTTGCTCCATTTTTTATAGCATCACTTGGTGAGGATACTCGTTTCTGATCACCTAAATCAGAACCTTCAGGCCGGACACCAGGTGTAACGATTATTTTTCCTGAAGCACTGTTTAAATTTCTAATACTTTTACTTTCAAGCGGAGAGGCAATGACTCCATCTGCACCCGCGTGAAATGCTTTTTCAGCTCTTTCCACAACTAAGTCACTGATATTGCCAGATTTGTATAGATTACTGTTCAAATCTTCTCGATCTAGTGAAGTTAAAATGGTGACAGCTAGAATTTTTAATTTTGAACCGGCAGCACCTTCTTTAGCAGCTTTTACCACGTTCGGATCGCCGTGCACTGTCAGAAAGTCTAAATCGTATTGTGCTATACCTTTTACAGCTGCCTCAATTGTCGCGCCGATATCAAAAAGTTTGAGATCTAAAAAAATGCGCTTGTCATGCTGTTGTTTTAATTCATCTGCTAGGGCAAGACCACCGCCAGTTAACATACCAAGCCCAATCTTATAAAAAGATACAGTCTCACCTAACTTGCTGACCATATCCATGCCGGCGATTACATTTGGAACATCCAAGGCAACTATTAATCGATCATCTGACATTTTTTTCCTGAATCTTGAGTATTGTTACATGCTTTTTTCAGTGAACTTTTTTGACGTCAAGCAAATAGCTAAAATATTTAATAAGGTTTTGATCCGTATGTTCCTGAGTTCCTAATCTTGAAATTTATCAACATCATTCCCACTTCATATGCGAGGCCAAATTGGACGCGCTGCATTTTAGGTGTTTGAGAAGGCGCTTAACAAGAAGGAGAGTCACCATGGACTTAAATAAGTTCACGGAACGAGCAAAAGGTTTCGTTCAAAATGCTCAATCGGTAGCAATTCGTGAAAACCATCAAAGGCTTTTGCCAGAACATTTGCTGAAAGCGCTAATTGATGACGAGCAAGGTCTAGCCGCAAATTTAATATCCAATTCAGATGGAAGTGTAGAAGAAATAGCAAGTTTTCTTCACAGACTCCTTGAAAAACAAGTTAAGGTTAAGGGAAACATACAGCCTTTTGCTGATCCATCCTTTTTAAAAGTTTTGGATGAGGCGGGAACGCTCGCACAGAAGGCTGGTGATCAATTTGTTGCTGCGGAAAGGCTTTTAACGGCACTTGCTATAGTAAAATCTGGTGCGAAAGAAGCGTTGCTCTCAGAAGGGATAAGTGCACAAAAAATTAACAAATCAATTGAGGTAATGCGTAAAGGCCGTACAGCAGATAGCCCCAGTGCAGAGGATAACTACCAAGCTTTGGATAAATATGCCCAAGACCTGACACAATCTGCTCGCGAAGGGAAAATTGACCCAATTATAGGTCGGGATGAGGAAATACGGCGCGCGATGCAAGTACTTTCCAGAAGAACCAAAAATAATCCTGTTTTGATTGGAGAGCCGGGTGTTGGAAAAACAGCTATCGCTGAAGGCATGGCTTTGAGAATTGTAAATGGTGATGTCCCAGAATCTTTGCGGAACAAAAAATTAATGGCGCTTGATATGGGCGCTTTAATTGCTGGCACCAAATATCGGGGCGAATTTGAAGAGAGATTAAAGTCAATTTTAATTGAAATCTCTGCTGCAGCAGGCGAAGTTATTTTGTTTGTTGATGAAATGCACACCCTCGTCGGTGCTGGAAAAACAGAAGGGGCTATGGATGCAGCAAACCTAATAAAACCAGCACTCGCTCGTGGTGAATTACACTGCATAGGCGCAACCACCCTCAATGAATATAGAAAATATGTGGAAAAAGATGCCGCTTTGGCGCGGCGATTTCAGCCAGTATTTGTTCAAGAACCAACTGTAGAAGATACAATTTCTATATTAAGGGGTATCAAGGAAAAATATGAATTACACCACGGGGTGCGAATTTCAGATGCTAGCTTGGTTGCATCTGCAACGCTCTCAAATCGCTACATTACAGATCGTTTTTTACCAGATAAAGCGATAGATCTTGTAGATGAGGCGGCCAGTCGCTTAAGAATGCAAGTGGATAGCAAGCCTGAGGAGCTCGATGCTCTAGACAGAGAGATACTACAAAAGCAAATAGAGGTAGAGGCCTTGCGCTTAGAAGAAGACACAGCTTCTAAGAAAAGGCTTTTATCTCTAGAAAAAGATCTGATTGGTTTGCAGGAAAGGAGTACTGAACTTACTGCAAAATGGCAGGCAGAAAGAGACGAATTAGCAAGTGCACGTGATTTAAAAGAACAATTAGAGAAAGCTCGTTCTGATCTTGATGCAGCAAAACGTTTGGGTGACTTGGCCAAAGCGGGCGAACTCTCTTACAGCATAATTCCCCAGCTTGAAAAACTATTATCGACTGCTGAAGATAAAGAAGCGGAAGGTAAAATTGTTGAGGAGACTGTAAGACCTGATCAGATCGCTGCAGTTGTTGAGCGCTGGACTGGCATACCCACAACGAAAATTTTAGAAAGTGAGCGCGATAAGCTGCTCCGTATGGAAGAGGCTCTTGAAAATAGAGTAATTGGTCAGAAAAAAGCTGTTCGTGCGCTTGCAAATGCAGTGCGTAGAGCGCGTGCTGGATTAAATGATGAAAATAGGCCACTTGGTTCATTTTTATTTTTGGGCCCAACAGGTGTTGGAAAAACTGAATTGACTAAATCAGTTGCAGAATTTTTGTTTGAGGATGAAACAGCAATGATGCGAGTGGATATGTCTGAGTTCATGGAAAAGCATGCGGTAGCAAGATTGATTGGGGCACCTCCGGGTTATGTTGGGTATGACGAAGGTGGTGTTCTAACCGAAGCAGTAAGACGTAGACCTTATCAAGTAGTGTTGTTTGATGAGGTTGAGAAAGCTCACCCCGATGTTTTTAATATTTTGCTCCAGGTTCTGGATGATGGAATGCTTACCGATAGCCATGGTCGTGTTGTGGATTTCAAACAAACGCTTATTATTTTGACATCAAATTTGGGAGCCCAAGCTCTTAGTCAATTACCTGAGGGTTCAAATTCATCTGAAGCTAAGCGAGATGTGATGGATGCTGTCAGAGCTCATTTTCGCCCAGAATTTTTAAATCGACTTGATGAGATCTTGGTTTTTGACAGATTGGTTAGGGAAGACATGTCGGCAATCGTTGATATTCAACTCACTAAATTATCGAAGCGCTTAGCGTCTAGAAATATTCAAATTGATTTGGATGTCGGCGCTAAAGCTTGGTTGGCAAATGAAGGTTATGATCCAGTTTTTGGTGCTCGTCCTTTGAAAAGGGTTATTCAGAACGCAATACAAAACCCTATCGCTGAAATGTTATTGTCGGGAGATATTGATGACAACGACACGGTTTATATAGCGGCCGGATCGGATGGTCTAATCGTTGGTGATCGGATTGGAACATCAGGAGTTTCTCCTCCTGATGATGTTGTTGTTCACTAAACCGATAAGAATTTTTAATTTTATAAAGAGAGTTCTCTCACCTTTGAGAATCTTCGACTCAATATATAGTGGGTTTTTTAAGACGAATGACTAATTACAGGGTATGCGTAACTTTAGAGAAAACTTACGATAAAATAAGTTATATTATTTCTTACGGTTTTTAATTTAAATTATTATTTTTACTTAAAAAAATCCCATAAAAATATGGGAAATATGTGCTTGTATAAAGATTTTAAAAAAAAACTGTTTTTTTTATTAAAAAAGGGGTTGCGGGATACGATAGTAATGGTTAGAAGCCCCTTCACCGGCGACGTTTTGGCGTTTGTTGGTTCGGTTGGAACAGTAAATAACTATTTTGACTTAAAAAATTCAGAGGTGTTGATCGGCGGTAAGCGCTAAATTTTAATGCGCTACGGTCCGGTTTGTGTCTTTGGAACGCTATTTGAAAATTTGGAACACAGAAGAGATATGTGGGCAGTTTGGTTCTTTCGATGGATCATCTTCTGCATATCGCGCTACTAGAGGCAACTCGATGATGTAGTGTCAGCTTCACTGTTTGTCGGCTTTCGGTAACTTTGGTTACTGATGCAACAAACAGTTTTGATCGGTTTGAACAACCGATCAGTGATGTGCAGAGGTTCGAACGTCAAGGTTAAGCATTTATGCTTTTCAACTTGAGAGTTTGATCCTGGCTCAGAACGAACGCTGGCGGCAGGCCTAACACATGCAAGTCGAGCGCGCCTTCGGGCGAGCGGCGGACGGGTTAGTAACGCGTGGGAACGTGCCCAGATCTACGGAATAGCCACTGGAAACGGTGAGTAATACCGTATACGCCCTTCGGGGGAAAGATTTATCGGATTTGGATCGGCCCGCGTTAGATTAGGTAGTTGGTGGGGTAACGGCCTACCAAGCCTACGATCTATAGCTGGTTTTAGAGGATGATCAGCAACACTGGGACTGAGACACGGCCCAGACTCCTACGGGAGGCAGCAGTGGGGAATCTTGGACAATGGGGGCAACCCTGATCCAGCCATGCCGCGTGAGTGAAGAAGGCCCTAGGGTCGTAAAGCTCTTTCGCCTGTGATGATAATGACAGTAGCAGGTAAAGAAACCCCGGCTAACTCCGTGCCAGCAGCCGCGGTAATACGGAGGGGGTTAGCGTTGTTCGGAATTACTGGGCGTAAAGCGCACGTAGGCGGATTAGAAAGTTAGAGGTGAAATCCCGGGGCTCAACCCCGGAACTGCCTTTAAAACTACTAGTCTAGAGTTCGAGAGAGGTGAGTGGAATTCCGAGTGTAGAGGTGAAATTCGTA
>JAAXIY010000042.1:0-5483 GCA_012270125.1 Paracoccaceae bacterium
CTTTATAAAGGGTGCCTTATCTGCTGCTGCGATTACAATGGCTGGAAGCTTTGCTTATGCCCAGCAAGCTGGTGGATCACTGGTATTCTTAGTTCAACCCGAACCTCCAACAATGGCAGGATATGTTTCGACTTCCGGACCAATTGGACTTTTAGGGCCAAAAATATACGACGGCTTAGTTGACTATGATAACGATGGGAAAATGGTTCCTATGCTAGCTGAAAGTGTAGATGTCAGCGCAGACGGGAAAACAATCACTTTCAACCTTCGCAAAGGTGTAACTTGGCACGATGGTGAAGCATTCACCTCTGAAGATGTGCAGTTTACAATTATGGATGTTTTGAAGAAAGTTCACCCAAGAGGGCCAAATTCCTTTAAAGAAGTTTCTAGCATCGACACTCCAGACGATCACACTGCAGTATTTAACCTGGACAACCCAGCACCTTACATGTTGCGTGCATTATCCTCTTACGAGTCTCCAATGGTGCCAAAACATCACTTGGAAGGACAGGACGTCAAGACTGCAAAATTAGCTAATAATCCAATAGGAACTGGTCCTTTTAAATTCGTTGAGTGGAAAAAAGGTCAATACATGCGCTTGGATAAAAACGAGAACTATTGGAGAGAAGGTCGCCCTTATCTTGACCGAATAGTTGGCCGTTTCGTGCCTGATGCCTCAACCCGTGCAGCTGCGATGGAAAAAGGCGAAGTGCTTTATGCTGCTTATAACGCTGTTTCAAATGTTGAAGCCGTACGTCTTAACAAAGAAAAAGATAATATTGGTCTAACGACTGATGGTTATTCAATGATCAACCCTATGGCGCTCATTGAATTTAATACAAAAGAAGGTCCATTTACTGATGCTGCAGTACGCAGAGCAATTTCTACTGCGATCGATAGACAGTATATGATTGATACGATTTTCTTTGGATATGGAAAGCCTGCAACAAGTGCTCTTTCGAGTAATTTCAGTGCTACCGGTCTACATGCAGAGATGCCTAATTACCCTGCGAATGGAGATGTTGCAGCAGCTAACAAAATCCTAGACGACGCAGGCTACTCTAAGGATGCAAACGGCGTTCGAATGAAAGCTACGTTCGACCTTATTCCTTATGGTGAAGATTGGAAACGTGGTGGACAGTATATCCAGCAAGTTCTTGGTGAAATTGGGATTCAAGTAGACCTTCGCTATGAAGATGTTCCAACATGGTTAAAGCGTATCTATCATAACTATGACTTCGAAATGAACCTGAACTACTTCTATCAGTTATCTGATCCAGTGTTGGGTGTTCACCGTCATTATGGAACAAACATGATCCGCAAGGGTACGCACTTTGTTAATTCCTCACGTTACAGCAATCCAGAATTGGACGCGTTGCTATCTGCGGGAATGACAACGCCTGATGCAACAAAGCGTGCGGAAATATATCTTGATATCCAAAAGATACTCGCAAACGATATGCCTGTTGTGAACCTTTTCGAACTTGAGTTCTTAGTTGTCTACAATACCAAGTTAAAAGGAGCTTATGACTCTGCAATGGGTGCTTACGCATCTTTTGGGGATGCATATCTCGACTAAATCGTAAATAATGCATTGAGCCAGGTTTAGAATCTGGCTCAATGAGTTTAAAATCTTAAAGAAAATTACAACATGAATAGATCGAGTAAAATTCTTCGTTACGTTTCGCGCAGGCTTATTCAAGGAATTCCTATTATCCTTGCAATTGTTGTTCTGAACTTTTTTCTTCTTAATTTGGCTGAGGGCGACGCCGTTGATGTGCTCGCCGGCGAAGCAGGATCTGCAACCCCAGAATATATGGAAGAAATGCGTAAAAAATTTGGTTTGGACAAGCCACTACCAGTTCAGTTAGCCGTTTATTTGAAAAACGTGATACAACTTGATCTTGGTTACTCGTTTCGCCACGACATGCAAGTCACAGAGCTTATAATTGATCGCTTTTGGCCAACACTGATATTAATGGTGAGCACAATCTTGTTAGCCGTTGGATTCGGAATTTTACTAGGGCTTTTTGCAGCAATAAATCTGAATACTTGGAAAGACTCTGTGGTCAGTGTCTTTGCTCTTATCACCTATGCAACACCACTCTTCTGGGTGGGGTTAATGATGATTATCTTATTCTCGATTAAAAACGACTGGTTTCCAACCAGTGGTATGGAAAACAGCGCGATGTTCTATGAAGGTTTTGAGAGAGTAAAAGATATTGCTCATCATTTAGTATTACCAACAATAACCTTATCCCTCTTTTATCTCGCACTTTACACAAGAATGATGCGGGCATCGATGCTTGAACAGTACGGTCAAGATTATGTCATAACAGCGAGAGCAAAAGGTGTTTCTGAGAGGCGCATTACTTTCGTGCACGTCCTTCGGAATGCGCTACTACCAGTGGTCACGATGGCTGGTGTTCAAGTTGGAGCATTAATTGGTGGATCCGTGATAGTTGAGTCAGTATTTGCATGGCCAGGATTAGGAATGCTTGCCTTTGAATCTCTATTTGCTCGCGATCTAAACCTGCTTTTAGGTATATTTTTATTATCATCTGCCCTCGTGGTTGCTGTGAACCTGGTAGTTGATGTTGTTTATTGTTTCCTAGACCCAAGAATAGAAGTGAACTGAGATGGCAGATTTCTGGAAAAGGTTTTCACGCAACCGTCAAGCAGTACTTGGACTTATAATTCTCTGTGTTGTAATTTTTGTGGCTGCTATTGCTAATATTATATATCCTGGAGACCCGTTTTTATATTCAAAATTTCCACTATCTGCACCAGGTGAAAATGGCTTTCTATTGGGGAGTGACTCCATTGGTCGTGATGTGGCCTCAGGCATTGCTCATGGTGCTAAAACCTCTTTGCTAATTGGATTAATTGCAACGCTTGCAGCAGTTTTCATAGGAATTATTTTTGGTGCTTTTGCCGGGTATTATGGTGGGATTGTTGATGATATTCTTATGCGTGTTACGGAAGTTTTTCAGACAATTCCGTCCTTTATATTTGCAATTTTACTCGTAGCTATAATGAAACCTTCGATCGAGAGCGTTGTGATTGCTATTACTGTGGTGTCTTGGCCAGCAGTAGCCCGACTGGTGAGAGGCGAATTTTTGGGATTAAAAAACCGGGAATTTGTGCAAGCTTGTCATACTCTAGGTATGAGCGACATTCGCATTATGCTCGCTGAAATCCTACCAAACTGTCTTAGCCCCATTATAGTAATTGGGTCACTAATGGTAGCCACAGCTATCTTAATCGAAAGTGGACTTGCTTTCTTAGGCTTAGGTGATCCTAACGTGATGAGTTGGGGTTTTATCATTAGTGATGGCAGGTCAATGTTACGCGTGGCTTGGTGGATATGCACATTCCCAGGCATTGCCATACTGATAACAGTTCTGGCCATTAATCTTGTTGGCGAAGGTTTAAATGATGCGTTGAACCCTCGTTTGAGGGAAAGAAATTGACCGATAAACTCCTTCAAATATCCAACCTTGATATCGTACTACCAGAGGGTTCTGAAAGGGACTTGGCAGTCAAAGATCTTAATATTGATCTTTCTCCTGGTGAAACACTTTGCATCGTTGGCGAAAGTGGCTCAGGCAAATCCCTAACGGCGCGAGCGCTTATGGGCTTACTCCCAGCACCCCATGTTAGGGTTGAAAAAGGAACAATCTCTTTTTGTGGTGAAGATCTTACCAAAGCTTCTGAACCCAGAATGCGTCAAATTCGCGGTAGTGAAATTTCTATGATTTTTCAAGAACCGATGACGGCTCTCAACCCTGTAATGACCATCGGCGTTCAGATCGATGAGGTCTTTAGATACCATGCCGATATGTCAAAAAGTGAACGGCGCCAGCGCGCAATTGAACTTCTTGAGGATGTTCAATTACCCGACCCAAAGCAAATAGTTGCCGCTTACCCACATGAACTCTCAGGAGGACAACGTCAACGGGCAATGATTGCCATGGCTTTGGCTTTAGAGCCTAAAATTCTGATTGCTGATGAGCCAACAACTGCTTTGGATGTAACAACCCAAGCACAAATTTTAAAATTAATCAGTGAAATGCAAACGATACACAAATCAGGTGTTTTATTTATCACTCATGATTTTGGCGTGGTTGCTGATATTGCTGACCGTGTTGTTGTAATGCAATATGGAAATGTTGTCGAAACCGGTACAGTTGATAAGGTTCTTAACAAACCAGAGCACCCCTATACAAAGGCTTTAATCGCCTCCGTACCTAGCTTGGTCCCTCGAGCCCCACGCTCTCGTTCTGATCAAGTTGTTTTATCTGGTGACAAGATTCAGAAGAAATTTGGTGGAGGAAAAAGCCTTTTTGGTTTAGGTAAACCCAACCGCTTTGTTCATGCCGTCAAAGACGTAACGCTTGACTTACGGCGTGGCGAAACCCTTGGTGTAGTAGGTGAAAGTGGTTCTGGGAAATCAACATTAGCTCGATGTATTATTCGTCTACTTGATAGTGATAGTGGCAATATTATGCTTGATGACGTTGATATTCGCGCCTTAAATCGTGCTGAAATGCGACCGTTACGTACTAAGATTCAGATGGTATTTCAGGATCCGTTTGCATCATTAAATCCACGCATCAAAGTAGGTCAAATCATCTCCCAAGGGCCAATAATTCAAGGGCAATCAAAAGAAAAGGCTGAAAGCAGAGCTCGTGAATTACTTGATATCGTAGGCTTGGATGAACGTGCGTTCAACCGTTACCCTCACGAATTTTCAGGAGGGCAGCGGCAAAGAATTGGAATAGCCAGAGCCTTGGCATTAGACCCAGAAATCTTAGTGGCTGATGAACCAGTGTCGGCTCTAGATGTATCGATTCAAGCACAAATATTAGAACTTTTAGATCAAATTCGTGAAAGCATGAATTTGTCGATGGTATTCATCACGCATGACTTAAGAGTTGCAGCTCAAGTTTGTGATCGTTTGGCAGTTATGCGTTACGGAGAGATTGTGGAAACTGGGGCTACTGGTAAAATCTTTGAAAATCCACAACACAGCTACACAAAAGATCTTCTGGCTGCAGTACCTGGACAAAAATGGGATCGCAAAGTTGCTGGATGATTGTGGATAGAAATAAGTCATTGCTTTATATTGAACTGGCTTTTTTGAGATAATCAGCAGGAGAAACATTATGAGCGACTTAGCCGGCAACCCATATGCTTCAATTGTTGAACTTTCGAAAGCCTACCGTAATAAATCCGTCTCACCAAGTGAAGTTACCAAAGCACAATTGGCGCGTATCGATGTCCTCGATACAAAATTGGGTAGCTATCAAACAATCTATAGTGACGAAGCACTCGCAGCTGCTAAAGTAGCCGACGAAGCTTTTACAAAAGACTCTCGTCTGGGACCGTTTCATGGTATCCCGTTTGCTCTAAAAGACATTTATGAATTGAAAGGTCAGATTACCACATGTGGTTCTTATGAAATGCGGCAACGCATTTCA
>JAAXIY010000042.1:5583-14314 GCA_012270125.1 Paracoccaceae bacterium
ATTGAAAGGTCAGATTACCACATGTGGTTCTTATGAAATGCGGCAACGCATTTCAGTTGAGACCGGAACAGTGGTGCGCAGACTAATGGACGTCGGGGGAATTGTGATTGGCAAAACCAAGACCGTCGAGTGTGCTTTGGGAGGATGGGGAACAAATGAGCACATGGGAACGCCCTGGAACCCGTGGGATCTTGAACACCCAAGAGTCCCTGGAGGATCTTCCTCAGGCTCTGGCGTTGCGGTTGCAAGTGGGTTAGCCAGCTGTGCAACTGGAAGCGACACAGGAGGATCTGTCCGACTGCCCGCTGCGTATTGTGGTTTAACTGGTTTAAAAGTTAGTAAAGCATGTCTACCTACAGATGGTATAATGCCTTTATCTCAAACCTTGGATACACCAGGTCCGATGACAAGGAATATGCCAGATCTTGCGTTAATGTTTTCAGTTATGAAGGGTATAGATGGGCGTAAGATCGAAATAGATATGATGAATGGAGATGGACTTTTTAATATTCAGATGAATATTTTCAAAGGTTTGAAATTTGGCATTATTGACCAAAAAGAACGATCCCGCTGTACCGATGATATACTTAAAAGCTATGATGCAACACTCAATTTACTAGTTGATTTAGGTGCTGAGCTTGAAGTTTTCACATCTCCTATAGCGTATGATGATATGGCCCAGTTCAATGGTGCGATAACGATGTATGAAGGTTATCACAATCATCGACATTTATATGATGATCCCAGCAAAAGTATGGATCAAAATGTCAAAAAGCGTATGTTAGCTGGTCGAGATATAACGCCACAAAAACACGCTGATCACTTAAGTAAACGACAGGATCATCAGTTAATTTTCAAAAATGCAATGGCTGATTTTGATGCATTAATAACGCCTACTATTATTGAACCCGCACCAAAGTTAGATGAAATTGATGAAGATTTCACGCCAGGATATTTTACACGCCCTTTCAATTACATTGATATGAGCGCTTTGGCTCTTCCAATCGCCTATTCATCAAACGGCCTACCAACAAGCCTCCAAATTGTTGTGCCTGCTGGTCAGGAAGATTATGTGATCCAGATGGGAACAGCTCTTGAGTCCGCTTTAGCACTCAATAAACAACCAAATCTTAGCCCATAATACTTGCCACCATTTATCGGAAAACCAAAGCAGCTCTTAAATAGGCTCTCCAAGGCTATTAGATAAAACATTAAGCAGTAAGCGAGAAACTGGATTATCAAAATTATTCCATGGCAAACTACCGCAAAAAGTTATTGAGCCAACGGAAAAAACTCGGCCACCTGTCGGTGTCTCAAAGTAAATCATATCAGCCCTTTTCACGTCACTTTCCGGCCCACCAGATAAGTTTGTGAGGTGAGTTAATTGTTCTTCAGGAACAAGAATGAAGTGGTCATCTGTTGCAAAAGATTGTGCCAAAATGGTAATTTTGTGACCAGGATCTAACTTTGGATCAACACGGTCCAGCTCAAAACCTGCTGCACCATTACCGCTGAAGCCAAAATCCCCAATAATCTCATCTTCAATGCCGTCAAATACCCAATCAAAATCAGGATCAAAACAAACACGCTTGTAGGGCATGCCATTAAATGTACCCTGAGCGGTAAATCCAACACCTACCAGTTGCTGCGGAGGACGCCCATTTCGGCGCCATAATCCACCGTAAGCCCCATCAAAACCGTTATAATATTCTCCTGGTTCTGAAGCCCAAGCGCGCAATCCATCTTCTGCTCTTCGAATTTCAAGAAGGCTTTCTTCTTCGCTATGACGAGCAATCCTCCAATAAAAACCATTGCCTCCTAAATAATGAAGGGCACCACCTTGATCTCGATACTGCGTTAAGGCTTCTAAAGTCTCATTAGTATGGTACTCTGGATGGCTACCAGTCAGTAGTGCTTCATAGCTTTGAATTGCTGACACACCTTCGGTATGAAGCTCTTCATCTGTAATAATTTCATATTCTATACCCTTGGCGTGCAACCAAGAAATTAAATGGCTATCCGCCTGAAAATGACGTAAACCTGAACAGTTAGCTTGGCCAAAAGTAAGGTATCCAGGTCTTAGGTTAAATAGTGGCCGTTTATGCGACGCATGGCAAACCCCACTACCATCGGAATGGTTGTTATACGTAGATAATCCATAATTCTGGAATTGGGCTGGATTATGCGGGTAAGCATTCCAGTCTGCGATCTTTTCCAACCAAGTATCATCATAGTCTGGGCGGGCATGATTGCCATAAATTACGTATGTGAAGGTCGAAACCAAAACACAGACTTTAGCCTGAGGTTTATCTTTTTCTGGACATACAAAAAAAGGCATAGCGTCATAATCATCTCCGCAAGAAATACGCATAATATAAATCCCTGAAGGCATATTAGGCGGAATGACAAAACTAAAATCTGGCTCCCAGTTGAAATCGTAAATATCATCTTCATGAAAAGCTATTGAAGCATAATGCTCAGGCTTGTGCTGCCAATTCATTTCACTAGCATCCCATAAAGCGCCAGTAACAGCTCGGGTAGGAGCATTTATTAGTTTTAAATTAGGACACCCACTGCCTGGAACTGTCATACTTGACATATTTCTAGAAAAGTCCCAGCTCGCCAAACTATTAGAACCTACATAAATTTCGGGTTGCTCAATTTTACCATTAAAGCAATTGATAATTGCATCCCCATTAAGCTGACCTGCAATAACAACTGATGCGTTTTGAGACAAATCTACTTCCCTGTTTAACTGCTTTAAAGTTGGTTTAAGTGTATCAGAGCCATCTAGACTGCCTAATGAGATGCTGATCTGACCTAATTTTGTAATTTGCGCTTCGACCCGTTGCCAACGTCTTAAAGAAACTGCGTTACTACTCGTAACTGATTCAGCACCACAGACAAAAATAACTTGTCCTTCAGTGTTCAGTGTTAGAGAGAATTGGCCAAATTCAATTATAGACTGAGAATTTGCACATTGGAGTGTTGGATAAATTAAAACTGACAAGCTAATTTTATCGTCAGCAGTAATTTTTAGAGGTTGCTCAGATATAGCATAAGAGCCAGGGTGAAATGACTGCTTACGCGATAAAAAAGATTTTTTTGTAAAAAACTCATCACAGCTTTGTTCAACAACTCCAAGACCTTGGGGGTTTGGATCAGCACTTATCGAGCGAAAAAGCTCGGCAGTGAAATCTCCTTTATGCTCACTAGAGACCATAAAATTTATACGTTCTCCTGGCCGTCCTGATAATTTATCAGAATACCCTACGAGAGGAACCGTTTTCAAAATAGATCTCCAACTTCAAATTAACTTTTTTTTAGTTTGATAGAATTATGATTAAGACGCAACTCTATCAAAATTCGTCTCTAATTTTTTGAATGGTTTCAAAAGTCTTTTCAAAAGTTGGACTATTCAAAGGATTGTTCTGACTTGAAAACCATGCAATCGATAGATGTTTTGCTGGGTCTATAAATAAAAACTGACCATGAATGCCAAGCCCAAAAATTAATGGATTTGAATCCCGCATAACATACCATTTAGACCGATAATGCATCTCTCTTTGACCCATTTCATCGTAGAAATCTCCTTCAACCCAAGCTTGAGGGTCACCATTCTGAACAATATCATCTAACCACTTTTTAGGGATGACTTGTTTTCCTTGGCGCTGACCACCATTGGCCATCATCATACCAACTCTTGCTAAATCCCGGGCTACGAAACATTTGCCTCCAGCGGCGCGCGCGCCACCAATACGATCAACCGTTATGTATCCTGATGCCTCTGCTCCCAATGGCTTCCAAAGTCTGTCACTAACCAAGTCGGCATATCTAATTCCAGTAGCGCGCTCAAGAACCCAAGCTAGTAGATCCGTATTCGGAGAAACATAGTGGAAACGACTGCCATGTGAACCATCTACTTCTGTTAAAATAGACATAAAAGATCTTAAATCTCCTGCCTCGCGATCTTTTGGAACAGGGTTCCAATTGGCTGCGTACCGGTAATCTATGATAGGGCCACTTGTAGCAAGGTAATCTTCGTCGAACAAAACACCTACGCGCATATCTAATAAATTGCGCACAGTAGCACCAGAATAAGCGCTTTTAGCCAATTCCGGTATATATGTGGTTATTAAATCTTCCTCTTTTATTTCATTTCTCTCTATTAATGTGCCGGCAACTAAACCTAACATGGACTTTGACACTGACATTAAAATATGTGGATCTCTCGCGGTCATACCATTGCGATAAGTTTCATAAGCTATTTCATCATTATGCAGAATGACAAGTGCATCGGTATCAGTCTGAATTATAGCTTCATCAAGATGAATTTTATCTGGATTGAAGCTACCACTCTTTAGCGACCAAACATCCGCAGGATTGTTTTGAATTTCAGCTGATGGAACAATTTCTCTGACATGATGAAAAGCCCAATGACAGTATGGAGCCGTCCGCCAATTGGCGAGTGTAACTTGGTTCGGTTGAGAGGATGGAAAGCCTTGCATTACTTCAGACATAAAAACACCTTTAAGTGAGACTAATTAGTGGTGGCACTTTAATTTTGCGTGGTCAATACTTGGAAAACGAAAGGTTCCTCTAAAACCCTTTGAAAGTTTCCACCAACTAAACTATTCGTATCTGCTGGGAAATCATCAAATGCTAATTCTGCCTAAAATTCGTTTTAAGCCATTGCAGACACACGATAAATTGTAGCGTCATAGCTAATTACACCGTTTTCCAGTCTCTTCTTTCCATCATTAATAAATGCTTGCCTAATCTCTGATAATATTTCATCAGAGGGATCAGCCTCTTTAATTGCTCTGAACCCCATGCCAATCTCCATTAGTAGTGCCGCATTTTGCTCAACACTATCTCTTGTGTTTATAGAAGTTTCCACAACATCTATATTCACAGATGAAAACTCAGCTTCCTGTAGAATAGAAGAGAGATAAGTACGATCGCTAAAAGCAAGAGGACCGGGTTCCCTGCCTGGTTCTGCAAAGGATACACCGGTGATATCAACAACGGTTTTAAGCGGAGAAATAAAAAAATCATTAGCTGACATAGGAGCCCAGCAAACAAACCGCATCTCTCGTCCTGGTTGGATTGCAGACTTTATATTTTGAAAGGCTTTTACAGGGTTTTCGAAAAACATTACTCCAAATCTGGATATCACTACGTCAAAAACCTCACGATCAAAAGCGTATGACTGTGCATCAGCTTGCAAAAAATGCAACCCATTGCTTTCAGAATGAGATCTAGCAACTCCTAGTAACTTTCCGGAGATATCAAGCCCCGTAACATGTCCTTCTTTGCCAAGCGTTTCATGCAATCGCCGTGTTGTTGAACCTGCACCACAGCCAATATCTAGCCCATTTTTACACTCCAAAACTTCTAAGTCTTCGAACAATATATCTGAAATTATTTGCAGACGTTCATTCATGGCTGCATCATGAATTACCCAAGATTGGCCAGGTTGCTCGTTCCAATACTGCCCCTGTTTATCATTTTCTCCATATAAACCCATTTTGCCAAAATCTCCCTTTTCAAATATTCCAAAGTTCTCTTACGCTTATCTAATTCTTGTCACAATTTTAAGCAGTGTCCAGAAAGTAAAATGTAATTGAGAATTAGCTGTTGCTTATTGTTATTGTGCTGTAGATAGATAATCTAATTTTTTTGGAGTTTTGAAATGTCGGCAGTCCCTAAAAAAAATTCCAAAGGCATATTTCTTATGATCATCTCAATGGCATCATTTGCTGTTGGAGATACCTTTGTCAAAATTTCTGGAGCCTTCCTGTCGCCAGCTCAAATCATGTTCTTTCTTATAGCTGGTGGCTTGATAATTTTTGCAATGATCGCAAAATTCAAAGGTGAAAATCTTTTGGACAGCCGAGCCTTTTCGCCAGTCTTACTAATCAGATATTTGGCAGAAATGATCGGCCTAGTTGCGATGATCATGGGTCTAACAAAAATACCATTATCCGTAGTTGGCACTGTCACACAAGCATCACCCATTTTAGTGGCTGCAGGAGCTGTCTTTTTTTTCAAAGAAATTGTTAGTTGGCGTCGATGGAGTTCAATCGTTATTGGGTTTATTGGAGTTGTACTAGTTATTCAGCCAGGCAGTCAAAATTTGGATTATGCAGTCATTTGGGCGGTCGTAGCGCTTGTTGCTTTTTCTATAAGGGATTTAGTGACAAGACTAACCCCACCAGATATTCCATCTGCAAGTATAGCTACTTTTACAATGATTGCAGCGTTTCCATTTACTACAGCTTGGGTATTTTTGAGTGATGAAAAACTTTTTCCCCCAGGAATTGACTGGGCGGTAGTTTCAAGCATGATAATTTTAGGATCGTTTGGTTATCTTTTGCTCATAACATCTTTGCGCTTAGGAGAACTTTCGGCGATTATGCCCTTCAGATATTCACGCATTGTATTTCTGCTTATTTTAGGCGTTTTGGTTTTTGGAGAACGTCCAACAGCTTCCATGTTAGTAGGTGCCGCGTTAATCCTTATATCCGGCGTGTACATAATGTGGCGCGAAAAAGTAGTCAAAAGTGGTTTAGCTAAAACGCATACTTAAAGGATAGAAGTAAAAATGAATCGGATCGATGGAAAGGTTGCCGTTATAACCGGCGGGACACAAGGCTTAGGGGCAGCAATTGCAAATCTATTTGCTGAGGCAGGAGCCCTTGGTATAGTGATCGTTGGACGCGATCAGAAAAAGGGAGAAACTGTCGCCTCTGAGATTTCAAAAGCTTACGGAATCCAAGCTAAAATGATAACTGCGGATCTTGAAAAAATAGAAGATGTGCAGCGCATTATAGCAGAGACCGATAATATTTTTGGGCGTGTCGACATACTAGTTAACTCAGCCGGTCTTACAGACCGTGGAAATATACTCGACACAAATCCTGACTTATTTAACAGAATGATTGCAGTTAATACACGAGCTCCCTTTTTTCTTATCCAAGATGCTGCAAAAATAATGATCCGTGAAAACATCGAAGGTCGAATTGTCAATATCGGCTCTATGTCCGAACAAGCCGGGCAGCCTTTTCTGTGTCCTTATTCAACTTCAAAAGGTGCACTTGCTACCCTTACTAGGAATGTAGGGTTTGCACTCATGCGAAACCGAATACATGTTAACCAATTATCGATTGGTTGGATGAATTCTGATCATGAACGCAAACTTATTGAGTCCGAGACTGGAGATCCGAACTTTATCGACCGCAAAGCAGCAACTAAACCATTCAAGAGAATCCTTGACCCTAAAGAAGTTGCAAAGGCAGTACTTTGGATGGCTTCCGACGATAGTGGCATGATGACGGGTACAATAGTTAACTTCGATCAATCTATCTGGGGCGCTTATGATGACGCACCATCTCCTGAAAATGCACTGGATCTACCAATTTAGGATAAAAAAGCTAAAACTTAAATCCTAGAGTTACCTCACTCAGATAATCTTCGTTCAGCAATACGAGCCATGACGGAGGCTCCCACTGGCAGAATGCTAGGATCAAGGAAAAAACTTGGGTTGTGGAGGCCTGTGGTTCCTGAATGACCTATCCTACAATATGCACCCGGTACAACCTTAAGCATATCGGCAAAATCTTCAGATCCGGTGGCAGGCTGTTCACTATCTGAAATGTTTTCCTTGCCTACAATGTCTTCTGCAGCCTCAAGATAAGCATCAGAAAGCGTTGGATCATTCATCAACACATCAAAAGTATTACGGACATCTATTTTGATCTCTACACCATAGGCTGTAGCAAAACCTGCACACAATTCTCGCATACGCTCTTCAGCCAAATCACAAACATCTTGCTTAAAGTATCGAATTGTACCTGCCATGCTCGCTGTATCCGGCACTACATTATAAGCAGACCCTGAATGAATTTGTGTTATCGATAAAACGCAGGTGTCCAAAGGTGGTACGTTGCGCGATAATATTGTTTGCATGCTCCCTACCAAGTCAGAAGCGATTATTAATGGATCACGCGATTGATGGGGCATCGCAGCATGACTCCCTTTGCCCTGCACAGTAATGTCAAAAAAGGCAGCACCCGCCATTGCCGTACCTTTACAGATGCTGACTTTACCAGGCTTTCCATTGGGGGAATTGTGCATGCCATAGATTTCGTCACAGGGAAACCGTTCAAAGAGCCCGTCAGCAAGCATACCGCGGGCTCCTCCCAACCCTTCTTCGGCGGGTTGAAATATAAGTACAACTATCCCATTGAAATTACGTGTTTTGGCCAAATGTTTAGCCGCTCCCAATAACATGGTGGTGTGTCCATCATGACCACAAGCATGCATCACGCCAGGCGTTTTTGAGGTGTAATCAAGATTTGTTAATTCATCTATTGGTAGCGCGTCCATATCAGCACGCAGTCCCACGCTTCGTGACCCTTCACCACTCTTAATTATACCAACCACCCCGGTACCAGCGATGCCAGTATGAACCTCATCTACTCCATATTCCTTAAGTTTTTCAGCGACAATACCGGCCGTGCGGTGCTCAGCAAAACCTAATTCAGGGTGTTGATGCAGATCTTTGAAAATAGCAGTCAATTCGTCTTTTGCTTTTTCTATAATGGGTAGATTGGTCATTTTAGTTCCTTTATTTGGCCGCTATCAAAAAACCGAGTGCTCTATAAAAATAGCAAAGAAATAATAGTGATTAAAAAGACCAAGTAAAGCCTCTCACTACTGCGGGTAA
>JAAXIY010000066.1 GCA_012270125.1 Paracoccaceae bacterium
TTATGTGGCAATTAGATTGGGACGATGCTTTCAATAATTTTGTAAATGTCGAAAATCCCAATGCTCTTATAGAGGAATGGAAGGAAAGATCCTTGTCCTTCATAGAAAATTCTTCCTCAATAGGTCAGGTAAATTTGGATATCTCATATGGTGATCATTCTAGAGAAAAGTATGATATGTTTTTGCCAAAAGGGTCCAGCAAAGGAACTATAATTTTCCTGCATGGAGGTTTTTGGTTTAGAACTGGAAAAGAGCATTGGTCTTTTACGGCTCAAGGACTTCTTTCCCAAGGCTGGACGGTTGTTTTACCAAGTTATCCTCAAGCCCCAGAATTTAAAATAAGTGAAATTACCACATCAATTAGCGTTCTAATCAATCATATTGTTGAAAAATTTCATGGACCACTACGCGTGATTGGCCACTCAGCAGGCGGACATCTGGCGTCTAGAATGATCTGCAAAAGTATCCTCCCAAAAAGTATAAGCACCCGCATAGAGAAGGTAATTTCAGTTTCAGGGCTTTATGATTTACGGCCATTACTAATGACCAAATTAAATGAGGTTCTTTCTTTAGATCATGAAGAAGCAATTGGCGAAAGTAGCTGTTTTTACGATCCCATCAATACAAAAATCATCTGTTGGGTAGGAGCAAACGAACGTCCAGAATTCTTGAGACAAAATAGGATATTAGCAGAGGCCTGGTCAAAAAAATCAAATAGCATAGAAAGTTTCTATGATCCCGAAAAAGACCACTTTTCGGTCATTGACCAGCTAGAACAACAGAATAGCCCTTTGACAGAAAGCATCATTAGTTAACAAAAACTTCATATAATTTTTTTGATAAGAGCAAGGACATTTTGACTATTGAGCTCAATAGGATTTCCACCACAACTTGGGTCCTTTAGAGCTTCCTCTGTTAGTTTTTTTATATCTACGTTTGCCACGCCTAATCCACTTAGATTTTCCGGTATTTTTAGAGAAGCATTGAATTCTCTCACAAAAGCACAAAAACCGCTAAATCCATTTTTAATGCCTAGGTAACTTGAGACTTGGTTAAAGCGGTCACTAATTTTGTCTGCGTTCATATCTAAAACAGCAGGCATGCAAACCGCATTTGTTGTCCCGTGGTGCGTATTGTAAATCGCTCCAATTGGATGGCTGAGTGCATGTATTGCCCCTAAGCCCTTCTGAAATGCGGTGGCTCCCATCATTGCGGCAGACATCATATGTGATCTTGCTTCAATGTTGTTGGGATCATTATAAGCTATCGGCAGGTTTTGTATAACCAACTTCATTCCTTCAACAGCTATTCCCTGACTCATTGGATGATAGTGAGGGGAACTAAAAGCCTCAACACAATGAGCAAAGGCATCAAGTCCCGTTCCAGCAGTTATGAACGATGGCATTCCTACAGTTAATTCAGGATCACAAATTACTGCTGAAGGTAAAACTTTTGGATGAAAAATAATCTTTTTTTCATGTGTTTTTGAGTTTGTAATCACACTTGCTCTACCAACTTCGGAACCTGTTCCCGCTGTCGTTGGCACTGCTACAATCGGAGCTATTACATTGCTATCTGCACGGGTCCACCAGTCACCGATATCTTCAAAATCCCAAATTGGTCTAGTCTGACCAGCCATGAAGGCAATCATTTTTCCCAAATCAATTCCTGAACCACCACCAAAGGCAATAACTCCATCATGGTTTCCTTTTTGGTAATCAATAATACCTGCCTCCAGGTTAATTTCATTTGGATTAGGGTCTACATCACTAAAAACTCTTCCCTCAAATCCCGAAGATTTTAAAATATTCACGGCATTTTCAGTAATATCTAGGCCTGCCAAACCCTTATCTGTAACAAGCAAAGGGTTTTTAATGTTTAGTGCCAGACAAACTTCTCCTAATTCTTGGATGCGGCCTGGGCCAAATCTGATATTTGTTGGATAAGACCAGTTTACTGAAATCGTCATAATTATGTGACCTTTTTTAAATGATACGATTTGGGTCGGGTGAGATTATGGAAGCCTATCTCAGAAAGGCTCCCACCGCGGCCTGTATTCTTACAACCAGTCCAACATAAGGCCGGATCTAGATAATCTGCTCGGTTCAGAAAGACAGTGCCTGTTTCAATCTCATCACCTATTTTTATTGCCCTCTGCAAATCACGGGTCCACAAACTCGCAGTTAAGCCAAATTCACTGTCATTCATTAAACTAATAGCTTCATGATCATCTTTGACAGGCATTATACCAACGACTGGACCAAAACTTTCCTCTGTCATGACTTTCATGCTATGATCGACGTTAGTTAAAATTTGAGGTGTTAAATAGACGCCACCATCATCCTCTTGAAAAGTTGAAATGTGCGCAATAGCGCCTTTTTTCTGAGCATCAGAAATTTGATCTCTGACATGATTGGCAAACCTTATATTTGCCATTGGCCCCAAAGTGGTATCCATATCTAACGGATTTCCAAGTTTATAATTGCTTACAATGGAAATTGCCTTTTTCAGAAAATCATCAAAAAGACTCTCCTGAACATAAATACGTTCAATTCCACAGCAACACTGACCAGAGTTAAACATCGCGCCGTCTATCAAAGTTTCGGCTGCCGCCTCAAGATCAGCATCTTCCATAACATAGCCTGGATCTTTTCCCCCTAGTTCCGTGCCAACTCCTGTGAATGTCCCAGCTGCTGCTTTTTCAATTGATGCACCTGCTGGAACTGAGCCAGTAAAGTTTATAAAGTCAAAAGAATTTTCAGCTATCAGTTGTGTTGTAATTTCATGATCTAAAAAAACATTTTGGAAAACATCTTTTGGCACACCTGCAGAATGAAAAGCACTGGCGAGCCGTTCACCCACCAATAATGTTTGCGTTGAGTGTTTCAAAATTACAGTATTTCCAGCTATCAATGCAGGAGCTATTGTATTGATGGCGGTCATGTATGGATAATTCCAAGGAGCAATGACAAAAACCACACCATGCGGGATACGCCGAATATATCTTTTAAAATCTGCATCTTCTCCCGCATCAATGGCTTGTAAAGATTGTGATGCAATCTTTGCCATATAATGGGCTCGTTCCTCAAATCCTTTAAACTCCCCACCATATCGTACAGGGCGGCCCATCATTTTTGCCAACTCTGGAACAACATCATCGTTCATTCGTCCCATTTCAGCTACGCCCGCCAAAACTAAATCAATTCTCTCTTCAATTGGTCGTTGAGACCACGCTGGCTGAGATTTTCTTGAGGTTTCTATAACTTCTTGAGACTTCGATATTGATAGCGCTTCTCTTTTGGCAAAAACTTTTCCATCGATTGGCGAAACACAGGTAAGCATCGTCATGCTTTCTCAAACCCTCTCATGATCTCGTAATCAGTTACAACTTTATTAAACTCTTCAATTTCCCACTCTGCGGCCCTCGCATAGTGTTGTACAGTTTCCTTGCCAAAAGCCTCGTTTAGCATCTTTGATGAAATCAAAGCATCTCTAGCATCCCGCAAAGTCTTTGGGATTTGATTATCTGTATCATTTTCGTATGCATCGCCAGAATAAGCAGGAGGCAACTCTAGTTTTTCTTCAATTCCTTTTAAGCCGGCAGCTAGCATTGCTGCCATACATAGGTAGGGATTCATATCAGAACCAGGTATTCGGCATTCAATACGTACAGACTTACTGCCTTCGCCAACCAATCTAAAAGCGGCTGTTCGGTTATCGACGGACCAAACTGTGCGGGTTGGCGCAAAAGTACCTTTGGCAAATCGCTTATAACTATTAACATAAGGGGCCATAAATACAGTGATGTCTGGCGCATATTTCAGCAAGCCTGCCATGTAATGGTCCATTAGTGTTGACTTAGATAAAGGCTTTTTAGCATCAAAAAAGACATTTGAACCATTACTAAAGAGAGACTGGTGAACGTGAGAAGCAGAACCAACCCGGTCTTGATGCCATTTAGGAATAAAAGTTGCGGCATAACCTCTTTGGTGAGCTATTTCCTTAATTCCATGCTTAGCGAGTGTATGATGGTCGGCTGTTGCTAACGCGTCAGCATATTTTATATTCAACTCTTCCTGACCTGCCTCCGCCTCTCCTTTTGAACCCTCAACTGGGATACCCATTTCTCTAAGAAAGTTGCGGATAGGCCTCATCACGTGCTCTTCTTTGGATGTCTGAAAAATATGGTAATCTTCATTATAGTTTGAAATTGGCTTTAGCTCTTTAAAACCATTTGATGCTATTTCATCATGAGTTCCCTGGAATATAAAAAACTCCAGCTCTGTAGCCATAATGGCTGAAAATCCTAGTTTTTCAGCCCGTTTAATCTGGGTCTTTAAAACTTGCCGAGGAGAAAATTCTACCGGCTTATGGGTATGATGATCCAAAATATCACAAAGGCATAAAGCCGTTCCATCAAGCCATGGCACCATTCGTAAGGTGCTTAAATCAGGTTGCATAACGTAGTCACCGTATCCAGCTGACCAGCTTGTTGATGCATAACCATCTGGGGTTGCCATCTCTAAATCTGTGGCAAGCAAATAATTACAGCAATGCGTTTCACTTTCCGCTATTTCTAGAAAGGCTTCCGCATGAAACCTTTTACCCATCAATCGGCCCTGCATATCGACCATGCAAACCAAAACTGTATCGACTTCTTGTTTAGAAATCTTTGCCTTAAGTTCATTGTAGGTCATTGTTAGTCCCCAGTTATTTACTATCCTAAAACTCAACCCCTAAACAGGCACATCGCTTATTCAGCAGTAAAAGCATATAGTGTTCATTTTTGTTAAGCTTTCAAGTAAATTCAGTAACAAAACTCAATAAATACAAATGTTTCAATTTTGTCTTAATATCACCGATCACTTTATAAATTTATTGACTGGTTGAACTAATTGTGCGTGATTTCTACCGTAATTTACGGAGATCAAATACTATTAAAAAAGCACGCCCAAACATTCTTTTTATTGTCTTTGACCAAATGCGAGCAGACGCCCTGATAGGGCCTTTGGCTGATACAATTGAGCTGCCGAATTTTACCCAATTTAAAAATGAGTCCGTAAGTTTTCTAAACCATTTTTCTGTGACGAGCCCATGCGGGCCTGCAAGAGCGTCTTTGCTGACTGGGCAGTATGCAATGAACCATCGCTCTGTACGAAATGGAACACCGTTAGCACACGACACGTCTAACCTCGCTACATCGCTTAACTCTAAAGGAATTGAACCTCTATTATATGGGTACACGGATACCTCGCAAGATCCGCGAATGTATGAACAAGGCGATCCTATACTCACCTCATATGAGGAAGTATTAAATGGTTTTACTGAAGCTCAGGAAATGCGCTTTGATACAAATAAATCTTGGAAAGATTATCTAAGGGAAAAAAATTATAAGTTTGACAAATTGAGCGAAATTTTTGAACCAATCGATAAAAAAGTAAATGCTCCAGCACAGTATTCTGCTGAGGACAGTGACACTGCTTTTTTAACAGATTGCTTATTAGATGATTTGCCAAAAAGAAAACATGGATGGTGTGCCCATGTTACGTATGTAAGACCACATCCACCCTTTGTAGCTCCAGCACCTTATAATAGTTTGATTAGTCCAAATGAAATGCCAATTGCGCATACGCTAGATACAAGTGGAAAACATCCATTTGACGACATCTCAAAACAATTCAGGCTAGCCAAAGATATGGTTATAGGATTTCGCGACCTTAAAGAATGCCCAGAAACAACCTCCGAAATAAGGGCCGTTTACATGGGTTTAGTTGCTGAATTGGACACCCACCTTGGTAGGGTTTTTCAATGGTTAAAAGAAACTAAACAGTATGACGAAACATTAATTATAATAACTTCAGACCACGGGGAAATGCTTGGAGATTATGGTTGCTGGGGTAAAATGCACTATTTTGATGGAGCGTTTCACGTGCCATTGATGATAAAGCCGCCAAAAAGTTTCAACGGAGATTTTGGAACAACAATAGATGCACCATCCGAGTCAATTGACGTCACCCCAACTATTTTAGATCTGATGGGAATAGAGATACCAGACGAAATGGACGGTTCGTCACTCAAACCTTTTTTGCTCGGCAAAAAGCCTGAAGATTGGAAAAAAGTAACTATGTCTGAGGTTGATTTTGGTGACCCAGTCAAACCAACAATATGGCAGTCTCAACTTGGCCTTTCGTCTCATGAGTGTAATTTCTCTGTGCTCCGATCTGGAAGACATCGAATTGTAAACTTTGCAAGTAAACTTCCACAAATCTTATTTGAAATAAAAGAAGATGGGGATGTAAATTTTCTGAACGATAAGAAAAAATATCAGGAAACCAAATTAAATATGGTTTCTGAGTTATTAAGCCACCGCATGAGAAATGCTGGGGGTAAATTTTCACGAATCATGATTACTGAAAAAGGTCCTTTAAGGGGAACCTTTTGAGACGCTTCGAATAATTTTAGGTTTAATAACTTAATAAATTTGATCGTTTATACTTAAAGCCTCCAATGCTAAATTCAAATTTTGCCTTAATTTATTGAACTTAAGCTTTATCATTGCAAATTAGTTGTGCATCGATTGGCTAAACGACAAATATTAAAACATTTTTTTCTGGATTTTTTTCTTTGACTGTTTTCATACTCTTGAGTGTGTCGATCATTTAACTGTCATGAAAGTGTCATGTGTGTCCGACATAATACTTTTGTCGATCGTAAACTTTCGACATCGAAACGGCCCTTAAACTTTAAGGACCACTCGAGTTTGGCAATGCCATTCTAGAGTCTAATATTGGAGGTAAATATGAAAAAATCTTTGTTTACCGCAGTGGCAATGGTTGCGCTCCCTATCGGTGCGTACGCTAGCTGTCCTGCGATAACTGTATCTGATATGATGGGCGTCGCTCCCGGAGCCTATCCACAACAATATGAAAAAGCAGAATTTGAAGCTGCTGCTGGATGTACTATGAGCATGTCCGGAAACCCAGACAGCGCTGCTCTGAATGCAAAAATCAAAGGTAATCCTGCCTTACCATCACTTGCTGAGCGTATTCCTGAAGAACCTCTCGTTGTCGTCCCATACGATAGCATAGGACAATACGGCGGTACTCTGGATGTACTTTCGAATGCTACAGAAGCTGGAACATCTGACTTCTTGTCAGTTCGGCACGTAAACTTTGTACGTTTCTCAGACGACCTTCAAACAATAGTTCCAAACATTGCTAAAAGCTGGGAGTGGAATTCAGATTTTACCAAACTGACTTTCCATCTTCGTAAGGGACACAAGTGGTCTGATGGGGCTCCGTTCACGAGTGCAGATGTAAAGTTTTATCATGATAATATCATGCTAGACAGTAATATTTTTGAAAAACCAAAAGATTACATCACCGTAGGTGGTGAAACAATGACTGTAGATACACCTGACGCAACAACAGTCGTTTTTAATCTCCCTGCACCAAAACCTGGCCTTCTTGCGCACTTTGCAACGCACTTTGCTCAAGGCTTTCAGCCAAAACATTTTCTTGGCCAGTTCCACCCAGATATAAACGCTGATGCAGACGCTTATGCTAAGTCGTTAGGGTTTGAAAACGGTTATGATGCTATCAAAGCTTATTACGGAAACTCAGACTGGACAGACACACCGTCACCATTGCTGAGCCGTCCAGAGATTGCTGGCAACCTTCCAATGCCAGTAATTCCAACTTTGGAAAGCCATATGTATATAGCTGATACTACCGAAGGAAGACACCTGGTTGCTAATCCATACTTTCACCAGGTTGATCCGACTGGGCAACAGCTACCATATATTTCTGAGCAAGACGAAGTTTACAAAAACGATAATGAGGTACGCCTTCTTTCAATTGTAAATGGAGATGTTGACTATAAAGCACAGTCACTTCAACTTGCTTCAGCTCCAGCTCTTCTAGATGGTCAAGCACAGGGTAACTATACTGTTGACCTGCGTCCTGAAATCACTCTTGGTGTTTTCTCGTTTAATGTGACGCATGAAGATGAAGCGAAGAGAAACGTGTTTGGTGATATTCGCTTCCGAGAGGCTATGTCTATTGCTATCAACCGTGCTGAATTGAATGATGTAGGTTTCTTTGGCGAAGGCACACCACAACAATACATCGGCTTTTCTCCAAAACCAGCATTTGTATCAGATAAATGGATGTCTCATGCAACAGAATTTGATGCTGCACGGGCTAACAGCTTGCTAGATGAGATCGGTATGAAAGACACTGATGGTGATGGATTTCGCGAGTTACCAAATGGCGATAAGCTTGTCTTGAACATGAGCTTTGCTACGCAAGGTATCGCTGGCCAAACTGTTGAACTCGTAGGTCAATACTGGGCCGACGTTGGTGTGCAATCCGTTGTGAAAGAAGTTACACCTGACGAATATCGTTCTGCTCAATCAGCAAATAAATTGGACGTGATGATGTGGCGTAAATCACAGCCACTTGCCATTGTACTTGGAAACAATGAGCTTTGGGTACCACCATTCGAAAACTACTTCGGAGTTCGAACTGGTATGCTTTGGGCTGAATGGGTAGACAGCAATGGAGCAAATGGTGTCGAGCCGCCGGCTTATGTGAAAGAATTAATTTCCGACATCAATGCGTTTCAATCCGCTGACCAGTCTAGTGACGAGTTCAAGGTTCTTGGTGAGCGTATGGTGAAAAATATGGTAGAAAATTTACTGTTCATCGGAACAGTGAATGCACCAGCACCTATGATTCACCACAACAACTTGAAAAACTTCACTTCTTTCAAAACACATTCGTACGAATATTATAGAACATATCCTTATCGTGCGACACAGTGGTGGTTAGACGAGTAAAAACTAAAGTTTCTTTTAGTTAAATTTTTCAAGGGCGGCTTGCAGTCGCCCTTGCTCATTTATTATAAGATCTTTAGTCTTTTCCAGACAGGCTCGAAAAGAGAACAAAAAATATGCTTCAATTTGGAAAATTCGTTCTAACTCGCGCTTTTCTTGCGGCACTCACACTAGTGATTATTTCACTAGTCGTCTTCACATTGATGGAGTTCGTGCCTGGTGATTGTGCTGAACGCTATTTAGCTTTCAAAAACACTCAAGGATCTGGAATTTCCGTTGAAGATATAGAAATCGAACGTAAGCGCCTTGGATTAGACAAACCATTTGTACAACGGTGGACACTTTGGATAGTAAATGCATTTCAAGGCGAGTTCGGTGATAGCTGTATATTACGTGTAAATATCGCACAATTACTTGGAACAAAATTTTGGCTATCCTTAGGCATTTGCCTATCATCACTTTTACTGGCTTATATGATTGCTTTGCCGGTAGGTATAATTTCTGCTGCAAGTTCTAATGCTTACCTTAACAATGGACTAAAGCTCATCAGCTATTTGGGATTAGCAATGCCAAACTTTTTGCTGGCTTTAATGATCATGCTATTTTCCACAATATACTTCGGAGACACCCTCACTGGCCTATTTTCGAAAGAATATCGTGATGCAGAATGGAGTATGGATAAATTTATCGATCTCCTAAAACACGCTTGGTTGCCTATTTTTATACTTGGTTGGTCAGCTACTGCCTTTGCCTTACAAACAGTTAGAGCCTTAATGTCTGACGAAATTGGAAAATTATATGTCACTGCCGCAGCAGCACGGGGAATATATGGCCGTAGATTACTCTGGAGATATCCTGCAAGACACGCTCTAAGTCCGATTGTAAACAGCCTTGGTTTTGATTTAAATAGGGTATTTAACGAGCTTCCTATTGTTGCCTTAATATTGACTCTAACCGATGCTGGTGCGCTCTTAATTGAATCATTAGCTAGATCAAATGATCAACAGCTAGCTGGGGCAATTATCTTTTTACTTACGGCAACAATTGTTTCCCTAAACTTTTTAACTGATGTGCTTTTGGCCATCCTGGATCCAAGAATACGGAAGAGTTTGATAAATTAGTTATGACAGAACAAATTCAATCAGATATACCGCAGCAGTCTATGCAAGACCAAAAAATGAAAGAGGCTTACTTTACGGCTTCTCAGGGTCAGTTAGTCTGGGCACGTTTTAAAAAACAACGGGCCGCGATGATAGCCGCAACCGTGCTTTTGGTGTTAATCATTTCAGGGATTTTAGCGCCTTTTCTTTCACCATATGACCCAACTATTGCCGGCCGAGACAAAGACTATCTCAATGGTGCCCCAAATATTCCCATGTTTTGCGATAAAAATGGCTGCTCTTTAAGGCCGTTTCTTCATACCATTGAGCGCGAAAGATCTTTAAAAACCAATTTTCGCTGGGTTGAAAAAGTCAATGAAGATAAGCGCCGTTATATTCAATTTTTTGTGACCGGTTCTGATTATAAGATCCTTGGTTTCATTCCCGGAAATATCCATTTGTTTGGGATAGACGATGGTTTTGTCCATTTGTTTGGGACCGACGCAAGTGGAAAAGACATTTTTTCTAGAACGCTTCATGCTATTTGGACGTCCCTACAAGTTGGCAGCCTCGGTGTGTTTATAGCCTTTGTGCTCGCATTAGTAATTGGTGGAGTTTCCGGATATTACGGGGGATGGATTGACTCTGTATTGCAAATGCTTACTGACGCTGTTCGGACAATTCCAGCCATTCCACTGTTTATGGCTATTGCCGCATTCATACCTCAAGAATGGACGGCAGAGATGCGGTTTTTCTTCATTTCTCTGATACTTGGCTTGATAGGCTGGCCAACTTTAGCACGGCGTGTACGCACCCATTTGCTGACAGAGAGAAATCAAGAATATGTATTAGCCGCTCAGTTATGTGGAGCGTCTTCTTCACATGTTATTCGACGCCATCTTTTGCCATCATTTACTAGTTATATAATCGTCGATCTTGTAATTTCTTTTCCATACATGGTTTTATCAGAAACGGCTCTGAGTTTCATTGGGTTGGGCCTAAAAGACCCAGTAAATTCTTTAGGCGTTATGCTTCAAAACGTAACAAGTGCAGATGTTTTGTTGAACTATCAGTGGTATTTTATTCCCGTAATATTTTTTATCACTTTGGTGATGGCGTTTGTGTTTGTTGGTGATGGACTGCGAGATGCAGCCGATCCTTACTCTGATAATAAAAAGTAGGATCGACAAATGGATACTCTTATCGAAGTAAAAAACCTAACATTGAAATTTAAAACCGATGAAGGTCTCATAACTGCAGTAGAAGATGTCAGCTTCTCTCTAAATCGAGGAGAAGTAATGGGGCTAGTTGGAGAGAGTGGTTCAGGTAAATCTGTCACAGCAAAATCTCTTATGAACCTAAATGCTATGAATGCTGTATATAGCCCTGAAAGCAGTATTACACTTCATTCAGCCCAAGAAGAAATTGACGTTCTATCATTAAAAAAGCCAGCGGACCTTAAGGTTGTAAGAGGTGGCGCTATATCGATGATCTTTCAAGAGCCAATGGCAAGCTTTGCGCCATCAATCACCATTGGAAAGCAAATGATTGAACAACTTCAATTGCATAGTGATATGTCAAAACAGAAAGCTCGGGAAATTTCTATCGAAATGCTAGATAGAGTAGGCATATCTGACCCTTCACGAAGAGTTGATCAATATGCTTTTGAACTATCAGGAGGTATGCGTCAGAGAGCGATGATTGCTATGGCTCTTTCAACTAAGCCTCGCCTTTTAATAGCTGATGAACCTACTACTGCTCTTGATGTTACAATCCAAGCGCAAGTTCTGGATCTTATGAAAGACTTAGTGAAAGACTTCAATATGAGTATTATATTTATAACTCATGATTTAGGAGTTGTTGCACAAACTGCAGATAAAGTTAGTGTGATGTATCTTGGCAGAATTATTGAAGAGGGTTCTGTAAGAGACGTTATTAATTCTCCAAAGCATCCCTATACCAAAGGTATGTTAGCAGCACTTCCAAGATTAGACGACCTTGACTCACCCTTGAAACCAATTCCGGGAGATATTCCATCACCTTTAGAGCGTCCCTCTGGATGCGTATTCAATACCAGGTGTGGGGAAGTTTTAGGAGATCAATGTTCTGCGGATATACCCTCGTTTACCAGCTTTGGGAAATCTAGGCGCGTTGCTTGCCACTTATACAAAGATGGGAGTGGTGCATAAAATGGCTGATTTAGTTAAAGTTGAAAATCTATCTGTATCCTACAAAATTGGTGGGGGTTTATTTTCTCAAAATTATTTAAAAGCCGTTAATAATGTATCGTTAACAATTAAACGTGGTTCTTTTTTTGGTCTCGTAGGCGAAAGTGGATCTGGAAAAACAACTTTAGGAAGAGCTTTGCTCAATGCTGTACCAATAAGTAGCGGATCAGCACACTATGATGATGGTGATGTTTCATATGAATTGAGTAAGTTGGATAAAACGCAGCTAGCAGATTACAGAAAAAGAGCCCAATTAATTTTTCAAGACCCTTATGCTGCTTTGTCACCCAGAATGACCGTCAGAGATATAATCGCAGAACCAATCGAAGTTATGAAGTTGGCTTCAGATCGAGAAGAAATTGATAGTCGTGTCAGAACAATAGCGTCTCGTTGCCGATTAAACTTAGAACATTTAAGAAGATTTCCTCATGCTTTTTCTGGTGGCCAGCGGCAACGTATTTCAATTGCTAGAGCGCTTGTATCTGACCCTCGTTTGGTAATTGCAGATGAAGCCGTGGCTGCGCTTGATGTGTCCATCCAAGCAGATGTTCTTAATCTTCTTAAGTCTTTACAGAAAGACATGGGTTTAACATTCATGTTCATAAGCCATGATTTAAGCGTTGTGGCTCATATCTGTGATCATGTCGCCGTTATGTATCTTGGAAGGTTAGTTGAGTCAGCCCCTACCAGAGAGCTCTTTAAAGCACCTAAGCATCCGTACACTAAAGCTTTGTTTTCTGCTATTCCATCGCTCAATCCAGATGACCAGGGAACGGCACAAAGATTAGAAGGAGAAATTCCTTCTCCTACAAACCAGCCCAGTGGTTGCAAATTTCACACCCGCTGCCCTCATGCTATCGATATTTGTAAAAAAGAAGAGCCGAGCCTTCAACAAACAGACCCACAGCATGAAGTTGCATGCCATCGCTGGAAAGAGCTTTTCAACACCTGATTTTCAGGTTAGCGCCCCTAATAAATAGGTGAAAAATGGTGAATAAACCCCTAACAACTACGGTGATCGGATCATTTCCTAAACCTTCTTATCTTCCTATTGAAGACTGGTTTAATAGTGCCAGAAATGATGGAGGAATGGATACCGAACGTGTAACAAAGGAATTTACTCAGTATATAGAAAAAAAGTCTGATAGCGATGAACATTTATTTGTCAGAGCTGCAAAGGAAGTTATAAATTTGCAGATAGATGCAGGGATAGATATCCCAACTGATGGAGAAGTCAGAAGAGAAAACTATATCCACTATCACTGCAGATATTTAGAAGGGTTTGATTTTAAAAATCTGGAGCACCGTGTCTTAAGAGATGGCGCATATGAAACAAATCTTCCAGCAGTTCGTAATAAAATCAAACATAATGGTTCCAGCTACTCCGTTCATGACTTTAAAAGCAGCCAAAGTGTATCTTCAGCGCCAGTTAAATTTACACTTCCGGGACCACTTACGATTATGGATACAACGGCAGATTGTTTCTATGACGACAGACCAAAGCTCAATCGCGATTTAGCTGAAACGGTAAATAAGGAAATTTTGTCATTAGTTGACGCTGGATGCAAATATATCCAGGTTGATGAACCTCTTTTTGCACGCCAAGTTGATGATGCCTCATCTTTTGGCATGGAAGGTATAGAGCGTTGCTTCCACGGGGTCCCAAAAGATGTGACAAAAATTATCCATATGTGTTGTGGTTATCCTGATCACCTAGATGATGAAGACTACAAAAAAGCTGATCCAGAAAGTTATCACCTTCTTGCCAAAGA
>JAAXIY010000008.1 GCA_012270125.1 Paracoccaceae bacterium
GTAGAGTTGGCAGAAGGTTTTTTGCGAATTGCTGTAGCAAACATGGCAAACGCAATCAAAAAGATCTCTGTTCAAAGAGGATATGATGTTACAAAGTATGCGCTGCAGTGCTTTGGTGGCGCAGGGGGGCAACACGCATGTCTCGTAGCGGATGCTTTGGGAATTGAGACAATTTTTATTCACCCCTTTGCAGGTGTCCTTTCTGCATACGGTATGGGTCTTGCTGAAATCCGTTGTATGAAAGAAAGTCAGTTCGAACGACCTCTGTCTGCTTATGAAGAAGCGAAAGTAATGCTGTCAGATTTATCTGATAAAGCCACCAGGCAAGTGGTATCTCAGGGTGTTAGGTATGATGATATAAGTGTGGAGTGTAGAGCACACTTACGCTTAAGTGGCTCGCATCAAGCGCTCACCGTTAGTTTTGGAAATCTAAAAGAATTAAAACAGCGTTTTGATAAAGCTCATCGCGCACGGTATGGTTTTTCCAGCGAGGGAAGAGAGCTTATTTTTGAGGCTTTAAGCGTCGAAGCAATAGGTGGCTCCTCTGTTGTTAATGAAGCTACAATGGAGGAGGTTAGGCAAACTCCTGTAGCAGTCGATAAATTAAAAATAGTTAGTAATGGAAATCTTGTTGAAGCTCCATTGTATGAAAGGCAGTCCCTGAAACCAGGTCAACAGGTTCATGGGCCGGCCATTATAAAAGAACCTACGGGTACAAATGTTATAGAGCCCGATTGGTGCGCTAAACTTAATAAATTTGGTCACCTTATATTAGAAAGACATATTCCTCTAAAAAGAAAAGAAGCTGTGGGAACAAGGGCAGATCCGATTATGCTTGAGGTTTTCAATAGTTTATTTATGTCCATAGCTGAGCAAATGGGAGCTACTCTTGCCAACACGGCTTATTCAGTAAACATCAAGGAGCGACTTGATTTTTCATGTGCTCTTTTTGATCCCGAAGGCGGTTTAGTGGCCAACGCTCCTCACGTACCAGTACATCTAGGAAGTATGTCGGGTTCGGTTAAATCAATTATTCGACAAAATCCAAATATGAAAAAAGGCGATGTTTTTGTTTTAAACGCACCTTTTAATGGCGGCACACACTTACCTGATGTTACCGTAATCACGCCAGTTTTTGATAATGGTGGGGCAATACTCTTTTTTGTTGCGTCACGGGGACATCATGCTGACATCGGTGGAAAAACGCCCGGATCAGCTCCTCCAGACAGTCAAATTATTGAAGAAGAAGGAGTTGTGATTGATAACTTTAAATTGGTTGAAGACGGTAATTTTAGAGAAAAAGAGGTTCGAGAACTTCTTAGCTCTGGAGAATACCCTTGCAGAAACATTGAAGAAAATTTAGCTGATTTGGCTGCTCAAGTTGCTGCCAATGAAACTGGCGTTCGTGAAGTGCTCAAAATGATAGAGCAATTTGGTGTTGAAGTTGTGCATTCCTACATGCGTTACGTGCAAGACAACGCTGAAGAATGTGTTAGACAAGTTTTAACTAAAATTAAAGGCGGCAAAAGCAAATATGAATTGGACAATGGGAAGTTCATATGTGTTGAGGTACGAGTAGATAGCAAAAAAAGAACTGCAGAAATAGATTTTACAGGGACTGCTCAAAAGGATCCTTATAATTATAATGCACCACTGGCTGTCTGTCATGCAGTCGTTTTATATGTTTTCCGTAGCCTAATCGGAGCAGAAATTCCTCTCAACGAAGGATGCTTCCGTCCACTAGAGATAATAGCTCCCAAGGGAAGTATGATCCATGCTGAATATCCATCTGCTGTCATTGCTGGAAATACCGAGGTAAGCCAATTGATGTGCAATGCTCTGCTGCAAGCCTTGGGTGTTATGGCTGGCAGTCAAGGAACCATGAATAATTTTGTTTGGGGAAATAAAAATTTACAAAATTATGAAACAATCTGTGGAGGAAGTGGGGCTGGATTAAACTTTAATGGATGTTCTGGAGTGCAAACTCACATGACAAACACAAGAAGTACGGATCCTGAAATTTTAGAATTTCGTTTTCCAGTGAGAGTAGAAGAAATGTCTATTAGGGTTGGATCTGGTGGAAGAGGAAAATTTATTGGTGGAGACGGAATAATCCGACGTTTACGGTTCTTGGAGCAAATGACAGTTACAACTTTGTGTTCCCACCGCCGAGTTCCACCGAAAGGATTGAATGGAGGGCTAAATGGAGAAGTAGGCAAGGAGTGGATTGAACGTCAAAATGGAAGTATCGATCAGCATAATGGTAATGACATAAACGAACTACACCCTGGTGATGTTTTCGTAATGCATACGCCTTCAGGAGGCGGATTTGGTACTAAAAATTGAGATATAGTCATTTCAATGGACTGATGTTTAAGAAATTACGACGTGATCGATAGATTTTGGGTGATCTGTGATGGCTTCCCACCCATTTTCAGTAATAATAAAACTATCTCCCACTTGAGCTCTAAATGTTTCGCCAGAAACTGAACCATCTACTGCAAAAACCATTCCTGGTTTAAGAATTGTTTTGTCTCCAGTTACCAGTTGGGGGTTTTCCAAAAAACTAAAACCTGTGGCGCGACCACAGCGAAATGGATAGTCAAATCCTGCATCTTGTATTACCTCAGCGTATGCTGCGTGGACACTCTCCGCGGTGACCCCAGGCCCAAGCACATTTAAAGCTGCCCTTTGACTTGCAACAGCGACTTCATAGATTTGAAGCTGAGTTTTGTCTAAGATTGACTCAATCCAAAAAGTTCTATCGAACCCAAGCTTAAATTTGTGAAAATTTGTCATGCCACAGAAACAAAGAAAAACAGGTTCACCAGACCGCATTACTCTCGTACTTGCTCTATGGTGTGTCTTGGTAATAGTGTCACCAGATGCCATTATTTGCAAAAAATGGGTATTTGGAGACATGAATTTGTCTTGGTAATCATTTTTCAATATTTCAGCTGCCTTTTTAGTGCCAGCATTTGAGGTGGCTATGGCAACTTCATATTCTGCTACTCCATCACCTATCGCTTCTCGACCTGCTAACATCATGGCATTTGCGACCTTTCCAGCATCGCGGGCAATCTTAAGTTCTTCATCAGATTTAACCATTCGCATGGTGCTGAGGATTGGGGTAACGTTTGCAACTTGGTTGGAAGGCACTTCTTGGTCTATATATCTTTTAACAATTGGTGGCATCTGATCTGGTTCAATTGCTATGCGACCAGATTTTTGTAAAATTTGAGGTAGTTCCTCTCTCCACTCTTCTCCCATCCCATCATTCCAAGCTGATATTCGATCAACGCAAGCGGCTTCCTGAGCTGTGTTAAGATCAATCGCAGGCGTTATAAGAAGGATTTCTCGATCAACTGAAATTATTAATAAGGTTGGCCTCCCAAAATCCATGTGAAGGTAGTCATAATAGCCACAGAGATAGTAGACATTATCCTCATCGGTTATAATTGCAGTTTCTATATTGTTGTCTCTCAATTTTTCTTTGAGCTTGGCAAGTCGTATTTTGAACACCGTTAGATCCATTAGTATTCCTTTGCGGAGAGGCAGTTCTCAGCCAGACTAGCCCAAAAATTTGTACCTATCGGTAAAAGCGCATCGTTAAAGTCATAATTGCTTGAATGAAGAGGCTTACTATGTAAGCCTTCTGTTCCATTTCCTAAGAGAAAAAAACATCCTGGAACTATATTAGAGAAATGGGCAAAGTCTTCTGAAAAACTCATAGGTTCACAGTTTGTAAACCCATATCCTTGGTCTCTGGCTGTTTTAAAAACTGTTTCCGTTGGGTTTATATGGTTAATTGTTTCAATAAATTCGGTTTCAAAAGTTACCTCAACATCAACATCGTGAGCAGAAGCTAGGCCTCTAGAAATTTGATTCAAATATGTTTCTATTTTTTGTCTATCATCAGGATGCCTTGTTCTCACATCACCCTTTAAAATCGTTTCACCAGGTAAAACATTTCGTGTTCCGTCAGTGATAAATTCGGTCACTGAGATGACAGCACCAGATCCAGAAGCCATTTTTCGAGAAATAATAGTTTGAATGGCCTGGATAAGTTCAGCTCCAATAGATATTGTTTCTCGTCCTAGTTGGGGCATTGAGGAATGCCCACCCATCCCTTTAATTATTATTTCAAAGAGGCTCTCTGAGGAGCAAATAAGTCCGGACCTTGTTAATAACTCTCCAGTCGCAACCCCTGGAAGATTATGTATGCCGTAGATTTCTTGAATTGGAAAATTTTCTAACAGGCCATCATCTAACATAGCTTTTGCACCAAGCCCATTTTCTTCATTGGGCTGAAATATAAAAACTATTGTTCCATTGAAATTGGCGCTTGTTGCAAGCTTATGAGCTGCTCCCAATAGCATTGTCATATGGCCATCATGCCCGCAGGCGTGCATTACCCCTGCATTTTTTGAAATGTAATTATGATTATTCGTTTCATGGATGGGCAAAGCGTCCATATCCGCCCTCAGGCCTATTACCTTATCCCCATTTCCAATACTTAGGACGCCTACTATTCCAGCTCCGCAATAAACATCCAACCCAAGTCCTTTTAAATAGCTAGTTATTTTGTCTTTTGTTACTTTTTCTTGGAAACCAAGCTCTGGAAATCTATGGAAATCACGTCGAATTTCTACAAGGTTTTCTTGATTTAAATCCATCACAGGTTCTTTGCGGCCAGCTTGAAAGTTTACTTTTTTCTAACGAAACCTCTACAGGGCTAATAATAGTGCCCTGTAAAATGTTGTCTTTTTAACCGGTTTCTCCCCAAAGCCCGTGAAATTCATAAGCAATTGCCTTTTTATCGCCAACTACCCATGCGTCATGCCCTGGTTCGATGGAATAGGCATCTCCAGCAGTATAAGTAATTTCCGATCCATCGTCATGCCGACAAGTTATTGTACCCTCTACTATTACGCCTAGATGTTTGGCTTGGCAGCTTTCTGTGCCTACGAGTGGCTTTATATCTTTCGACCATACCCAACCTGGTTGGGCGGCAATTTTCATAACTCTATTTCCGCCTACGTTTACAATCTCTACTTTTGCATTATTTGGCTCCATTACTTCGGCTGCTTCAGTGGCAAAAGTTTTCTTTTCTACAGATGACATTTTTAACTCCCTTATTACTCCAATTTAGCTTAACATAAAAGTTCAGCACGCCAAAAAGTTTTACACTTTTTCAATAAGAGCCATAATTTAACTAAGAGTATTAAAAATGAAACTGAAGCTGCATCATATTAATTTATGCACGTCCAATGTAGAGGATATGGATAAATTCTATCGTAACGTTCTTTGTCTAAGTGATGATGACCCTGATAATTTACCACCTATTAATAAAAATCGTGGATTAGTCGGTGATGTGTCTTTTGTAACAGATGGTGATGTTCAGATGCATTTAACAAAAAAAGATGTGCTGAATTCTTTTCGCTCAGGTCAGACGGTCAATCCATTAGAACGTGGGCATATAGCTTATAGGACTGATGATATTGAAGCATTTAAAGCACATCTTGATAATTTAAATGTTCCATATTCGGACTGGGGAAGTGATGCTGTAAAAGGTTGGCACCAGTTATTTTTTTATGACCCTGAAGGTAATGTAATAGAAGTCCATCAGTTGAAAAATAATTAATTATTTTAAATTTCTGTTGTAAAATAGAAGCGTAGCGAGTTCGGCAATGTTGGTGGAACATCAAATAAGACTGGAGAAAACCCGACCTCGCTACGCTCTCAGGTTTTCCTAATATAGCTTCCGCTTCAATGATCTTGGGGTATTTTAATCTTAATTTCTAAGTTGTGTCTAAAAAATAAGCGTAACAACCTAATTTTCCGTCACTACAAAAACAAGGTTAATCTAAAAACCCAATGTTTGTAAAACTTACTGCCTTAATGTTCTAAAGGTTTCGACTCATAAACAAATTTTGCGTCATTGTATGTTTTTAAGATCGTTTCTATGGCATGAGCTTCATTATAGGCAAACACTAGTTGATCGTCTACTTCTTCGTAGTGGCCGTTAACAAAACCTACCAAATATGGTCTGAGTCGTTCTTCTAACATAATAGCCTCCAGTTTTATCTTATTATACAGAGGCTATTAAAAATCAGATCAGTTTAGGTCATTAGAATAGGGGTTAAAATGAACGCGGCATTCCTAGAACATGTTCAGCAATGTATGATAAAATTAAATTGGTTGATATTGGCGCAACTTGATAGAGCCGTGTCTCCCTAAATTTTCGTTCGATATCATACTCATGAGCAAATCCAAAACCACCATGAAACTGAATACAAGCATTTGCAGCTTCCCAGCTGGCTTTTGCTGCTAAATATTTCGCCATATTTGCCTCCGCAGCGCATGGCAAATCGGCATCATAAAGATAAGAAGATTGATATCGCATTAAATTTGCCGCCTCTATTTCAATGTAAGCTTCAGCAATTGGAAACTGAACGCCCTGGTTTTGACCAATTGGGCGCCCAAATACTTCGCGTTCATTGACGTAAGAAGTAACTTTATCAGTAAACCAGTACCCGTCACCTATACATTCGGCTGCAATTAAAATTCGTTCAGCATTCAATCCTGTTAGAATATATTTAAAGCCTTTACCTTCTTCGCCAATCAAATTTTCGGATGGTATTTCTAAATTTTCAAAGAACAATTCGTTTGTCTCGTGATTCACCATATTTTGGATTGGCCGGACAGCCATACCTGAGTCCATAGCAGATTTGATATCCACTAAAAAAATTGAAAGCCCATCTGATTTCTTTGACACATCCTCTAAAGGCGTAGTTCGAGCAAGTAGGATCATAAGATCTGAGTGTTGGACCCGGCTGATCCATACTTTTTGTCCATTGATGATGTAACGGTCACCTTTTCTTTCGGCTTTTGTTTTAATCTTTGTCGTGTCTGTACCCGTTGTTGGTTCTGTTACACCCATAGATTGAAGGCGTAATTCACCAGTCGCAATTTTAGGAAGGTATCGCTCTCTCTGCTCTTTAGAACCAAACCGAACGAGGGTATTCATATTATACATTTGTCCATGGCATGCCCCTGAGTTTCCTCCCGCACGATTAATTTCTTCCATGATAACGGTGGCTTCAGTAAGGCTGAGGCCTGACCCTCCATAATCTTCAGGGATTAGTGCAGACATCCACCCTTCTTTTGTAAGAGCCTCTACAAATTCTTCAGGATACCCTTTTTCGGCATCAACTTTTCTATGATATTCTGCAGAAAATTGACTACATAAGGCACGAACGCCCTGCCTTATTTCTTGATGTTTTTCTTTATAATTTTCCAAGTCTTGACCATTTGTTTCATCAGATAGGCTAATAAATACTCTGACCTACAAAATAAACAATACCAACACCAACGCCCATTATTAACGAAATCAAAATAAAGCTTATAGCTAAGCCTTTTAAGTTACCCTTTTGTTCTGACATTTTTTCTGTAACCTTTCATTGATTTTGAATTAAAAATTTTGATCACCCATTTAAAACGCGGCTAAGGTATGCTCTAGTCCTTTTTCGATATGGACTGTGAGTGTCTTTGTGGCGGCTTCAACATTTCGATCTAGAGCCGCTTCCAACATCTGTTTGTGCTCATCAGCGGCCTCTTGTCCGCGGTGTGTTAACATTAACATCTGATATCTTAGGTACTTGTCATACAGAACTGAGTGAAGAGAGATCAAATTTCTGGAACCACACGCTTCGATAAGAGCGAGATGAAATTCCCAATCGTACCTTTTCCAATCTTCCTTTTGGCTGTCATCACCACTTAACATTTTTTGCTCCATACTGCTAAGTTTGTGATGTGCTGAAACCAAGTTACCTTCCCAGTCTGTATCACCATTATCGATCGATAGTTTGAGGGCATGGCATTCGAGTAGAACCCTTAAATTAGCAACCTCCATTAAGTCTTCTTTTGATACAGGCGTTACAAAAAACCCTCTTTGGTCTAATGCATCAACAAAACCCTCACTTGCTAAGCGGTTCAGTGTTTCGCGAAGCGTAGACATGCTTGCGTTGTAATTTTTTCGAAGTGTTTCCAGCTTGAGTTTGGAGGCGGGAGCTAAATCACCAAAAATAATATCTCTTTTGATTGATTGGTATGTTGACGCACCAACAGCATTCAGTGACTTAGTCATTATATTCTTCTTTTTGTCTAACATCATATGTCTACGCTAATTGATTTTTCCCATCAATAAATCTTTTTTATAAAAAAAGAGAAAATGAGATTTTTATGATTTTCCGCTTAAGCCATAGAAAATCAATTTAAGTATATGAAACATTTTTTTGGCTTCTGTAAAATGAACAGTTTAATTTTAAAAATTTTCTGTTATTAAAAAGATACTAACAGTAAAAAGAAGTCATCATGTTAAAGGTTTTTAGCTGGCTCCAAAAGGAGTACCGGTACCAGCGATTGGCTTACGGCAACTTTTATAGCTGGTATATAAAAAAAGATTATCGAAAATAAAAATGAGGGCGGTGGGTGAGCCGCCCTTATTTTCGATAAAACCTGGCTTAGAGGCGTTCTCACGGAAGTTCCTACAAGACAAACATATTTTGCAAAATTTAAAATTCTTGTTATTATGTCGTTATAACTGGCATAGATCAGAAAATAGGCAGGAAGCAGGCATGAAAAAAAATCCGCGGTGGCGTTTCGCCATAGCTATTAGCGCATTATCGATTATTTTTGTATCAGCGGCTCTAGCCGGATAGGAAAAGTAAAAAGTTTTCCAGGTACATTATCTGTTGAATTTTTGTAGAATTAATTTCAATCAGCAATTACTGTTCCTAAGCTATTCGCTTGAACTTTAATGGTGCATTGGAAAACTATGACGATTAACGAACGAGAAGTTTTGAGTAAATTATTCAAAGCAGCCGTAGATGCTGCAGATCCACGAATAACTTTACCCCCCAATTTACCTAAGCCCCCTAAAGGTAAAACTGTTGTTATAGGATGCGGGAAAGGGGTCGCTCAAATGGCTTCAGCATTGGAGCAATCATGGGAAGGTGAATTAAGTGGGGTTGTGGTAACTCGTTACGGCTTTTCAGAGAAATGTAAGAAAATTAAAGTACTGGAGGCGGCCCACCCAGTTCCCGATGAGAACGGTTTGATGGCAACCAGCAGTATTTTTGAGGCGATATATGGGCTGACGGCTGATGATTTAGTAATCGCATTAATTTGTGGTGGAGGATCGGCTTTGCTACCATCGCCACCGCCAGGGTTTAGCTTGGCAGATGAACAAGAGTTAAATGAAGTATTGTTGCATTCTGGTGCCCCAATTGGTGTGATGAACGCGATAAGAAAACATTTTTCTCAAGTTAAAGGCGGTCGCTTAGCACTTGCTTCCTACCCGGCTCCTGTAGCAACTTTAGTTGTATCTGATGTGCCGGGTGATGATCCCGCTCAAGTCGCATCTGGACCAACGATACCAGACAGTGTTTCGTTAAAGGAAGCATTGTCATTTATTGAAGCCTATAGAATAAAGATACCCTCAAAGATCAAAGAGTATTTTGAGAAAGAAGATACTAAGTCTCCTACTTATGATGATCCAAGATTTTCCAATAATGATATAAAATTGATTGCATCGTCTAAAATTTCTTTAAAGGCAGCTGCAAAAAAGGCTCAAGAATTTGGGTTGAATTCTTATATTTTATCGGATTCAATTGAAGGAAGAGCGTCTGATGTTGGATCCATGCATGCGGCTTTGGCAAAATTCAGAAACGATAAAGATACCATTTTTGAAACACCAGCAGTAATCTTATCTGGTGGCGAAACTACCGTAGAAATACAGGATAAGCCGGGTCGGGGTGGTAGAAATACAGAATTTTTATTGTCTTTTGCGTTATCAATAGAAAATGAATTAAATATAACTGCTTTGGCTGCTGATACTGATGGGATAGATGGTTCGGAAAATAACGCAGGAGCTTTCTGCGACGGCTTCACAGCGTCAAAAATGCGGCAGCAGGGATTTGACCCAAGATTACATCTTGCAAAACATGACGCATGGACCGCGTTTGATGCAGTTGGCGAACTTTTTTCTCCTGGCCCAACGGGAACCAATGTTAATGACTTTAGAGCAATTTTAGTTTTTTAAATTTTTTTCTTTATTAATTGGGGTAGTCTTGCGTTGCTCATCTAGTTTAGTTGTGCCACAAAGCGTTGTTTTTAAAATAAGGGATTAAGCAGTGACCGATTATAAAATGCGCCGGCAAATTATGGTTGATACTCAAGTTCGACCGTCTGATGTTACAAAGTTTCCTATAATTGATGCACTTCTAAATGTTCCACGAGAAAAATTTGTGCCTGATGGAAAGCGAGAAGCAGCTTATATAGGCGAAAATTTAAGCATAGGGCCTAGCCGCGTTATTTTAGAGCCAAGGACTTTGGCAAAATTACTTGATGTTCTTGATATAAAGAACAATGAATTGGTTTTAGATATTGGATCAGGGTTGGGCTATTCTTCAGCTGTCATCAGTCGAATGGCAGAGCTTGTTATTGCAGTAGAGCAAGATAAAGGTTTTGCTACTGAAGCCGAAGAAATACTATCGGAAGTGGGTGCCGATAACGTAGTTGTCCAAGTTAACAAACTTGAGGATGGAGCGCCTCAACATGGCCCTTATGATGTTATAATTTTGCAAGGTGGGGTTGAGGAAATCCCATTATCAATTTTAAATCAACTTAAGAATGGAGGACGAATAGGTGCTATTTTTATTGAGGAAGGCCTTGGCACAGCTAGAATTGGATATAAATTAAACGACAATGTAAATTGGAGATATTCGTTTAACGCTGCTGTTCCTGTTCTTGAGGGTTTTTTAAAGCAAAAAGATTTTGTTTTGTAATTAATTGTTAACGAGCCGTTTGAATTTGTATACCTGGATGATTGGAAAATTGATGTCTAATAAGATTTTAACTTTGTATTTTATTTGTGCGGTCACCATTGGCTCTTTGGTGTTGGCCAATGAAAAAAGTACACTCGCTGGAGCCATGGTTGGCGCTTATTCGACTAGCGGCTTATTAGACCAAAACAGGGCTGTTTTGAGGGCTGCTGATGAAGATGTGGCCACTGCAGCTTCTTCGTTGGCTCCTGTAATATCTTGGGCGTCCACCGTTTCTCATAATGACCGCAACTTAACAAACTCTTTTGATACTTCTGCAACGGTTTCACTTCTAGCGGATTTCACTGTATATGATGGGGGACGACGAACCCTCGGTTTGGAGGCAGCTAAATATACAGTCTTTGCTACTAGGGCCTCTTTAGTAAGCATAGAGCAAAATATTCTTTTTGAGGCCGTAAAAGCATATATGGCAATTGTTCGAGAGACTGAGAATGTTTCCCTGAGAAAAGGTAATTTGTCAGTCATCAGTGAAGAGTTGAGAGCTGCAAATGATAGATTTGAAGTTGGAGAGATTACTAAAACTGATGTTGCTTTGGCTGAGGCTCGATTGGCGGCTTCAAATTCTACGCTGGCATTTGCCACAGGAACATATGAACAAGCCAGAGCCAATTACAGGGCTGCTATAGGAGAAGAACCAAAAGGTTCTTTAGAGTATCCGACAACTATGCCAAAAGTTCCAGACTCTTTACAAAAAGCAATTGCAATTGCTTTGGAAGAGCATCCCTCAATAAACGAATTAAAACATTTGGTGAAAATGACCGAAATTAATTCAAAGATTGCTGATCTTTCCACTGGATTTACAGTTTCATTAGGTAGTTCAGTATCTTTGGATGAGGAAGGTGAATCGAGCGGGGAATTAAGTATTAGAGCCAGTGGACCAATTTTTTCTGGTGGAAAATTATACTCCTCATCTAGAAAAGCAATTGCCTTGAACGAACAAACTCTTGCTAGGCTTTATTCGGCAAAAATTTCTATAGAGCAAAATGTAAGCAGCGCATTTTCACTGCTGCAAGTAGCCAAAGCAGCCAAAAAGTCTGCTGAGGAACAAATTAGAGCAACTGAAGTCGCGTTAAAAGGGGTTAAAGAGGAGGCTGGTCTGGGAGCTAGAACAACTTTGGATGTTTTGAATGCTGAACAGGAACTTCTTGATGCTCGCGTTCAGCTTATTTCAACAACGGTTGACGAACATCTTTCAGTATATAGGTTGTTACTTCAGATGGGTCGGTTGACCGTAGATTATTTGAACCTACCAGTTCAAAAGTACGACGTAGAAAAGTATTATGAATTAGTGAAAGATTCTCCAGCATCTAAAAGTCAAGACGGAAGAAAATTAGACAAGCTGCTACAACAGTTAAATAAAAATTAGGCTTTACTGAAACGATTTTTAGGCCGCTTCAGCTTCCATAGCTGCATTTCTTCGCTCGCTTTCTTCACGAGACAAGGCAACAGACGTTCTAATACCTTTTGCGACAAATTCCATTAACCCTTCGACGACTCGCTCATTGGGATCAATTCCTGCGCAAGATAAAACCTCTCTACCGTCTCTGGAACGCGCCCATCTTGCAATCTGCTCTGGGCCGTTGCCGTATTTTCTGTCATCGGCGATCGCATCATCCAGAGCTGCAAGCACTACGGCTGCGAAAAGCTTCCTTGCCCGGTTGCCTTGCTCAGAGTTAAAAGCTGTTGCGTCAACGAAATCTTTCATCTCGTCGCTCCTTAATCCAAAAATATTTGTTGGTGTTGGGGCGCTTATGTACGAAAAAAACTGATTCGGGTAGTCTAAAAATGCATACCTGTTATGCAAAAAAAGCATACCTTAAAATTTCGTTCTGTAAACGTCATGTTGCCACAACAAACTGTAAGAGATATAGGGTGCGCAAATTAAACGTCAACATAAATTGAAAGCTTACTTTAATGCCAAAAATTAATGGTAATGAAATTAAACCAGGAAACGTACTAGAACATGATAATGGCCTTTGGGCAGCCGTGAAAGTAGAACACGTTAAGCCGGGAAAAGGGGGTGCGTTTGCACAAGTTGAATTAAAAAATCTGAGAACAGGTTCTAAACTAAATGAAAGATTTAGGAGTGCAGATAAAGTCGAGCGCGTTCGCTTAGAGCAAAAAGATCAACAATTTCTTTATGAAGCGGATGGAATGCTTGTTTTTATGGATGTGGAAACATTTGAGCAATTAGAACTGCCTGCGGATTTACTAGGTAGCCGAAGACCATTTTTGCAAGATGGGATGACTATAGCCGTTGAGTTTTACGATGATGAAGCGATAAATGCTACACTACCGCAAAAGGTTACTTGTGTTGTAATTGAGACTGAGCCTGTTGTTAAAGGTCAAACTGCAGCCAATAGCTTCAAGCCAGCCATATTGGATAATGGACTTAAAGTCATGGTGCCGCCTTTTATCGATCAAGGCGAAAAAATTAATGTGAATACAGAGACGATTGAATACTCTGAACGGGCCTAGCTAATTGAAAGATCCAATAGAGTGACTAATAATTTTCACTTGTCCAGCCATCATATTTTTAGAGGCAAAGTCGAAACGTAAATAAGCCAAGGCTTGGTTTTCTGACGAGGATAATATTTTCCCAATAATTTTATTATTTACAGAAATTGGGGTACCAAAAGAGGTTTTTCCAGTAGTCTCCACTAATGTTAAACCCTTTCTAAGTTTTGACTTATGCTTCATTCGAGCTGTGACTTCTTGGCCAACATAACAGCCTTTTTTAAAATCAACGCCGTTTAACTTTTCGAAGCCATATTCCAAAATATAGCTATCGCTCGATAATTCTTTACCAAACTCGGGCACTAAATTTTGCACTCGCAATTTTTCCCAATCTATATTTTTTTGCCCCAGGTCTTCGCTGCCATAATAACGCCATCCCATATTGGGATGTCGTGGGTCATCGAAGGCCTTTGGGGGTTTGTTATCAACTCCCGTGCTGACTTTTAAATCAGTTTTCTCAATTTTTATTTCTGCTCTCAATTTATATAAG
>JAAXIY010000085.1:0-3188 GCA_012270125.1 Paracoccaceae bacterium
TGAGGCTCCGGTTTAATGTTGCTTCAAAACGCTAGTTTTGTATGAATATTTCCATGCGCTACTTTTTGATATTGGTTGTGGTCAGTTTTTCAATTTTTTCTTTTAAATTTGGATTTTGGGGTGAGGCTTCTGAAGCCTCCGTCTCGAAGATCGACACTAGGGCCGTATCTGTTTTGAAAGGTACCATTACTCATGTTCGTGATGGTGATACGTTTGAGATAAATGGAATCCCTGTTCGAATTTCCGCTTTAGACTGTGCCGAGAATAGCACTCCTGAAGGAAAAAAGATCACGCGTTTTGCTAAAAAGTTTTTAGGAAAACAGGCTGTATGTGAACTAACTGGGGCAAAGACTTATGACAGAGTTGTGGGATATTGTTCAATAGAGGGAAAAGATTTTGCTCGAACCATGATGAATGAAACATCTTGTAAGCTTTGGGCTAAGTATGATGTTTGGGACAGGTATTAAAAACGGAGAGTTTGAAAATGGCAGGTATGATAAACTGCATGAGATTTCGACCCAAAGAAGGGCAGGCGGAAGCATTGTTTAAAGCTTTTGCTGAATATGTTAGAGATTACCCCTTCGATGATATTATGCACAAGATTATAGATTTGGGGACTGGGGAGTTTGCTCTTATCGGTGTTCATCACAGTGTTGATAGTTTTATTGACATTATGAATAGAGATAACCGGGTAAGCGATATGATGAGGCAATTTGTTGAACCTTATGAAGACGGAGAAAGCTTTCACTCTTTCTCTGGCCCAGTTGTAAACTTTAACGATTATTTATGATTTTTTCTTTGGCGCGACAATTTGTTTGTAGTTAATGGTCAAAAGGCAGCTACTTTTCAGAGGTTACAGTCAATAAAGGAACAGCCAGTGCTACTACCAGTAAAATTTATAGCAGCGAATATTTTTGTAGCAGGCATGACTGCCGGAGTAGCAGGTGGCGCTGCCGCTGTTTACATACTTTCAGATGCAGAGCGCAGAGATAAATTAAAAGATTGTGCTGAAAAGGTGGGTAAGACGTGCAAAAATTTGCTGAACTCAAAGCCGGATGCGGGCTCTTTTGAATAAAAACGATTTTGTTTCTAAACTTTTAAAAATGGAAGTTTGTTGATGCTTAGATTTATCAAGATTTTAATTCCTATATTGTTTCTAGCTAGTTGCGGCCTGAAACCATCAATAGAGGACCCTAAGCTGTCCGATAGGGTGTTCTCTTTAGAAGAGTTTTTTGATGGTGAAACAGTGGCGCATGGGCAGTTTCAAGATGTTTTGGGCAATGTATCATTGCGCTTTTTAGTAAATATCAAAGGCTCTTGGGATGGATCAGATCTGGTCTTGGTGGAGGACTTTACATATGAAGATGGTTATGAGGAGCAGCGCATTTGGACCTTGACCAAAATTGGGGAAAATGGATGGGCTGGCTCTGCTGAAGGAGTTATTGGGACCGCGGAAGGTAAGACAAATGGTGATATGTTTTATTGGGCCTATACTATAGATCTACCTACTCCAAATGGCAAAAGACGGGTATCATTTAAAGATTATATGTGGATGCTGTCTGACACTAGGGTTTTAAACAAAGCCTACATGTCAAAGTGGGGCATACCCTTAGGTGAGGTTACGATTATCTTTGAAAAGGAATGATTAATCTTTGCATTAGTAGTAAAAACTCTTTTCAGTAAGTTTATTAAAAGAAAGGATTTTTATGAAGTTAATCAACCCAGAACATGCTCCGCCAAGTGATGCACAAAAGCGTAAATCAGAAAAGCCCGTCGTGTGCTATCCAATTAACTCTTTACCAGATAATAATCTGGAGGCTTTGAAAGCTGTTAAGAAAAAATCCAGAAAAGTGTCTGAATTGGTAGTTAATCCAAGGCAGGCCGGTTGCATAGAAATTCCAAAGGGTTGTTTTTTTAAAATTGTTTCTGTCGAAGGGCCGCAAGTAGGTGATTTAAACTTATGGAACCTACATGATCAAAATGAGAAATTTTTTGCTGGTAAAACACGAGCGCTTCACGGCACTCATCTCTCTACAGGAGACCGGCTATGGTCCAATTTCCCATATTTGAGACCTATGGCTACTATTGTTGATGATACATTAGACTGGTATAAATTCGATGAATTTGGAACATCAGTGCACGATGTAATTGGCACACGATGTGACCCATATACAGAAAAGATGTTGTCTGGTTTGGACTACCATCACTGTTGCCACTCCAATCTAACTAAAGCATTTGGATCTTACTTGAAAATTGACAAAACTCTTGCTGAGACACTTATACATGATGTTTTAAATGTTTTCATGTGCACTGGATTTTCAGGAGAAACAGGCCAATATATTATGAAGGCGAGCCCAGTTCGGCCCGGTGATTTCCTTGAATTTTATGCTGAAATTGATCTCTTGGCGGGTTTGTCAGCATGTCCTGGGGGTGATTGTTCAGTCAAGCATTCTTCAGATATCGCCCAATGCTACCCGCTCTTGATAGAGGTTTGGGATCCGGGTGAAGTAGTGCGCAAAAAACATATAGAGCCTGAAGTGAATTCATATCAGCACGAAATTTAGAAAAAGTGCTCTTAATTAAAAAGTTTCTACCCAAGGGCGAAGTTCTATTTCCCATGCCCATGCGCTTTTATGCTGATTATGAAATTGGAGATAAGTTTTAGCAATTTCATCTGGATCAAGCATATCATAATCTCCATTTCCCTGCCTTTCTGGACGAGCATCCGATTTGATACCACCATCGATCACAAAGTGACCGATGTGAATATTTTTGGGATGTAATTCTCGCGCTAAAGCCTGCGCTAAACCGCGTAAACCAAACTTCCCCATAGCAAAAACTGAAGAATTGGCAAAACCTTTAACACCGGCTGAAGCACCTGTAAAAAAAATGCTACCGCTTCCGCGAGCTAGCATTCTTTTAGCTGCCTGCTGCGCAACTAAAAATGCACCAAAACAGGTAACTTCCAAAGCCGCCTTTGTTTTTTCTGCATTAAGAGTTTCAATCGCGCCACGCAATCTGCTTGATGGATTGTAAACGACTAAATCCGGAGTGCCACTTTTTGCATCGAGTTCTTCAAATAAAAGATTAACATCTTCAATTTTTGAAGCGTCACATTTGTGTAGGCTAGCACCTGTCTTTTCACTTATCGATTTTAGTTTTCCAATGTCTCTTGCTGCAAGAGCAAC
>JAAXIY010000085.1:3288-13435 GCA_012270125.1 Paracoccaceae bacterium
CAGATTGAAGGCTTTATAAGTGTCGAGCGATTTCAAAGCATAACGAACCCAAACAAATTGCTGTCTATTTCATTTTTTGAAAATGAAGCTGCGGTCGATGAATGGCGTAATTTATCTGCTCACCGAAAAATGCAAAGCAAAGGAAGAAAGGAACTCTTTGAAGACTATGACATTAAAGTTGTTCAAGTTCTTCGTAATTATAGTATGCTGGATAGAAAAGAAGCTCCTACCGACAGTTTGCTTGCGGGTGTATAAAGTAAATAGAGAATAAATTTTAAAACTAGGGTAAAGAAAATGGCTCAATCTTCATCAGTATGTGACTTTGGCTGGAAAGCTCCACAATTTATTTTGCCTTCGACAAAGGGCCTTGAGGTCAGTTTAGAAAATGCAAAAGGCGAAAATGGGACATTGATTATGTTTATATGCAACCATTGTCCCTACGTGGTAGGTGCTTTGGATGATATAGTTATGGAGGCATCTGCTCTACAAAAAATTGGTGTAAATGTTTTTGCAATCTGCTCAAATGACGCCGAAGAGTACCCCCAAGATAGTTTTGAAAATATGAAAAAATTTGATTTAGATTATTCATTTACTTTTCCATATTTACACGATGCAGATCAAGCTACTGCGAAACTATTTAATGCTGAGTGCACCCCTGATTTTTTTGGGTTCAATAAAAATTTAGAACTTCAGTATAGAGGCAGGCTCAACAATAAAAGGGAGAATCCAGAGGTCGTAAGTCGGGACTTATTTGATGCTATGCAAATGATTGCTGATACTGGTGAAGGCCCTCGAGAGCAATCCCCATCAATTGGGTGTTCAATAAAGTGGAAGAGCAAATGAGTGATTATTCTGAAAAAGTATGCGAGGCATGTCAGCCAGATGCAGACCCTGCTACAAAAGAAGAAATAAATGAATTTTTGTCAGGTAACTCGGACTGGCAACTGATTGAAAGTGATGCGATCAAAAAGATAGAAAGAACTTACAAATTTAAAAATTTTAAAGATGCGCTTGAATTTACCAACCTAGTTGGCGAGGTGGCGGAAGTTGAAGGTCATCATCCTCAAATTGTAACTGAGTGGGGGAGCGTTTTGGTTAGTTGGTGGAGCCACAAAATTAATAATATTCATTTAAACGATTTGATACTAGCCGCTCGATGTGATCAGAGGTTTAGAAAGTTTCAGGTTTGAAAATTGTTTCAAGTAATACATGAGTATTAACCGATTTTTCTGTAGTCGGAATTAAAATAATTTAATGTTTGATTTTATTCAGATCCGTGAGGTTCCAAAGACCAGTTGGAGCTCTAATGAACCGTTAAATTTCAAACCAAAACTCAAAACTCTTATTGCTCTGATTGTTGGGTTAATTCTTTTTGGTTTGGGCGAAGCGCTGTTGGTTACTTCACAAATGGGTGTCAGTCCCTGGACTGCTCTTGCTCAAGGATTTTCAAATATTTCAGGATTTAGTCTAGGTTTTACAACATTTTTTATAAGCATTTTTGTATTACTCTTGTGGATACCTTTAAAACAAAAACCTGGGATTGGGACTATTTTCAACGCGATTATTATTTCCCTGGTTTTGCATTATGCTATCCCCTTTTTGCCAACTTTTGAGGGGATTATTTTTAAAGTAACACAAGCTCTTTTGGGTGTCTTTATTACTGGATTAGGTGGTGGCATATACTTAATAGCAAACTTAGGGCCTGGGGCTAGAGACGGTTTAATGACTGGTTTGCAAAGGGTAACGGGTTTTCCGATTGCTTGGGTGCGAAGTACTATAGAAATCACAGTTCTAACAATTGGTTGGTGGTTGGGAGGAATTATTGGATTGGGAACAATTTTTTTCGCTGTAGGTATTGGACCTTGCCTAGCTATTAGCTTGACAATTTTTAGTTCGAAAAAATGAAGAAATTTTATTTCTGACGGTAAATTAAGCGATTAAAGAATATTCAAAGTAGTCGGTGTAATCTACTAGCTTGTATTTTTTTGTAATAACTCTTATGTCAAGTGAGATTAGAAAAGAGATTAACATGGCAACAACCAACCCATTCCAATTTATTCAACAGGTTAGATCTGAGGTTTCGAAAATAACGTGGCCTACGCGGAGAGAAGTTCTCCTGACCACCATTATGGTTTTTGTGATGTCAGCGATAGCGGCCCTGATATTTGCTTTAGTTGATCTCTTAATACGTTCCGGCATACAATCCGTCTTGAATATTTTTGGCTAATACAAAAATTTAATTTCGATTATGAAGTTTAATTTCTGAAAATTTGCCAATAAATTTACATCAAGCTTGAAATCCCTGTAGGAGTAGAATACCCAACGCGTCAAATCGTGGCTTCGTTTCGTTTGATTCGGACCAAAGTAATTATTTGTTTATCGTTTTGATAATGATCTAAATTTAAGGAACTCTCTTTATGGCAAAACGTTGGTATTCGGTCAGTGTTCTTTCTAATTTTGAAAAAAAAATAGCAGAGCAAATTAAAACAGCTGTTTCCGAAGCTAGTTTAGAATCAGAAATTGAAGAAGTATTAGTGCCTACTGAAGAAGTTATTGAGGTAAGGCGGGGCAAAAAGGTTACGACTGAAAGAAGATTTATGCCTGGTTATGTGCTTGTTCGAATGGAGATGTCTGACCAAGGGTATCATTTGATTAATTCCATAAACAGAGTGACCGGTTTCTTAGGTCCTCAAGGCCGACCAATGCCTATGAGGGATGCCGAGGTCAATGCAATACTCAACCGGGTCCAAGAGGGAGAAGATGCTCCTAGAACACTTATAAATTTTGAGGTTGGTGAAAAAGTAAAGGTCAATGATGGTCCTTTCGAAGATTTTGACGGACTTGTAGAACTCGTGGACGAAGACAACCAACGGTTAAAAGTTACAGTTTCTATTTTTGGTCGTGAGACCCCTGTCGAATTAGAATTTACGCAGGTTACAAAACAAACCTAGCGTTAGAGCCGTGGGAGGTAAGGGCACGCGAGCTCAATCCGAACCACACAACATAACTAACTCAGTGACCGCGTTTGCTGGGTGTTGAAAAAAGGAAGTGGTCAAATGGCCAAAAAACTAGTGGGAACACTGAAACTACAGATACCTGCGGGAGGAGCAAACCCCTCACCGCCAGTAGGGCCTGCGCTGGGTCAGCGTGGGATTAATATCATGGAATTTTGCAAAGCTTTTAATGCAAAAACCGCAGATATGGAGCAGGGAGCTCCTTGTCCAACAATAATAGAATATTTTCAGGACAAGTCTTTTTCGATGGAAATCAAAACTCCTCCTGCTTCTTATTATCTCAAGAAAGCTGCTGGTCTAAAACCTGAAGGAAAACGAAATCGGCCCAAGGGCTCCGAGGCTCCTGGCCGCGAAGTTGCTGGTTACGTTACGGCGGCTCAGGTTCGCGAGATTGCTGAAGCTAAAATGAAAGACTTGAGCGCTAATGATGTTGAGGCTGCTATGCAGATTGTTCTTGGATCTGCTAGGTCGATGGGTATTGAGGTGAAATAATGGGTAATCTTGGTAAAAGAATGACTGCGGCTCGTGCATCAGTCGAAGGTAAAGAAAACTTGTCAATAGAAGAAGCTGTTTCACTAGTTAAAGGAAATGCTAAAGCAAAATTTGATGAAACTATCGAAATTGCTATGAATTTAGGTGTTGATACTCGTCATGCAGACCAAATGGTTCGGGGTGTTGTTGGCTTGCCTAATGGAACTGGTAAGTCAGTTCGCGTTGCAGTGTTTGCTAGAGATGCCAAGGCTGAAGAAGCGAAAGCTGCTGGCGCTGATATTGTTGGTGCAGAGGATTTAATGCAAACCGTGCAGTCTGGAACAATTGAATTTGACCGCTGTATTGCTACTCCTGATATGATGCCAGTTGTAGGGCGATTAGGAAAAGTTTTGGGACCTAGAAACCTCATGCCAAACCCAAAAGTTGGGACAGTGACTGTAGACGTCAAGGCTGCCGTACAGGCTGCAAAAGGTGGAGAGGTCCAATTCAAAGCTGAAAAAGGTGGTGTCGTTCATGCGGGTGTCGGTAAGGCGTCTTTTAAAGAAGAGCAGTTAATAGAAAATGTTAAAGCGTTCGTTGATGCGGTAGCAAAGGCTAAACCAGCTGGCGCAAAAGGAGCATACATGAAGGGTATAACTTTAAGTTCCACTATGGGACCTGGGGTAACCATATCTATAGACAAGGCTAACGCTCAATAGAGAAGCACGTAAAGCGCCATTCTTGGCGCTTTTTTTCAATAAATTAATTTGAAGAAAAACAAAAAAATGTTTTTTGCTATTGGCAAGAGAAAGAAAGTGCCGTATACGCGCGTGAATCTTTGGTTTTATGCTAAAGGTTAATGTCCGAGACGGAGGGTTGGTACGACCTATAATTCCTTCCTGAGATGAAAACCGAGTAGATATGCCAAAGGTAAAGATTTAGCCTTGGACATTTTGGCCTCGGGTCATCAATAAGATTGGACCCCAATAGTCAGCAATAGCTGGCAAACATGAGCCGGGGATATTCCCCATAACTGGAGTAAAATTGTGGATAGAGCAAAGAAAGAGAAAGTGGTCGAAGAACTGGGCCAAATCTTTGAAAGCTCTGGCGTAGTGGTTGTATCTCATTATGCAGGTCTCACAGTTGCTGATATGCAAGACTTGCGTGCAAGAGCCAGAGCGGCCGATGCATCAGTTCGTGTTGCAAAAAACAGGCTCGCCAAAATTGCGCTTGAGGGTAAGCCGTGTGAAAGCATGACTGGCCTTTTATCTGGTATGACCGTTTTGACTTATTCTGAAGACCCTGTAGCTGCTGCTAAGGTTTCTGAAGACTTTGCAAAAGAGTACGAGAGCTTTGAAATTCTCGGCGGCGCAATGGGTGAAATGTCACTAGACAGAGCCGGCGTAACTGCCGTTTCTAAAATGCCTTCTCGAGAAGAGCTTATCTCTTCAATCGTTGGTTGTCTTGGCGCGCCTGCAGCAAATGTCGCTGGTGCAATTGGTGCACCTGCTAGCAATATTGCTAGTGTTTTGTCGAGCGTTGAAGAACGCGCAAATGCGGCGTGATTGGTAATTGGAAGAACTGCGTGTGGATTAATCCCGCGTTGGAACACGAAACTTAGAACGGAGAGCTTAAAATGGCTGATCTGAAAAAACTAGCAGAAGAGATCGTTGGTCTTACACTGCTTGAAGCACAAGAACTTAAAACAATTCTTAAAGATGAATATGGTATTGAACCAGCAGCAGGTGGAGCAGTTATGATGGCTGGCCCAGCTGGTGATGCAGGCGGCGCAGCTGCTGAAGAAAAATCTGAATTTGATGTGGTTCTCAAAAATGCTGGCGCTTCAAAAATTAACGTTATCAAAGAGGTGCGTGGAATAACAGGCTTGGGTCTTAAAGAGGCCAAAGAGCTTGTTGAAGCTGGCGGCAAAATCAAAGAAGGCGTTGATAAGGCTGAAGCTGAAGAAATAAAAGGCAAGCTAGAAGCTGCCGGAGCAGAAGTAGAGTTAGCGTAAATACACAACCCGGAATTTCCGGGTAGAGCAAAGAGCTGGGAGCGAATTTTCGCCCCCAGCTTCAACTGTCTTAATAAGCATCTTTTTAGTGAGATGTTTTTTAAGATAAGTTGAAGGACCGGGAGATCCTCCTTGGGAAGAGGGTCAAGCATTGGTCTTTATTATCGTCTCAACTTTGCCCACCACTGGGTCCCCGACGGTGTGTGTGGATGATGAGAAAGAAAGGTTATACTGACCATGGCGCAATCTTTTATCGGTCGAAAACGTCTTCGCAAGTACTACGGAAAAATTCGAGAAGTTTTGGATATGCCAAACTTGATAGAAGTTCAAAAATCTTCTTACGATCTTTTTCTAAATTCGGGAGATCAAGACACTCCATTAGACGGTGAGGGTATTCAAGGAGTTTTCCAATCAGTTTTCCCAATAAAGGATTTTAATGAAACTTCAATTATGGAGTTCGTTGGTTATGAGCTTGAAAAACCAAAATATGATGTGGAGGAATGTCAACAACGTGACATGACATATTCTGCGCCCCTCAAGGTCACACTTCGATTAATCGTATTTGATATTGATGAAGATACTGGCGCGAAGTCGGTCAAGGATATTAAAGAGCAAGACGTTTTTATGGGCGATATGCCTTTAATGACACCTAATGGTACTTTCGTAGTTAATGGCACGGAAAGAGTGATTGTATCGCAAATGCACCGGTCTCCTGGAGTATTTTTTGATCATGACAAAGGTAAGACCCATAGTTCAGGAAAGCTATTGTTTGCCTGTAGAATTATTCCATACCGTGGCTCTTGGTTAGATGTTGAATTCGACGCCAAAGACATTGTGTACGCGCGAATAGACCGAAGAAGAAAATTACCGGTCACAACGTTGCTTTATTCTCTTGGTATGGACCAAGAGGATATTATGAATGCCTATTATGATACTGTGGATTACAAAGTATCCAAGGATAAGGGCTGGATGACAAAATTTTTTCCAGATCGTGTTAGAGGAACACGTCCCGCTTACGATTTGGTAGATGCAGCTACCGGTAAAGTAGTTGCTGAAGCTGGAAAAAAAGTAACGCCACGAGCAGTCAAAAAGCTAAAAGATGATGGTAAGGTTACTGAACTAGTTTTACCTTTTGAAACAATAGCTGGAAAGTTTGTCGCAAGGGATATGATAAACGAGGAAACTGGTGCTATTTACGTCGAGGCCGGGGATGAACTTACTCTGGAATACGATAAAGACGGGGAAGTAACTGGTGGGACTGTGATGGAATTAATCGATGCTGGTTTTGATAGCATACCAGTTCTAGATATCGATAACATAAACATCGGTCCATATATTCGAAATACTTTGGCACAAGATAAGAATATGAACCGTGAAACGGCGCTAATGGATATTTACCGGGTAATGAGGCCTGGCGAGCCTCCTACAGTTGAAGCTGCATCGGCACTATTTGATACTCTTTTCTTTGATAGCGAACGATATGATCTTTCTGCTGTTGGTCGTGTTAAAATGAACATGAGACTTGCTTTAGATGCTGAGGACACACAGCGTACCTTGAGATCAGAAGATATTGTGGCGTGTATTAAAGCACTTGTGGATTTGCGAGATGGTAAAGGTGAAGTTGATGACATTGACCACCTGGGCAATAGACGTGTGCGCTCAGTTGGGGAGTTGATGGAAAACCAATATCGTGTTGGATTACTGAGAATGGAAAGGGCGATAAAAGAAAGAATGTCTTCCGTTGAAATAGACACAGTGATGCCACAAGACCTGATCAATGCTAAACCTGCAGCTGCAGCTGTTAGAGAATTCTTCGGTTCATCTCAGTTGTCGCAGTTTATGGATCAAACTAATCCTCTGTCAGAAGTAACTCATAAACGACGCCTGTCTGCATTGGGCCCTGGTGGTTTAACTAGAGAACGAGCAGGCTTTGAAGTTCGGGACGTTCATGCAACTCACTATGGTAGAATGTGCCCAATTGAGACTCCAGAAGGGCCTAATATCGGGCTAATAAACTCTTTAGCAACTTTTGCGCGAGTTAATAAATATGGTTTTATAGAAACCCCCTACAGGAAAGTAGTTGAAGGTCAAGTGACTGATGACGTTCAGTATATGTCTGCAACGGAAGAAATGAGACATACGGTGGCTCAAGCTAATGCATCATTAGACGATAAGGGCCGTTTTGTTAATGATCTCGTCTCCACGCGTCAAAATGGGGATTACACGCTTGCTCAAAATGAAAGTGTTGATTTTATTGATGTTAGTCCAAAGCAGCTTGTATCAGTTGCAGCTTCTTTAATTCCATTTTTAGAAAATGATGACGCAAACAGAGCGCTGATGGGATCCAATATGCAACGTCAGGCCGTACCTCTCTTAAGTGCTGAGGCTCCATTGGTCGGAACTGGTATTGAGGGCGTTGTCGCCAGAGACTCTGGTGCTGCAATTATGGCGAAAAGAGCTGGCGTTATTGACCAAATAGATGCTCAACGGATCGTTATAAGAGCGACCGAAGATTTGGAACTGGGTGATGCTGGCGTCGATATTTATAGAATGCGCAAGTTTCAGCGATCAAACCAAAATACATGCATAAATCAAACGCCTCTTGTTACGGTTGGCCAAACTGTTTCAAAAGGGGAAGTTATTGCTGACGGGCCATCAACTGATATGGGTGAACTGGCTCTAGGTAAGAACGTCGTTGTAGCATTCATGCCATGGAACGGGTACAACTATGAAGACTCGATATTAATATCTGAGCGGGTTGCTCGTGATGATGTTTTTACGTCAATTCATATTGAAGAATTTGAAGTTGCCGCTCGGGATACAAAACTTGGTCCTGAAGAAATAACGAGAGATATTCCTAATGTTGGTGAAGAGGCACTGAGAAACCTGGATGAAGCGGGTATTGTTTATATCGGTGCTGATGTTGAGCCAGGTGATATCTTGGTAGGTAAAATTACGCCAAAAGGCGAGAGCCCTATGACACCTGAAGAAAAGCTTTTACGCGCTATTTTTGGCGAAAAAGCATCTGATGTGCGTGATACTTCCTTGCGCGTTAAACCTGGAGATTACGGGACAGTTGTTGAAGTCAGAGTCTTTAATCGTCATGGCGTCGAAAAAGACGAGCGGGCTTTGCAAATAGAGCGAGAAGAAGTTGAGCGACTGGCCAGGGATCGCGACGATGAGTTGGTAATATTGGATAGAAATATTTATGCTCGTTTAAAATCAATAATTCTTGGAAAAGTGGCTGTTAAAGGACCAAAAGGTGTATCAGCTAATTCTGAAATTACTGATGATCTATTAGACAGTTTGACTAGAGGACAGTGGTGGCAACTGGCTTTGGCAGAAGAAGCTGATGCTCAGGTGGTAGAAGCTCTTAATGAACAATACGAGGCCCAGAAAAGGACGCTGGATGCTCGTTTTGACGACAAGGTTGAAAAAGTTCGTAGAGGCGACGATCTGCCTCCAGGCGTAATGAAAATGGTGAAGGTGTTTATAGCCGTAAAGCGTAAACTTCAGCCAGGAGACAAAATGGCCGGCCGTCACGGCAACAAAGGCGTCATCTCTAAAGTTGTTCCCATGGAAGATATGCCATTTCTAGCTGATGGGACACCAGTTGATTTTTGTTTGAATCCGCTTGGTGTGCCGTCGCGTATGAATGTTGGGCAAATTTTGGAAACGCACATGGGGTGGGCCGCCAGAGGTTTGTGATTGCAGGTTGATGATGCTCTTAAAGGCTATCGTCGTACAGGAGATTTGACGCCTGTAAAAGAAGCCATGCGTCTTGTCTACGGTGACGATGTTTATGAAGAGGGTATCAAAAATATGGAAGATGCTTCCATAATCGAAGCAGCTGGTAACATAACGCACGGTGTGCCTATAGCAACTCCAGTTTTCGATGGCGCCAAGGAAAGTGACGTTGATGACGCCCTTTCAAGAGCAGGTTTCGATAAATCGGGTCAGTCGATTTTGTTTGATGGAAGAACTGGAGAACAATTTAGCAGACCAGTGACTGTAGGCGTAAAATATTTACTAAAACTTCATCACCTAGTAGACGACAAAATCCACGCTCGATCAACGGGTCCCTATTCTCTCGTTACTCAGCAGCCTCTGGGAGGGAAAGCCCAATTTGGGGGGCAGCGATTTGGTGAGATGGAAGTTTGGGCGTTGGAGGCTTATGGAGCAGCCTATACGCTACAAGAAATGTTAACGGTAAAATCCGATGACGTAGCTGGACGCACGAAAGTTTATGAATCGATTGTGAAAGGTGAAGATAATTTTGAGGCTGGCATACCAGAAAGCTTTAACGTTCTCGTAAAAGAAGTGCGTGGGCTAGGCCTTAACATGGAACTCCTGGACGCGGAGGATGGTGATTAAGCGATACGCTTAATCATCCCTTTTGTCCCTAACTTTGAGGAAATCAAAATGAACCAGGAAATTACAAATAACCCTTTTAACCCACTGACCTCACCTAAGGTTTTTGATGAGATTAAAGTCTCTTTGGCATCTCCAGAGCGAATTTTATCATGGTCATACGGTGAAATAAAAAAGCCAGAAACAATTAACTACAGAACATTCAAGCCAGAAAGGGATGGTCTCTTTTGTGCGCGTATTTTTGGTCCAACCAAAGATTATGAGTGTTTGTGTGGTA
>JAAXIY010000032.1 GCA_012270125.1 Paracoccaceae bacterium
TGATCGTCGTGGTCTCCATGATCGTGCTCCTCAAAAAGAGCGCCTTCCCGAAAATCAAGCAGTTTAGTCTCACTTGCTTCCAACAAAGTAATTACTTCAGCATTCTTTGCTAATTTTTCAATCGAGTTCTCCATCCATGGAGCTAAGTCTTCACCCATCCAAATGACCATATCAGCATCTTGAAGCGACTTCGCTTCAGATGGGCGCAAACTGTATTCGTGAGGAGATGCACCAGCTGGAATTATTAATTTGGGACTTCCAACTCCTTCCATCACACGGGACACTAGTGAGTGAACCGGTGCAATATCAACTGCAACTTTTGGTACATCGGCTATAGCTGCGTTACCTAGGATTAACCCTAAAGCAGTGTAAGAAAGAAGTTTTCTGGACATATGTTCCTCCATGATATAACATAACATTCGCGCAACATAGAGAATTTATTTTCGTGCGCAATAGTTAATTGAAACGAAGTAAATAATAAACTAGATACTAAAAACTAACTTAACAGTTAATATTGAGGGCAAATATGGAGAAAAATATCCAGGAGGCAGAAAATTATTGCCAACAAAATGGTCTCAATCTTACACCTGTGAGGCGAAAGGTCTTAGAAATATTGCTCGAAAAAAATACAGCTATTGGCGCTTACGAAATTTTAGACCTTTTACGTGAGTCCGGGTTTAAAAATCAGCCGCCTGTTGCTTACAGAGCTCTCGATTTTCTTGTACAGAATGGCTTTGCGCACAAAATTGAACAACTAAACAGTTTCATCGGATGTATGCATCCTGGGAAAGATCACTCACCTGCTTTCATGATTTGCAGAAATTGCGACTCTGTTTCTGAAGAGGAAGCTTTAACACGCAACTTTTCAGTTTCTCAAATTGCATCTAAAGCAGGATTTACTGTCGAAAAAGCCGTCATTGAGGCGCGAGGCCTTTGTCAATCTTGTTCTGATCTGGCATAAAAAATCAATATGAATTTGATCAATATAGAACAGCTAACTTTATCGTATGGTAACGTAATTGCTTTAAAAAACGTCAGTATGGAGATAAACCGTGGTGAAGTTGTAACTATTGTTGGACCAAATGGTTCAGGAAAGACAAGCCTTCTCAAAGCTATTATCGGTGCCGTTCATCCTGTAGAAGGATCAATTTCTGTCAAGCCCGGCTTAAAAATTGGTTATGTTCCTCAGCGACTAAACCTTGATCCAACGCTACCGATAAGTGTTGGGAGGTTTATGCGATTAACAGAGAGACTAGATCGCTCAACTTGTGAGAGTTATCTCAAAAAAGCAGGCGTGGTAGGATTAATAGATCAACAGATGTCTGAACTATCTGGTGGTCAATTCCAAAGAGTACTACTCGCTAGAGCTCTTTTAGGAAATCCTGACATTTTAATTTTAGATGAAGCAACACAGGGACTCGATCAACCTGGGTCTGCAGATTTTTATAGGCAGATAGAAGAGGTTAGAAAAAGCACCGGTTGCGCCGTATTGATGATCAGTCATGATCTACATGTTGTCATGAGTAGCTCTGACCGAGTAATTTGCTTAAATGGTCATATATGTTGCTGTGGGACACCAGAGTCAGTCATAGCAACCCCTGAATATCAGGAACTTTTTGGGAGTGGTGCTGGAGGAGCGTTAGCACTTTATCGCCATAGCCATGACCATGCACATGACCATTCTGCAGAAAATTCCAAGGCCATTAATTAATGCTAGACGATTTTATGACGCGTGCACTTCTTGCTGGCATCGGACTAGCCCTTGTATCAGCGCCTCTCGGCTGTTTTGTCGTTTGGAGGAGAATGGCATATTTTGGAGATGCGACAGCTCATGCAGCAATGTTAGGGGTAGCTCTTTCGTTGGCTATACAAACTGATGTTTTTTTCGGCGCTTTGATATTTGCTATAATCATGGCCTGGATAACCACACAATTATCAGGCCGGAACTACTCAATGGATACTCTATTAGGTGTATTTTCACACTCTTTTCTAGCAGTTGGACTTGTGATTGTTTCTTTTTTGAGTGGCGTTCGAATTGATCTAATGGCTTATCTGTTCGGTGATATTCTTGCAGTTTCAAAGTCTGATTTAAGTATTATTTGGTCCGGTACGTTAGTAGTGCTTGGCCTTTTAACCTGGAGATGGAAAGCGCTTTTTTTATCAACCTTGAACGAACAATTAGCATATGCAAGTGGCTTTAACCCTACACGAGAGCAACTGATATTAACCATTTCTTTAGGCATTACAGTGGCAGTGTCGATAAAAATAGTTGGAGTTCTTTTAATAACCGCTATGCTCATTATTCCGGCTGCTGCTGCTGGAAATTTAGTACGGAACCCAGAGATAATGGTGTTTTCCGCAGGTGTAATAAGTTGTATTTCAGTATTACTTGGCTTGAGAGCTTCTTACATTTTTGATACACCACCGGGTCCAACAATCGTATGTATAGCTCTATCAATTTTTGTTCTAGTTAATCTATTTACCGCTCTAAGAAAACTTTCATTTTAGTTAAAGAATATCTCGGAAAAGAATTATGACAGATAAACGTGTTCCCCTAACCCTTCTCACGGGCTTTCTTGGAGCAGGGAAAACAACTCTTTTGAACACCGTTCTAGAAGATACTAGCGCAGGCCGTGTCGCAG
>JAAXIY010000015.1 GCA_012270125.1 Paracoccaceae bacterium
AACGAACTGTAATTGTGTCACCCTCTTTCATGAACCCTTTGACAACTTTTATCTGGAGGGTCCGGTCCCACGGCCTAATGTTTCCTTTTGGATCAAAGCGAGCCTGAAGAACGGCATTATTGGAAGCTTCTACTTCGGTAAAGCCTGGACCTGAAGGGGCATCGAACTGTGGGTTTGTCTGGTCAGTTGCGAAGCGAAAAACAATCCGAATACTACCACTGTCATCGACGCCAAAACGGCCAGCCGTATAGGTTAGCGTGAAACTTTGATAACTACCCGCCTCAAACTCTCCAGTTTGATCAAGAACAGCAGTACCAAGTAGATTTTCTGGAATTGGCTTGCGCAATGTACCATTGTGAATACCCAGGGGTGTTATCTTAGAACTGGAGTTAGGCATCAAATGTATCCTATATTTAAAATTCTAGAAAATTGAAAAGCTTAATCACATCAACACTATAGTATTTAATTAAATCATATGTTTGGCTACGATACTATTTAAGATGTGTAACTAGGATTATTAAATTTTGATGAAAAGTATAAAAACTATTGAAGTCGTCAGTGCCCATGCTGAAGGCGAAGTTGGTGATGTAATTGTAAAAGGTGTAGACCCTCCCCCTGGTGACACAATATGGGAGCAGAGTAGGTGGATAGCAAAAGACCAAGTCTTGCGTAATTTTATGCTGAATGAGCCGAGAGGTGGCGTCTTTAGACATGTAAATTTACTTGTCCCACCAAAAGATCCCAATGCTGCTGCTGCTTTCATAATAATGGAACCTGAAGACACCCCACCCATGTCCGGCTCTAATTCTATTTGTGTTGCAACCGTCTTGCTCGATCATGGAATTATTAAGATGAAAGAGCCTTTCACAGAGTTTTTTTTGGAAGCCCCAGGAGGCTTAGTAAAGGTCAGAGCAAGCTGTAAAGATGGGAAAGCAGAACGAATTTTCATTCAAAATTTACCAAGTTTTGCTTTCAAGCTAGACACAATATTGGAACTTGAAGGTTTTGGAACGATTTCTGCCGATACTGCTTTTGGTGGCGACAGTTTCGTATTAGTAAATGCACAGAAATTGGGGTTTGCAATTGAACCAAGCGAAGCAGCTGATCTTGCTCGGTTAGGAGCAAAAATTACAGATGCTGCAACTGAGCAAATTGGTTTTCACCATCCAGTAATATCTGAATGGAAACACTATTCCTTTTGTCAATTCAGTAGCATGGAAAATTTTGCTGAAGATTGCATCACATTCAAATCAGCTGTCTCTGTTAAACCTGGTAAAATTGATCGCTCCCCAACGGGCACAGCACTTTCAGCCAAAATGGCCGTCCTTGAAGCTCAAAAAGAACTAAAAGTTGGTCAAAGAGTAAAAGCAATTTCGATAATTGGTTCCACATTTGAAGGAAGAATAGTGGAAAAGTGCCGCGTCAATGAAACCCCTGCCATTATTCCTGAGATCAGCGGTAGAGCTTGGGTTACAGGCATCCACCAACATATGTTAGAACCATCCGATCCATGGCCTGAAGGGTACAAATTAAGCGATACCTGGGGAGTAAATTAAATTATAATCGCTCACATTTAGCCGTTATAAAGTCGCTGGCATCATAGGAAATTGCGACAATACTAAATTTATCATCCTTTAACTTTGCGACAATGTTACCGTCCTCACTGTTTAAGGCCAAAATTTTATAACCAATATAGCTTATGTTCAGAACCAAATTTTCGAAGTAGCTTGCCTCGTCAAATTTCACTGTATTTTCATCAGTAATACTAAATTTAAACTGCTCTTTTTGATATCCAGTAAGCTCTGTCTTTTCCCAGTCCCACTGAACAAACGCTTCCATTTGGCAGGTAAACACGTCACCGACAGCCAAGGCTTTTGCATTCGCATTGACGGCTCCTGCGCTTAAGATGAAATATAAAAGTATAAGAAGGTATTTCATTGGCTTGAGCCAAACCTATTCACTATCACCTGACAAACAAGATGAATAATCGTGCCTAGGCATATGGAAAACACGGCATATTGAGTAGTATCAATGAGGGCTTGGCCTTCTGATCCAGGAACACTGGCAAGAGCAATAAAGAAACCTAAGGATCCCGCAGCAAAGGACCCTTTGCCAAAGTTATCAACCCCTTTTAGGCCTTTTCCACCACTTCCAATTACATAGAAAACACCAATGCCCACTACCAACATAAATAACTGAAAATCAAAGTATATTTCTGTCCCCATTTGCGCAGCTGGGACAATAGCGCCCAAAATACCTACAATACCTATTACAAGCCAAAAAAATTGCATATTCATTTTATAATCTTTCTATTTAATATCTTTTTGATACTTTTTGTAGCCTTATTTTATCAAATGTGATAAACTTATTTATAAGGTTATCCTTTCATAATTGGTGGCGGAAGAGACTCCCATAAGCCTTGTTCAATTCTTTCGTCACCATTTTTATCCACATTTTTTATATAATATTAGATATCCATAAAGCGTTAAAACGATTATATTTTTTCAATTACCATTATGATATGGATGTAATCCATCGCATGACCATCTGGGTTATCAGCCACCTCTGCTTCATATGCCTGATAAAATGA
>JAAXIY010000074.1 GCA_012270125.1 Paracoccaceae bacterium
GTCTGGTCGCAAGCCTGGTGTGAAAATAAAACTACGGCGAGGGCGAATAATGCGGGTTGTCATGTCAGCGTCCTTTCAAGTGATGCCAATTAGAACTTTGGGTAATTAACCTAAAGAGCGACCTTCAGCCGCGAGTTTACTATTGAGTAACTGACGAACTTTTACTCCAGCGCCGTCTGCCCCTAGCGTTACTTCTAAATAATCCAGTCCACGTGGATCATTATCAACATTTTTCTGAAGTTTTTGAAGGAGATCTTTATCCTCATTAAATGCCGCCACCACACTCGCTTTGGTCTTTTCAGCAACGTCTTGAGTTATTTCCGGGACATCGAAAGCGGCGCCCCAAAAATAATGGGTTTTGCCTCTAGTGGATGGGGTTACGATATGACACCCTCTCATTATGAAATCTGATCGACGACCTTCGTCTGGATTTGGGTCATGAACGTTCCAATCAGAAAATGAGATAGCCAGTGAAGGCATTGTTCCTTTTTGAACACGCTTGATGGGTTTGTCTTCAGGTAATCCCATGCCTGCGCAAAACAAAGGAGAAAGAGGCGCTAAGTCAAATTCTTGTTCGTAACAAATTGACTCGCCTTCCCAATAAGTCTCTGGAGCCGTAATCCAATCATCTTGCTTGAAAGTATTTTTATGCAAAAAAGCAATGTGAGTCAGATCCATGACATTTTCTCGGATTAAAATCCAATTAGCGGCTACCTCCATGTAGCCAGTAATAAAGCTCCAGTTTTTATCGGTTTGATAACCAACATCCGGTGGCTCTTGATCTATGGCGTCTGGATCACCCATCCATATCCATACAAAGGCGCCAGCTTCTCTCACAGGATATGCAGGTATTTGTGCTGTTTTAGGCATCATTGTCTGGGTGGGTGCTTTGGTACAGTTTCCAGACATATCAAATTCCATACCGTGATAAGGGCATATAATTTTTGAACCGCATACATGTCCTTCTGAAAGAGGGGCCCATCGGTGAGGGCAGCGGTCATATAAGGCTGCGGGTGTACCATCTTCCAAGCGATAAAGCACGACTGGCGTTTCAAGCAGCCAACGGGATATTGGCTTGTTAGTTACTTCATCACTATATGCAGCAACCCACCACATATTTCGGGGGTAGTTGTCCACTAGCATTCCATTAGGGATACGTTGACCGGTAGGGTTTTTTCCTTGCATGTTCATTTCAAGTTCCTCTTGGACAATTCTTGTTTCAGTTTTTTTATTTCTTCTTCTTTCATCTTGTAGCTGTGATCCGCATCTGGAAATTCACCAGTTTGAACTTCTTTGATATAATCGGAAAACGCTTTGGTGGCCACTTCGCTCAAATTAGCATAACGCTTTGCAAATTTGGGTTTAAAAGTATCAAAAGCTCCCAGCAAATCATAACCATTTAACAATTGGCATGTTCCGGCTGACCCTGCACCTATTGAAAAAGTGAAAATAGACACGGCATCATCTACAGCTTTACCAACTTCATAAGGCATCGCTTCTATTTCTAAACCAATGGCGCCTGCGTCCTCGATTGCTTGAGCATTCTCAATAATTTCAATAGCTGCTTCAGCCGTCCGACCTTGCATTTTAAAACCTCCAAGGAGATGCACTTTGTGAGGAAGAAGTCCTACATGGCTCATTATGGGAACTCCTGCATCAGCAACGGCTTTTATGATATTAGATCCTTCTTTGCCAAGCTGCAGTTTGAGTGCGTCCACCCCACTTTCTTTCATCATTTTTATAGCATTCTCTACGGCTTTTTTTTCAGTCGCGTAAGAGCCATAAGGCATCGAGGCGATAGTCATTGTATTTGGTGCACCATTACGCACTGCGAGGATATGCATAATCATTTGGTCGACGGTGATTTGCAACGTATTTTGGTGGCCGTGTAGTGTCATACCTAAGCTGTCTCCGACACCAATAATGTCAACGCCAGCTCGCTCCGCCCAAGCAGCTGACATCGCTTCGCCCACAGCTACCATAGCTAGTCTTTCACCCTTGGCTTTTTTTTCAGTTAATTCAGGTAGAGTAAGTTTGGTTTCCCGCATTGTAACTCACAAATTTGTTCTATATGGAACAATAATTAATTATTTGTTTAAGCACTGACAAGTGATAAATTCAAAGCGATTTTAAAGGTGGTAGATTATAAAAATGGCCAGAAAAAATGAGTCTCTGGACTACTCAAATATTTTTGAGGCTGTTGAATTTCCAGATGCCTATAAAGTTTCTTATCTTGCTAATGCGATCGTCTTTCCAACTTATGAGGATGTCAGAAAAGATTTTGGGTTAGTCAGAGCAGAGTATCATTTATTACTATGCTTGGCGCATTATTCTGAGCTGACTGCACAGGATGTCGCACGAATTACCAGAAGACCAAGAAATTCAATTTCCAGAGCAGTCCATAGAATGCTGGATTTGGGTTTTTTGAAGAGGGTTCCTGATCCTGATGATGCAAGACAGGCTAAACTTCAGATCACTCGCGAAGGCAAGATTATGCACCAAAAGATTTCAGCATATTTAGTCGATCGTGAAGCTGAAATTTTCAGTGTCCTCTCTGACACTGAAAGAGAGAGTTTCAGAGAGTTAATAAGAAAGTTGGCAAATTTTGCATCAACTTTAAAACGTTAGTTTTCGTTATACTTTTCAACTTGGACTTCGATATTGTGGGCTGCTGATCCTTGCCCCAAATTTGAAGTGCCTAAATCTGCTGTCAAAACATTAGGGTTGCCGGAAATATCCAGACCGTCTTTTGATGGTGAAAACCAAGCACCAGTTGCCAAGGAAACCACGCCGGGTATGATGGTTTCTTCGATCTGTAAAGAAGCGAGGCAAGCGCCCCTAGAATTCCAAACTTTTACTAAATTACCTTGAGATACACCTCTTTTTTCTGCATCTTGAGGGTTCATAACTAAAACAGCATGTTTTTGAAGGTCCTCAGCTGCGGCTTGTAATTGACTATGCAATTTATCGTGGGGCTGTGGCGATAGTAAACGTAGTGGAAATTTTGGGTCTAAAAGTGGTTTATTGTATATTGGGTGGCCAGGAATTTCCTCATAATTAAAACCAGCAATTTTTTCTGAATATATCTCGATTTTCCCCGATGGTGTCCCGAGTGAATGCTTTACTGGATCATCGCGGAAATTTTTAAAAGGTACATAATCCTCATCATCTGAATCAATGGGCATCCTTTCGAAATTTTTTTCTTTGAGCGTCTCGAAGTTCGGTACTTTTATTCCATTGGAATTGGCTTCGATGTAGAATTTATTATAAATATCTCTTATCCATTCATCTGATGATTTATTATGGGTAAATTGTTCCTCGCAATTTAGTTTTTTCGAAAGATCTGCAAAAATATCATAATCGTTTCTGGATAGACCTACAGGTTGGATCATCTGTGGCATAAAAAATAAATAAGGATCGCCCTTCGCCCAACCTAAATCTGATCGTTCAAATTGAGTGGTGGCCGGAAAAACGATGTCTGCTCGCTGAGCTGTTGCGGTCCACCATGGTTCATGGACAATAACAGTTTCAGGATGTTGCCATGCAGAGATAAGACGGTTGAGATCCTGATGGTGATGGAAAGGGTTTCCGCCACACCAGTAGACAAGTTTTATATCTGGGTAAATACGCTGTTCGCCATTGAAATTGTATGCTCCTCCGGGATTTAAAAGCATGTCTGCAATGCGCGAGACAGGTATGAAATCAGAGATTGGATTTTGGCCTTGTTCAAAAAGAGGGCCCTGCATTCTCCTAGCTGTTTTCCCAACATTACCAATCGCCCCATAGCCAAAGCCAACACCTCCTCCCGGTAAACCGATTTGACCTAACATGGCCGCCAAGACACAGGCCATCCAGAAGGGATGCTCTCCATAACGGGCTCTTTGCAAGGACCATGAAACACAAATTAAAGTTCTGCCGGATGCCATATTTCTGGCAAGATCTCTTATTTGAGATGCATCTATGCCTGTTTCGAGAGAAGCCCACTCTGGTGTCTTTGCCGAATGGCCGTCTGTCCCTAAGAAATATTTTTTGAATACCTGGTAACCTGCAGAATGAGTATCCAAAAACATTTGATCTGCCAGATTTTCAGTTTCTAAAACGTAGGCAATAGCCAACATCAAAGCCATATCTGTACCGGGAATTATTGGAAGCCAATTGGTTTCCTTGGGGCTGTCATCTTGTTGTGGGCTAATCGAGACCATATTTTTTTGAAGACGTTTGAAATTTTTGAAATGCTCAGCAACATCGTGCTCTGTAGATCCCCCCATACTGACTTGTGAATTTTTAGGGTTGATACCCCCAAATATTATCAAATTATCGGTATGCTTGGCGATTGACGACCAGCTATTTATTTCACCCCATGTAATTTTATGAAAGTTTAATCCAAGCACATGCGGTATAATTGCTTGTGCTGCACCGGTGCTATAGCTGGCATATGAGCTAACATAACCACCTACTGAATTCAGAAAACGGTGTAATTGGCTCTGTGAATGATGAAAACGGCCGGCACTTGCCCAACCGTAGGATCCACCGAATATAGCGCCATTTCCAAAATCTCTTTTGACCCGAGTTATTTCTTTAGCTGCAAGGTCAAGTGCATCTTCCCAGGGAAGGGGGATATATTCATCATCTCCTCTCAATTTATCTGGGTCTTTATCAATCCAACCCTTTCTTACATAGGGTTGATCAATCCGCTTTGAATGATGGACGGCTTTTGGCACAAGCTCTGAAATCTGAGGAGGTGCGGGGTCGGCTTCGAAAGGTTCTGTTTTAATTATTTTGTCGTTTTCCACAAAAACATTAAATGCGCCCCAATGGCTTGTTGTTACTTTTGAAAATTTCTTTCCCATTGAATGAAAACCCAAAGAATTAATAAATTTAACACAGAGTAAGTTTTGACGAGTTTGTCTTTTATTCTAATTCACAGATGACGTTTTGGGAACGTATTTTCTTTCAGCCGGTTTGTCTTACTAATTTGGGACAGTCGTATACTTGTTTCAGAATAAGTTCTACGAGACCGAACTCTGACTCTCCATTCAGGTCTTCGAAATATAGATGGCTTGGCCAAGGCTCATTTACAAAGTTATTAGCCGGTAAATCTATTTGTTCACAAACTTCTTTAATTGCTTTCACGTAGTCTCTAGCCGCAGTTCCTAGTTGATCTCTTGCTAATTCAATGTCCTCTATACTGTTTCTATCAACTTCGCCTGAACCAATACCTGTCGTCAAAGGTATGTTTCGCTGGAGAGATTGATCACGATAGAAAGAAACATCCACTTTATCTGCTTCCAGACGCATCATGAATTTCTGACAGACACTAAATTTAATGTCAGTAAGTTCATTCAAGTCTACTTTGTTAGATGATCCAGTATTTTTTGAGTTTCGGCGAGAGCGCCTGTTGCTACTCTTTACATTTGCGACGTAGTCGCCTCTGTAGTTGCAATCAAACACCCTTCCATTCCAAAGATTTCCGTTATCCATGCGTTGGATTGATCTAATAGACATTAACTTGCAATTTTCTGGACCTATGAAAAATGGAGAACCTGATGCATCAGACAACTCTACCCATCCATTCGGGAAAACGGATAGGTGATGTTCAATCCAAGGAACTATGACTTTGTCCGCTAAATGATCAAGCAAAGCATTTACATGTTCAGGGTCATTTACAACATCTGCTAATAATGGTTCCTGACCATAAATATCGGCGGCGAGGCTGTAAGGCGCTGATATTTGAAGTAGGGGGTCCATTCCCGTTAGTTCTTCTGTTACACGCAATATATCATCAATTATTTTTGGAATACCTGTGCTAAAATCAGGAGTTTCCAATTCAAAACAATTTTCTTTATTTATCAATGCTTCGTCAGGGTCAGATCCAGGGGGGAACTTATCAGGATACATCATTTTTTGTCCCAAAACTTCACACGAAAATGCATAGAGCGCCCAGGTCATATAAAGTTTTTTCACACCTAAAAGTCTGCCAACGGTGAGGTTTGCGCGAACATATCTATACGGATCAGTTTTATAATATTCGGCTGAATTTACACCATATAAATCATGTAGAATTGCAAGAGCTAGCATATGGACTGAAGCTGTCGCGTGCACTTCATCAGCTGGAGCTAAAATAGAGAAGTTATCATCAAAATCTCCAGCAATTGCAGCGTCAAATACAGATTTGATTTCTGCTTTTGCTTCGTTGCTGCCAGCTTGCCATGATTTTAAAAGGTGAAGACCTTTTGGATAGGTATATTCTGCTAAATCGATCATTTGAAACTCTAAAGTCAATTTAATTTGTTATAGAACTATTTAAAGTAAGATTACTGATAGCGGGTGGTACATAGCAAATTGGATTTATAATATAGACCCATTATGAAATTTTTTATAAGTCCATTAAGAATAAAAAGTTTTTTAAATTACGGTAAGAGAAAAAACATTTTGAAGGAAAAATAGCCCAATAAAGCAAATTATAAAGGCAACCGCTGGTGCTAGAACCCAACCAAGCAAGATTTTTCCTAAAACCATCCAGTTGATACTAGCTACTCCTTTTAAGATTGAAATGCCAATAATTGCACCTACAACAGCTTGTGAACTAGACACTGGCACTAACGGTATTGTTGGCAAACCAAGGTTTAGTAAAAAACTTTCTAGTCCACGCGATGCAAACATAAATAAAACTATTGAGTGAGATATTACTGCTATCAATGCTGTTGTTGCAGATAGACTACCTAGTTGGGATCCTACTGTATCCATAACTTTTCTGGAATAAGTAAATACGCCTAGTCCAATTGATAAACCACCTAACAGCAAAAGTTGCTGTGCTGAACTAAAACTAAAGTTTCCAAATTCAATAGTTGGAAATGGTTGTACAGGTATGAAAACGCCAACTACATTCGCTATATTATTTGCTCCTAAGGCGTAGGCTCCAAGTCCACCTGCCACGATTAGAGCGATCCGTTTTATGGCATCCAAAGTGATCATATGGATAGCCATCCGCCGAGAAACAAATTTTATTAATTGCACAAGTAAAACTGCAATTATGCCTGCTAAAAGAGGACATAAAATCCAGGTGCTCAAAATCTTTAGCAAAATTGTTGTGTCTGTTGGCTTCTGAGAGAAGAAATTCCAACCTATAATAGCTCCCACGATGGCCTGCGAAGTTGAAACTGGCAAACCACCTTTCGTCATTATGAAAACTGAAAAACCTGCGGATAGGGCTGTCATAAAAGCGCCTGGCAATGCGGAAATAGCACCAAGTTTTCCCAAAGTTTCCGTAGTGCCCGCCCCTGAAAATAAAGCGCCTAACAAGACACAGATAGAACAAATAATGGCGGCCGTCCGCCATGAAACCATTTTTGTTCCCACCGCAGTTCCAAAAACATTGGCTGCATCATTTGCACCCAAAGCCCAACCTAGAAAGAGACCACTAGATAGAAAAATTAATACAAGAGGATCTATAGCCATTAAGATTGTCTTTTGATGGCATAGATTGTTAGGCGATCGGCTACATCTTCTGCATGATCTGCGATAGAGTCAATTCGATCGACAAACTCCCTAAGATGCAGTTTCAAGGCTAATTCCCTTTTTGAAGAAAAGATTTGTTTCTTAAGGTTAGTACTTAATTTATCAGCCTCTTTTTCATATAAATTCACTTTAGCAACATAGCTAGAAACTAGATGTGGAGATTGAAAAAAAACTCTTGCTCCGGTTGCTAATTCATCTACCGCTTTAGCAACCATATTGGTTAGTCTTCTATAGCCTGGAACTAGTTCTTCATCGATTGTTGGGGCTTCTATCGAAAAAGCCCAAAGTGATGTTTTCATTAGTGAAAAAACTTCATCTGCAGTTTCTAGTAAACCAAGAACATCGCCCCTAGAGTCTGGGATCAGCATGTCGGAATAAATTGCTAGTTTAATTTCGCTTCGTAGAGTATCAGCACTGGTTTCAATATCGCATACCTTTTCAAAATGAGTTTTGTACTCCTTCGACAAACCCTCTCGGAGATAATTACGTACTGCCAATCGATAAATAACACCAGCTTCTGCAAGTTTAAGAAAGAAGCTATCTACTTTATTTTCAAGATCACTAGTTTTTTGAAAAAGTCTTAAATTTAATACCACCTGCTCACCTAATTTAATTTGTCCTGCTTTATCCCTCTGGGACTTATCTAAATTGCTATTGTTTGTACACTCACTAGAGCTATAAAGGGTCTACGTATATACCCAATTTTACAATAAATTTAAGCCCATTAGGAAAAATTATGGTTAAAGCTGCTACAGGTGCCTTATTATCGACACTTGAAATTGATAGAAGGTCCAGGGTGCCTATTTATCGACAAATTGAAGATTTTTTGAGGCAAATGATACTTAATGGATCACTTTTACCTAGTCAAAAATTACCTTCAACGCGTGAACTGGCATTAGAACTGGGTGTGTCCAGGATTACGATTAAATCTGTATATGAGCAGTTAATTTCTGAAGGATATGTTCAGGGAAAAACAGGAGCCGGTACATTTGTTTCTGAGGGATTGGATGGTGAGACACCGGTTGTTCCTTCCATTGACTTGACAGAAAAAGAATATTTGTTTGGAAACTTTTCTAAAACGGCTGAGCATATCTCATTCTCTCAAGCTATTGCACGATATGGCTCAATCTTGCCTTTTCGTCCTGGTGTGCCAGCTTTAGATAAGTTTCCAATTAAAAGATGGAATAAATACGTTAGTCGTGCCACTAAATCTGATATTACAAATTTTAGTTATGGTGACTTGCTGGGTTCCAAAAAACTCAGGGCATCTATTGCTCATCATTTAGCAGACTCGAGAGGTATGCAAGTTGATCCGGAGCAAATCCTAATAACTTCTGGTGCTCAACAAGCTTTTGTTTTGATTTCCTACGTGTTGATGAACAAAAATGATACTGTTTGGTATGAAAACCCTGGCCATATTGCTGGTAGGGATGTCATGAGAATTGTTGGAGGTGATGTCTCACCTGTACCTATTGATGGCGAAGGTTTAGATCTGCCTTATGCAATTCAAAATTTTTCTATACCTAAGCTGATCTTTACAACGCCGTCTCATCAACAGCCATTAGGGATTACGATGTCGCTACAGAGAAGGCTTGCTCTTTTAAAATACGCCCATGAAAAAGCTTCTTGGATAATTGAAGATGATTATGATAGTGAGTTTCGCTATCGAGGTCGGCCGCTTCCTGCGCTTTCTGCATTGGATAAAGTTGGTCGTGTCCTGTATGTTGGGACTTTTTCAAAGTCACTTTTTCCATCAGTACGTATAGGCTATGTTGTAGTCCCAGAAATTCTTATGGATGCATTTGCTAAGATGCGTAATATTTTTGGGCAAACCTCTTCAGCAATTACAGAAGAGGCGCTATCGAATTTTATGGATGATGGTGCCTTTGCAGAGCATATAAGAAAGATGCGCCGTCTATATCGTGATAGACGAGATATTTTACTGAATGCTTTACAAGAAAATTGTTCTAATATTTTGATACCGCAGCAAACAGATGCGGGAATGCACATTCTTGCTGATATTAAGAATGGTATAAGTGATCGGTTGGCACATTTGGAACTCCTAAAATCAGGGATAGATTCACTGCCCTTATCAATTTATTATGAAGGTCCTGCTGAAAGACAAGCGCTGGTCTTGGGTTTTTCGGGTGTGCAAAAAAAAGTCATTCCAGAGCTAGTTAGTAAGATGGGAAGTGTCCTTAATTGTTTAAAAACTGTTAATTAAGTTTAACTCTTGAAAGGTTGGTAAAATTTGGAAATAAAGCAAAGCCTTCCCGTTGGTGTTTTCTATTTAATTTCTGAACTTATCTTATCTTTTTTTATCGCAAGTATCGTTAAATTATTAGAACCGAACATACCTATAATTCAGATCCTTTTTTATAGATATTTATTATGTTTGCCTTTGCTTATTATCTATGGGCTTTCAAAACATGGGATAAGAGTACTTTTAGTTAACAATATAAAGCTTCTACTGCTCCGAATTATTTGCGGTTTTCTGGGCCTAGCAATGTGGTTTTTAGCTGTTGCTAAAATTGATATGAGTTTGGCAACTGTCCTATTTAATACCATGCCGCTGTTTATTACTATTTTATCTGTAATAATCGCTCGAGAAGTTGTCGGTTTGCGGCGTTCTCTTGCAGTGTTAACAGGGTTTTTTGGTGTGGTATTTATAATCTTACCAATAAACGGATCTTTTAACTTTTCTGGAGTAATTTATAGTCTTTTAGGGGCTATATTTGCTGGGCTAATGTTTGTTTTTATTAGGATGCTTGGTAGAACAAATGCCTCTATACCCACAGCGATATGGTATAATTCTTTTGGGGTTCTCGCTTCACTAATTATATTCTTTATTATTGAAAATAATTTTTACAACAGCCTGGCTATTTTGGTGCATAAAGATCTTCCTTGGAATTATTTGTTGGCGCTTGGCTTTCTAGCTAGTTTTCAACAATTCTGCCTTGCCGAAAGTCATAGATATGCTGACGCATCAGCTTTGGCTCCGTTTCACTACCTTGCTGTACCTATTGGCATAGCTTTTGGAGTGATTTTATTTAACGAAACAATTACCGTTAAGTTTATTACAGGAGCGGTAATAATAGTGGCGTCGAATTATTACATATTTGTTAGAGAAAAAACCCACTCGCAAATTTAACTTATTCGTCTTTTTCTAAATTTGGCTTTTGGTACATAGCAGCTGAGGCTGGCATCGGAACTTTTGACATTATCTCAATTTCTTTGACCCTTTCGCGATAAATGGCATAAACGCCGCCAAAGAGAATTAAGCCCATCCCTATCCAGGATAGATTAGATGGCCAGTCACCAAATATAGCAATTCCCCAAAAGACACTTAACGGAATTGCAACGTACTCAAATGGTGCCAGTAAAGAGGCTTCTACAGTTCTGTAAGCATGAGAAGATGTTATTGATAGCATCAAAACGGCGAATGCGCAGATAATTATAAAAATCATATCCTGAAAATTTGGGTTCACAGGGGCTCGCAGAAGGAAATCTAAAGATAAATTCCCTGTCGGTTCAAGTGGATTTAACCAATTTATAAGAAGTAGCGGAATTGCTGAAATTAAATAGCAAAAGTTTTGAATAGTGACGAGCGCATATAAGTTTCCCTCTGATTTCAAGCTACGAGTGAAAACTTGAAAAATAGCGTAACTCAGTGCTGAACCCAATGCTAAAAGCATTTCTGGTTTAAAGTTTTCTGTACCTGGACGCATAATAAACATCACACCAACTAGGGCCAAAAGGACAGAGCTGATACGGTGAATCCCTATTTTTTCTTTCAGTATTAAGGATGATAGCAACGTAATTAGTAATGGTGATACGAAAAATATAGAAACGACCTCAGAAAGGGGAAGGCTACCCAAAGAGATAAAGTACAGGTACATAGCAATCACCAGGCACATGCCTCGTAGTGAAAATAAAAATAGTATTCTTGGTGGTAACTTAATAACCTCTCGAATTCCCGCGCCAAAAAAAGAAACAATTAAAATGCAAATTACAGCTCTGATCGCAACTATCTCTGATAGGGGAAAGCGATCGCTTAAAAGTTTTATTAACGCGTCATTAAGAGGAATTATTGCCATCCCCAAAGCCAATAAAAATATGACCACTGGCGTTTTGTTTATATGATTTTTGAATTTCAAATGTATTTCTTTTCCAAAACCTGAATTCTTTCTCAACTTAGAAAAAGTTCCAAATGGACTGAAATTGCTTTTCTATTAGCGCCAAAGAATTGGTCGTAATTAACTATAATTTACTCAATTTGGTCTTTTGAGATACTTATGAGATGGGAATAATAATTAATCAAAGCTAAGTAGATATCGAGCTAAATAAAGTAGGTTCCAGTTATGTTAGTTTAAAACAACCCAAGCCCCTTTGTATCAATTTACAACTTAAATAAATTTCAAAAAGCACTAATGCTTCATTCTCTTTTAAAACAAACTATCAAAATTCTAGTTCAAAGCCTGTATAAAGTGACATACAAGCTATATGTAATTTGATAAAACGGATCTGGCCAAGTGAACAAAGCGCCTTTTAAAGTTAAACTTTATTTTTTCTTCAGTCTATTGTTGGATCCGCTCTATTTCTTTTATCAAAAAATTGCAGTGTTTAGAAAAAAAGAGGATAGTGCCCGGTCCGCTGAGCGCTGGGTTGACAAAAGTATAGTTAGGCCAGCTGGTAGCTTAATATGGCTACACGTTGCTAGTGTAGGTGAAGCACTATCTGCATTACCGCTTATTGAAAAAATATTGGATGATATTCCGCAGAGTAATGTTTTAGTGACTTCAACAACAAAGACATCTGCCGAAATGCTAAAAGAGTATACGAGTGATCGTTTTATCCATCAAATGTCTCCATATGACACCTTTTTTGTTTCAAAGAGATTTCTTAATCATTGGAAACCAGATTTGGCTTGCAGGGTTGAAAGTGAGATTTGGCCTAGAATTTTATTTGAACTTAAGAAAAGGCGAGTACCTAGTTATCTATTGAATGCACGCTTTTCGAATAGCTCAGTAAGTAGGATGAAAAAAAACCCTACTTCCTCCAAGTATTTATTGTCACTTTTTGACCAGATCCATGTGCCAGAAAAATCTACTGAGAAATTTTTGCTGGATATTGGTTTAAAATCTGAAAATGTTTTAAAAACAGGGTTCTTAAAAGACAGTAGAAGTGGGTTGAGGTGTGATGAAGCTGCATTTGAAGAATTTAAACAAGTTATATCAAAAAGAAATGTGTGGCTTGCTGCCAGCACACATAAGGGAGAGG
>JAAXIY010000035.1 GCA_012270125.1 Paracoccaceae bacterium
CTAATTTAGTACCTCAAAGCACGTTTGAGCCAATGGAGTATGCTAAATGTCAAAACCTGAGACGCTTTTGATGAGTTATATTGTCTGTGATCTTCTTAGTAAAAGTGATCAAACAGTTGCACATGAAGCGTGGGTTAAAATAATTGAAGATATGCACGAAGATTTCAAAAAAGCAGGAGCTTTAAGGCAGACGGTATCTCAAATTTGGAATAGAAAAGGCACTTTTAAATTAGGGTTCATGTGGGAATACAAAGACGAAAAAGCGTTTAATGCATGCCAAAAATTGTTTAGAATAGCAGAAGCTGAGTTTGTTAAAAAAACTGGTATATCTTGGCGAATTACACCAACGAGAGGAATTGTTCTCGCCGATATGCAATTCTGAAGTTCATCTAGTAATTTCTTGTTAATTACTATTGTTATAATATTGCTCAATATAATTTATTTTGTAGTGTTAGGCTTACATCGTAATTAAAATGAAAGTTTTCTTAGAATGATTGATATTAATTCACCCGAAATTTACTGGCTCACATTAACAGTCATTATGACTGCTTTGCTTTGGATTCCGCAGATTTTAAATTCATTAATTAAATCTGGGCCAATAAAAGCTTTTTTATATCCTGATGCTGCTGCACAGCTATACTCAGATTGGGCTCAAAGATCTAAAGCAGCGCATGGTAATGCAGTTCAAAATTTAGTGATTTTTGCCCCATTGGTTATACTGCTGGTAGTTTTTGATCTTGAAAATGAAATTACTGCATTAATGGCCATGATATACTTCATTGCTAGGGTTTTTCATTACATTATGCATGTTTTAGCAATTCCTTTGCTTCGAACAGTTGCTTTTTTGATAGGTTTTGTTTGCCAGCTCGTAATTGGTTTTTCTATTCTGAGTGCTTTGTAATTTACAGTCCCTTAAATAAACGGTAAGGAGAAAATTATCTGGCCCTGTCTGGTTTATTATTTTTGATACTTGCTAATACCATTCTAACAAATTCAGGCACTTTTTCTTTTTCAATCCATCTGGCTACAATTACCAAATCATTCTCAGGGTCGATGTAAATAATTTGAGTTCCAACACCCATAGCGCAAAATGCGGAATGGGGGGCGCCTGGAAACATGCCTCTTTTGGAGTCATTTAACCACCAAAGGTATCCATAAAAAGATGCTATTGGACAGGGAGTGACGCACTCGTTAACCCATTTTTCTGAAATTATTTCCACTCCATTCCACTGACCCTTATTAAGCATTAATTGGCCAACCCGAGCGTGGTCTAAGCTATTTATCCATAGACCACCTCCCCAGTGCGCTCCACCGGAAACTGATTGTAGTCTTTTTCCATTTATATTTAACCAAGAATTATCATACCCATGCCACTCCCATGTTTCTGATGCTCCAATTGGATCCATAATTCTTTCTTTAAGTACTACAGGAAGAGGACGGCCAAAGGCATGCATTAGGGCCAAAGATAATCTATTAACACGGACATCATTGTATTCCCAATAAGTCCCAGGCGGCTGTAAACTTCGCTTGCTTCCTCTTTTGTCTAAGTTTTGAGAGTCTCCAATAACATCCCGATAGTGATCAATCCAATCTGGTTTGTCCCACAGGGTTCCCTCCCATTCACTTGTAAGCTGTAACATTTGGGCCCAGGTGATATTTTTGTTTTGCTCAGAGTCAAAACCACCATCTTTTACGATAGTTCTTATTGGAGCATGAACGTCGGGAATGATACCATCGTTTACCGCAACCCCCATACATAACGATAAATAGCTTTTGCTTATACTGAAAGTCATATCGACATATTCAACATCACCCCACGTTTTGATGAGATGACCTTTTCGAAGTATGACCCCTGAACCAGCCTTTCTGTGCTTTACAGGTCCTATAGTTTTACCAATAGGCCAAGGTTCCTCGAAGTGACCTTTTTCTAATGCGGCGCCTATATCACGGTCCATTTGGGACTCGTTGTCTATTGCAAATTTGATGGCTTTGGAGAGTAATTCTTCTTGGACTCCCACCTGTTGAGGCTCTATCGAACTTAAACTTAACATTGCAAAAATCCTTTTGAGTTTCAGATGACTTAAAGGCAGTATTTAAAAAATTTGTCTAAATAAAATTAATTAGAGATTAGGCGATGCGTCTATTATAAATAACTTGCGCATGTGATCATGGATTATCCATTCACCTTTCCAGCCCTGAGGCAAAACTAAAAGGTCCCCAGCCTTTATTTCTCTTGGAGCTTCGCCATCTACCCGTGTTACAGTGGCTCGTCCTTTAATTATGTGGCAATATTCACCTGCGGATGTGCGATCAGCTGTGAAATGGCCTGGCTGGCATTCCCAAACGCCAATCTTACAGTGACCGTCAGCAGAGGTCCAAAGTATCGAAGACGCTTCTTGTTGGCCAGCGGTTAACGATGTTGGTTTATCTTTGAAATTTTCTAATACAATGGAAGCCAGATCGTTGAATACTTTATGCTCCGTCATTTTAGCTATCCCTTACAACATATTTAAATATATCAATAATATTCTTGTTCCCTTAGGTCTTAAGATTAGTTCAACGAGTGAATACCTTATAAGTCTGTATTGTATTAGTCCGTTCTATTCCTTCGATATTTAATAAATTATCATTTATATATCTGCCGATATCTTCTCCACTTGGCACGCGAAGTTTGAGTAACAAATCGAAATCACCGCTGATAGAATATAGCTCAGAATGAATCTCACGAAGACCGATTTCATCTGCAACATTATATGCCGTTCCCGGCTTGCAGCGTATTTGTACAAATAGTGTTGTGGTCATATTAGTTTCTCCTAGCACTAATAAACTAATCGAAAATTATTTATCTGTATAGTTTTCGTAGGAATGAAACATAAAAATATATATTTTAAATACTAAAAATATAGAGTAGTGAAATCGATGGAGTTCGTCGTTTATAAACTTCGTTTTCTTGAAATTTTTTAGTTTTTAAGGGGGTCAAATATGAAAACAGTAGTTAATAGCTGGAATGAATGGGATCCTTTAAAACATGTGATAGTTGGGCGCGCTGATGACTGCCACATCCCACCTGAAGAGCCTGCATTGGATGCGAAAGTTCCAGAAGATAGTGATATGCGAGGCCAGTGGGGAAGGAGACCTCAAGAAACAATAGATAGAGCAAACGAGTTGCTAGATAATTTCGCCTCATTACTTGAAAAACGGGGAATTAGAGTGGATAGGCCAACGCCGATTGATTTTTCCAAACCCGCTACTACTCCAGATTTTCATACAGACAGCCAATTTGGATGCATGCCTCCACGTGATGTGCTTCTAACCGTTGGTTCAGAAATACTTGAAGCAACAATGTCGTATCGTTGCCGTTGGTTTGAGTATCTTTGTTACAGGCCATTAATGGAAAAATACTGGGAAGAAGACCCCAACTTTCGCCATGAGGCTGCTCCAAAACCAAGGCTCACAGATAGAGATTATCGCGCTGATTACTTGTCTGAGAAGATTGGAATTGAAAAGCGCCTAAAGTGGACAGCTGAAAAGTTTTTTGTAACAACTGAAGAAGAACCTCTTTTTGATGCCGCTGATGTCCTCCGGTTTGGGAAAGACTTAGTCGTTCAGCACGGTTTCACAACAAATCAGCGAGGTATTGAGTGGCTTCGAAGGCATTTCCCAGATCATCGTGTTCATGCGGTTAATTTTCCCGGAGATCCATATCCTATCCATATTGATGCTACCTTTACACCGCTTAGACCAGGTTTAATATTAAACAATCCTCAGAGGCGCCTTCCTGACGAACAGCGAGAGATGTTTTATAAAAACGACTGGGAGATTGTTGATGCAGCACAGCCAGCTCACAATACGCCGCCGCCCCTTTGTTACTCCTCTGTTTGGTTAAGCATGAATGTTTTAGTTTTAGATCCTAAAACTGTTTGCGTCGAGAAATCAGAGGTTTACCAGGCTGAACAAATGGATAAACTTGGAATGGAGGTCGTTGAGGTTGAACTCCGAGATGCATATGCATTTGGAGGTGGGTTACATTGCTGTACTGCTGACGTATATCGAGAAAGTTCAATGGAGGACTACTTTTCAACTTTATCGGGATAAAATAATTATTGGGACCGGTATAAGCATGAAAAACAGAAAAATAAATATAAGCATCATCGGCCATGTGAAATACATGAGTAATGACGCAACAACTATCAAAGCAAAGTATTGTGATATTTTGATCGGCAATTTTTTCCTAAAATTTTAGATAGTTAAACAAATTCTATCCCCTAGATAGAGTTATCTCTTTTTTAAAATAGCAAAAAAAATATAATTATAATACTCAATTCAAGGAAAATAAGAATGCCTAAAAATATTTCACAAAGAAGCTTTTTTAATTTCGTCCAAATTTTTGTTTTGATTTGTAGTTTTATACTTCCTCATTGGGCTGTTGGTTCTGTATCAGATTTAAGATTAAAAACACTTATTAAAATTTGTGAGGCAGCACAGTCCACTGGAGACGGTGGAACAATCACTAACATAGCACTGCAATTAAAAGCTGCTCAGTTTGATATAGAGACAGATCTTGGTAAACAAGCTGTTAAATGTATTGAAGCTGGTTTCCCTTCGGATGAAAAATCAGCAAGCTTTGAAGGTATGATTGTTAAAATAAAGAAATTGCAAACTGAATTAAGAGAACTCTGTTTTAATCTTTTGGAACTAAAACCAACACAAGCGATTACTTTTGAGCCATGCAAAGAGTTTTACTGAATGATTGAATTTAAAAATAGAATTTGCTCGAAGAAGAAAGTTTGTTTCAAAGCTTAAGCCGTGTTGTAATTATTTAAGATAGATTTATTGTGAGATTATGATTTACCGACTCGGCGCAATCGCAATAATCATTATCCTTTTATTCTTATTTTTCGCTGAAAGGGGAGGCCGGCGGTATCCTATAGCTTACGTTTTGATAGCAGCAATTATTGGGTTCATGTTGGTTGTTGGATTGTTAGCGGAGTAAATGGACTGGCAAAGAAAAAAATAGATTTTTAAAGTTGGTTTTATTTATGAAAATTTTAAAGTAAAAATTTACGAAATTTAGACCCATTTGGAATAAAAATGCCACAGTGCACTAATTGCCAGAGAACACTAATAGAAGATGCAACATTTTGTCCTGGTTGCTCTTTAGAAAACCCTTTGGATCAATCAAAAATAAAGAAGAAAATTTCCTTCAAGCGCCCGTCATTTTTTAATTCAGCTTTATTCTGGCTTTGGGCTGTTCCTCTTTGGATTATACTTTGGTTTATTTCAGGGATGTTTGTTAGTTCTGGTATATTATGTGTTTTGGTTCTCATGAGAACGGTATTGGAACTGATCAACTCTCATCAAGAGGTTGAAGATTAGCGAAATATATTTGTGAAGCTGATAAGCAGTGACATCAAAAACTTGGGGAGTTTCAATTATGGATTTCGAATTGAAAGGTAAAAAGGCTATTGTGAGTGCTGGAGGATCTGGCATTGGGCGCAGTATTGTTGATGAGTTTATCAACCAAGGAGTTTCAGTTTCCACCTGTGATATTGATGCGGGGCTTATTGAAGAAATACAGATCAAATATCCTGAGATACATGCGGAAGTTGTTGATGTAGGCGATGAAAAAACTGTAAAAGAATTTTGTTTGAAAAGTATAGATGCGCTGGGTGGGGTCGACTGTCTCGTCAATAATGCAGGAGTTGCTGGGCCTACACTTCCAATAGAGGAGATTGGCTCTGAAGATTGGGCAAACTGTCTAAATATATGTCTTAATAGCCAGTTTTATTTTATTAAGTCTTGCTTAAAATATCTTCGCAAAAGTTCTTCACCGTCGATTGTTAATCTTTCATCTGCCGCGGGACAATATGGGTTTGCTTTAAGAACGCCATATGCTTCAGCAAAATGGGGTGTGATTGGATTAACGAAGTCCTTATCAATTGAATTAGGTAAAGACAAAATAAGGGTAAACGCTATTTTGCCAGGTTTAGTTGCGGGTGATCGCCAGAACAATGTTTTGAGAAACAAGGCACAACGTCTTGGTAAATCGTTCAGCGAAGTTGAAGAAGAGGCTTTCTCTTTTACTTCCATAAAAGAGTATGTTGATGCTCAAGATATAGCCAATCAGGTAATGTATTTGGCATCAGATGCTGGAATGCATGTTTCGGGACAAGCCATTGCAATCGATTGTGATACTAAAATGCTACTATAGTCAGTTTTAAGCATTAACAGTCAAAAGTTTTGACCGCCAGCGCATCAACTAAAATCTAAAGTTCTTGCTTAATTCCATATTTAAGCGCAACTTCTAATTATAATTTTCTCAGAATGAGTAATCATGGAAATTAATAACCCGCGTGGCATACTGTTGATGGCGCTAGGAATGGCTCTTTTTGCAGTTGCAGACACGATTGCTAAAGTCTTGCTGGAACATTATCCGCCAGCTCAGGTCGTTTTTTTAAGGCAGCTAGGTTTATTTTTTGGTGTAAATTTTATAATGTTATACAATCTGAAATGGGTTGGAAAATCACAAAACTTAACTAAACAGTTACTCCGGGGTTTATCTGCAACTGGATCAGCTGTCATCTTCCTATTTGGACTGAGAACAATTCCAATAGCCGATGCGACGGCAATTGCTTTCGTCGCTCCTTTATTCGTGATTATTTTTAGTTACTTTATTTTGAAAGAGCCTATCGGTATAAGACGCTGGCTTGCTGTGGTCATTGGTTTTTCTGGTACTTTGATAATTATTCGTCCTGGATTTGAAGTAATTAACCTAGGTCATCTTTTTATAATTATTGCGGCACTACTCTTTGCATTACGCCAAATTATATCAAGATTGCTAGCGGCAACAGATGACCCGGTAACCACTGCATTCTTTACTGCATACACTAGTGTATTCATTTTTTTGTTGTTTCAACCCTGGGTTTGGACACCAATAACAAATACTAACCACATTTTTCTTTTTTTTATTTATGCAGCCTGTGCTGGGACAGCTGAATTTTTAGTTATAAAATCTCTTCAGATAGCTCATGCTGTGGTTGTTTCCCCGCTCCAATACACACTTTTGATTTGGGTAACGATTTTTGGCTTCGTTATATGGGGAATTTTTCCAGATTTCTGGACATTTATGGGAGCGGGGGTCATTATCGCAACGGGCTTATACTCGCTTCACAGAGAAAGGTTGAAAAATCGCGTTGAAGACAATTTCAGTTGATAATTTTCAGATGATATATTTGAAATTTGCGTTATTGATTTGGCTTTTGTTATCCAACACAATTGTGAATGCTAATTGTGTAAGCTGTAATTTTGATAATAAAAATTTAGCAAATTTTGAATTCAAGAATCAAAATTTAAGTAATGCCTCTTTTAAGGGTGCTTATTTGGTCAATGCTGATTTTTCGGGGGCTAAACTTACCAGTGCAATTTTTGATGATGCTTATGCTAATGGAGCTAATTTTGTAGGTGCGCAATTAGATAATGCTTCTTTTAGGAATGCCGAATTGGAATTAGCAAATTTTCAAAATGCATCTCTTAAAGACGTTACATTTGAAAGTGCGTATATGGTGCATGCAGAATTATCAAAAAGACAAATTCTGGAGAGTAAATTTTGTGATAACGCAGTAAAAGATGCAATGAAATTTAGTAGCATGTGCAAAAACCAATAATCGAAATTCATTTACAGGTTTAAGAAAGTTAAAAATCTCGAACAATAAGTTAAATACTTGATGTTTTGGGGGGCTGCTTTCCCAGTTATTTAGTTTGCTATCAGCTTTCCTTTACTTTTTTGCTTATTTCCTGTACACAACTTTCAAACTCAGGGTGATTGTTTTGCGGGGTTGTCATGATTGACGATGCAAATATCACCGATTATCGCCAAATATTGTTGGATATTGCTCGGTCGTTAGGCGCAGAAAACCTTCTTAATGCTTGGACAATGTGTCGTATGCGAAACTGGATAGACGAATACGGCGAAATTACCTCAGAAGGAGTGGCCCAAGTACTTTCTTTTAAAAAGATAGCAACGATAACCCCGTAAAATATACTTCTAAAGTCTTGAAGCTTATCTGGCATTAAATGAAAAAACCTGCACATTTTCAATCAGATATGAATTAATTAGGTTTCTTGCTTTTTCAGAAACTAGCCAGCCTTCAATCTTTTCAACAGTTTGATCCTTTACATGGGCATGCACGGCAGGGTTTATTGGAAGAAAAGCGTATTGATTATGCAGTAGACGATCACCTTCAAATTGTATTTGTAAATTCCCTTTGTTTTTATGATTTAACCAAGTTGCTTTATCTGACAAAATATAGGCATCAAATGCGACTGCGATATTAATCGCTTTTCCCATGGCAGAGCCAACAGAAATATATTTTTTTCCGATATCGTCAGGAACAAAGTTTATTTTGTTCCATATTTCCATTTCCTTTTTGTGAGTACCACTAAAATCACCTCTGCTGACAAAATTTACCATTGCTTTCGAAAGTTTACTAAAGGCTTCTAATAAATTTTTTGCAGATGATATTTGTGCGGGATCAGATGAAGGACCGACAATTACGTATTCGTTAAACATAATTTCTCTTCTGTGATTTGCGAAACCTTTTTTTACAAACTCTTCTTCATCTGGTTTTGAATGTACAAGGATTGCATCTACATCACCATTTTCTCCGAGTTTTAAGGCCTGACCAGTGCCTACGACTATAAGTTGTATGTCAATTTCCAGATCAGTCTCAATATGAGGAATGATATGGTCACTTAATCCAGAATTATGAAAAGAGGAGGTGACCGCTAACCTAACTTTCTCGGCTATTGCCGAAGTTGCTGGTAGCAATGCTAACATAAAGCTTATTAGTAGAGCCTGTTTCATAGAACAATATCGCCAGCTAAGAACTGCTTAGCTGCCTTACTAGGTGGCTCTGTTAAAAATTTTTCTTTAGAGCAATGTGCCTCTACGATACCATTATGCATAAATACAATATCCTTAGCTAACCTTTTTGCCTGCCCCAAGTCATGAGTGGACATCATTATTTTTGTGCCGTCGTTTGATGCTGAAATTAAAATATCTTCGATAGTTTTTTTCGTTGCTCCATCAAGTGAAGCTGTAGGTTCATCTAAAAATAACATTTTGGGTTTTGTAATTAGAGCTCTCGCCACAGCTATAGCTTGCATTTCTCCACCTGAAAGAAGTACCGCTTGTTGTTTCATTTTATGTTCGAGTCCAATTTTTTTAGCCCACATCATAACTTCTGCGTTTGCGACCGACTTTGAGATTTGTCTTACTTTCAATGGAAATGCCAGGTTTTCAGATACAGTTCTACGCAACATGATGGGTGATTGAAAAACGAAAGTTTGTTCTTTTGCTGCTAAGGTATGAGAAATAGCCCATTCAACTTTTCCAGCAGATAATTTTCTCAAGCCATGAAGGGCTTCTAATAAAGTCGTTTTTCCTGATCCGTTTGCGCCGAGCAGAATTGAAATACCATTTTGTTCAATCTGAAGATTAATGGGGCCTATTAATCTTTTGCTTTTTATATTTATTTGAATATCTGAAACACGTAATGGAAACATTACCATAATTCTCCGCGTTCAGTTTTTCCAAACCAATGCGTTGCGAAACTTACTGATATTGCCAAAGTAATCAGTACAAAACCAAGTGCTAAAGCTAGAGAAAAGTCTCCTCTAGATGTTTCAAGTGATATAGCCGTTGTTAATACACGTGTAGCATTATCAATATTACCGCCTACGATCATAATAGCTCCAACCTCTCCGATTCCGCGTCCAAACCCAGCTAAACAAGCGGTAATCAATGCTCTTTTGCTGTCCCACATTAATGTTACTACACGCTGCATTTTTGATATATTTATGGAAATAAGAAGATTGCGATAGTCTGCCCAGAGCGCCTGCATTGATTGGTGCGCTATGGATGTAATCAAAGGTGTGATAATTATAACTTGCGCGATGATCATAGCTGAAGTCGTGTACAGCAAACCCAGCACACCGAATGGCCCAGAACGTGAAAACAAGATATAAACAATCAATCCTACTACAACGGGTGGTAGACCCATTAATGCGTTTAGCATAACAATTATTGCTCGCCGAAACTGGAAACGGGTTACAACGAGAAGAGCAGCTAAAGGGAAGGCTATTAATATAGAAATTATTAGTGCTGAAATGGTTACGTAAAGAGAGCGTAAAGAAATAGTAATCAGTTCACTGTCAAAACTAAGGATTAGCCAAAAAGCCTGTATTAGACCTTGTAAAATTTCATTCATGAAAAAATATATCCTGTTTCAAAGTGCATAGAATGAAAATCTTGGCTAGTAACTTTATTGAAGCTCATTAATTTTGTTTAAATAAGTTTTATTGGAGGCGACCAAAAAATGTCATTCTTGCTTCCTCTGATAATGAAATACCGGGTTGTGAATTATAGGCTAAAACTACCAAAATTCTTTCTTGCTCCCCCTCAGTAGGTGTTACTCTGTGAATTGAGTTTTGTCCCCGAAATAAAATTAATGTTCCAGGTCTTGTATCGAGGCGGTTTATCTTTGTTTTACCTTCTAAAACTGCCTCTACACCTTCAAAATTCATTTCATTTTTTTCTGCATTTCGCAAATTTGAAACATATTCAAAATGTCCTCCACCTTTGGGAGCTTGCAAAAGAAGAGTAATTGCAAACTTAGAATTATCGAAGTGCCAGTTTAGCTCTTGCCCTTTGGCAGCGTAGTGCACATTAATTGAAGAAAGTGGGTCAGCATATTCATAAAGATCTGTCTCTTCAACGACCTTGCAAATAAATTTCTTAAAAATATCAGAAAAGTATAATCTTTTTAATTTAGAAGCGTTGGGAATTTGGTCGGTCGTTATACATCCTTTTGAAGACGTTAATTGTCTATTAAAAACATGATCGGGAGATAAGGCTTTATTTGTTGGAGTGAGATAAACATTATGAGTGGAGTTTGTAAAATATGCTAAATTTGAATGGGACTTAGCTTCACGAACAAGTTCTTTTACAGTTTCTGGTTTCAGAAAATTATGCAGAGTAACTACACCTTTTTGCTCTAATTCATTTCTGCATTCCTCTGTAAACTTAGCTTCATCTATTGGGGCTTCGGTAAAATTTATCACGTCTTCTAGCATCTGTTTTAATACCATTCTGAATTTAATTCTTAATTTTAAAACTTTTTATAAAAGTAGGCTAACTCAAGGCCCATAGTGCGGTCAAACCCACTACAATCGTAAACAAAATTGATCGAGTTAGCAAAGCAATACAGCAAGCAATTAAGGCAGCATATATTTTTGATGGTGATCCTTCAAAAGGTACGCCGGTTTCATCAACAAATAGAGAGGCCGCCACGATAGCTGAAAGGGCTGCTGTTGGAGCAAATTTTACGTACGCTTCAAGCCATGTGGGTAGTCTTAGAAAAGTGAGACCCGAAAACATAGAGTATCTAGCTGCAAAATTAGTTAAACCCGATAAGATTATAACAAGCCAAATCATTTAAATTTTCTCTGACTGATTAGTCCACCAACAAACATTCCGGAAATAGATGCAACAATTATCCAAAGGCCGTAAGGCAGATCTTGGCCAAAAATCGCAATTATGCTTGCTGTGACTGCAGTACTGATTTGCGCTAAAGACTTCAGTGTAGGTAAGATAACGGCAATAAAAGTTAAAGGTATTGCAAATTCTAAATTTAAATAGGGTGGAATATTTGCTCCAAGAAAGACCCCAATGACTGTCGATATTTGCCAAAATACCCAGAGGGTCAGACCTCCACCAAGTAAGTGATAATGCGCAAATTTATTTTTGTTTTCAAATTCCTGGAATGATACGGCAAATGCTTCATCAGTCAGTAAATAACCAAGAATAATTCGCCACTTTAAAGGTAAAGAGCTTATATAAAAAGACACATTAGCACTGTAAATAATATGCCGCATGTTTATAATTGCAACCGATCCTCCAGTAATAATGGGAGAGGTTCCGGAGGACCAAAGTTGAGCAAATACAACCTGGCTTGCTCCACCAAATATAATTGAGGACATGAGAATAGTTTGGGTTGCCGTCAAACCGCTAGCAATACCTAGCACTCCAAAGACTAAACCAAATGGAATGACGCCAAGTTGTACTGGTAGTTGTGCTAAAACACCTTTCCAAAATTCACGCCAGTTTTCTTCCATATAATGTACCATTAATTTTACAGCTCGAAATTTGGACCATTAGCGGTTTATTTCAGGATTTGAAACTAATAAATTTTTTTTAATGAAAAGACTTCCAAAATAATGAAATATGACTACATATTTATCTAGTTGCGAATAATTCGCATTTGCAAAAGGCTGCTTATGATACGTTTTTTACTGATTTTTTTCTTTTTTTTCAATTCGGCATTAGCTTTCGCTGATGAAAAGTTGAAAGTGGTAACAACCTTTACAGTTATTGCTGATATTGCCCAAAATGTGGCTGGAGATGCAGCAGAAGTAGTTTCTATTACCAAACCTGGTGCTGAGATACATGGCTATCAACCAACGCCTAAAGATTTGGTCAAAGCTTACGACGCAGATTTAATTCTGTGGAATGGGCTCAACCTTGAGCTTTGGTTCGAGAAGTTTATTTCTCAACTTGGAGATGCGCGTTATTATACTGTATCAGAGGGAATTGAGCCTTTAGAAATAGCCGAGGGTGCATATCTAGGACTACCAAACCCACATGCCTGGATGGGAGTAAACTCTGCTTTTGTATATATTGATAATATACAAAGAGCTCTTGCAAAAGAAGACCCGGAAAATGCTGAAATATACAAACTTAATGCGAGCCAGTATAAAAAGAAAATAAACGAAGTTATTAGACCGCTTATTTCACAATTGGATCAAATTCCTTTGGATAAAAGATGGTTGGTAACATGTGAAGGGGCATTCAGTTATTTTGCAAAAGATTTTGGTTTGAAAGAGCTGTACCTTTGGCCGATGAACTCTGAACAAGTCGGAACGCCAAAGCAAATCCAAAAAGTAGTAGATGGAGTTCGTGAAAATAATATACCTGTTATTTTCTGTGAAAGCACAGTGAATACAAGACCTGCTAAGAGGGTAGCGCAGGATACAGGAGTGGCTTATGGTGGCGAACTTTATGTCGATAGTCTTAGTGAAAGTGATGGGAAAGTGCCGACTTTTATCGATCTTCTGAGAGTTACATCGACAACAGTGATAAATGGCATAGTGGATAACCTGTAGTATTTTAATCATGGGAATAGATCAAAATTTGAATTCACAGAAGAACATTATCGTTGAAGATTTAACAGTCACATATCGCAATGGCCACACCGCGCTGAGATCAGCAAGCTTTAAAATACCTGAGGGGAGTATTGCGGCTTTGGTCGGAGTAAATGGTGCTGGTAAGTCTACTTTATTTAAGGCTCTAATGGGTTTTATTCCAAGTGCTAGAGGAAAAATATCTCTACTTGGTTACTCTGTAAAAGACGCCCTCAAGAATAATCTAATTGCATACGTACCTCAATCAGAAGAAGTGGATTGGGATTTTCCCGTTTTGGTTAAAGATGTTGTTTTAATGGGCCGTTATGGAAAGATGGGCTTGATGCGTAGGGCCAGGGCAGAGGACCTTGCAATCGTTCATAAATCCTTGGAACGCGTAGGAATGCTTGACTTTGAAGACAGACAGATAGGTGAATTGTCTGGTGGGCAACGTAAACGTGTATTTCTAGCAAGAGCATTAGCACAAGAGGGAAAAGTTATTCTTTTAGATGAACCTTTCACAGGCGTTGATGTGAAAACAGAAGAACAAATTATAAGTTTGCTTAAAGATTTAAAAAAGGAAGGTCACATTATGCTTGTTTCAACACATAATTTAGGCTCAGTTCCAGAGTTTTGTGACCGCACTGTCCTTGTAAAAGGAACCGTTATTTCACACGGATTAACAGAGGATGTTTTTACAAATTTAAATTTAGAAAAGGCATTTGGCGGTGTTTTGCGTCGTTTTACTCTGGGTGGTTCGGATCTGCATGATGATAGCGACCAAAGGGAAGTAACAATTCTCACAGATGATGAACGACCATTTGTCCAATATGGAGAGCCAAAGAAATCAGTGACCAAAAGAAATAAAATAGATGATTGATACTTTACTTGAACCTTTTTCTTACGGCTACATGACTTCAGCGATTTTGGTGTCTACTATAGTTGGAGGTTTGTGTGCATTTCTTTCTGCTTATCTCATGCTTAAAGGGTGGTCTTTAATTGGTGATGCTTTAGCACATTCCGTTGTTCCAGGTGTTGCAGGAGCATATTTGTTAGGCTTACCTTTTGCTATTGGGGCATTTATTTCTGGAGGGCTTGCTGCCTCTTTAATGCTATTTCTCAGTGAGCGATCCGGATTAAAGACTGATGTCGTAATTGGCATAATTTTCACAGCATTTTTTGGAGTGGGGCTGTTCGTCGTATCACTTTATCCAATGTCTATATCTATAGAAACGATCATCATGGGTAATATTTTGGCAATATCATATTCCGATATGCTTCAGTTATTAATTATTGGTTCCATATCACTTGTGATTTTGTTCCTTAAATGGCGAGATTTAATGGTCGTTTTCTTTGATGAGTCTCATGCTCGAACAGTTGGCTTAAGTCCGTCTAGATTGAAAATTGTTTTTTTTACTTTGTTATCAGCATCCATAGTCGCTGCATTGCAAACTGTCGGTGCGTTCTTAGTAATTGCGATGGTCGTTACGCCTGGAGCAACTGCGTATTTAATCTGTGACCGGTTTCCAAAGTTAATACTTTTGTCAGTCTTAATAGGATCAGGTACGTGTTTTACCGGAGCCTATTTGAGCTTTTTTATTGATGGTGCAACTGGTGGAATAATTGTAGTTCTGCAGACTATCGTTTTTCTGGGGGTTTTTATGACAGCTCCCAAATATGGATATATCTCCGCTCGTTTAAAAATAAGGCAAGCAAATAAAAGGATTGAAAATGGCTTTTGAAGAATTTTTTATGCCTTTCCAGTTTATATTTATGCAAAAAGCCTTTTTGATTGCGATTATTTTATCTTTTCCGACAGCGATTTTATCATGTTTCTTAGTTATAAAGGGCTGGGCCTTAATGGGCGATGCTATATCTCATGCTGTTTTACCTGGTATTGTTATCGCCTATATTGTGGGAATTCCTTTACTGATAGGAGCTTTCATAGCGGGTATGTTGTGTGCTTGGGGAACGGGTTTCTTTTCTGACAACAGTAGAATTAAAGAAGATACAATTATGGGCATAATTTTCTCAGGTATGTTTGGTCTTGGAATAGTCTTGTTTGTTGCATTTGATACAACAGCCCATTTAGAACACATTCTTTTTGGTAATATTTTAGGTATTGATAAATCAGACATTTTAACTGCCCTAATAATAACTTTCATAATTGTCTTGTTTTTTGCTATCTTTTGGCGTGATTTAATGTTGCTAAGCTTCGATCCAATTCAAGCCAAAGCGTTAGCTCTTCCAACTGGTTTCCTGCATTATGGATTGTTAGCGGCATTATCATTAGTAATAATAGCAACGTTAAAGGCTGTGGGGTTAATATTAGCGATTGGATTATTTATCATTCCAGGAGCAATCGCGTTTTTGTTGTCTAAAAGACTTAGTTCGATGCTAATTATTTCTGTTTTTGTCAATATTTGTGCGATGATACTTGGTTTATATTTAAGTTTTTATATTGATAGTGCTCCGGCTCCGACTATCATTATTGTGCTTACGGGCATGTTTTTTTTGGTATTTTTAAGAAAAAATTTTATCGATAAGAAGAATGTCAATATTTTTATAAGTGGTGCAAAATGAAAAAAAGAAGGTTGTTACAATCAGGGAAGTTAGTATCTGAAATTGGGTTAGGCTGTATGAGCTTTGCTGGATTTTACGGTCCTACAGACGAAAAGGAGGCTCACGATACGTTAAAAACAGCTTTGGACTGTGGGATAGATTTTTTGGATACTGCCAACGTCTATGGCATGGGTGTTTCTGAAAAAATGATTGGTAATTACATTAAAAATAATGGGAACCCATTTGTTATTGCTACAAAGGCCTCTATTTCTCGTGATCCTGAAACTCAAGAGCGTACTTTTGATAATTCATCGCAGCATTTAGAGACAGAATTGAATAAGTCACTAGAACGTTTGGGTGTTGATTACGTTGACTTATTTTATATTCACCGTCGTGACCCAAGAATTCCTATCGAAGACGTTATGGAAACACTCCTCAAATTTAAAAAAGAAGGAAAAATTGGTGGGATAGGGTTTTCAGAGATTTCTCCCAGCAGTTTGCGTCGAGCTTCAGAAGTTGGACTTGTGGACGCCGTACAGAGTGAATATTCTCTTTGGACGCGATCGGCTGAATTAGGATTAATCCAAACCTGCCAGGAGCTAGGCGTAAGTTTTATTCCGTTTTCACCTCTAGGGCGTGGAATTTTTTCAACAACACCACCAGATCCCTCTACTTTTGGTGAGCTTGATTTTCGAAAAGGTAATCCTCGGTTCTTACAGCCAAATTTTAATCAAAACTTGAATTTGCTTAAGCCTTTTAAACAACTTTGTGCCGATTTAAATGTTTCACCTTCAACGATGGCTATTGCGTGGACATTAAACCAAGGTGAGCATCTACTTCCAATTCCTGGAACTCGTTCCCGAGGGCATTTGATGGAATTAGCTTTGGGTAGCCAATTCAATCTTACTAAAGAGATTTCTGATCAAATTGACCGTCTTCTTCCCATTGGCTGGGCTCATGGAGAACGATACTCAGATGTTCAATGGGTTGGAATTGAAAAGTTTTGCTAAAACTTACTTGCATTAAACAAAACGATTTACATAGTTCTCTAATGCTTCCTGCTTTCCTGATTTAGGTCTTGGGTTAATAGAATTCTCTATAACTTTTGTTGTGATGGTAGCCAAATCGCTATTTAGCATATTCTGTGCTTCCTGATGTTCCCAACCTCCATACCTTTCTTGAAGGGCCTGTTCCAAATATCCATCTTCAACCATCGCGGCAGCGGCTTTGAAACCTCTTGCACAAACATCCATCGCTCCAACGTGAGCAGCAATTAGATCTTCAGCATCAATTGATTGCCTTCTGAGTTTGGCATCAAAATTTGTTCCGCCAGACTGAAAACCACCTCCTTTTATGATGTGGTAGTAAGCTAGTGCAACCTCAGGAGTATTGTTTGGAAATTGATCAGTATCCCAGCCCGATTGGTAATCATTTCTATTCATATCGATTGAACCAAGCATACCTTCTGAAACAGCCAATGCAATTTCGTGTTCAAAGGAATGGCCGGCCAAAATAGCATGCCCTTGTTCAATATTTATTTTAACATCATTTTCCAAATTATATTTTCGCAGAAAACCGATGCAGGTTGCTACATCAAAATCATACTGATGTTTTGACGGTTCTTGTGGTTTTGGCTCAACAAGTATCATACCTGGAAATCCAATTTTGTGCTTATAATCGACTACCATCGATAAAAATCGGCCCATCTGATCTAGCTCTTTTTCTAAATCTGTGTTGAGTAATGTTTCATACCCTTCTCTTCCTCCCCATAAAACATAGTTTTCACCGCCTAGTTTATGGGTAACATCTATGCAGCTTTTAACTGTCGCTGCGGCAAATGCAAAAACGTCAGGATCTGGATTGGTGGACGCTCCAGCCATCCACCTCCGATGACTGAACATATTAGCTGTCCCCCAAAGTAATTTTGTTTTTTGATTTTTCATTTTATCTAAAAAGTAATCGGTAATTTCATTAAGCGTTGCTAAATTATCTGGGAAATTACCTTGATCTGGACGAACATCAGCATCATGGAAACAAAAGTAGGGTTGTCCAAGAATTGAAAACATATCAAAAGCCACATCGGCCTTTAGATAAGCGTTTTCCATATTGTCTTGTGGGTGCCATGGTCTTTCAAAAGTAAGGCCACCAAATGGATCTCCTCCCTCCCAAGCAAAACTATGCCAATAAGCTACAGCAAAGCGAAGATGCTCTTCTAAACGTTTGCCCAGTACAATTTCGTCTGGATTGTAGTGGCGAAATGCTAAGCTTGAGTTGCTTTCAGATCCCTCATATTGAATTGGCTTTAGGTCTTTAAAAAAATCATGGGTCATTGAAGTCCTCTCAAGTTTGAATGGCCTTGTGTAAATTTTTGATAAGCAGTTTGATAGAGATTGACGTATCGTTGATCAGGAATAATCTTTTTTTCAATTTCAGGCTTAGACATAATGTTTTCAATAGGTTCTTTTATTATGGATGAGATAGCTAACCTGGCTGCTCCCAAAGCTGCTCCAAATTCTCCGCTCTTTGGTTTCTCTAATTCTATGTTGAGAACATTTGAGAGTGTCTGGAGCCAAAATTGAGAAGCGCTTCCCCCACCTATCACTAACAAAGAGGACGGTGATGCTCCGGTTTCTCTTATTGCCTCTAGGCAATCCCTGAGAGCAAAACATACACCCTCCATAACAGCCTGAGTTAATTTTTTCAGATCGGAGGTTTGCCCTAGGCCTGAAAAACCTGCGCGTATGTGGGGATCATTTAGAGGCGTACGTTCGCCTGACAAATATGGGAAAAATCTTTCATTTGCAGGTCCTGATGGTTGATCTGGGAGTAATTGATCTAGTTCCACAGCTGACTTGCCTGATATCTTGGAAAGCCAGTTTATACTGTCCGTTGCAGATAAAATAACTCCCATTTGATACCATTTTTGGGGAATAGCGTGGCAGAATGTATGAACTGCGGCATCTGTAAACGGATTACACTGGTCTCTACTTAGCAACAAAACACCAGATGTTCCTAAAGACACAAAGCCGTCTCCTTCATTAATGGCGCCTACACCACAAGCAGCTGCAGCATTATCACCGGCACCTCCCACGATTTTAACATCTTTGGGAAAGCCAAACTCAGAGGTCAGATCAGCTCGCATTTGTCCCGCAACTTGATTACCCTCAACTAACTTTGGCATTTGCTCCATTTTCATATCACTGATTGAAATCAAATGTTTTGACCATTTTCTTTTTTTTATGTCGAGCCAACTAGTTCCAGCACTATCTGACATGTCTGCAAAAGGGGCTCCGATTAGCCACGTATTTAAAAAACCCGATGGCAAAACGACAGTTTCAACTCGTTCAAACAATTCTGGTTCATTATTTTTCACCCATAAAAGTTTAGGAGCTGTGAATCCTGGGAAAACAATATTTCCTGATAATTCTCGGACGTGTTCTTGGCTATCTAAGCTCTCGGCCTCTATGTGAGATCGAGTATCATTCCAAAGTATGCAGGGTCGAATTGGTTTTTGTAATTTATCCAGTAAAACTGCCCCGTGCATGTGACCTGCCACACCTATACTTCGCAATTTTGATATTTCATTGGGAAAATTTGTTTGCAGTTCTTTGAAAACAAGTTTGCAGGCCTTAATCCAATCTTCTGGATCTTGTTCGCTCCAACCAGGGTTTTTATTTGTTACTGTGTATTTAGCTTCAGAGCTTGCAACAAAACTACCATACTGGTCGACTAAAATAGCTCTAAGGCCGGAAGTCCCCAAGTCAATCCCAATAAAATACAAACAAGCCCCCTGAGAATTAATTATTATGAGCGGTTTTTCTATGCATCTGCGAGGCTAATAGGTTGTGTGGCCAATGCAAGAGCTATAAGGTGCGAAGTTAAAGAAAATTTTTAAATGAAAATATATGTCCGAGATTTCAACGCAAGCTGTTTTTGATGAAAATCAATTTCACTTTTTTAACTCAGAAAAATCTCTTGTATAGTCGTGATCTTCAAGTTCTATAAAGGTTATTACTTTTTTAATGATTTATAACTTGATGCCATGTTCGCATCTATTTTATATGAATTACATTCATATAAAATAGATAAGGTTATTAGTTTCATATGAAAATGCATATTGAGTTTCGCCATCTCAGAACTATTCGAGCTATACATGATGCAGGTGGGGTGGCGCGTGCCGCAGACTTATTAAATATTACTCAGTCCGCCTTGAGTCACCAAATTAAGGGATTAGAAGAACAAACTGGTGTTGAGCTTTTTATAAGAAAATCTAAACCAATTCGTTTATCTGTCGCGGGCCAAAGGCTGCTTAAACTTGCCAATAAAATTCTGCCAGAAATCGATGCTTTACAATCTGAATTTGACGATCTGAGGGCCGGCAAATCGGGACGGCTTCACATAGCGATTGAATGTCATGCATGTTTTGAGTGGTTATTTCCTGTTTTAGAAAAGTTTAGGCAAAAATGGCCAGACGTCGATATTGACATTAAACCAGGCTTAGCATTTGAAGCTCTTCCCGCATTACAAAAAGAAAATGTAGATTTAGTAATTTCATCAGACCCGGAAAAATTATCGGGAATTACTTTCACGCATTTATTTGATTACAAATCGGTATTTGTTGCGTCGGCTAAACATCCCTTTTCGAAGAAGAAATGGATAGAAGCTTCAGACTTTGCTACAGAGACGCTGATAACTTATCCAGTAGATAGAACGAGGCTTGATGTTTTTTCGCAGCTACTCATTCCAAACAAAATTGAGCCGGCACAGATTAGGCAAGCAGACTTAACTTCTATAATACTTCTGTTAGTCGCGTCAGATCGAGGGGTAACCGTTTTGCCAGATTGGGTTGTTTCTGAAATTAAAAACAACTCTGACTATACTGTGAAACCGCTTAAAAAAACCGGAGTTCAACGTGGCCTGTTCGCGGCAACGCGAACAGAATGTTTAGATAAACCTTTTATGCGTAATCTGATTGATCTTGCGGGCCAAGAAGCGGGCAGATTACAAAAAGATTAGACAGCCTTCAAATCACCAGCCATTTGACGACCATCACGACCTTCTTGCAATTCATAAGTAACCTTCTGGTTATCTTCTAAACCTGCTAATCCAGAAGCTTCAACAGCTGAAATATGAACAAAAACGTCTTTGCCGCCATCTTCCGGTTCAATAAAGCCGAACCCTTTTTTGGTATTAAACCATTTCACGGTGCCATTGGGCATTTCCGCGTCTCCTTATACTAAATTTCCCCCATTATTTGGGGTTGTCACTACCGTAATTGACATGTAACTTTTTCGGCTACTAACCCAATTCTGACTGTAACACTTTAATAAGATGGTTTAAAATTCAAAAATTCAAGAGAATAATTTCACTTAAGCAAATAAAAAAATGATTTGATTTATGATTTTTTATGGATTGAAAAATTGTGATGCGTGTAAATTGCTTTTAAAATCACAACCACACTTCAAATTGATTGATGTAAGCCTTACGCCAGTTCCCGATGATATTTTAATGGAAGCAATAGCTAAGTTTGGCGATACGCTTGTCAATAAAAGATCAACTACCTGGCGATCTTTAGACTCCAAAACTAGAGAAAAGAAACCTGAAGAAATTATCAAGCTCCACCCTAAAGTCATGAAGCGACCGCTGATTAAACTTGAGACTGGTGAACTTACTTTAGGTTTTCAAGAAAAAAACAAATAGTCAGGATTATTATTTTTGTTGATCGGGAGACTTAGCTTCTTCTGTCAATTGTTCTAAAATCTTATCTAACTGTTCAATCGTTGTTTGCTTTTCACCAAGTCTTCTAACCGACACAGTGTTATTGGAAATTTCTTTCATACCGCATGCCAAAATTACAGGAATTTTACTAACGGAATGCTCTCGTACTTTGTAATTGATTTTCTCATTTCGCAAATCTGTCTCAGCCCGTATCCCTTTTGCTTTCAAGGCATTTACCACATTCTCACAATAATCGTTTGCATCAGATACAATTGCTGCAACAACAACTTGCCTAGGTGCGAGCCAAAAAGGTAAGCGACCTGCGAAGTTTTCAATTAATATGCCGATAAAGCGTTCAAATGAACCTAAGCAAGCTCTGTGAAGCATGACTGGACGGTATTTATTTCCATCTTCGCCCACATAATTTGCATCTAATCGGTCTGGTAAAACAAAATCAACTTGAAGGGTGCCACATTGCCAATCCCTACCAATCGCATCTGTTAGTACAAACTCCAGTTTTGGACCGTAAAAAGCTCCTTCTCCTGGGTTTATTTCAAAATCATAACCAGCAGCTATGGTGGCCGATTTTAAAGCATCCTCTGCCTTGTCCCAAACGTCATCACTTCCTGAACGTTTTTCTGGTCTGTCTGAAAATTTTATAGAGAATTTTTCAAAGCCTAGATCCTTATAGACGTCAGATAGAAAGTTGATAAACTTTTTGGTTTCCGATTCAATTTGATCTTCGCGGCAAAAAATATGAGCATCGTCTTGTGTGAAGCCTCTTACCCGCATTACGCCGTGTAATGCTCCTGAAGGTTCATAACGATTACAACTGCCAAATTCAGCCATTCTTAGCGGCAAATCACGATAAGACTTTAGCCCTTGATTATAAACTTGGACATGGCAAGGGCAATTCATTGGTTTCAAAGCGTTCACTGCTTTTTCCCTCGCATGTTCCTCATCCACCTCGACGATAAACATGTTCTCTTGATATTTTTCCCAATGGCCGGAAGCTTCCCATAATTTTCTGTCAACGAGTTGTGGTGTGTTGACCTCTACATAACCGTCCAACTCCTGTTTGCGGCGCATATAGTCTTGCAGAGTTGTATAAATTTTCCAACCGTTGGGATGCCAAAATATTTGCCCAGGAGCTTCTTCTTGCATGTGGAACAATTTCATCTCTCGACCGAGTTTTCGATGGTCTCTTTTAGCCGCTTCTTCAAGCATATTGAGATGACTTTTTAACTGTTCTTTATTTAAAAAGGCACAACCGTAAATTCTCTGTAACTGCTCTCTGTTGCTATCACCTCTCCAATATGCTCCGGCTACATGCATTAACTTAAACCCATCTGCTGGAACTTGTCCCGTATGCTGAAAATGAGGGCCACGGCATAGGTCTTGCCAGTAGCCATGCCAATACATTCGTATTGGTTCGTTACCTGGGATTGACTCAATCAATTCAATTTTGAAAGGTTCATTGTTTTTTTTGTAATAATCAATTGCTTCCTGACGACTCCAAACTTCCGTTTTGACAGGATCTCTAGCGTTAATTATTTCTTTCATTTTCTTTTCGATAAGAATTAAATCATCTGTGGTAAAAGGATCTTTTCTATCAAAATCGTAATACCAGCCATCTCGAATGACGGGTCCTATGGTTACTTTCACATCGGGCCATATCTCTTGTACAGCACGTGCCATGATGTGAGCGAGGTCGTGCCTGACCAATTCTAGAGCAGGCTCTGTGTCTTTAATTGTATTGATAGCGATTTCGGCGTCTTCTTCGATTGGCCATGATAGATCAAAGTGTTGCCCATTTACGGAGGAGCTTATAGCTTTTTTTGCTAGAGAGGGCGCAATAGAGGTTGCAACTTCTTGGGAGGTAATACCTTTGTCAAATTTCTTTTGATTGCCGTCAGGAAAGGTGAGAGTTATTTGGCTCATCATTGGTGTCCTCATCATTTTGGCGCCTACGAAACGCCCGGTTGTGGGTTTGCTTTGAGTTGCTTTTGAATGGCTAGGGTGTTTTCGTCAACCCTTAATAATTTTTGGCTTGTTGAGCGCTGGTTATTTTCATTTAAAATCGTATATGTAAAAGTCCGTGTATTACTTCTTTGAAATTTTATGATTTAAAAAATTAAAAGGCAAAAATGACAGAATTCTTTACGACCCATACCGGCCAGCAACTAGCATATTCTTTTACTAATGGTGTAGGGCCAACTGTAATTTTCCTAGGTGGCTTTAAGTCAGATATGGAAGGCTCAAAGGCAATATTTCTAGAAAATTGGGCACAAAAAAGAAAAAGGTCTTTCTTAAGATTTGATTATTCAGGTCATGGCCAGTCCACTGGTGATTTCCTTAAGCTTGGAATTGGAGATTGGCTTAATGACGCTAGGCAAATAATTGAATTAATTGACAATAATGAAGTAATTTTGGTTGGATCTTCGATGGGTGGTTGGATTTCACTCTTATTAAGCCGTGAGCTTGGTAGAAGATTAAAAGGTGTAATTACAATTGCCGCAGCACCTGACTTTACTGAAGATAGCATGTGGAAGAATTTTACTGACGATCAAAAAAAAGAATTGCTAGACAAAGGTATCATTTACTTACCATCAGATTATGGTGAACCTTATCCGATCACATGCTATCTCATTGAAAATGGGCGGCAAAATTTAGTTATGCGTGAACCCTTAAATTTACATTGTCCAGTTAGGCTTATGCAAGGAACAGACGATACAGCAGTTACGCGCGAAACAGCTTTAAAATTATTCGACCATATAGATGCGGATGACCTATCACTTTATTTCAAACGAGGGGCTGACCACTCATTTTCTGATCAAGAATGCCTGAAAATTATTGAGAAAAATATAGAAGCTATGCTGGAATTAAATTGATTTTTCTAATTATTTTAACCTGTGTGCTTATTGCGCTGCTTTTTGGCAAGCGTGAACCGATTGACTTAGTCTTGCCGGACATATCAATTGAAACAAGTGTAGATCAATATTTAGAAGTGCAAGAAAGTAACGTAGCTGGCGTACAACCTTGGGCCAGAAAAGAAGTCATTTGGGCAAACAAAAAAGGAGAAAAAACAAAATTTTCTATCATTTTTTTACACGGTTTTTCAGCCTCTAAGTTTGAGTTGGCGCCATTTCCCAATGCTATCGCACAAAAGCTTAATGCCAATATATACAACGCTCGTTTAGCCGGTCACGGGTGCGGGGGTGAAGCGCTTGGACGGGTGGCAGCGAAAGATTGGATTTTTGATTTGTCAGAAGCTTTAGAAGTTGGCAGGCAAATCGGTGAGAAAATTATCATTATTGGCTCATCAACAGGCGGGACTTTGGCGGCTGTAGGCGCATCTGAAAATAATGTTTCAGGCATCATTTTTGTTTCTCCAAATTTTAAAGTGCGGTATCGATTTTTTCAAACCTTTACACTCGGTTTTGCACGATTTTGGGTTCCGCTCATTGTAGGAAAATATCGTAATGTGAAGGCTAGATCAAAGGAGCATTTGATATATTGGACAACTCATTATCCAACCGTAGCTCTTATAACTTTGGCCGCACTTGTAAAAAAAGTTGTAAGTCTCAATTTTAGTGAAAAAGTTTGTCCTGCGTTATTTATTATTTCACAAGATGATAAAGTTGTGGATGCAAAGAAAGCTTTGCAGATTGAAAAAAAATGGGGAGGAAAATCATCAGTATATTTGGTTCATTGTGGTCCAAATGATGATCCCAATTCACATGTGATTGCAGGCGATATAATGTCCCCAAGTCAAACTAATGAACTGGTTGAGACATCGCTTGCCTGGATTAAATCTTTATGATGAAGTAATGGTATTTAATTCTAATAGGCTCAAAAAATGTTACCCAAAACACCTTCGTCTCGCTTAGATGGAAAATGCGCAATCGTCACAGGGGGATCTCGTGGTATTGGCCTTGGCTGTGCGGTTGCTCTGGCAGAACAGGGCGCACATGTTGTAATTGTTGCACGTTCAAAAAACCAAGTGTTCGATACAGTAAATGAAATGAAGTCTGAAGGATTTTCAGTATCGGGAGTCCCAATGGACATTTCAAAAATTGATAATGTAAAGCGTTTGATGAATGATTTTTCTGAAATTGATATCTTAGTGAACTCGGCTGGTATAGCTCGGCACACTCCCACCGTTGAAACAACAGAAGTCGATTATGATGATGTGATGGCTGTAAACGTGAAATCCGCTTATTTTTTGGCACAATTTGCTGCAAAAAAAATGATTGAAAAAGGTGTTGGGGGATCAATAATTCAAATTAGTAGCCAAATGGCTCATGTTGGTGGAATTGATAGAGCAGTATACTGTGGAACAAAGCATGCAATTGAAGGTATCAACAAATCAATGGCGATGGAGTTTGGCCCACATAAAATAAGAGTTAATTCCATTTGTCCTACCTTTATAAGAACACCTTTTACAGAGGCTACTTTCAAAGACCCTGAGAAAGTGAAGTGGATAGAGTCCAAAATTAAAATGGGAAGAGTAGGTGAAGTCGAAGATATTATGGGAGCTGTTAAATTTTTAGCTTCTGACGCGTCAGCCATGGTCACCGGATCGTCTATATTAATAGATGGTGGTTGGACAGCAGGCTAGCATAGGATATTTTGAGTCTATAAGTCATGTGCTTAAATATTGACTTATAATTCACATTTCTTATGAGTTAATTCGTCCTAAAAATTCCTCAATTTTAGAAGTAATTTTCTTCGAAGTTGGCTTGGTAATTGAATTATATGTCTCAGCGACGTTTCCTTCGGGATCGAGTAATACTTTATAAAAATTCCAGCGTGGCGTGAACCCATGTTCTTCTCTTATCCATTGAAAAAAGGGATGCGCCGTTGACCCTTTGACAGATGTGATCGTCGTCATAGGAAGGGTAAGATTATAATTTATTTCACAGAAATCCTGAACTGCTGCGTCTGTTTTAAGTTCTTGGTTGAAATCGTTAGAAGGCACAGTGATAACAACTAGACCTTTTTCAGCATATTTATCATGTAATTTTTGTAATCCCTCATATTGGTAGGTGAAACCACAGCGGCTAGCAGTATTAACAATCAAAACTGGTTTACCTTTGAAATCTTCGAGGTTTAATACGCCCCCGTCGATACTTTCAAATTCAAAAGCGCTTGCTGCATGAATCGATCCAACCATCAACATAAAACTTAACCCAAACAATTTTAAAAAATCTATTACCATCCAATGAAAATTAGTGCGATTTTTTAAGTGTCAATGAATGTTGTGTGTTATTCGAATGTTTCTAGCTCATCGATCATTCCAGAGATCATGGATAAGCCTTTTGTCCAAAATTTTGGATCGCTAGCGTCTAAATCAAAAGGTTTAAGAAGTTCTTTATGATGCTTAGATCCACCGGCAGACAACAAATTAAAATATTTATCCTCAAACCCTTTTGGATTTTCCTTGTAAGTAGCATAAAGAGCGTTAACCAAACCATCTCCAAATGCATAAGCGTAAACGTAAAAGGGGGAATGAACGAAGTGGGGTATGTAACTCCAAAACGTCTCATAACCATCTACAAATTCAAATGCTGGACCTAGACTTTCAGATTGAACGGACATCCATAGAGAGTTGATGTCTGATGGCGTAAGTTCTCCGCTTCTTCGGGCATTGTGAAGCTTGCACTCAAAATCGTAGAAAGCTATCTGTCTAACGACAGTATTTATCATATCTTCAACTTTGTTCGCCAATAAGACCTTTCGTTCATTTTTATCACATGACTGATCTAGCATTTGTTGAAAAGTAAGCATTTCTCCAAATACAGATGCCGTTTCGGCAAGTGTGAGAGGTGTTGAAGATAGCATTTGTCCCTGTGACGATGCCAATACCTGGTGAACACCATGACCAAGTTCGTGGGCAAGCGTCATCACATCGCGCGGCTTCCCAAGATAATTTAACATTATGTATGGATGTACATCTGTGACTGTGGGATGAGCAAATGCACCGGGCGCCTTTCCCGGTTTAACGCCCGCATCAATCCAGCCCTCATTAAAGAATGGCGTGATTAAATCAGACATTCGGCTGTCAAAGTTTGTATACGCACCCGTTACTACTTTTTGTGCTTCATCCCATGTTACCAGCTTGTTACTTTCCATCGGGAGTGGGGCATTTCTGTCCCAGACCTGCATAATTTCTAGGCCAAGCCATTTCCTTTTTAATTCATAATACCGATGACTGATCTCTGGATATGCTTTTACAACTGCGTTTCTCAAGGCTTCTACAACCTCAGGTTCAACTTGATTTGCTAAATGCCGCCCCATTTGCGCGGTTGGCATGCCTCTCCAGCGATCAATTATTTCTTTCTCTTTTGCCTGAGTATTATGAACTCTTGTAAAAACTTTTATATTTTCACTGAAAACTCTTGCTAACTCACGGGTGGCTTTTTCCCGGTTTTCACGGTTTTGGTCTGTCAAAAGATTAAGCGTTGCCTCTATGTTGAGGCTTTCGTCGCCTATTTTAAAAGTTAGACCGGCGATAGTTTCATCAAATAGTTTTTCCCAAGCGTCTCCAACAATCCCAAGGTCATGAAGAAACTTTTCGATCTCATCATTTAACTGATAAGGCTTCATAGCTCTTATCTTTTCGAAAACTGGCTTATAACGCGCCAATTGATCATTTTTTGTAAAAAGTTTATCTAAAAACTCATCTTCTAGGCTGTTTATTTCAAGAGAAAAGAATACTAGTTTTGTTGTAAAAACAGTAATTTTTTCCTGCATATCCGATAGGAATTTGGCACGGTCAGCATCAGTTGTTTTCTGGTAGTATAGAAGACCAGCATATGAGATTATCCGACCTGATATTGAACTGATTTTTTCATTGCGAACAATACAAGTAAGCATCTCCTTATCAGAAAGAGTGTGTAACTTGCCTTCATAACTCTTAGCAAATTCGTTACATTCTTTTTCCAGCCAATTTAAATCACGTATTAACTCTTTTGCATCAGTTGCGGTATAAAGATCATTCAAGTTCCAATCAGGAAGTTGGCCTAGTTCAGAAGATCCTGTTGAATGTTCAGAATCTAAAGTTCGAATTGGAAGTTGAAACATTTTTACCTCAAATTTAATCTATTCATCGTGTATGTAACTGTAAAAAGAAGCACTACAAGAGGTTAGGTTAAAAAAGCTCTTAGATCTTCCAATTTATCTGCATCTCTCGGTGTTTTGTCATGTCGCCACCTCAACATGCGTGGGAAACGAAGTGCAACCCCAGATTTATGCCGTGTACTTTCGTGAATGCCTTCAAACGCAATTTCAAATACTAATTCTGGCGGTACCTGCCGAACGGGTCCAAATTTTTGAATAGTATTTTTTTTGACCCATGAGGTAATTTGCCGAAATTCTTCGTCTTTCAAACCGGAGTAAGCTTTTGTGAAGGGTACTAGCTGACTGCCATCCCAAACTGCAAAAGTATAGTCAGTAAAGAGATTTGCTCTACGTCCGTGGCCAGCTTGAGCGTAGATTAAGACGCCGTCTATTGTCAGTGGGTCCAATTTCCACTTCCACCAATTACCTCGTTTCCTTCCATTAGAATAGTCACTATCTACATGCTTCAGCATTATACCTTCTGCTTTACGCGATCTGGATGTCTCTCTGATGAGCTTTAGATCGTTCCAAGTCTTATGCTCGATTTTTTCCGATAATTTTATTGGTAAATTTTTGGGAGTATTATTTATTAACGTTTCAAGTTTTGACCGCCGTAAATTAAACTTTTGACTTCGGATATCTTTTCCTTTGAATTCTAAAAGATCGTAGGCGATTAAAATAACAGGAACGCTTTCGATAAGGGATTTTGAAACCTTTTTTCTTCCAATACGCTTTTGTAAACTATTAAAATTTAATGGTTGGTCTCCATTCCATGCCACCAATTCACCGTCTAAGACTGAACCATCTGGGATAAAATTTATTAATTCTTCAAGTTCAGGAAATCTTTCTGTTAAATTTTCTTCACCTCTAGACCATACAAATAATTTCTTTTCTCTTTTTATAATTTGTCCTCTAATTCCATCCCATTTCCATTCTGCTATCCATTCGGAAGTATGTCCCAAATCATCACTACTTTTGTCCAATGCATAAGCCAAACAGAATGGGTAGGGCCGGCTGATGTCTGACTTTCGATCATCATTTACTATTAGGCTATTCCAAGTTTCTGTATCAGGATGCCAATTTCCCATTAAGCGGAGTGACAGATCAAATTCATCAATACTTGTGATTTGTGAAAGAGCTTTTAGTGTTAATTTTTGGCTAACCCCTAGTCGAAAACCACCCGTGATCAATTTATTAAAAACAAAACATTCTTGCCGATTGAGCGTCGACCATGCTCCGAATACGAAACTACGTTTATCCTCTAAGCTTTGATTTTCCAGTTGTCTGAGTTCTGAAATCCATGAACTCAGATTCTTTGAAGAGTTTTCACTTTTTTCTGGAATTAAAAGAGAGATGGTTTCAGCCAAGTCGCCCACAACCGTGTAAGTATCTTCTATCAACCAGGTTGGTAATTTGGTTGCTTCACCGGCCCATTCTCTCAAATAGCCTGTACTGATAAGCCTCTTCGGTCTTCTGCCAGAAAATAAAGCGATGCACCAAAGCTTATCTTTATCACTAGCATTTTTAAAAAAACTTACTAACAGTCCAATTTTTTTATTGGTTTTGGTGGTTTGATCCAGGTTGTAAACAAGCTTCGCAAAATCTTTCATGTTTCTAAGATAGTTTAAATATCATCTTCTGTTGTTGTAAATTCCGTCTTTACTACTGAAGCGTTTAAGCCTTTAAACTGCAGCCACTTTGAAAAACTATCTGTATATCCATGTGTTACAAATATTTTTTCAGCCTCTGTCTCTTTAATAGCCAAATTAAGTCCATTCCAATCTGCGTGATCAGAGATGACAAATCCTTTGTCTGCTGCCCGTCGTCTCTTTATGCCCCTGATTGCCATCCAACCACTTGCATAGCCGGTGGAAATTTTTCCAAATTTTTTAACCCAAGAAGTTGATAAAGCAGAGGGTGGCGCTAGCACGATTGCATTTTTAAAATTTGCTAAATCTAGTTTGGAAGTGACCAAGAATGTCTCTGGGATAGCTATTTTTTGATCTCGCATAATTTGATTTGTTTTTTCAATAGCTCCATGGGTTAAAATCGGTCCAATATTTGTATCAAGTCCCGCTATTAAGCGTTGGGCCTTCCCAAGCCCATAGGCTGCTAAAATTGGTGTAAGGCCATCGCTAGTGCATTGATGCCACCAAGAATTGATTTCTTTAAAAACTTGCTCCTGCGGCGACCAATTAAAGGCTGGTAATCCAAAAGTACATTCACTTATAAAACTATGACATTTAATTGGCTTAAACGGTGTACTTAATCCGTCGTCTACGACTTTGTAATCGCCTGAAACAACCCATCTTTCCCCTTTTATTTCAATTAAAATTTGCGCAGATCCTGGTACATGGCCGGCCGGATAAAAACTTACATTGACACCATTTAAACTAAGTTCTTTTTCATAGGGTATTGTTTCAATTGCCACGTTGCCGAGCCGATGACGGATAACGGGTGCTGCTATGTCAGTACATAGATATTTCTTGCTGCCAAATCTTGCATGGTCTGCATGCCCGTGGGTGATTAGAGCTTTGTCTACAGGACGCCAAGGATCAATATAAAAGTCACCCTGACTACAGTATATTCCCTCTGGTCTAAATTCTAAAACAGACATGCTTTAAACATAGTGCCTCAGCAATGGCTTGCCATTCAAAAATGCTGTTGTACTCTAACAGTAACTAAATAGGGGTTTACCATGTCCAATATAAGCGGTTTCAAAGAGAAAATGTTATCTGGTCAAATTTTGGCAGGCACATTTTTAAAAACACCCAACTATATCTTAGTGGAAGTTCTTGCTCAGAGTAAGTTAGATTTCATATGCATTGACGCTGAGCATGCTCCCTTTGATCGAGCGGCTTTGGATCAATGTTTAGCAATTTCACGGGCTCTAGATTTTCCCGTTTTCGTTAGAGTAGGTGAAGGTTCTGCGAAAGAAATTTTATGGGCATTGGATAGTGGAGCGGTAGGACTGGTCATTCCTCATGTAGATAGTGTTGAAAAAGCTGAATTTATTTCAAAGTCAGCGCGGTATGGACTAGGTGGACGTGGATTTGCTGGATCCTCGCGTTGGGCAGGTTACGCAACTGATCATATGCCCTCTCTGATAAAGAGATCCTTTGAGGAAACTATAGTTTTGGCCCAAATAGAGGAGCCCGCTGGTGTAGAAAAGGCAACTGAGATCGCTTCGATTTCTGGAATAGACGGACTTTTTGTTGGACCTGCTGATTTATCAGTGGGATACGGTTATGACCATCAAAACTCTGATGAGTTGAAAGCAGCATTAATTTCAGTTGGTGAGGCCGCTCGGAATGAAAATAAAACATTCGTTTCATTTGTTCCCAATGCTGAAAAGGCTAAAGAGTGGAATAATGATTTTGGTATCACAATGTTTTTTATTGCTTCGGAGCATAATTGGCTTAGGGAAACAGCTAACTCTGTTGCGGAAAAAACGCACCAGATTTGATACAAATCTAATCAGTAACTAAGTCATTATTAGCTGTAAAAAAGTTGGCAATTTTTTGAGTAATATATTCTTGGGTAACAATATCTTCCATTAGTACTTCATGTCTTGCAGATTGCATAAAATGTAAGACTCCGGCGGGCCAAATCTTCATTCGGTCATTGATACGATCGGGATCAACAATTCTCTCATCTTCAGCTAAGAAGGTAATACAAGGTATTTTGGGACTCGGTAGTTTGGATAGCATATATGTTTCTTGTAAAGCAGAATTGACCCATCTTACACTTGGTCCCCCTAACTTTAGAGCAGGATACCTAGCAACTTGTTCTCTCAAATACTGCCACATTTCTGGATCATTGGTCAGAGCATTTTTATCAAAATGCTCGTCAATGTATCCTTTTTCACTTCTGGTTGGGGCAAAATTTTTATCCATTTTTAGAATTCTTGCTAAGTTTCCATAAATATATGCAAAGATGCGAAGCGCGGGGTTGAGCTTTATACCCCACATTGGACAGGAAAATGCAGCTGCTTTAAAATATCTATTTTTGTAAAGATGTCTGAGCATTATAGTTCCACCCATCGAGTGGCCCAAGACAAACCAGGGTTTAGGTATATCAAACTTTATGGCCCAATCGATAATAGCATCGAAGTCCTTTAAATAATCAGAAAATGTTTCAACATATCCTAATAAAGGATTGGGAGTCAGTCGATCAGATAGACCGTGCCCTCTCCAATCTAAAGCAACACAGTTGTATCCATAGTGTGAGAAAAGTTTGGCAGTTTTACCATATTTTTCGATATATTCTGAATATCCCGGACAGATAAAAATCGTCCCTGTAGGCACTTTCGCTTTCCACAGGCCTACCCTAATTTTAACTCCATCTTGCGCAATTACCCAATAAGCTGAGCAATCTTGTGGCCCTTGTGAAACATCATTAAAAAGTTGAGCTGGTTTAAAATCTTTCAACTTAACACAGAGGCGAGTTGCATCGCCGTACTCATATCTCCATCTAGTTGCAATTTGCCCGTCATAAATGCAGAGGTTGAGTCTAAGTCACCCTGTAAAATGTCTTGAAATGTTTCTAGTGTTGCGGAAAGGGTCACGTCTGTTTCATCATCAGAAATTCGAACACCTGAGGAATCGATAATGATTGAGCCTTCCCCTTCAATATCAAATTTAGCAGATCCGTCAAAAACAGAACCTCCAAGTTTTTTTTCAATTGCCTCAACTGCTTCAGCCATAATATCAGTCATTGTGATTGTCCTTTTTACTGTATCTCAACAAAAACAAGTTTCCTCCAAATGAAATACTTAATCTTTCGAAGCAAAGGTTTTGTTAAGACCGCTGTACACTAATCAAATTCATAGTTAATCAAAGTAGGTAATGAAACACAACTATATGATCAAAAATTTTATTGTCGTTTTGAGGTTCTTATGAGACCTGACAGCAAAATTGTAGCCGTTTTAGGGCCAACCAATACAGGGAAAACGCATTATGCAATTGAGCGGATGTTGGCTTACCGCTCGGGAATGATAGGTTTACCTTTAAGGCTATTGGCTCGAGAAGTGTATGATAAGGTTTCTAAGATCCGTGGATCATCCAATGTAGCCCTTGTAACTGGAGAGGAACGGATTGTTCCGCCCGGAGCAAAATACTGGGTTTGCACAGTTGAGGCTATGCCGGAAAATTTATCTGTAGAATGTTTGATTGTTGATGAAATACAGCTTTGTGCCGACCCTGAGCGTGGGCATGTTTTTACTGACAGACTCCTTAAATCCAGAGGGAAATTAGAAACAATTTTTCTTGGTGCGGACACTATGAAGGGGCCGATTAAAAGCTTAATACCTGATATTTTAGTTCAAGGTCGGAAGCGAATGAGTAATCTAACGTATTCTGGTTCTAAAAAGATAAGTCGAATGCCACCAAGAAGCGCGATAGTCAGTTTTTCAGTAGATAATGTTTATGGCATTGCCGAATTAATTCGTCGCCAAAAGGGGGGCGCTGCAGTGGTAATGGGAGCATTGAGCCCACGAACCAGAAATGCACAGGTTGAGTTATATCAAAATGGAGATGTCGATTATCTCGTCGCAACTGATGCTATTGGTATGGGTTTAAATCTAGACGTTAACCATGTGGCCTTTTCTTCGATCTCAAAATTTGATGGAAGAACTATGCGTTTTCTAGCTCCAAACGAATTGGCCCAGATAGCGGGTAGAGCGGGTCGCGGAATGAGTGATGGTAGTTTTGGAGAAACGGGTGAAGTAGGCTCATTAGACGAAAATGTGGTGCAAGCAATTGTAGAACACAGGTTCAAACCATTAAAAAAACTGATGTGGCGAAACTCAGATTTGTCTTTTGCTACTATAGACTCATTAATTAAATCTCTGGATAAGGCAACCGAGTGTTCGGTTCTTGTAAAAGCCAGAGAGGCAGAAGACTTTATTGCTTTGACGACTTTGGCGCAGTCTCCTGATTTGCAGATGAGGATCCATGACACACTTTCAATAAAACTTTTATGGGATGTTTGCAGGATCCCAGACTTTCGAGGTATTAGCAGCGTTGAGCACGCCAGTTTGCTTGAAGAAATATTTAAATTTCTTCATGAGTTTTCCGCTATACCTGAGGATTGGTTTGAGCGTCAGGTAAAACGTCTTGATAGAACAGACGGAGATATAGATGTTCTATCAAAACGACTAGCATTTATTAGGACTTGGACCTATGTTGCACAAAGACAAAGTTGGCTTCATGATGGGAGCCACTGGCGAGAGGTGACTCGTACAGTAGAAGACCGTTTGTCTGATGCTCTTCATGAGCGTCTAACGCAAAGATTTGTAGATCGGCGCACCTCCGTTTTGCTGCGCCGACTTAAGCAGAAGGAGGCCCTCTTGGCCGAAGTAAATGAAAATGGTGAAGTGACCGTTGAGGGTGAGTTCGTTGGTAAATTAGAGGGTTTCAGATTTCAGCAGGATAAAGATGCATCCGCTCAAGAAGCCAAAACACTTAAGTCAGCTTCCATACAAGCTCTTACACCTCACTTCAATTTGAAAGCTGATAGGTTTTATAATGCTCCTGATACAGAAATAGATTTTACAGAACAAGGCGGCTTAATGTGGGGCGACCAGGCAGTTGGAAAGTTAGTTGCCGGTGATGATATTTTACGACCGAGAGTATTAGCTTTTGTAGATAATGAAGCTGGAACGGATGTTATAAATAAAGTTGAACGCCGTTTGCAGCATTTTATTGATCGAAAAATAGCCTTATTATTTGAACCCCTTATGGATTTGCAAAAAGACAGTGAATTAACTGGTCTTGCAAGGGGATTTGGTTTTCAACTCTTTGAAAATCTTGGCATTTTAAGAAGACAACAAGTTTTGGCTGAGGTGAAGGCACTTGATCAAGATGCTCGAGGGTTATTAAGAAAACATGGGGTTCGATTTGGTCAATTTACGGTTTTTATGCCTGTCCTATTAAAGCCGGCTCCAACCCGTTTAAGACTTGTATTATGGGCGCTTTCAAAAAATTTGGATGTTTTTCCTGAGGCTCCACCTCCAGGGTTAGTAACAGTACCTGTTAATTCAGAAGCTCCTGAACAGTACGATGATATGGCAGGTTATCGGAATGCAGGAGAGCGGTCTATAAGAATTGACATGCTAGAGCGTTTGGCAGATTTGCTGAGAGCAGAAGATAGCCGCAATGGGTTCGAAGCAAATGCAGATATGTTGTCTATCACCGGGATGACCCTCGAACAATTTGCTAATCTGATGGAAGGATTGGGATATTCAGCTAAAAAAGCTGAACGTGAAAAATTAAAACCCGCAGACGTTTCCGACACAGATAACAATAATGATAAAGTGACCTCAAAGCCAGATGATCAAAATAATGAAGAACCTGAGTTTAAAGAGGATCAAGGAGATGAGACAGGAGACAAAGACCTGGAGACCTTCTACACATTTAAATGGATAAATAAACAAACCAATAAAAGAAAGTTAAATAAAGATAAAAAGGCCGATAGTAAGATTGGCGAAAATGGCAAATCAAAATCGAACAGAAGAAATAATAAGAAACAAAAGGTGAAGTCTGATAAGCCTAAAAGTTTTGAAGCACGTCCTGAAAAACAACATAAAATAGACCCTGATAATCCTTTCGCTGCTGCTTTGATGGATTTTTCAAAAAAAAGTTAAAGGTTTTTACAAAAATCGCATGAATGAAAAGATTAGGCTGGATACTTGGCTCTGGTATGCTCGATTTTATAAAAGTAGAACCTTGTCATCTAAGGCGATTTCAAGTGGCCACCTAAGAGTTAATTCTACCAAGGTTACCAAACCGGCCTCAAAAATTCAAATAGACGATGTGCTTACAATCAACTATGGCAATGGGGTTAGATTAATCCAAGTGAAAAACCTTGGTTCCAGGCGAGGACCAGCTAGCGAAGCTCAAGAGCTATATTTTGATAAATCAACGAAAGAAACAACTTCGTTTGATTTAAATTCTGTCTCCGAAAAGAGTAATAAGAGCGCAAATAAAAGGCCAACAAAAAAAGACCGAAGAATACTTGATAAAATAGTTGCCAAAACACTTGAATGATTAGTTGAACCAGTCTAGCAATGCTTTCGAAGTTTTTATTTGGACGTATTTTATGACCTACATTGTCAATGACTCTTGCATAGCTTGTAAATATACAGATTGTGTCGAAGTTTGTCCGGTTGATTGTTTTTATGAGGGTGAAAACATGCTTGTTATTCACCCTGACGAGTGTATTGACTGCGGAGTATGTGAGCCAGAATGTCCAGCGGATGCAATTCGACCCGATACGGAACCGGATATGGAAAAATGGGTGGAGTTTAATCGTAAATATTCAGAGGTATGGCCTGTTATAATTACAAAAAAAGATCCCTTACCTGATGCCGAAGAAAGAGAAGGCGAAACAGGAAAACTTGAAAAGTACTTTTCAGAAAATCCCGGTGAAGGTGGATAAAAGGCCTGTCTGGCAAATTGTTTAATCTTGTGATAGGGACAACCCTCAAGTGTAAAACTGTGCACTCTTCTGGTTTTAAATCGTAAGTTATAGAAGGAACAACAATGAGCAATAAACTTCAATTCAGTACAAATGAATATGTTGTATATCCAGCACATGGAGTCGGGCAAATTGTTTCAGTTGAGGAACAGGAGATTGCTGGTGCTTCTCTTGAACTTTATGTAATTGTTTTTGAGAAAGACAAAATGACACTGCGTGTTCCCACAAATAAAGCTGAAGAAATAGGTATGCGCTCTCTAAGTTCCCCGGACGTAGTAACTCAGGCACTCACTACTTTAAAAGGTAAGCCAAAAGTAAAGCGGGCTATGTGGTCACGAAGAGCGCAAGAATATGAACAAAAAATAAACTCTGGCGATTTAATCGCAATTGCTGAGGTTGTTCGAGATTTACATCGTAATGATGAACAAAGGGAACAGAGCTATTCTGAGCGTCAATTATACGAAGCAGCTTTAGACAGGTTAACACGAGAAGTAGCGGCAGTAGATGATGGAGATGAAGTAGCTGCTGCCCGAAAAGTAGATTCAGTATTGGTATCAAGGGCAGCATAAACAAGATTTGTGGCAAGCAATTCTTAAAACCAATTAATGCTGCTTATCCTTGCGGGATCTTCAAAACTAAATTGTTGCCACCTTTTATATAACGGATTTCAGTAGTTCCAATAGCAGCGACCCTGCCACCATCAAGTGTATCACCTACCTTAACCAATTTAGTCTGCCCAGTTGGAAATAAGACAATTGCACGTTTCTCAGATCCTCGGGAATAAATGCTAAGAACATTTAATTTGCGCTTGTTTATGGCATTTTTTTGGGTTGCTAGTTTTACGATGGATTTTTTTGTTGCTGCACTAGCGACTATTCTTTTTCTAAATTTGGGTCTGATCTTAGGTTTTACAGATTGTCCAAGCTGGTTGTCTGAAAAGATCTGACTCTTAGCTGCGATTACCTCGATGACATCAGGTCGAACTCTTGGCCGCGCAAATTCTTCTTTTATTTCGAAAGGATATTTATTGGGTCGAATTCGAGGACGGGCAGGTGTCCCTTCATTAAAATTTGTTTGAAAATTAGCCATCATCCGGTCAAATTTTTTCTTTTCCAAGATGCCTATGGCTTCCAGTGTATTCGGTGGAGTATTTTTTATTTTATTGATGTTTTCTTGTGGGTTATTTTTTGGTATATCCAACTTTGCCTTGGACAATTTTTTAATTTCCATCTCATTTACAGGCAGTTTGAGATTAAGATCCGGTCTGGAATAGGTCACTTCCGTATCTGCGGGTAGGGTAATATTATTTGAGAAATTTATCGACGGATCATTTAACCCTCGTGACCCACTAATTGAAGTTAATAATCTATCTTTTGATATTTTCGTTAAAAAACTTTCGTCGTCGCGCACGGCAATTTGTAAGTTGGGGTTTTTGATCTTTATTTCAGATTGATCTGCATAAACTAAATCTAACGATTTCTGGTAAACTGATTTACTTACTAGCGATTTGTCCACTAAATTGGATGGTAGGGTATCTCTTTTGGGTTCACTGGAATTTTTAACTTCTTTAATAACTGCTTTATCTTGATTTTCTGGAAAATTTATTTTCTGCGACAATAAAAAGACATCAAGATGTTTTAGTACTTTTTCTTCAGTTTCGTCATTAGTATTTTCAGTAATTAACGCTTTTTCAATTTGTATTTCAGCTTTGATTAAAGGTTCATTTTTAGGCGAACGATCAAAATATGCAGTGGCAAGCGTTATGGTCGCTATTAAAGCAATGCCAAAAATAGAGACGCTACGTACAATCCGAAAGTTAATCCAAGAACTTGTGCTAAAAATTTTAGGAATTATAGCTCTTAAAAATTTTGTTCCTTGAATAAAAACCCTCGAAGGAGAGGCACTTTCAAATTCTAATTTTGTGTCAAAAACAAAAAATCTTTTTTGATCATTTAGGTTACCAACCGCATTTACAACCTTAAATCCGATGTTCTCAATGAAAGTGATAGCTTCTAACAGGTTTTCTCTATTGATAACGCTAATTTCTAATGAATTCTCTGTCCCTACAATACTGTATAAGCTTGCTGAAATATCGATGTTTTTTTCATTTTTAAGAAAGTTTTCAGCTATTGTGTTTATGTTATTCTGATAATCCTCTTTATCTACATGTTTTATAAAAATTTTTATTTGTTCACTTGGGATTAAAAAATTTATTTTATTACTTAAACTTTTGTTTTCTCTTATGAAAACATAACACTCTTTTAGAGCTGTCTCGACATCACCTTTGTCGATGCTTACAGATTTTACGACCTTATCATTAGTGGCACTATCATCATGCAGTTCCACGTTGTTTGCTCGAATAACCAGATTGAGGCGCAATCTCTTCAAAAGGCCCTCCACAATATCTCTATATGTAGATTACACGATTTAGATATTTTGCAAAAGACTTACAAGCTGGACTAAGCAAGAAAAGCCAATAGCAAGAGTGGTTCTAACTTTTATTTTGCTGCGGATAGGGCTTGTTTAAGATCGGCAATGAGATCGTCTGCATCTTCAATTCCGATTGATATACGAACGACATTAGGAGCAGCTCCAGCTGCGACCTGTTGCTCTTGAGTAAGTTGTCTGTGAGTTGTTGATGCTGAGTGTATAACAAGAGAACGTGTGTCTCCAAGGTTTGCCACATGACTAAAAATTTCAAGAGCGTCAACAAATTTAATGCAGCTCTCGTAGCCACCTTTTAAAGCTATAGTGAACAGGCCACCTGCGCCTCTTGGACATATTTCTTTCACCCTTTCAAAATAGGGCGAAGACGTTAACCCTGCATAAGTGACTTTTTCTATAGCATCCTGTTCCTCAAGCCAATTAGCTATTTTTATGGCATTATCAACATGACGTTGCATCCTTAATGACAAGGTTTCCAGGCCCATAAGTGTGTAGTGGGCAGCTTGTGGGTTCATTGTCATTCCTAAATCACGAAGACCGACGGCAATTCCGTGAAAAGTGAATGCTAATGCTCCAAAAGTTTCATGAAAACGCAACCCATGATATGCCGGCTCTTGCTGTGACAATGATGGAAATTTATCATTAGCAGACCAATCAAATTTGCCGCTATCGACAACACAGCCCCCGGTAACCGTGCCATTACCTGTCATATATTTTGTCGTTGAGTGAACGACTAAAGTAGCGCCATGTTCTATCGGTCGGCAAAGATAAGGTGTGGCACTGGTATTATCCACGATCAATGGTAGCCCAGCGCTATCAGCGATTGAAGATATTGCTTTTAAATCGGTAATATAGCCACCTGGATTTGCTATAGATTCACAGAATATCGCGCGAGTATCGTCATCTATTGCATTTTTAACTGCTTCAGTGTCGTCAAAATCTACAAATGTTGCTGACCATCCAAACCGTTTTATAGTTTGGCTAAACTGCGTTACGGTTCCGCCATACAGACGTGTTGAGGCAACGATATTACGCCCGGGAGCCATAAGAGGGAAAAGGGCCATAATTTGAGCTGCATGGCCTGATGAACAGCATACAGCCCCAACCCCGCCTTCTAAAGTAGCAATCCTTTCCTGAAGGACGGCTACTGTTGGATTAGTGAGACGGGAGTAAATATACCCAACTTCTTGCAAATTAAATAAAGCTGCGGCGTGATCGGCATCTCTAAATACATATGCGGTTGACTGATAAATTGGAGTTTGTCGAGCTCCGGTAACCGGATCAGGACGAGATCCAGCATGAATTTGTAAAGTGTCAAAACCGTAAGTTGGACCGTCTTCCATTATTTTACCCCATTTTTGGATTTAAGTTTATTTAAGCAATGCCAATGGAAAGAACAATCAAATAATTCTCATAATTTAGATTAGTAGGATAAAGATTTCGCTAAATTTTTTTGTTTGAAATTAAATTCTTTATCAACGTTTTTTAAAAGAATAGTTTTTATACAGATACTGAAAAAAAAGGATAATTTTGCATGTTTGACTTAGGTTTGAAAAATAAAGTTGTCTTAATTACGGGCGGGAGTGATGGTTTAGGGCGCGCGACTGCTAAGCGTTTTGCTTTAGAAGGAGCTAAGGTTGTTATTTGTGCTCGTCGGGCCGACCATCTGCTCCAAGCTGAAGATGACATTATAAAGGAGGTAAGTGAATATTTAGGGCAACATTCTAAAATAGAAGTTGTTGGGTATCCTGCGGATGTAACGGACGCAGAAGACTGTTTAAAACTTGTATCAAATGCAACGTCAAAATTTGGTGGAATTGACTTTCTTATAAATAATGCAGGCGCATCGGCTGCAGAGAGTTTAGAAAAATTAGATGAGGCTGAATGGCTTGCTGATTTTCATCTTAAGGTAATGTCTGCGGTGAGATTATCTAAGTTGGTAATCCCATTTATGAGAAAGAGAGGCGGAGGTTGCATAATCAATGCGAGTATAGGTGGTGGTAAAGCGCCAGCCGCTGGTTCTTTGCCAACTTCTGTTATGCGTTCTGCAGGCCTTAATTTAACAAAGTCATTGGCTAATGAGTTTGCCTCTGAGCAAATAAGAGTAAATGCCGTTTGCATTGGGTTAATAAAATCTATGCAGTGGGTTAGGAGAGCTGGAAATAAAGATCCTCGGGAGCTTTATGATGAAATGGCCAAGCGAGTACCTTTGGGACGGGTTGGCGAGGCAGAGGAATATGCAGATCTCGTTGCGTTTCTTTGCTCTGAAAGAGCTACATTTATTACAGGTACAGCTATTAATTTAGATGGAGGTATGTGCCCTGTAGTCTAATTTTCTAATTTGTTAGCATTATCCTGGGCCGCAATCTGCGCTTTCAGAATAATCATCTTTGCCATTTTTTCGGTATTGGACAGTTCACTCCAATCTGGCCCCATAGGAACACACATTCCACACTCACATTTTTGATTGTGAGCGTTATGAAATAGACCACGGTATCCATCCTGGGGTATCATGATCAGGCCGCATTCTCTTTGGCTTTTTGTTTAGCTTCCCAAACAATTTTTTTCTCTTGGTATTCTTCTTCACTTAACTTATGCCAACCAACGCATTTTCCAGTAGGCGATCGACCACACGTACAACTCATATTTATCTCCAAATTTTGTTATGAATACGGCAATGAATGATTTTCGGATCAATATTCGTTGCAAACACAAGAAGGCTAATCTTACGGTTGCACTTCTAAATGTAGGTAATTTGGAGCGGGCGATGAGATTCGAACTCACGACATTTACCTTGGCAAGGTAACGCTCTACCCCTGAGCTACGCCCGCGTCCTTGGGTAAGGCGCTTCTACAAACACTCGTTTGCCTCTGCAAGTGAAAAATAGAAGATTATTCAAATTCGATCAAAAGATCTTTAGCGTCTATTTGCGATCCAGTACTCACATGAACCACTTTTATAACGGCGTCTCGTTCTGCATGAAGACCAGTCTCCATTTTCATGGCTTCGATTGTAAGAAGTAAATCCCCTTCGTTGACTGACTGACCTTTAGAAACTGTCACTCCCGCAATGACACCCGGCATAGGAGCTCCAACGTGAGCATTATTACCTTCTTCTGCTTTTGGATTTGATGCTGTTTGAGATTTTATCAGTCTATTAGGGACACGAATAATGCGTGGTTGCCCATTTAATTCAAAAAAGACCCTTACGTCTCCTTTGTCATCTGTTTCACCAACGGCTTGCAAACGAATTTCTAGTGTTTTTCCAGGATCAATTTCTGCAGTGATTTCTTCTCCAGGCTCCATGCCGTAAAAAAAGGTTTTTGTTGGCAGAGCTCTGACAGGGCCATAAATTTTGTGCCGTTCCATATAATCGATAAAAACTTTTGGATACATGAGGTACCCGTTCAAGTCTTCGTCATCTATAATCATGTCATCAAGTTGGGCAGATAAATCCTTTCGAACTTTTTCAAGATTAACGTTCTTAAGATGTTTCCCAGGTCTTTCCAAATTTGGTTTTTCGCCTTTTAATATTTTCTTAACAATCGTTTTTGGAAACCCGCCGGGAGGTTGGCCAAGATTACCTCGCATCATGTCCACAACACTGTCAGGGAAAGAGAGGTCGATATCTGGGTTTTCAACATCCTGTCGGCTAAGTCCTTGGGACACCATCATCAAAGCCATGTCACCAACCACTTTAGAGGATGGTGTAACTTTTACGATGTCGCCAAACATTTGATTGACATCCGCATATGTTTTGGCGATCTCTGGCCACTGTTCCTCTAGGCCTAAAGAACGAGCCTGCGCCTTTAAATTTGTAAACTGCCCGCCTGGCATTTCATGTAGGTATACTTCTGATGCAGGTGCTGACGATCCACTCTCAAAAGCAACATATTGATCACGAACATGTTCCCAATAGTTGTTAATTTGCCTTACATCATCAATATCAAGTTCAGTATCACGCTCCGTATGTCTTAGGGCTTCTACAATTGACCCAAGGCAGGGTTGGGAGGTTCCACCTGAAAAGGCATCCATTGCGGTATCTACTGCGTCAACGCCTGCCTCTGAGGCGGCTAGAATTGTTGAAGCCGCTATGCCGCTCGTATCATGGGTATGGAAATGAATAGGGATGCCAATTTCAGTTTTGAGCGTTTTTATAAGCATTGTAGCGGCTGCTGGTTTTAATAATCCAGCCATATCCTTTAAGCCAAGAATATGTGCGCCTGCCGCTTCTAGTTCTTTAGCCATTGAAACATAATACTTTAAATCATATTTAGCCCGCTCTGGATTCAAAATGTCCCCAGTGTAGCAAATACTAGCCTCACAAATTTTGTTAGTTTCTAAAACGGCGTTCATAGCTACACGCATATTTTCGACCCAATTCAGGCTATCGAAAACACGAAATACATCGATGCCTTTCGCAGCTTCCTTAACAAAAGACTCTACAACATTATCAGGGTAATTTGTGTAACCGACACCGTTTGAAGCTCGTAATAACATCTGTGTCATAATGTTTGGCATTGCAGCGCGAATATCTCGTAATCTTTGCCAAGGGCATTCTTGTAAAAAACGATACGCAACATCAAAAGTTGCTCCCCCCCAGCACTCAACTGAAAAAAGTTTTGGAAGTTTGGATGAATAAAACGGAGCTGCATTAATCATGTCTAATGATCGCATGCGCGTTGCAAGAAGAGACTGATGGCCGTCTCGCATGGTTGTATCTGTCAATAGCAATCGTTTTTGCTCTAACATCCAATTAGCAACTGCTTTGGGTCCTTTTTCATCTAAAAGATTTCTGGTTCCGTAACCTGGTTCAACAGTAGCAGCAGGAGATCGAATGGATTTTAGGTCACTAGGCGGCTTTAATCTGTCCACGGTTTCAGGATGTCCGTTAACTGTAATATCTGCTATGTAATTTAGAACTTTTGTGCCTCGATCCCTTCTTTTACTGAATTCGAATAAATCTGTTGAGGTGTCGATGAATTTCGTAGTGTATTCGTAATTCAAAAACGTGGGGTGTTTTAGTAAGTTTTCAACGAATGCTATGTTGGTTGAAACACCTCGTATTCTAAATTCTCGCAGCGCGCGATCCATCCTTGAAATGGCTTTTTCAGGGGTGGGGGCCCAGGCTGTGACTTTGACTAGCAAGCTGTCATAATAGCGCGTAATCACACCACCTGAATATGCTGTTCCCCCATCGAGACGTATACCCATTCCTGTAGCTTCTCGGAAAGCTGTGATACGCCCATAATCTGGTATAAAATTATTTTGTGGATCTTCAGTAGTTATTCTAGTTTGTAGTGCGTGGCCATTTAACTTGATATCGTTTTGCGATGTTTTTCCTGTCGCTTCAGCTAGCCCATAACCTTCTGAAATTAAAATTTGAGCTTGGACTATATCGATCCCGGTAACCTCTTCAGTAACGGTGTGCTCAACCTGGACCCTGGGATTTACTTCGATGAAGTAAAATTTTTCGCTATCCATATCCATTAAAAACTCAACCGTCCCAGCACACTCATAATTCACATGTTGGCAAATTCTGCGGCCTAGCTCACATAATTCTTTGCGTTGGGACTCTGACAAATATGGGGCAGGCGCGCGCTCTACAACTTTTTGATTTCTTCTTTGAACGGAGCAATCCCGTTCCCAAAGATGATAGATTTGGCCGCTTTGATCCCCTAAAATCTGAACTTCGACATGGCGAGCTCGTGTGATCATTTTTTCGAGGTAACCTTCTCCGTTACCGAAGGCAGCTTCTGCCTCACGACGGCCTTCAAGAATTTTATCTTCAAGTTCACTTTCATCATTAATAGGTCGCATCCCCCGACCTCCACCGCCCCATGAAGCTTTAAGCATTAAGGGATATCCTATGCGTTTGGCTTCTTTTCGAATGATGTTCATATCATCTCCAAGAACATCAGTGGCCGGTATTACTGGAACGTTAGCTTCAATTGCCACTTTTCTCGCTGAGGCCTTATCTCCTAAAGCACGCATGGTTTCGGCTTTGGGACCGATAAATGTTATTCCGTTGGAATCACAAGCGTCTACAAAGTTTGGGTTTTCACTTAACAGTCCATAACCTGGGTGGATTGCATCAGCGCCACTAAGCTTTGCAACTCTGATAATTTCGTCAATGGACAGGTAGGCTGCTACTGGCCCAAGACCCTCTCCTATACGATAAGCTTCATCTGCTTTAAATCTATGAAGACCCAGTTTGTCTTCTTCAGCAAAAACGGCAACAGTCTTTTTACCCATTTCATTGGCTGCGCGCATGATCCTAATTGCTATTTCACCACGGTTTGCTATCAGAATTTTCTTAAATGTCTTCATTTTTCACCATACTTAAACGGAAGCATAAATTTTGGCCGCAAGCTGCACCGCAGCGAGGCATAAAGTCAATGTATTATCTTAATATTTATTGAATTGTTCAAACAATTACCTTTTTCAGATCTTTTAAGAAATTTTTGATTAATTGGTGTTCGCTAACATGAAATTTCGTGTCTAAAGCCTACATCTTTCAGATTGGACTTGATCTTGAAACTTGCTGACAGAAGGAACAGAGCAAGAACATAGCTTCCATTTTTAAAATTTTTAAAGTAACCAGTAATTATGAGCAGAAATGAAACTATAAAAGCTGATAGTGTAAAAACTTTAAGCAGCCAGGCTATGGCTGCTCGATCTTTTCCCTACTTAGATGAATTGAATGAAGAGCAAAGAAAAGCTGTTGAGGCTCTAGATGGGCCGGTTCTAATGTTAGCTGGAGCAGGTACAGGTAAAACAAAAGCTCTTACAGCGCGTGTAGTACATTTGCTTAACATGAGACGCGCTAATCCAAATCAGATTTTAGCAGTCACTTTTACCAACAAAGCTGCTCGTGAAATGAAAAATAGAGTTGGCAATATGCTAGGGCAGGTTGCTGAAGGTATGCCTTGGATGGGCACATTTCACTCAATTTCTGTAAAGATCCTTAGAAGAAATGCAGAACTAGTGGGTTTAAAATCAAATTTCACTATATTGGACACAGATGACCAATTGCGGTTGCTCAAGCAGTTAATTCAAGCTGAAAACATAGATGATAAACGTTGGCCAGCGAGGTTGTTGGCGGGTTTAATTGATCGTTGGAAAAATCGTGCTTGGCTTCCAGCTGAAGTTCCGTCTTCGGAAAGCACAGCCTATAACAATCAGGGAACGGAGTTATATGAGCAATACCAGAAAAGATTAAAGCAATTAAATGCAGTCGATTTTGGAGATTTGCTATTGTATTGTGTTGAAATATTCAAAAAAAATCAGGACATTCTTAAAAAATATCAATCTTTTTTTCGTTATATTCTTGTTGATGAATACCAGGATACAAATGTTGCCCAATACCTATGGCTAAGATTGCTTGCTGGTGATCATAAAAATATTTGTTGTGTGGGTGATGATGACCAATCAATTTATGGATGGCGGGGTGCTGAAGTTGGAAATATTTTGCGTTTTGAGAAAGATTTTCCAGGTGCAACCGTCATACGTTTAGAGCAGAACTATAGATCCACACCTCATATTTTAGCTGCTGCAGCGGGTGTTATTGCAACAAACGAAGGTCGGTTAGGCAAAAAACTTTGGACTAGCTTGGAGACGGGAGAAAAAGTACGACTGATCGGCCACTGGGACGGTGAGGAAGAGGCTCGCTGGATTGGAGAGGAAATAGAAGCCATTCAGCAAGGCACTCGCGGTGAGCCACCAAAAAGCTTAGAGAATTTAGCAATTTTGGTGCGTGCTAGTCACCAAATGCGCATGTTCGAAGATAGATTTTTAACAATCGGGTTGCCCTACCGAGTTATTGGAGGGCCTCGCTTTTACGAAAGAATGGAAATCCGAGATGCGATGGCTTATTTACGCATTGTAACAAGTTCGGAAGATGATCTTGCTTTTGAACGCATTATAAATACGCCTAAGCGAGGATTAGGGGATAAAGCTCAGCAAAAAATACAACTCAAGGCAAGACAGTATTCAACTTCTTTAGTTGAAGGCGCTAAGATCCTTCTTTCCGAGAAAGGTTTGGGTGGAAAGGGTGCTATCGAGCTGGGCATATTGCTTTCGAATATACAAAGATGGGAAAATCATTTAAAGGATCAGGCTTTTAATCATATAGAGCTAGCAGAGCTGATTTTAGATGAGAGTGGCTATACTGGAATGTGGCAAAATGATAAAACGCCAGATGCTCCGGGTCGTCTAGAAAATTTAAAAGAACTAGTAAAAGCACTGGAAAATTTTGAAAATATTCAAGGATTTTTGGAACACGTTAGCCTCGTTATGGATAATGATACTGATGAGGGTGAGGAAAAAGTTTCCATAATGACCTTGCACGCCGCGAAAGGCCTCGAATTTCCAGTAGTGTTTTTGCCGGGATGGGAAGATGGTCTTTTTCCTTCACAACGGTCTATGGATGAAAGCGGACTCAAAGGTTTAGAGGAAGAAAGAAGGTTGGCTTACGTAGGCATTACGCGAGCAGAAACCCTGTGTACTATTTCTTTTGCAGGTAACAGAAGGATATTTGGGCAATGGCAATCTTCTCTACCTTCGCGGTTTATTGATGAAATGCCTGCTGACCATGTAGAAGTATTAACGCCGCCAGGTCTTTATGGTGGTGGATATGGTGCCGTTGGGATGAATTCTTCTTTGGAAGAAGAGGCTATGGCCGCCGACGGCTATGACTCTCCAGGCTGGAAGCGATTACAAAACAACAGCAAGCGGTCGATGCTTGGACAGCCAAAAGATAGTAAAAATCTTATAATTGATGCAACAGCAAGTTCAATTTTTGAAGTTGGAGAAAGGGTGTTTCATCAAAAGTTTGGCTATGGAAATATTCAAGAAATAGAGGGAGATAAACTTCAAATTGAGTTTGATAAAGCAGGAAATAAAAAAGTAGTTTCGAAGTTTATCATTTTGGCTGAGGATGTTTAATTGTTGCCAAACTTTTGGTTAAAATTACGTTTAGTAAAGTCAATAGACGGTAAGTTTTGAAATCTTATCGAGCCCTTGCTGAAGTACAGAATTTAAGTAAATCAGCTTTTAAGTTTGGATCTGGGAGTTTATGTACTAGAGACCATAAAGTTATTAGTGAGCAGAACAAATTATGCGTGAAAAAATATTAGCTTTTCTTGAAAATTTTGAATTAGAAGGTGGGGGTAATATTATTTCCCGTGACTTGATGAGAGCACTTGATGTGGATGGTTCAAAAGCATCCTTTGTGCTTGAGGCTCCTTCGCCTGATGTTGCAAAAAGTCTGGACGCCCAAAGGTTAAAAATACAGGATAAATTATTGCAAATTGATGGTTTGGATGAAGTGAGTATCGTTGTGACTTCGCACTCCAAAGAGCCCCCAAATCTAAAAATTGGAAGACATCCGGAACCCCAAGAAACTACAATGAAGCCTCAAAGTGTTTCTAAAATAATTGCTATTGCGTCTGGTAAAGGGGGAGTAGGCAAATCAACTGTTTCTTCGAATTTAGCCGTGGCGTTGGCAAGTAAAGGTAAAAAAATTGGTTTACTGGATGCTGACATTTATGGGCCATCACAGCCGCGTATGATGGGTGTGTCCGAACGTCCTCGCAGCCCTGATGGGAAAAGAATTATTCCGCTACACGCCCATGGCGTAACAATGATGTCAATTGGATTAATGGTAGACCCGAACAAAGCTGTCGTTTGGAGGGGACCTATGCTTATGGGTGCCTTGCAACAAATGCTTTCTCAAGTGGAATGGGGCGATTTAGATGCGCTCATTGTAGATCTTCCTCCAGGAACCGGTGATGTTCAATTAACATTATGCCAAAAAGCAGAATTATCTGGCGCTATTATAGTTTCCACACCTCAAGATGTTGCTCTTTTGGATGCTAGAAAAGCAATTGATATGTTTAAAACGCTCAAAACGCCCATCTTTGGTATGATAGAAAATATGTCAAATTTCGTCTGCCCGAAGTGTAGTCATGAAACGCCTATCTTTGGGAATGGTGGCGTTTTAATGGAAGCTCAAGATTTGCAGGTCCCTTTGCTTGGCACATTACCAATAGATCTGGACACTCGTCTGGCTGGCGACAATGGCAAGCCAGTTGCATTAACGGAAGGTCCAGGTGCTACAGCCTATAATAAAATAGCTGATGGTTTTATAGCGAGCGGTATAATTTAACTGTACTTTTGCTTCAGATTTGGGAAATCATGGGAAAACTTATATTTTGAGGAATCAATATTTGTAAATTCCAAATTTTTTAGCAATATTTTGTAAATTTTCGATAAATTATTATTTTTCAGTAAAAAATTCATTATTTTTTTAGTATACAGATTTTTCAAATAGATATCCATATGTATGAAAATAATTTACTTCAGGCACTATATATTGTGT
>JAAXIY010000064.1:0-96294 GCA_012270125.1 Paracoccaceae bacterium
TCAATTAGCCCAAATGAATTTTCTGCGGAAATAAGATCTAGCTGATTCCAATTCTCTGAAATTGGGAAATCAAATACCTGAAGCTCTGTCGTCTCATTATTACCAAGAAAGCCTCCAACTAAAGCTCTGCCAGCCCCATCAGGCCTGGTATGAACTTGGTTATCTATGTCGATTAGCCATGGACAGCTCTCTGGAAAGGGCTTCTCTGGCCTGACTATCAACAACTCATGGTGTCTTGATGTGAAGGAATGCTCAGCTTTTGCGTATCTGCTAAACTGGCCCGCATGGGCGCCAGCGCAATTAATTATAATGTTTGCTTCAATCACACAATATGAAGACGTTATGAGGTATTTGTAATTATCCATTTCAGAAATAGTTTTTACTTCAAACGCTTCTCGCAGTTTTCCCCCAAAATTATGAAAAACTGCAACTAGACCATCAATAACTTTTTGATGATTTAGATAGCCACCAATAGGACAGTAAACCCCATAATCTTGAACAAGCTGGCCTAAATATGACCACTTAGTTATAATTTGCCTCCTATTTAAAGCACTCAAATTTAGTAGGCCATTCGGATCACTACTGCATAACTCTTCAGACTTTTTACGGTTTGAAGTCAGGAAAAGATGTCCAGTTGTCTGATAATTGATGTCGACATTGAATTCGCTTTCGAAATTCTTCCAAAATAGTTCACTCAAGAATGACATGCTGATGTTTTCTTTGGTTCCATGTAGGTAGCGTATACCGCCACCAGTTCGCGTTGACTGCCCACAACCCGGACGATCTCTTTCCAGCAGGGTTACTTTTTCGCCGCTGTTCAGAAGGTTATAAGCGCAAGACAGCCCAACTACGCCAGCACCTATTACCACAATATTTTCTATTGAAGTCATTAATAATACATTAACCCGTAAAGCTGTGGGTTCCAAATGGGTTCCAAAAATTTGATTTTTCTCTAAAAATATGGTATACGATTTTGGCCAAAATTTATAGGCAAATAGGATAAGGTATTAAAAATATAGCTTACTTATCAAAAAAATGCCTCATTCATTTTTAAGAATATAAAAACAATTTAAAACAAATGATTGAGTAGTTTCTAAGCGAGACAGTAACGCTGTCTTAAAAAGCCTCTGTCTCGTTCAACTTTTTACAAAGGAGAACGAAATGCTTGTTCACAGTTTATATGAAAAAGTCGCCAATACGATAAGCCAAGCAAACTTATCAAAACTCTCTAGAAGCCAAACTGATTGGTTGGAGGAAGAATTATCAAGACTATCAGCTGAAAAACAGGGCGACATAGATGAGATTGGGTATGATGAAATATTAAAAGCTTTCAATCGAGCTAAGTCTAGGTGAAGCTATGAGATATGCTCTGATTTTTTTGATTTTAACGGTCAATTTTGCACGTGCAGACGATGAAAATTTCACTCGAAAAGCTGCCAAGCACTACAATCTTACACCGTTGTCAGATTATTTACAGGATGCAAGCAGCAACATTCATGCTCTTCTTGAAGTTACTAAAAGGTGCTCTGCTTTGCTTGGAAGTTCTGCGTGGGCGCTGTCTCACCTTAATGGGTTATCTGATGATGATCCACAAATCTTAGATCTTGATACAATGTACGAAGATTTAAGACAATTTAGCTTTAGAGTTCATGTTCAGGCAATAAGAGGTGTAGAATTAAATCAAGACACCTACACAGAAAGTGTGATTGAGGTTGATCCTGATATTCATGATTACCAAACTCAGTATTTTGGTCGGCTACACCGAAATCACGATAAAGACGCCACATTAATTGAAAATGATCCTCTTTTGCAGGATGAAACTTTTGCCTGTATCGGCACCCACGAGCAACTAAGAGAGGGAGGGTATTTTTAAAATGAACAAAATAACTTAGTCCACACTATGCACTAAGCTTATGTAAGTCTGTTTTGTTCCACTTACATTTTACATTTTGTCCTATCTTGAGCTCATTTTTATAAAAATCTCTATCAGGTAAGTTTGCTTTTAGGGTAAATTGTTCGAGGTTAGAAACAGTTATGTTCACACTGTTTCCAAGAAACTCGATGTCTTTCACAGTATATGTAGATTTACTCTTTTTTTGCCCTTTTTCCAATTCAGATATTGTTAGCCTGTCTGTACGTAAAGAATAGGTGTAGTCATCGAATTCTAGTATATTATGCCCCCCGACGAAATCAGCTACGAATACATTAACAGGTTTGTTGAACAAATTAATTGGGGATGCGAATTGTTCAATTCGACCTTCATTCATAACAACGCCGACGGTTGCAAGCGCAAGTGCCTCATCTTGGGAATGTGTAACATGAATAAAAGTAATCCCTAAGTCGCGTTGCATTTGCTTTAATTCTGCTCGCATATCTATTCGCAAAGCTGGATCCAAGGCTGACAAAGGTTCATCCAACAATAAAATTTTTGGTTTTGTGATGAGAGCTCTCGCCAATGCTACTCTCTGCTTTTGTCCACCCGAAAGTTGGTCTGGAAGCCGTGTATCATAACCCTGCATTCTAACTAATTCGATAAATTTTGATGCTTTATCGTAACGTTCCGATTTTGATACGCCTTTAATCTTAAGAGCAAATGCAACATTATCCAAAACAGAAAGATGTGGAAATAGAGCGTAATTTTGAAACATCATTGATGTTCCACGATTTGCTGGGGTCAAATCATTAAGCCTCTTATTTCCCAATAATATATCGCCACCAGAAATTTCTTCATGACCAGCTATCATTCGAAGTAATGATGTTTTTCCACAACCGGAGGGTCCAAGCAGACAGCAATATTCTTTTGCTTCGATTTTTAGGCTTATTCCCTTTACAGCTTCCGTTTTGCCGTAAAATTTTTGAACGCCTACAAACTCCAAGTCCTGATCTACATCCATTTGAAAGTTATCCCCATAGTTGAGCTGTTTCGGTAAATCGAAGATATATTTCCATCAAGTACCGAAACGGATTTTTGGAATAAAATGTGAAATTTTTGTATAAATTATGAGCAAAATAACTTTTGCATCCCATTTTTTGTGCAAAATTTGGCATTTTAGGGGGAAATTTAATCATGATGAATTGTTCACTTTTCCTTTTTTAATCTAGTAACCGCTGAATGCTGGTGGACGGATAATTGAAAGGATAAATTTCTATGAGTACAAAATTTTCACGCAGAAATGCTCTTAAAATGGGATTAGGAGCGGGCTTGGGTGCAACTACGGCGTTGTACGCTCCAGCAGTTTTATCGTCCGACGCGCCTGTCATTCGATATCTTGGAACTGCCGTGAACATGGGTGACGAGATTGAGAAAAAACTTTTTGAAGATACAGGAATTAAAGTTCAGTATATTTCGAAAACGACTGACGAAGTTACAAAAAGTGTTTTAACGCAACCAAACAGTTTCGATATTGTCGATAGCGAGTATTTTAGTCTTCCTAAACTTGTTCCGTCAGGAAATATTCTGGGTATGGATACAACCAGAATTAAAGAATGGGACAATGTTACATCCATATTCACAAAAGGCATCACACCAGGTGGCAAAAAAGTAGGTTTACAAGGAACAGCGCCATCTAAGGTAATGTATCTGACTGGTGCGACATCTGGCGAATTTGCAGATGATGCTACTCAATATGCGACTTTAATACCTACCGTATACAATGCCGACACGCTCGGAATCAGACCAGACCTTATAGACGGTCCTATCACTTCCTGGGCAGATTTGATGCGCCCAGAATTTAAAGGAAAAGCGGCTACGTTAAACATTCCATCCATTGGAATTATGGATGCTGCAATGGTTGTAGAAGCAATGGGTGAATACACGTATCCTGATAAAGGTAATATGACAAAGGCAGAAATTGATCTTACGATGAAAATTTTTACTGAGGCTAAAAAGGCAGGCCACTTCAGAGCATTTTGGTCAGACTTTAACGAAAGTGTGAACCTCATGGCCTCTGGTGAAGTTGTAATTCAATCAATGTGGTCACCTGCCATTACAGCTGTTAAGGCCCAAGGAAAGCCATGCATTTATCAACCACTGAAGGAAGGATATCGCGCTTGGGCGGCTGGATTTGCATTGCCAAAAACTACAAAAGGCAAACAAGCTGACGTTGTTTATGAATTCATTAATTGGTATTTAAGCGGATGGGTTGGTGCTTATCTTAACAGACAGGGATATTATTCTGCTGTCCTATCAACAGCGAAAGAATATATGTCTGAAAATGAGTGGGGCTTTTGGATGGAAGGCAAGCCTGCTACGGAGGATATTCTTAGCCCAAGCGGTGCAAAGCTTGGTTCTGTCGGTGAAGTTCGTGATGGTGGTTCGTACGAAGATCGTATGGGTGGCGTCGCATGTTGGAACGCAACCATGGATGAGAACAAGTATATGGTTCGAAAATGGAATGAAATGGTAGCGGCCTAATTTAAAACTTTAAAGAAGGGGCTGGTGTCTAGTGCTTAGCATCAGCCTTTTCACTTCTAAAAACTGTGGACTAAAATTTTGGTTGAATATCTACAAGAGAAATTTAAGCCCAAACTTTATTGGCTGGCGTTCCCGTTTGCGCTAGTTTTTTTTATTTTTTTCATTATTCCTCTGTTTCTCACCTTTATTGTCAGCTTTTGGGATTACAACGATTATTCAATTATCCCAGATTTAATTTTTGATAATTATATTTACATTTTTGAAGGATGCTTTCGTTTCAATGCAGAGCTATGCATGACCTTCAAAACATATCTCTCAACACTTTATTTTTGTTTTATTACCTGGTTGGTCACTTTAGTTCTTGGGTTTTTTATCGCATATTTTTTGGCTTTTTATGTCACTTCAACGCAAATTCAGATTGCACTATTTTTAATTTGCACGATCCCATTTTGGACATCAAACGTTATAAGAATGGTGTCTTGGATTCCTTTGCTTGGTAGGCACGGTTTAGTCAACGATGCCTTAATCCAAATTGGTTTAATCAAAGAGCCGGTCGAGTGGTTTTTATACTCAGAATTTTCGGTCATACTCGCGCTGGTCCACCTCTATACATTGTTTATGATCGTCCCGATTTTTAATTCAATGATGCGTATTGATAAGAGCATTATAGAAGGAGCCTATGATTCTGGCGCAAACGAAATACAAATCTTATCAAATATTATAATACCTTTGTGTAAACCTGGTATCGTAATAGGCTCTATTTTCGTAATAACGGTTGTTATGGGAGACTTTATTACTATCGGGATTATGGGAGGGCAACAGCTTGCTTCAATTGGTAAAGTCATAAATACTGAAATGAATTACCTTCAATTGCCGGGCGCAGCTGCGAATTCTGTCATACTTCTTTTAGTAACAATTATTTTAATTATCATTATGACTAGGTTCATAGATATACGAAAGGAGTTGTAGGATGCACCGAACTGGGTCACGTGGATTTTATTTCTTTTTAATAATTTTTACTCTTTTTGTTATTTTTTTGTATGGTCCGATGTTTTCTATAATTTTGCTTAGTTTTCAAGGACCAGAGGGTGGCCTCACTTTCCCAATGAATGGAGTATCCTTTCATTGGTTTGGGGAATTATGGAGAGGCGCCGGCGTTGTCGATATAGGTTCGGCATTCAGACGCTCTTTGGTTTTGGGCTTCGTTGTTATGATTTTAACCGTAACTTTATCTGTGGCTGCCGGTCTGGCATTTAGGAAAAAGTTTAAAGGATCAGAGCTTTTATTTTTGACAACAATTGCCAGTCTAATTGTGCCATCTATTGTATTGTCTTTGGGTGTTGCACTTGAATTTAGGTTGTTAGATGAGACAGTAAAATGGTTTGGTGAAGCTTTTGGAATAGAGAAAATTAATTATGAGTTTCAGACGACCCTGGGCATGTTCACTAGTGGAATGGGTACTCAACTTACTTGGACGCTTCCATTTGGGCTTTTAATAATGTTTGCGGTTTTTAATCGCTTTGATAAATCATATGAAGAAGCTGCTCAAGATTTGGGAGCAAGCCAATGGCAAACATTAAAAGAAGTAGTGCTTCCAATAATTGCACCAAGCATTGTTGGTATTGGTCTTTTTGGATTTACTTTATCTTATGACGAGCTTGCCAGGTCCTCTCAGGTAATGGGTGCGACTAACACACTTCCTTTAGAGCTACGCGGATTAACCACCACGGTTACTACCCCGATAATATATGCCTTAGGAACCCTCACTACTCTTTTTTCATTTTTGGTGATTGGTATCTTTTTCCTAAGTGCATGGTTGCTTTCAAGTGCAAGGTCAAAATCAGAAAGTTAGCGCATGAACAGTATAAACGGCAAGCAATGAAGGTAATTCTAATAAATCCTAATAGCACGGAAGCTATGACATTAAGTTCAGTTGAAACAGCTCAAAAGACTGCTCCTGAAATAAATTTTGAGGGATGGACTTCATTTGATGGCCCGCCTTCTATTCAGGGAGAAGAAGATGGGAACTATGCTACTCAACCTTTGCTGGAATTGGTAAAAAAAGCAAATAAGCAGAAACCTTCTGCAATAATTATTGGTTGTTTTGACGATACAGGTCTTGAGCAAGCGCGAGAAATTTCTTTGTGTCCAGTCTTGGGTATTGGTGAGTCAAGTTTTCTGCTTTCTTATTTGTTTTCAGGTAAGACTGCGGTCATTACAACTGTTCATGAGGCTGTTCCAATTATAAAGAAAAATATTAAAAATGCTGGCTACAGCACTCTCATAAGTGAGGTGATAGCGGCAGATGTTGAAGTTTTAGACCTGGAGTTTAGTCCTGCCCAGTCAGCTGTAAAATTTGCACAGGCCTCCAAGGCTTTAGACGGAAGCACACAAAATATAATTTTGGGATGTGCTGGGGCGGTAAAAATAAAAGATGAGTTTGAAACTATTACTGGTTACAAATCCTTTGATGGTGTAACAAGCGCAGCCAAGCTTTGTCGCGCCCTGCTGTAGAGTTTTCAGTTATTAAACACGTAAATGATTAATTGGAAAAAAATCATATGAAAAAAAATAATTATTTTTCTCCAGTGGGTGGGCTCCCACAGCAGTCAAAATTACTTACTGATAGAGCAGTATTTAAAAGTTCTTATGCTGTAATTCCCCGTGGTTGTTTTACGGATATAGTTACTAGTACGCTTCCTCTTTGGAAAAATATGAGGATGTGGATTGTTGCACGGCCAATGACAGGTTTTGCTGAAACATTTAGTCAGTATGTGGTACAGCTAGAACCAAACGGAGGAAGCGAAAATCCAGAATCTAATTCGGATGTTCAGTCAGTACTTTTTTTGACGTCTGGTTCAGCTGAATTAAAAGTTAATAGTGAAAGACATATTTTAAAAAGTGGTAGTTACGTCTATATACCTGCTGGTTCTGAATGGAGTATCTGGAGTAATTCAAATGAAATAACCAATTTTCATTGGATACGCAAAGTATATAAAGATGTAAAAGGTGTAGAACGTCCGATAGCATTCGTAAAAAATGAAACTGAATGCGAAGATGTCGAAATGCCTAATTCTAATAGTACTTGGTTCACTAAGCGTTTTGTTGATGCCAATGATGTTCGTCATGACATGCATGTTAATATTGTGACTTTTCAGCCAGGCGGTGTAATTCCTTTTGCAGAAACACATGTGATGGAGCATGGGATATTTATTCTTGAAGGAAAAGCTGTATATCACCTTAATCAAGATTGGGTTGAGGTGGAGGCGGGAGATTTTTTATGGCTTCGAGCTTTTTGCCCTCAGGCCTGTTATGCTGGAGGACCAGGGCCATTCAGATATTTGCTCTACAAGGATGTAAATAGGCATGTGCCTTTTTTATAATCTGCATCTAAGCATGCTGATTAATAGCGGTTGTAGCTATCGATAAGTCCCAATGACAGAAATAACAAACTCCCCTTTATCAGGCGTAGGGGGAGGTCGTTAAAAAACTAGAAGGACAGAGTGGTAAGATACTGCTCTTACAATTTATCGGATTTGAGTAACTTTCTTAAATCAGAATTCCCACCTATAAGCTTTTGATCAATAAATATCATCGGAAACGTAGGCCAACCTGACCACATCTTTAGAGCTAAACGCTTTCTCCACCCATTAGTGTAGCTACCATATTCTAAGTACTTAAATTTTTTCCCAGCTTTTCTAAAGTTTCGTTTAGCTTGCCAGACAGCATCATTCCATCTCATCCCTACGATTACAATTTGATTTTCTTCAATAGCTTCCTCAACTTCATTGATTACTTCTTTATGGTATTCCAAAACTTGCTTTGAGATGTTTGGGTGTAGGTTTTTTTGTGAAAAAATTTTGCGCATTGTGTAATTCCATAGTAGTTTTGTTTTATAGACTTAAGCTGAAGATAAATAATAGAAATGACTGATCTAACCAATTTTCAAAAATCATATAAATCGATTGATAAAGCTTTTGCTACTTTGATTTTGATTTTTGTTTTTCTTTCTATTTGGGATCTGGACGTGTTCACAGACACGTTATCATTCATGCTGAAAGCATTACTGGGTACTGCTCCGTTCATTCTCTTTGCAGTGCTCGCGGTTGCTTATTTAAAAGCTACAGGTGCTGAAAATTTATTATCAAATGCCTTCTCAGGGCCGCAGTTTAGAATGATCATTTTTGCAGCTTTCTTGGGTGGTTTATCACCTTTCTGTTCGTGTGAGGTTATTCCGTTTATAGCGGCACTTCTAGCTATTGGAGCACCATTGAGTGCCGTGATGGCGTTTTGGCTATCCTCACCTTTGATGGACCCTGCCATGTTTTTAATTACAAGCGGCACGCTTGGTTGGGATTTCGCTATCGGTAAAACTATATTTGCAGTGGGTATTGGAATATTGGGTGGGGGATTAACCATGTTGTTTTATAAGACCCCAGTTTTTACAGACCCACTTAAAGAAAAGCCACAAATTGGTGGCTGTTGTGGTATTAAAGAACCTTTCCAAGGCGAGCCAGTTTGGTATTTTTGGCAAAAGGCTGACCGTGTAGAGATATTTAAGCTTACTGGATATGAAAACGCGATCTTTCTCCTAAAATGGTTAGCTCTTGCCTATACGATAGAGGCGCTCGTGATCAAGTATCTGCCCGCAGATTTGATAGTTACCTTGGTAGGTGGGCAGAGCTTTTTTACCATTTTTAGTGCGGCTATTTTTGGTGCCCCAGCATATTTAAACGGTTATGCAGCTGTTCCCCTTGTTGATGCGCTTTTAAATCAGGGTATGAGCAAAGGAGCATCTATGAGTTTTATGATTGCGGGCGGTATCAGCTCTATCCCTGCTGCTATTGCAGTTTGGGCGTTAGTTAAGTCAAAGGTATTTGCTGCCTATATTTTGTTAGGCATATTTGGCGCTACGCTTTCTGGAGTAATTTGGCAATTTGTGGCCTAGTTCAAAAATAAAATCAATGAATTAGCAGAAATACTGTATAAACCCGTAAAGCCGTGGGTTCCAAAATAGAGGATCACATTTGCAATTTGCGTGCGTCTGTGCCCAACTTGCTTATTTTATTGAACCTTTTTAAGGCGTAGGTGAAGCCTAGATACCTCCAAACCCATTCATAAAGCTTGTCAAATTATGCCCGAGTTCTTCTGATAGGTAACCGCCTTCTTGAATAAACAAAGCAGGGCACCTTAGGCTGGCAATAGCAGCGCCAATTTGCGCAAAACCATCGGTAGTAATAGCTAGACCTTTTAAGGGGTCTTTTTCATAAGCATCTAGACCAAGAGCCACAACGACCACATCAGCGCCAAATGTGGAAACGGCTGTAAGTGCAGTTTGCAGAGCATCTAGATATTCTTCATTACCCGTTCCTCGAGTCAGAGGAATATTTAAGTTGTAACCGTTTCCAGCATCTTTCCCACGCTCGTGCGCTTGTCCCCAGAAGAATGGATAAAATCTTTTAGTGTCTGCATGCAAAGAAATAGTAAATATCTCATTCGTCTCGTAGAAAATACCTTGAGTTCCATTTCCATGGTGAACGTCTACGTCCAAAATTGCGACACGATTGCCATAAGAGGATAAATGTTGCGCGGCTATAGCTGAATTATTCAGGAAACAGAAACCACCGGCTAAGTCTGAAAAAGCATGATGCCCAGGAGGTCGGGATAATGCATAGGCACAATCATTACCTTTTTTTATAAGTTCCGCAGCGCTAATGGCAGTTTGCGCAGACCAATAAACTGAACCCCAAGTATCGCCATTTATGGGACAAGCTGTATCTGCTTGGTGGTACCCTGCCTGCCCAACGGCAGATTTGGGATAGTTATCTGATCGGGCCTTAGGGTGTATGTTAGGAATAACCTCTGGTCCACTGTTTTCAAGACGACTCCAACGAGAATAAATAGTTTGTAAGAATGTCAAATACTGGGGAGAATGGATTGCTGCAATTGGGCCCATTCCGTAATCTTCTGGAGAAGTAAAACTCGCACCTGCTGCAATAGCACCTGATTGAAGGACTTCAATTCTGCGTGGCTGCTCTGGGTTTGGTAAAACTTTACCTGTGGCCATGAAGTGTTGTGGGTTATGCTTGGCCTGGCGTGGGTCAACAATTGCTTTCATGCCCTAACTCCGTTTTGGAAGACGTAATTGAAATCATTAATAGATCGGCAACCTCGTTTGCAATATAGCTTCACATTTTTTAACATTAGCAAATCATACAATGATCAATTAATATTCTATTGTCACGCTGAACAAAAATGGCCTGATTAACAAGTTCATCCTCCGAAAGCGATATATATTGCTTCCACACAACCGCTACAGAGTTTTCACGTTTAAATAGAGCGATAAATTTTCTCTCTCTGAAATAAGATCTTGGGCTTTGTGAAAGTTGTTGTGCAAGATTTTCTGGGGTTACAATTCTCTTCATTCTATCAGTGAAATCTTTAACATGCTTGGCATGATTGTTCTCATTTGATCCTGCCAAACAGTTATCCATAAGTGCTTCAACTATGCTTAATATTTGATCCTCTTCCATTTTGATCAAACTATTCATTTTAATACCTAACCTTTCCTTGTGGGTGAATACCAGCTAACCCAAATTGCTGAAGTTAAGCTTCTTGTTTGCAGCCGACATTTATTGTGGGGCAGAAGTTTCGAACTTTGGCAAATCATTGTTAATAGAGATCCATCTTAATCTTTCGCCAAAGTAGCAATGTAAACTAGGCTTATAATCTGGTGACCCATCAAGAGATGCTGCATAAAGATGAACCTGTTCTTTCCAACGGGTACTTACAAAGCTCATTTGTGTCCCACACGTTCCACAAAACCCTCGGGTTCCATGTTCAGAAGATTTATAATAGTTGAGATTGCCTGTCCAAGTGACGGTGTCCTCTTTAAAGCTAACCCAAGCAACAACTGGAGCTGAGCAAGCCCTTCGACAGGTCTCGCAATGACAAAGGGCGGTCCATAATGGTGATGCATTGGTCTTGAATTTTATAGCCCCGCATAGACATCGACCAGAATATTTTTGCATTTGACCCCTCTCTTACTGCCTAGGTTCCCAATAACTGTAATGAATCAAGTAACTCAAATTTTTAAAAATAGTTTTACAATTCCAATGCTAGTTTCTCCACCACCTGTATAGACCATGTAAACTACATCATTTTGTTCAAATAAAAAAGGATCACGAAGGGCATGTTCTTGTTTTGCAAGTCCTCCGATAGAGGAAGTTGATATTGGTAAATTTGCGCCCTCCCAATCAAATTTAGGCCTTAATATCACTTGTGCTTTAGTTGCATGCCATTCTTGCCAAGGGTGTGACATATCAATGGTGGAGTATAATATCTGTTCGGGAGCATCGCCAATACGTGTCCACACTATGTGTAATTTATCACCCCGAACCAAAACACCAGCATGGCGATGGCCTTGATTGCCAAAAGACCAAGGCCCCATTTCAAATATACCTGATGAATTTTTCTTTAGGATTTGGCCGCCCCAGCCCAGGGCGTATTTGTTGTGTTTATATTGAAAGAGCCTGAGATAAGTTTGATTGATGCGCTTTGACCGAACCCGCCAAGTTAGTCCATCATTTGATACTGCGCATAAACTTCTTTGTTCTCCGTCATGGTCCAAGCCGTGAAAAAACATTTCTAAAGATTTATCTAATTCGTTAATATGCACATCGGGTGAAGCTATATGCGGATAAAGACCATCCACGCCTTTTTCCATTGCCCATTTAGGTTGTTTTACATTGGGTCTCTCGTGGGTAAATGGGGTTTCTTTCAGGTCAAGAACTCCCCCTTTATAGATGTTCCAAGGCCCTGTTAGATTATTTGAAAATGCCATTCTAATATTTTGGCCAAAGTGATGTCCAAAATAAAGATAGTAGCGACCTAAGCAGTTGGGTAACCATTTAGGCGTTTCAAGTAGAGAAGGACCATTTATATTGTTCCCAACTTCTTTAGTACCAGCCTGCAAAATTGGTTGGTCTAATAATCTTTGAGCTTTGGCAATTCCTTCAATATCCACGTTCTGGGTCTACTATGTTCATGAGTCTCTCGCCTTGTATCCAGCGGTCTAAATTATCTAGGAAAAGCCGGAACGAGGCTTCTTCCCATTCCGCGTAGACCGACGAGCAATGCGGAGAGACGATGACGTTATCGAGTGCCCAGATCGGGCTGTCCAGTGGCAGGGGTTCGGTTTCGAAAACATCTAATGCCGCGCCCGCCACATGCCTGGCCTTAAGCGCGTTATATAGGTCAGACTGGTTCACCACACCACCACGGGAGACATCGGCGAGAATTACACCGGGCTTCATCCGTGCGATTTCATCCGTGCCGATCAGGCCGCGTGTCACGGGGATGAGCGGCGTAGAGACTGCGATGAAATCTGCACGCGGCAGCAGGTTGAGCAGGTCACTGGCCGCATGCACCTCGTCAACATAATCCATCGGTTGAGGTCGGGCCCGTGTTCCCACCACAGTCATATCAAAAGCCTTAGCTCGTTTCGCCACCGCCCTTCCGGTATGACCAAGACCGACGATCAAGAGCGTCTTTCCGGCAAGCGGGCTGAGAAGCCGAGAGTTCCAGACCCGCGCACCCTTGTCCTGTTGCAGTCCAAGGATATCAAGCGTGAAATGTAAAAAGCCGCCGAAGATGTATTCCGCCATCATACCAGCGGCTACGCCTGCGGCATTGGTCACCGTCGTTTTTGTCTTATCCCATTGCCCGTAATGGTCAGTTCCCGCTCCGCCATTGGCAATCCAGCGTGGGCCATGGGAGCCAAAAAGTGCGTCGCGTGGAAAGCCCGGAGTGCCTGCAAATCGCACGGAATAGACCACTTCGGGGCGGTAGCTCTCGATTTGTATGGGAAGGGCGTCGTAGCTGTCGCATTCACGAAAATCCGCATGCGGATAGCGTGCCTGCAACAACTGAGCAAGGTGCACGGTATCACTATTGTGCAAGATAATGCGCGGGGTGTCAGGCATGTATTTCCTCCATTGGCACGCGAACAAGTCGCGCTAGTTCCTCGAATTTTACTTCCGGCTGCATAAGCTGTTCGCGCAATTCCCAAATGGTCCGTCGGCGTGCCTTGGAGAGTGCCGCGGCCATGATGTGAAACTTTGCTTCGACCTCATGCATATCCATCGGCGCCTCGGGTCCGCCGCGTGCGTTCATTTCTCCCGATGCCAGCCTCCTGCCGTCTTTCAACTCTACTGTCACATCCGACCAGCGGCCCTCGGGGAAGCGCTCGGAATGCCTAGCGGCTTCGTGCACTGAAATGCGAGGAAGCAAAGCTGAAACTTGCGGCTCGGTTAGCCCCGTACCAGTGATCTCATTGGGTCCGATCCGGCCGTGCACGAGCATCACGGCAAGAGCGAATGGCAAGGAATACTGGGCCTGAGACGTGGTCGCGGGCATTCCCGGAAAAAGCGCAGCAGACTCGGCGAAAGTGTTCACAGTGATACTAGTAACGTCGTCTGCGTGAAACCTGTGCGCGCGCATCAACTCGGATAAAGCATCAAGCGCTGCATGCGCCCAGCGGCAGATTGGATAAGGCTTGATATAGTTCTGTTCGATCGTCCAGACCTCACCCAGATCGCCCCAGAACTGCGCCGCATCCTCGTTCTCCACGGTTATGGCAGGGGCGCCGGTGAACCCGTTCATCGCCATGAGCGCGGCCATTGATCCGATTAGAGCCCCCATGCCTGAACCGTCGTGCAGCATAGTCGGGTTGGCAATCTCGCGCATCATCTGGCTCCGGGGGCCGTGATATTCGGCAATACCAAAAGCCTGACGAAGCTGATCGGGATTTGCGCTCCTAAGGCGGCACCCGATTGCTGCAACGCCTAAGGCATTCCATGCCCCTGAGGTATGGTAGTCGCTGACAGAAGCGTGTAGCGCAAAGGCAGCTCGTGCCGCGATCTCGTAGGCCACGACCAGCGCTCTTAGGGCGTCGCGCGCCATTAGTTCTGGCTGATTTTCGGCAAAGGCGAACAATGCGGGCACCACAGCACAGCCGATATGGCCCTTGGTTTGGTTGAGCCCATCGTGCGCGTCAAGGTTGTCAATTTGAGTGGCCGCGGCAAAGGCTGCACCCGGGACCGAAGCGCGTCTGCCATCGAACATCATGGAGGCTGCGTGTTCGGGCGCACCGGCGCCGTGAAAGACAAAAGCGTGATCACGCGCAATACGACCGGCTGCAAGGCCAGTGGCTCCCGCTGCCACACCTACCGTATCGATTAGAAGCGTCGCGGCCATATCTAGCGCACTTTGCGGAATATCCCGCCCAGACAGAGTGAATTCGGCAATCCGGTCAAATCTCATAGCCGAGCCCTTTCCAGAAGCTGTCCGAACCCTGTCATGGGTTCCCCGATACCGGCCAGTTGCATAGCCTGAAACATCATAGCCTGATTTGAGCTGATAACTGGCTTGCCTACTGCCTGCTCAAGCCGCGCAATGGTCTCGATGCTGCGCATGTCTGTGCAGGACAGGACAAGCGCCTCAGCTTCAGTATGATCGGCGGCAAGGCCCAGATCATACACGGCCTGCGGGTTCAGTTCGCCCTGTCCGTAATTATCCAGCGCTTCGCCCACCTCGGAGCGAGCCACTGTTTCGACGCCAACTTCTGCCAGGAAATCGATGGCCATGTTATTGATCGCGGATACATAGGGCGAGGCAAAGCCAATACGCTTTACTCCGATGAACTCAAGTGCATGTACCAGTGCGCCCGCTGCGGTGACCGTCTTCGCTTCTATGCCAGCCCTGATCCGCTCGGCGAGCGCTCGGTCAAAGTCTAATCCGTGGGTAAGCGTCGCCGATGTGCACCCATATAAGATCACATCCGGGCGCACACCCTGAAGCAGGAACAGAGGCTCAGCAAGATCAGCCGCGCCCAGCCCGTGCATCTGGTTGGCATCGGGTATTTCATCCTGATCATAGCCACCCATGCGGGCGAAATGTAAAGATACACCGTCGGGTCGCAAGAGGACCATGTCAGGTTCAAGGTTGGTGTTAGTGAAGGGTACTAGAATGCCGAAACGCCTCCGTCCACGTGATTTTGTCATGCCTTTCCTCCTTTAGCCCTATGTTCCAAAAGACTTGCTGCAAGATCTAGATCTTCCGCTGTCCCAACTGTAACACGCAGGCAGTCAGGCAGCCCGGCAACGCTTTGTGCACGCGCAACCACGCCTTCAGCGCGCAGGATCGCGTCCGCCTGTTGAGCCGCCTGGGCATCGTAAAAACGGATCAGTGCGAAATTAGTAAAGCTTTCAGCTATATAAAAGCCTACTTTGCGCAAGCGGTTCGAAAAACCGTCACGCAGGCCGGCGGTGATTGCGCAGGTCTCGCGCATATAGGCCTGGTCAGACAGAGCTGTTGCAGCAGCAGTCTGCCCGGCAACAGAGACGTTGTTTGGGTTCATGACCTTACGAACCTCACTGGCGATGTTCTCAGGGAATAGACCCCAGCCCACCCGTATTCCGGCCAAGCCATAGGCCTTAGAAAATGTACGCAGGATCACCGTGTCGCCCCGACTGACTAGATCGAATAGGGGCTCACCCAGATGGTCGGCGAACTCACCATAGGCTTCGTCGATGACAAGCAGGATATCCCCACGCAACCCTTTACGCAGGCGGTCAAGCTCAGCACGTGGGATGCGGGTGCCGGTAGGGTTGCCGGGATTTGCGACGAAGACGATGCGGGTATCCGGCTGGACCGCAGCAAGCAGAGTATCGACTGAAGCGGTCACGCCGACCTCGGGCGCGGTATCGTAACGCGCTCGCGCCAAACCCGCGGCGGTTCTGAAAAACGGGTAGGCATGGGCGGGTGCAAGAACCGCGCTTTTCTCATCGCAATAAGTTAGCGTTAGGCAGGCAATTAACTCCATCGAGCCGTTGCCGCAGAGAATGCCCGAGGCTGGGATGCCATGCAGCGCGGCCAGTGCGTTGCGCAACTCAGTCCATTCCGGATCGGGGTAGAGATGCGCGTTTGTCATGGCGCTTACCAAGACGTCGCTCACCTGTGGGCTTGGTCGGCGCAGGCTTTCATTTTGCGACAGCGATATGACGCGCTTGCCCGCCGGTGCATTCAGTTCAGCGAGCGCATAAGGCGACATTGCCGCCACATGAGGGGTAGGTCTGATCATGGCTCAACTCCATAGATTTCGCGGGCTGCCTTTGGGCCGATTAACCCTTCCCGAAGGTCGCGTCGGACGTCCTCGCGGCTTCGCTCTTTTGGTAGACCAAAGCCTGCACCGCCCGGGGTTTCAAAGACTAGTGTTTCTCCGGCTTTTACGCGGACCTCTCCTTTGCCTGGCAGATCGGCCCCGTCATTTCCGATGCGAATACGCCCCGCCGCCCCGTAGCCTCCGCCATACCGGCCGCGCGCTGGGTTCAAAACCCTTTCGACCGAAAGGAATAGCATGAAGTCCTCATCTTTCGAGGAGCGCATCTCGATATACTGCCCTAACCCACCGCGCTGTCGCCCAGCGCCGCCGCTGTCGGGTTTGAGCTCGCGCCGCGTAATCAGGACCGGTGCCACCGCTTCGGTGGGTTCCACCTGTGAACCCCAGACACCGGACGGGAACGCCGTAGCCGAAAGCCCGTCCAGACCGGGCCGCGCACCGGTGCCGCCGGAAAACACCAGTTCCAACGCGAATAGTTCATCCCCCCGCGACACCGCTTCAGGCACATGGCGCAGAGGCAGGTCGTACATGCAGGAAGCGCCTTCGGCAGGAACCTTGTTGGGCAGAACTTGCGCAAGACAACCATAGACCAAATCGGGCGTCATCTGCCCCAGCGTATGGCGCATGGCCACCGGCGCTGGGGGCTGAGCGTTCAGGATGCAATCTTTTGGACCGGTGACGTGGAAAGGGGCAAGCGAACCCGTATTATTTGGAATATCCGGTCCTATGATACAGCGAAGAGCAAATACTGAATAGGCGGTGGCATAGTTCAAGGGCACATTGATGCCTTTGTTCGACAGACCCGAGGTGCCGTCGAAATCCAGCGTTATATTATCCTCGGCAATCGTCAGGGCAGCATGCAGGTCTATTTCCTGCTCATAGCCGTCGACTGTTAACACATTGTGCCATGTCCCCTTTGGCAGCTCTGCAATGGCTTCGACAGTGCCGAGATAGGAGGTGTTGATGATATACTCGGCCAAATCGTCTAGATGGGTGATGCCAAATTCTTCCATCATACCCGCAAGCCGTTTTGCTCCGGTTTCGCAGCAGGCGATTAACGCATAGATATCGCCTTCATTAGCAATGGGTTCACGTGAGTTGGCCTTGATGATCTCCATCAGAAGCGTGTTCAGTGCACCCGCGTCCACCAGCTTACAGGGGGGGATTAGCAGACCTTCGTCATAGATATCTGCGCCTTCGGGGCCCATGCCCAACCCGCCTAGATCAACCAGATGGGAGGTGCAGGAGGTAAAGCCGACCACTTGATCCTTGTGAAATACCGGCATCATTATAAGGAAGTCGTTCAGATGGCCCGAGGCGATCCACGGATCTTTGGTCATGTAGATGTCGCCCGGTTTCATTTCTTGAAGCTTGAAGTGCCCACATAGAGTTTTCACCGCCTCGGCCATGGTGTTGATATGTCCAGGCGTGCCGGTCACGGCCTGCGCCAGCATCCGGCCCTGAAGGTCGAAAATACCTGCCGAGATATCCCCACACTCGCGCACGATTGGGGAAAAGGCGGCGCGTATCAGCGCTTGACCCTGTTCCTCGACCACGGCCAGAAGCCGATTCCACATGACCTGTAATCGTGTGTCTGTCATTTTCATTCTCCCCCCTCCCAGTTGCGGTTGAGCCAGATATTGCCGCCACCATCCACATTGGCTGAGAAATCGGCGCTGACAAGGGTGGTGGTCTGCGGCTCGATGATCAGGGCGGGGCCTGAAAGGTGATCGCCCGGGTGCAGCGAAGCCCGGTCGTGTACCTCTGCCTCGCGCCAAGCGCCGGTGACATCGCACAAAATGGAGCGGTACCTGTTGGGACTTGCTCGCTGTCTTGTGGAAGGTTCGGGATAGTGCTCAAGGGCGCGTGGTTCAGAGGAAACCTCAAGCGACCAGTTTAGAATTTCGATAGTCATGCCTGGCACTGCGCGGCTGAATTGGTGGCTGTATTCTCTCTCAAAGGTCCGCCGTAGCGCGGGGATGTCATCCTGCTCCAGCGCACGGTCTGGTAGCAATATTTCGATTTCGTGACCTTGCCCGTGATAGCGCATGAAAGCCTGCCTCCGCTGAGTTAGCGCGTCCTCGGGTGCACCTGCCCGTACAACTGAAATAGCCTCATCTCTCATCTCATCAAAAAAGGTGTTGAGCCCGTCGAGCTCAAGGTCCTCGAGCCGGGCATAGCGCGAGCGGATGATTTCGAACGAGACCGGCGCGAACAGGAACCCCACCGCCGAACCGACCCCGGGATCGCGTGGGATCAGGATACGGTCGACTTGTGAGCGCCGCGCCACCCGGGTTGCGTGCAGAGGTCCATTGCCGCCAAAGGCGATCATCAGGCGCGCCCCCAGATCCTTACCAGATTCCACGGCATGCATCCGGCCCGCGTTTGCCATGTTCTCGTCTACGATCTCGCTGATCCCACGCCCAGCCTGTGCCGCATCAAGCCCCAAAGTCTGTCCGACACCTTGTTCAAGCGCCACTTGCGCTGCCTCCATGTCAATCGCCAGCCGCCCCTCGGCAAAGCAGCCGGGCTCTATCAATCCTTGCATAACGTCGGCATCGGTCACGGTGGGCTCTGTGCCTCCCTTTGCAAAAGCTGCGGGTCCTGGTTCCGAGCCTGCGCTTTCCGGTCCGACCTGCAAACGGCCCAGCCGATCCACATGCGCGATGGAGCCGCCACCGGCACCGATCTCGATCATTTCGATCACAGGGATGCGCACCGGCATGCCCGACCCCTTAATGAACCGTGCTGCCCGTGCGATTTCAAACTTGCGTGCGCTTTGCGGTCGAAAATGGTCGATCAGGCACAGTTTTGCTGTGGTTCCGCCCATATCGAAACTGAGCACCTCACGCTCGCTGGTTTCGGCGGCGATGCGTGCAGCCAGAATAGCTCCACCGGCAGGGCCCGATTCTACCAGTCGGATTGGCAAACGTGCGGCGGTTTCCATCGTAGTCATGCCGCCACTAGCGGTCATCATCAAAATTGGGCAGGTCAGCCCCTCATCGTTGAAGCGGGCTTGAAAACCTGCCAGATAGCTGGCCATTTGTGGTTGGATATAAGCGTTGGCGATGGTGGTCGAAAGCCGGTCGAACTCGCGCGCCTCTGGGCTGACCTCATGCGATAGCGAAATCACTAGATCGGGCATCCGCGCTTGCAGAAGATCCCGGAGCCTAAGCTCATGCACTGGATTGGCATAGGCATGCATCAGGCAGATCGCCACCGCCTCTGCACCGCTGGCCGTTAGTTCCTCAACCAGCCGGGCAAGCGATACCTCTTCAAGCGGTTCCAGTTCCCGCCCACGTGCATCCATGCGCCCACCAATAGTAAAGGCGCTTGAGCGCGGTACGATCAGATCTGGTTTGACTAGGTTGATGTCATATTGGCTATAGCGCCGCTCATAGGCAATTTCGAGGATGTCGCGAAACCCCTTAGTCGTGACGGTTGCTACAACGGCGCCCCGCCGCTCGATCAGCGCATTGGTGGCCAGCGTCGTTCCGTGGATGAAGCCGTCGATCTGCGACCATTCCACTCCAGCTTCGGCCAGCACCCGTCTTGCGCCATCAATAGCCCCATGCGCAGGGTTATTTGGGGTTGTAGGTGTCTTGGTGGTAGCTAGGATATGACTCTGCCGATTGACCAAAACCGTATCAGTGAAAGTTCCGCCGATATCGACAGCAAGGCGAAGTCTTTTTCTGATGCTCATGGGAAATCAACCAAAATGAGAAGAGGTGATGCAAATCCGAATACTCGGAACGAATAGTGCCTAAACGGCTAAAAATTCTTTTTAAATTATACGACGAGATCGCATCCAGTCGCTCGGCGCCCTAAATTTATCCTTAAACCTTGAACTTGCATTCTGCCGCTCTCGTTCTCCATGCTATCAAAAATGTTAAGTGAGCTGTTGGTCGGTTGTCAATAAAAATACACTGTTTTGAAAATGAGCTGCACACCAGGTACAGCTAACTCTTAATCAGTGGGTCACAGGTTCAAATCCTATAAGGCTTATAATTTAAGTCACTCCCAGGTAACAATTTCTGCCAGATTTGGGCGAGGTCTCTCAGCTGGAGTTACTGTTTCTGTTCCAAAATAAATGATCCCTGCAACACGTTCATTTGTATCAAGACCGAAAGTTTCTGATACAAAATTTCTGTCATGAGATAACCAACCAGTGAGCCAGTTTGCACCCCAACCTGCTGCAAGTCCAGCATTGACAAGGCTAAGGCACACAGCGCCAGCAGAATATGTTTGCTCAATCTCAGGTATCTTTTCAGAAGGCTTTTGTACCTCGATAACAAGAACGCCTAATTCGCCATCTTCAAATTGCTTTAAGGCTTTTGCCGTGACCGCCTCTTCGCAGTTAATTGACTCACAGTACTTTTTTGCGGCACTAGCAATTTTTTCTAATGTAGGCTTTTCCAGAATTTTAAGCCTCCATGGCTCCAATTTACCATGATCAGGGACGCGAGTTCCTGCTTCTAAGATTTCGATTAGTTGATCTCTTGATGGAGCCGGTTTGGTTAAGGTTTTGGCAGGTCTAGATCGGCGGGTGCGTAAAAAATCTAAAGCTGCTTCGTTTCTTAAAGTCATTTAATGTTTCCAGAAAATTTTGCTGAGGTCGATTTTAACAACAATTTATGTTTGATCTCAAGATGCCAGCTCATTCGTAATTCTTACCAGTTCTGATGATATACCAGGTTCCGACATAGCATGTCCTGCTTGAGGTACTAATTTAATTTTGGCTTTTGGCCATGTCTCAAATAATTTAAATGCACTTGTTGGGGGACAAATCATATCAAATCGTCCTTGCACAATGTGACCGGGAATGTCTGCTATCTTATCCATGTTTTTCAAAATGGCATCTTTGTCTTCTAAAAAGCCATTGTTTATAAAGTAGTGATTTTCAAGACGAGCAAAGGTTCGTGCATAGTCTGCAGGTGCGCGGGCAGATATGCCGTCAGAAGCAATTGAGGCAAGGGCATTTTCCCATGCTGACCAATGCTGACCAAATTCCATTTCTTGTCTGATATTACCTGAAAAAAGACGTGTGTTATATGCCTTTATAAGGTCTGATTGTTCATCTGTGGGAATTGGATCTTTAAATTTTTTCCAAAGATCAGGCCAAAAAAGACCAGCGCCCCCGCCGTAGAACCAGTCTAATTCTGGTTTTGTCATTAAAAAAACACCACGGAGTAGGAGGTTATTAACTCGTTTGGGAAACTTTTGAGCATATAGGAGCGCTAAAGTGGCTCCCCAACTTCCTCCAAATACAATCCAATCAGTAACATCAAAATTGTCTCTGATCATTTCTATATCATTCACAAGATGCCAGGTTGTATTGTTTTTGATTGAAGCTTGTGGTTTAGAGCGTCCACATCCACGTTGATCAAAGAGAATGATATGATATTTGCTTGGGTCGAAATACCTTCTCATTACAGGGCTACATCCACCCCCAGGTCCACCATGCAAAACAATTACAGGTTTCCCATTTGGATTGCCGCATCTTTCCACGTAAATTTCATGGCCATCGCCAGTATCCAACATCACACTTTCGAAGGGATCGATTGATGGGAATAGAAATTGTGCTGCGCGTTTTTGACCAGAGAATTTATCCATATTTAGACTATATGGTATTTTACTACCAAATGACCAGACGGAGTGTCCGATGAAAGCTGCTATCGATACAATAGATCCCAAAGAAGTTGCCAAGTTTGAAGCCATGGCTGATGAGTGGTGGGATCCTAATGGTAAATTCAAACCCCTGCACATGCTTAATCCATGTAGGCTTGATTATATCATAAGTCAGATAGCTTTAGAATTTGATCGGGATCTAAAAAGCAAGAAGCCTTTTAAAGGCCTTGAGATATTAGATATTGGTTGTGGGGGAGGGCTCCTTTGTGAGCCCATGGCTCGCTTGGGTGCTAATGTTGTAGGAGTTGATGCTGCTGCGCGCAATATACCAGTAGCTGAAGCGCATGCAAAGCGGTCTAATCTTTCAATTGATTACAGAGTTGGGACGGCAGAAGAGTTGGTTGAGAGTGGCAAGAAATTTGACGTCGTTCTTAACATGGAGGTTGTTGAACATGTTGCTGACCCGCTTTCTTATTTAACAGCCTGTAGGCAACTTTTGGTAAAAGGTGGATTAATGGTTTGTTCCACAATTAATCGAAACCCTAAAAGTTTTGCTATGGCGATAGTTGGTGCTGAATATGTAATGCGTTGGCTTCCAAAAGGAACTCATGAATGGTCGAAATTCATCAAACCTAATGAGCTTTATCAATTAATCTCTGAATCTGGCCTCACGCCTGTTGATAAAAAAGGGTTTGTTTTTAATCCTATAAAATGGTCTTGGTCTTTATCTGATAGAGACCTTAGCGTAAATTATGTAACTGCTAGTGTTAATAACAGCGAAAATTAATTGGTTTTTCACTTAATCAAAAAGAAGCATATAACCGGCACCTCTGACGGTTTGTAGGTATCTTGGTTGCCCAGGGTTTACTTCTATTTTTCTCCGTAATCTTGTTATTTGAACATCAATTGCTCGATCTTGTGCTGAGCTGACGTCCCTTCCTAAAGATGTGACTAAGTCGACACGTGATATAGGTTCACCTAAAGCTGAGGTGAAAATTTTCATAAGTTGGCTTTCAGTTGTCGTCAAACGTATTTGGTTTTCGCCTTCCCAAAGTTCGTTGCGTGCAACATCATATTTCAAATGGCCTAAACTCAAAGTCTTTGGCATCATCTGATCTTCTTTTAAATCTGGCATTCTGCGTAAGATTGCATTTATGCGCAGTAATAACTCTTTGGGCTCAAAGGGCTTTGGAAGATAATCATCCGCACCAGCCTCTAGACCTTTGATCCTATCTTCTGTTTCCCCACGCGCTGTTAGCAACAAAATTGGTGTATTATTTTGCAAAGTCCGAAGCTCGGCAGTAAATGAAATACCGTCTTGCCCAGGCATCATTACGTCGAGGATAATTAAATCAAATTCTATTGCAGACAAAAGAGTGCGAGCTTGTTCGGCATCTTCAGCAGTCGATACTAAATAATCGCTTTGGACAAGGAATTGCTGCAAAAGAGAACGTATCCGTTCATCATCATCCACAATTAAAAGGTGTGGATCCATGTTAATGACCCTCTTCTCTTAACTTTGAGTAAATTCTATTTAATTCAGGGTCCATCATAGCTTCTAAAACAGTTTTGAAGCCAGAAACAGCGTTAGGCCCGGCATTTTTAAAAGCTTTTCTCATTCGATTACTTTGGGCTGCGGATAAACGTTCTTGTAATTGAAGTCCTTGACTGGTTAGGTAGAGGTGTCTTTCTCTTTTGTCTTGGACGCCAATTTTCACTTCAACAAGTGTATCATTCACTAAAGTTCGCAGAACTCTATTCAATGACTGTTTTGTCACTCCCAATATGTTCAATAAGTTGTTCACAGTTGTCCCTGGTGATCCGTTTATAAAATGTATTGCACGATGATGGGCTCGCCCATATCCGTATTCTTCTAAAATTCTATCTGGGTCAGCAGTAAAGCCTCGATATGCAAAAAACATGGCTTCAATACCTTGCCTTAATTGATTGTCAGTGAGGTACAGAAGTGACTCGCCAGTGATGTTACTTGAGTTGCTCATTTCGTTTCTCCAAAGTCACTTTATAATAAGTCAGTCTTATTGACATTGTAAGTATCAAATGCTAGCCAATCTGACATTTTGCGAAATTTTATGTCCGTTTCGGTCTTAATTTTGTAATATTTGAAAACTGTGTGTGTTGAAAGGATGTACTATGTCAGGCGGCTATGATGATCGAGATGGCAAAATTTGGTTTGATGGAAACTTTGTCGATTGGCGAGATGCCAACGTTCACGTACTGACCCATGCTATGCATTATGCAAGCTCTGTGTTTGAGGGCGAACGCGCGTATAATGGTAAAATTTTTAAAAGTGTGGAACATTCGGAAAGATTTAAGAAGTCAGCCAATTTGATTGATTTCGAAATTCCATACACTGTTGAAGAAATAGAAAATGCAAAATATCAGGCACTAGAAAAAAATGGCCTCTCAGATGCTTATGTTAGAGCTTTTGCTTGGCGCGGTGCAGGTGAGGATATGGGTGTGGCATCGTCACGAAACCCGGTTAGGGTTGCTGTGGCAGTTTGGTCGTGGGGAAATTACTACGGCGACGCAAAATTTAAAGGGGCCAAACTAGACATAGCAAAGTGGAGAAGACCAGATCCAGCAACGGCGCCATCACAAGCAAAAGCTGCTGGTCTTTATATGATTGCGACGATGTCCAAACATGCAGCTGAGGACAAAGGCTGTTCAGATGCTATGATGTTTGATTATCGTGGCTATGTTGCAGAGGCAACAGGAGCAAATATGTTTTTCGTAAAAGACGGTGAAGTTCACACCCCTAAACCGGACGCTTTTTTAAATGGAATTACTCGTCAAACGGTGATTGATCTTTTGAAAAAGAAAGGCATCTCAGTAATTGAAAGGCATATAATGCCTGATGAATTGGAAGGTTTTGAGCAATGTTGGCTTACAGGAACTGCAGCCGAGGTAACACCTGTTGGTCAAATTGGTGATTATACTTTTGAAGTAGGAGCGCTGACCAAAGAGATATCTGAAAGTTATGATAAATTGGTTAGATCGTGAGAGTTACTTTTAAAAGTTGTAACTGACGCCCACGTTAACTGCATTTGTTAGCAGAGTGGTGCTTAAACTTCCGCCATTTCTTAATGAAACTTTATTGTCTGATGCAGTGAACTGATATTCAGTAAATACTGAAAAGTTATCATTCAATTTTCGTGATAAGCCCAAAGCTGCTCGCATAGCAGGACCTGTATATTGATATTCAAATGTATGGATACCGCCAGTTGGTAGTGCATCTACATGTGGGAAAGCTATTCCTAACCCAAAAAGAGAATAGCTACTAAAATTGCCCATCTTCCATCTCTTATTGATATTTAATGTTATAATATTGTGACCATCTGTAAACTCTAGTCGGTCAAATCCTGCACTTTGTAACGCGCTGCTGGGTGCATAAGCTTTTGCGTGGGTAAATTCTGCTCCATAGTTTAATTTATTTGAATTCCAAAATGTCGCTCTTACGCCATAGTAAATTGGTGCATCAAAAGACTTACCTTTCCAGCCAACCAATTCGCTATATTGGGCTCCATTAGAATCTGGTTTACCAGTTATGCGGCTGTGTGGTGATGATTGAATGCCTCCGTAAACGCTTATTTCTATAGAATCTGCGTAGGACAGCTTTGTGGTAAAAACATTTAAAATAAAAAGAAATAAGCAACAAAAACGGATCATAGCGATAAGCTTACCAGACTATTTATTGAGATCAAACTTATTAGACCCTAAGTCAAACATCTAATAACCGCGACACATTAACGCTTAATGCAATAAATTGAGCATTAAATTGACAGAGATCTGGACTAACTTTGTCCTTAGAGCTAAATAACCCCCCATAATTAAGAATCTCAGTAAAATAACTGCAAATTATTAGTTTTATTGAAAAAGTGTTGGAGCTTTGTTGTGGCAAATATTGAAGAAGATGAAGGTACTCGCAGAGACTTTTTATTTTATGCAACGGGTGGGGCGGCTGCTGTAGGAACTGGAGCTGCGGTTTGGCCTCTTATCAATCAGATGAACCCATCTGCTGATGTTAAAGCCTTAGCATCTATAAGAGTAGATGTATCTGAAGTCGAACCAGGTACTCAATTGACCGTTAAGTGGCTTGGTAAACCCGTATTTATTCGCCGTCGAACTGAAGCGGAGATAGACGAAGCCAAAAATGTTAATCTTGATGAACTGCTAGATAACATGGCTCGTAACGACAATATTCCAGAGGCTTCTGCAGATGATACAAATAGAAGCTTGGATGAAAGTGGCGAATGGTTGGTGATGATGGGTGTGTGTACGCACTTGGGTTGCGTTCCATTAGGTGATGGGGCCGGCGAATTCAACGGATGGTTTTGCCCATGTCATGGTTCCCACTACGATACTTCGGGTAGAATACGTAAAGGTCCAGCACCAGAAAATTTAGCAGTACCTCCAGCAGTTTTTGTAGACGATACGACGATAAAGTTAGGATAAGGATTTAGGGCAATGGCAGGAATTCCCCACGACCACTACGAACCAGGATCAAAAGGCGAAAAATGGCTCCACAGTAGGCTACCTATTGTTGGTCTGCTTTACGATACTATCATGTTACCAACTCCAAAAAATTTGAACTGGATGTGGATTTGGGGAGCTGTGCTTACATTTTGCCTTGCTCTGCAAATTATAACGGGCATTGTTCTTGCGATGCATTATACCCCTCACGTTGATGAAGCGTTTGCTAGCGTGGAACATATCATGAGAAATGTTAACGGTGGTCATATGCTTCGCTATCTTCATGCTAACGGAGCATCGCTGTTTTTTATAGCGGTTTATGCGCACATTTTTAGGGGCTTATATTATGGATCATACAAAGCACCTAGAGAGGTAACCTGGATAATTGGAATGCTAATCTATCTTTTGATGATGGCGACAGCATTTATGGGCTATGTATTACCTTGGGGACAAATGTCTTTTTGGGGTGCAACTGTTATTACTGGATTGTTCGGAGCCATTCCCTTCATTGGAGATGCACTTCAAACCCTTTTACTGGGTGGTCCAGCTGTTGATAATGCAACTTTGAACCGCTTCTTTAGCCTGCATTATTTGTTTCCTTTTCTTATCGCAGGATTGGTGATTGTCCATATTTGGGCTTTCCATACCACTGGGAATAACAATCCGACAGGTGTTGAAGTTCGCCGAGGTTCGAAGGAAGAAGCTGAAAAAGACACAGTGCCTTTTTGGCCCTATTATATCATCAAAGATGTGTTTGCATTGTCAGTGATAATGGTTGTGTTTTTCGCCATCGTTGGTTTTATGCCAAATTATCTTGGTCACCCAGATAACTATATTGAGGCTAATCCCCTAGCAACTCCAGCTCACATTGTTCCCGAATGGTACTTTCTACCGTTCTATGCAATCTTACGAGCTTTTACCGCTGACGTTTGGGTGGTACAGATTGTAAGCTTTTTAACTGGCGGAATCATCGATGCTAAGTTTTTTGGTGTTCTAGCAATGTTTGGTGCGATCTTGGTTATGGCAGTAGCTCCATGGCTTGACACTTCGTCGGTACGGTCTGCTCGATATAGGCCAATGCTAAAACTTTGGTTTGCAATATTAGTATTAGACTTCTTTCTTCTCATGTGGCTAGGAGCAATGCCTGCTGAGGAACCATATGCATCTCTGTCATTGATCGCATCAACGTACTGGTTTGCTTATTTTCTTGTTATTCTTCCTTTGCTGGGTGTTTTAGAAAAGCCAACTGCACAACCCGAAACTATTGAAGATGATTTTAATAACAAAAATGGCAAGTCTATAGAAATGCCAGCCGAATAGGTCAAAAACATGAATATATTTTCTCTTATCAAATCTCTTGCTAAAATCACCGCTACTTTTGTTTTAGTTGCTAACTCAGCTTTTGCTGCGGGTGGTGGAGATGCTTACATCAAAGATTTTGATTTTTCCTTTGAAGGTCCCCTAGGGTCCTATGACCAAAACCAACTTCAAAGAGGTCTGAAAGTTTACACTGAAATATGTTCAGCATGCCATGGCTTGAAATATGTTCCAATCCGTACGCTGGGAGATGAAGGTGGTTTGGGTTATTCGGAAGATCAGGTTCGCGCTTATGCTGAGAACTATGAGATCTTTGATCCAGAACTCGATGATTACCGACCTGCAAAACCGACAGATCACTTCCCTGAAGTTGTTGATGCTGGTGCTCCTGACTTGTCTCTAATGGCGAAGGCTAGGGCTGGATTTCATGGTCCAATGGGTACGGGTATCAACCAATTAGTAAAAGGAATGGGTGGTGCAGAGTACATAGCGTCGTTACTGGCTGGCTATACTGGAGAAGAAAAAGAAGAGTTTGGTACTGTGTTTTACGAAAACACCGCTTATCCTGGTCGTTGGATTGCGATGGCCCCTCCATTGTATGGTGAGGACGTGGATTATGATGATGGTCATTCAAACGATTTGAAACACGAAGCTATGGACGTTGCTGCCTTTTTAACATGGGCAGCTGAGCCAAAGATGATGGCTAGGAAACATGTTGGTTTTAGAGCAGTACTGTTTCTAATTTTACTTTCCGCTTTGTTATATGCCACCAACAAAACGTTATGGGCGCCAATCAAAAAAAGAGCTGCTTAAACCTTTATTTGGTCTAAATAAAAATAACTAAGCAATCAATCGTTGTCGGACAGTCCAGCCCCTGCGCCACTTAACCTACTTTCATCAGTTGCAGGGGCGTAAGTTTTGTAGGCGTATTTATTTAATGTTTTGAATTGTTTCTCACTCAAGCAAGCTCGAAACGAGGGTGTTTGCTTATACCCATCGATTATAAGCTCTTCGCCAGTCCATTCATAATTATTAACCTGCACTTTCTTTTCAGGTCTCACGTAGACTAAAGCGGCTAAGTCAAAAATATTACTCAGTTTATTGCTACTGGGCTGATCTATTTTCTTACAGTAGTCTATCCAAAATCTTTTATCGTGTAAGTGTTCAATCCAAGTATCGAGTTCATTAACACCAAAAGACATAAACCACGCACCGCAAGCTGCAGCGTCTTCAGCAACGCCCCATGATAGACCTGAGCCTACAGCAGCCTTATTAAGGAGAGCTTCATATTCATTTAGAGAGAGTTCGATCTCTTCACTCAAGGTGCCCAAATCCAATCTTCTGGGTCACTTCCCGACGATAATTCGTCTGGAAATGGTGCACCTTTAAACATATTAATTCTGACCCATCGGTCTGAGCGAGGATCAAAATGGCAAGCACCAAAAAACGATAGCTTTGCTCTTAACATATCAATTGGCAACATTGAGCTATCAATAGTGTTATCTCTTATTTCTGAAAATGGTAATTCACCACAAGTAAGGCAGCGGCGTATTATATGCCTATGTTCTGGGTATACCGCTAAAAAACTTGCTAGAGGGGTTTCAGGTTCAAGTTCGCAAAGATTTGCATATGCACGTGCCACATCTCGTCCTGGCTGAAGAGCCTGTTCGTATTCGTTTAACTCTGGCATCTCAAACCGCTCACCAAGACGTGGCTCTAATTTTTCTTCTGAAGTGTACCACGCTCTTGCATTACAACTTGGGTCTGACCAATCAATCTCTAAGGCCCAGCTATAATATGCCTCGATAGTCGACTTTACACTTTCAACTGTCATGTCGCCATTTATCGGGAATAGTTTTGCCTCATCACAAGACATCTGATCGCCAAAGTTATCTATTAGGTGCCCATAAGGCTCAAGTACTAAAGAATTCAACATTTCTTGACCTTCGATACTTAACTCTTTTTCCGACCAATCGCATAAAGTTTTCCATGGAAACTTAATATGGAAGTTGAAGCCTTCTAACTTATCTTCTAGTTTTTCTATATCCTTTTCTAGGACGAGGTTTTTTTTAACTTGTACGGGGTGCTCAGATTGCCAAGCTTTTAAATGTGGCTTTAATCTCGTTACGAGTTCTTTAAATTTTGAAATTTCAGTCTGAGTAGCATCTTCAACATTTTTTACTGTTGCGATGGCATTTTCTTTAGCTTCAAACCAATTATGAATTAACCTAGGATGATTGATTAAAAATGGAGCCATCCCAAGACCAGTAGAGTTACCGACCCCAAAAGAACGTCTTATAGAGCTATCAAGTTTTACCGCTGTCTCTGGGTTTTTCATTACTGCTAAGTGTTCGATTAAATCCATCACAAATGTGCGGATTAAATAAACAGTCATCATTTCTAGTTGGAAAGGGGAGTTTGCTTCTTCTCGTTTTTCTACAACTCGACGGTCGGCTGAACCAAACTTTCCAGATCCATATACTGCAGTTGTACGCATTAAATACCCAACATCCCTTATTCGATCTAAGTCGGGCTGCTTACCTTCTGCAAGACAGTTCAAAACATAATCCCACAATCTAACAGATCGGTTTGCGCGTGATAGGCATAATTCATTTTGTGTTAGGCGACCTTCTTCTTGATAAGGCACATGTTGACTCAGTCTGTTTATATCATCAATTGAAGGCTTTCCATCGTAGAGGGTAAATGTAGCGTCCCAAGCAGAAGCTATGACACGGTCGCTCCGCATTTCGTCAGGTAAATCATGCGCAAAGCATACTAGAGTGTAATCACGTGATGGAGTGCTCAGCCTGTATAGTGCTCTTCCTACACCACGGGCGTTTATTTCAAATAGATCTCTATTAAACTTCCAGTTTTGTTTGGAAACTCTTCTTAGAAATTGTCTTAAGAAAGAAAGCCTTGATTGATGCATTGAGCCCATACGATCCAACCGCATAACTTTTTCTGCAGATCTTTTAAGATTAGAAATGTCAACGATGCGATTAATCGGTCTGGCTCCCTTAAAATAAAATTGTCAGAATTTAAGAATATACAGTGTTTTTTGATTTTCCAAGTTCAGTTGTTACTATAGTTACGTCAAAAATAAGAAATCTCAACGCTATAGGCACATATTTTTCAGAGAATATAGGCCTTAATCACAGTAAAAGTCTTGGTGGTGAAATTGGCAAGTTTATTCAAGTGGCATACCGAGGCACATTACTCGAGCCTTCAATTGAAGCCTAGCAATTTCGCAAATGCTTTAGCTAAAAATTTACCAATAGCGAGATTCATTAAAGAACATGTCAAAGGAAATTGCCCAATCATATTGGACTCTGAGAAAGTTGAAACCAACAAAAGTGATGACATAGGCGTTTTCAGAACAAAAACTGGTGGAACATCAAAAGAACCTAAGGAGGTTCTAAGAACTGCCCAAAGCTGGGTAAACTCATTTGAAGTTATAAATGCATTCCACAAAGGGAAAGAAAACTATGTTATATTTGGAAATCTGACACACTCATTAGCATTATATGGAATACTTGAAGCTTTGTACTTAGGACATAACGTGCACCACGTTCAGCAACTAAGATCTAAAGATGAAATAAAAGCTTTGGTTCAGTTCAAGCCAACTTTTGTTTACATCACGCCTACACAAATTCGATTTATATCTTCTCATTTTATAATTCTACCTGATGTTTCGAATGTATTCATTGGGGGAGGGCGTTTGAATTCGCAAACTAGAGAAATGGCAGAAAAAATTTTTCCAAATGCGGTTCTAAATTTATTTTATGGATCAAGTGAAACTAGTTTCATAACAGTTTCAGATAACGCTACACCTATTGGGTCAGTGGGTAAGGCCTTCCCAAATGTTAACATAAAAATAGAACAAAATGGGCCATATAAAAACCGTATATGGGTAAAATCTGATTACCTATTTCTGAAATATGCTCAAGGATCCAACAAAAATTTAATTTGGTGGGATGATTGGTTAACTATAAATGAGTATGGAACGATAAATACAGACGGGTATTTATTTTTAATCAGTGAAGGCTCCCAACGAATTACTATTGCTGATAAAACGTTAGAAACCTACGAAATCGAAGATAAACTCAAAACAGTTGAAAAAGTAATAGATGCAGCAGTTTGGACAGTAGAAAATCAACTGAGCGATTACCGAATTGTAGCCGCAGTAGCAACAAAAGGTGACGTCCATTCTGAACTACTCTATGGTATCCTCAAAGAATTTAATCCAGTATTTAAGCCGAAGAAAATTCATAAGGTTAATTTAAACGACTGGCCTTTGCTCGCTTCAGGAAAGACAGATTTAAGAAGTTTGAAAAGTCGATTTCATGACCAGTAAACAGGTTTTTATAATTGCAGGCAAGCGGAGTGCAGTAGCTCCACGTTTAGGAGCATTCAAATCACTGACCTATTATGAATTAGCAGCTCAGGTAGTTGGAGATGTTTTAAAAGAAGCAAAAATAGATAAGTCCGCAGTTGATGAACTTATAGTTTCAAATGCGTTAGGTGCTGGTGGAAATCCTGCTCGTATGGTTAGCTTAGAAGCAAAATTAAGTCTCTCAGTGGGTGGAGTATCAATTGATCGGCAATGTTGCGGTGGATTAGATGCAATAAGTATTGGTGCTGATCTCATAAAAAATGGTCATGCGGAAATTGTGGTTGCTGGAGGCGTGGAAAGTTACTCAAAGCGCCCGGTAAGATTACATCCTGAAAACTCTGATCAACCACTAGTCCAATATGATAGGCCAGCTTTCGCCCCCGCTGGTTTCAATGATCCTGACTTAGCTGAAGCCACGGCAAACCTCGCTAAAAAGTTTGGGATCAGTAAAAAAGAGCAGGACGAATGGAGTATTAATAGCCATTTGAAAGCACTTAAATCCCAAAACATTCTCAGATCTGAAATAACGCCAATCTTAAATCAAAAAAATGACTTATTTACTCGAAAACTAAATCAAAAAATTTGTGACCGAGCCCCTGTATTATCAGATACAATTACCCACGCCAACAGTGCAATTGAGGCTGATGCCGCTGCCTTTCTTGTTTTAGTATCAGAGCGGTTTTTAAAAAATAAAATTCAAAAAGGAGCCGAGGTTTTAGGATATGCAAAAAGTGGGGTCCTTCCTGAAGAAACTCCCTTGGCGCCAATTGGGGCAATAAAAAAACTTTTAGATCAAACAGGAATAACTTTATCAAAAGTAACTTTTATAGAACTTATGGAGGCTTATGCAGCACAAGCTATATTATGTACGCGTGAATGTAATCTTGATTTGAACAAAATTAATATAAGGGGAGGAGCTCTTTCTCGAGGTCATCCAATCGGTGCGTCAGGTACTATATTAGCAGTTCGTTTGTTTAATGAAGTTATAAATGTACCTGGAACTCTTGGAGTTGCGTCAATAGCTGCAGCTGGTGGTATTGGTTCAGCCATGATGTTAAAGTCTTAATGTCTGGCTATTATACTTTCGGGGCGCGCTTTAAATATCGCACTAGTAACGATTGTTGCAAGTGTCACCTTTAAAATATCGCCAGGAAGATAGACAGAAACAGCTACGATTGCTGCGTTTAGTGACATCCCAGCATTAATCATCATTCCAATAAGGCCGGGAATATACAGTACGACTATGCCTCCCACTATGGAAGAAAGGGCGACAGAAATTTGTATATCTACAGATTTAGTTTTTTCCATAAGCCAGCCAGTGATATACGCTGCAAGGGGAAACCCTACTATAAAACCTGCAGATGCCCCGGCGAGCAGGCCAATCCCACCTCTTCCACCAGCTAATAACGGTAAACCGACTAATGTTAAAAGAATAAATAATAATGCTGCTAAACCGCCTTTTTTTGAACCTAGAATGGTTCCACAAAGCATCACACCTAAACTTTGTGCGGTTATGGGTACTCCGGAAGCCAAGGGGAAAGCAGGTACCAATCCAAGTACAGCGATCAAAGCGGCAAATAAGGCAACTAGAACACTTGTTTTTTCCATTAATCGTCTCGCTTCTTTATTCCACCTCTAGCGCGAAGAGCTTCTGACACATGATCGGCGTCATCTAAAATTGATATCGCTAGAGGTACTGAAATTCTCCAAAAACCTCGTTTAGTCGATCTGGCTGATTGCGCAAGCATTAAATTCCTAGCTCTTTGATAAAGTATTGGGATTGACCTAACAAAAAGGCCTATCGTTATAGATACGGCATGTGGGTTTGCCCCAAATACTTTAAGACTAGATGAATATCTTTGAATTACTAAAATTATATCATGCACTTTGCTCGTCATTAAAAAAAGGTTTGCGAGTAAAAATGCGGAAATAAGACGAAAAATAAGGGTTATACCTTTATCTAAATGATCTAAATAGAAATGCCATAGAGCCAGAACGACCACAAAAGGAATAGTAATTTTTAGCTGGTAAAATCCTGCCCAAAGAAATTTTAGCCCTCCTACAAAAAAATAGATTAGCAGGAGCACCAAAAATATACTGAACATTATAATTGGACTCGTTATAAAAAATAAAGTTGCGGCGATAGAGCAGGTAAAGATTATCTTTTTATGAACAGACACTTCATCTAATTTTGTGCTGTGAGATGAAATATTATGGAACATTAAATATTCTTTTCACGGTATTTATACATGGCATCTTGATATTTTTTTATAACACCTCTTGGTGTGCCATCAGCTTGAACACCGCCTTCATCTATCCAGATTAATCTTTCATAGTTTTCAAATGTTTCTGGAACATGGGAAACAAGAACGACTGTTTGATTTAAAGGCCTTAGGTATTCTTCCAATTTGCGCTGTGTTGGTATGTCAATGCCAGTAAATGGTTCATCTAATAGTAAGACCTTTGGTTCCATTAACAAAACTGATAGCAAACAAACCAAGTGTTTCTGCCCTTGAGATAAGGTCGAAATGGATCGATCGAACCACTCAAGTTTATTATATTCTTTTAAACAAGCGTTTACTTTGAAGTCAGCTTCATTTTTGCTTAGACCTAGTTGGGTTAAACCAAATCGAAGTTCTTCGCCAACAGTTGGGAAAATGATTTGATGATCCGAGTTTTGAAAAACAATGCCAACCTTTTTAATCGCTTCTTTTCTGTCTTTTGCAACTTCGACCCCATCTATAAAAATTTTTCCATTATTTAGTTTTTGTAAGCCAGCCATAGCGCGTAAAAGTGTTGTTTTGCCCGAACCGTTACGACCTATAAACCCAACCCTTTTCTCGCTAATAGAGAGACTTAAATTTTCTAATATTTTCTCCTCCCCATTAAAAACAGAGGCTGAGTGAATTTCAATTTCTGCTGAATTATTTGGGGTAATTTCCATTTGTCCATCTTCTTAGAGTGGAAAACAAAACATCTATTAAGTTTTAATGCTTCTATTAAACAGAATTCGAAGTTTTAGATAATAAGAACCTGTGTGCCAACTTCTGTCATTTCGAATAATTCTGCAATATGCTGGTTGTAAAGACCAATACATCCGTTTGATGATCGGCGCCCTATTTTTCTTGTGTCATGGGTGCCATGAATTCGGAAATATGTCCAACTCAGATATAGAGCGTGTGTTCCCAAGGGGTTTTCAGGTCCTGGGCCTATGAAATCAGGCCACTCTGGATTTCTTATTTTCATAGCAGGAGTGGGTCTCCAGCTTGGGCCTTCAACTTTTTTGGTTACTTTGGTTCTACCAGTTTTAATTAAGTCATCAGACATCGGAACTGACGATGGAAATAAACGATAAATTTGTTCGTCTGATGACCAGAAGTGCAATGCCCTAGAAGAAATATCAACTAAAATGGCACCTCTTTTGAGTGTTTTAAAATATGGTTTCCAATTTAAGGCTCTAAAACTAGAGACATTGTGTCTTATGTTTTCTGAAATTTCTTTTTCTATTTCTGTTGTGTTGTCTTGGTTTACATTTGATAGAGCAAGGCTTGGAGCACACAAGGATGCGCCTGAGACTCTCAAAAAATTACGGCGATTAATTTTTATCATAGAAAAACCTTAATTGTGTTCTTAGTATTTTAATGCAAGAAAGTTGTAGGCTCAATTGGAAATATTGGGTTGGCTAGATAAAAAAAGCATAGGTGCGGGACGTTATGCTAAAGTTTATGATTTCGATTTTAATATCAGCCTTTTTATTAGGCTGTGCTCCTCAAGAAATACAAATGGCATCGGATGGAAAACCAGTGCCTAAAATTTATGATATGCGCGCTCAATCAACGGCCCAAATACAGTTCCGGATGCTTGATGCTGTAAATGTTTTAAGGTCTAGCCGGTCTTTACCAAGTTTGCAGTTGAATGCTAGGCTAAATGCAGCGGCAGCAACGCATTCTCGTGATATGTCAGTTCAAAACCGTCCTTGGCACTTTGGATCTGATGGGTCCTCGCCATTAGACAGAGCTAGGCGTCTGAGCTATGCTGGAGATTTTCTAGGGGAAGTAATTTCTGAAACATTTGAGAATGAATTAGATACTCTATCTGCTTGGATGGAAAATAAAAACACAAGAGCGGTAATTTTAGATCCAAACGCACTTGATTTAGGTTTCTCTTGGTATCAGGAGCCAAGTGGAAAAATTTGGTGGACCCTGGTTGTAGGGGGGCAAGCTTAGGTGTTCACGGTAGAATAAAAATGGGCGTTCCAATATCGATAGCGCTATAAATTTCATCCATTTCATGGTTGCGTATCGCTATGCAACCAAACGTCCAATCGCGTTTCCACCATTTTGGTGACTTATCTCGGCCATGAATAAATATGTCACCACCAGGTGATTTTCCTAGCCTTGCAGCTTCCCTTTTGTCGGTTTCATTAGGGTAAGAAATTCCCAAAGATAAATAGTACTGACTATTTGGGTTCTTACGGTCTATGTAATATTTACCCTCTGGTGTTTTCCCATCACCTTCAAATTTTTTGTCGCCTTTGGGTGAAAAACCCAATCCAATGCGATATCTGCGTAGTACCTTTTCTCCACTAAAAAGATACATTTTTCGGTCTGATTTTTTGACTACAATAGAAGTAATTGGCTCTTTGATTGCAGCTGTACTGTTTGCCCAAGAGGAAACAGCACTTAAAAAAGAAAAGATAACTGTAATCAGGATTAATTTTATTTTCATTTGTATTTTGACTGCTCTTTTTCTTCTTTATTAGCTTAAGATTTTAATGTTCAGCAACAGAATTCTTGATAAAATTTGTTAAAGGTGCAAGCTGATGCTCAAAGTTTTCATTTATCGCGATTTCAAAAACCCACCAGATTGGTGATGCCAGAGCTCAGAATACAAGCCGCCCCTTGATAAAAGAGACTCGTGGTCTCCATCCTCTACGATTTCACCTTTATCCAGAACAAGTATTCGATCCATCTGTGCAATTGTTGACAACCTATGAGCGATGGCAATTACAGTCTTTCCCTTCATCATATTTTTCAAAGTATCTTGAATTTGGGTTTCGATTTCACTGTCTAGAGCGCTGGTAGCTTCATCTAAAAGTAGAATAGGGGCATTCTTTAGAATTACTCGAGCTAATGTTATTCGTTGGCGTTGCCCCCCAGACAATTTAATTCCGCGTTCTCCAACTTGAGCATCGTATCCTTTTCGTCCATATTCATCCTGCAGATTTAAAATAAAATCATGGGCGTGTGCCTTTTTTGCTGCTGCAATGATTTCATGTTCGGTAGCATTTGACTTTCCATAGCAGATATTTTCGCGAATGGATCGGTGGAGTAGACTACTATCTTGTTGAACCACTCCAATGTTCTTATGAAGACTATCTTGGGTAACACGAGCGATATCTTGACCATCTATATGAATTTCCCCAGCTTCTACGTCATAGAATCGCAGAATTAACTTCAATAAAGTAGATTTGCCAGCTCCAGATCGTCCGACTAATCCAACCTTCTCATTTTCTCTAAAAGTGACGTTTAATTTATTCAAACCTCCCGATTTGAGGCCATAATGATGGCTTAAACTTTTTACTTCGATTTGAGCTTTTGTAATTTCCAAAATATTAGCATTTTCGTGATCTCTTAGTTTGATTGGATCAGCCAAAGTACCCATTCCCTCTTGAATGACTCCAAGTTCTCTAAAAAATGAAGATATTGCCCACATAATCCAACCCGTCATAGCATTTAAACGAATTGCTAAGGCTGATGCAGCTGCGATAGTTCCTGCTGTAGCTTCGCCGATATACCAAAGAAAAATTGAAACTCCGATCAAACTAATAGTTAATAAACCGTTCAGAATATTTAGACCAAAGTCCATTATTGTATATAAACGCATCTCCTTGGCAAAAGTTTGACGAGTTTGTTCGATGGCTGCCTTTGCACTATCTAATTCTTGGTTTTGATACGCAAATAATTTTACCGAGTGAATATTGGTATAAGTATCAACAATTTGACCATTTAGATTAGATCTAGCATCTGAAGATGCTTTGGATGCTGGGCTAATATTCCGGACGACCCAAACTATTAAACAAAGGTATAATAAAAACCAAACTGCCATGGGAAGCATAAGTCGAAAATCTACGCTGTTAAGTAAAATTAGCCCTCCAAAAACATAAGCTAGTGAATATCCCAGAGCGTCAAATACTTGGAATACGACTTCTCCTGCCGATCTTGGAGTTTGCATGACCCTGTTAGCAATCCTTCCAGCAAAATCATTCTCAAACCAACCAATTGATTGTCGCAAGACATGTTTGTGAGCTCGCCACCTAAAAAGGGTGGCGACGTTAACCATTAAGGTATTATTAATTAATAATACATCTAGGGCAAAAATAAGTGGACGGACTACAAGAACAAAAACTATTGCCCATATAAAAAAATTAGAATGGTTTTCAAAAACATCGCTGGGATCACCGCTTACAATATCAATAATCCAGCCCAATAAATAAATAAGATAAATTTCGCTTGCAGCAGCTAATGTGGCAACAACACCAGTTATAGCAAATACACCTACAAAAGGCTTTGTATAATCCATCAAAAATGAACGAATAGTATTTGGTGGATTGTATAGCTCTTTGTATTTGGAAAATGGGTCAACTAAATTTTCGAAAAAACGGAACATTATTTCATATCTTTTGGATCTTAATTGACGAATTATTTTTCAATCATGTGATAGTTGATAATAACTCTTGTTTATTTAGCGTAAAATCAGATTCAATCCATTTTTGTTCTAAAAGTTTAAGCATTTTTCCTAATTTGGGCCCGGAAAAATATTCTGCTAAGTCCGAAGATTTAATTGGGAATTCTACTGCGGATCCTAGTTTTATTTGACTGAGTATATCTTTGCTGAACTCTGTGCCCTGTAGGCTCGCCCTCACAAGAATGATATCTAACGCTAGTTTCTCGCTATAGCGATAAGACAACTCGGCAGCGCCTTTCGGGCCCTCAGCTTCGTCTCTTAAAATTTTATGAGTGTTGGCTGTTTTGTTTGAAAATCTTAAGTGTAATTTCAAATTGTCTTCTGTATAAGCCGCAAGTCGTCTAGTAGCGCAAGGGGAGATTTCATGTCTGTTTTCGATGTCTTGTAAGGTAGCAAGACAATTGAAGTAATAGGTGTGAAAAACTTTAGAAATGATATTTGTTTGTTCCATTAGTAAAATAGAAAAAATGAGATTAGGGGCGGCAAATAATTTAAAGATTTCATCACTTTTCCTTTCTGCTGATATTGTGTCCAACCCATCCCGTAAGTCGCTCAGTGCTGAAATTTCTATCTCAAGAAACTTTTTGTTTGTACTGAATAATGCGGCAAAGCGAAAAAATCTTAAAATACGTAAATAGTCCTCTTTTATTCTTTCATAAGGATCTCCAATGAAGGTTATCCGCTTTTCTTCTATGTCGGTGAGCCCGCCCAGAGGATCTAAAATTGTCCCATCTTGCTCACAATATATAGCGTTTATGCTGAAATCGCGTCTTTTTGCATCTTCTGTGAGAGATTTCGAAAACTTTACTTTAGCTTTTCGTCCATCGGTTTCAATGTCCTCTCGAAAAGTGGTAATTTCGTAGCTCTGTTGATCAGCTACTACTGTGACTGTTCCATGATCGATGCCCGTCGGGATAGCTTTTAGCCCCGCCTTTTTCATAATTTCCAAAACTTTTTTCGGGTGAGCACTAGTAGCTATGTCAACATCAGTTGTCTTAAGGTTAAATAGAGTATCCCTCACACAACCACCTACAAAGTAAGCTTCATGCCCATCGGAGATTAATATTTCCATAATCGACTGAGTAGACGGTTTTCTTAGCCAGTTAGCAGATATTTTCATTGGCTTAATGCTCTTGATAAATTTAGCAAGATTCTGGCAGTCGCTCCCCAAATATAATAGGGACCATATGGAACTACGTAGTAACTTCTTTGCGATCCATTCCATTTTCTTGTCTTAATTGAGAAGTTTTTTTCATTTAAAATGTACTCGTACGGCACTGTAAAAATTTCATCTACTTCACCTTGCCTTAGTGTTTCACTGAAAGGTTGATTAATCAGACCTAAATAAGGCGTTATGACAAAACCGGTTGCGGTTCTGTGTGATGGAAGAGATGCAATTATCTCTACATTTTTTGGATTTAAACCGACTTCTTCTTGTGTTTCTCGAAGGGCAGTTTCTATTGGACTGCTGTCGATTTGATCTTTTTTACCTCCTGGAAATGCTATCTGTCCTGGATGGTTTTTAAGACTGTTCGATCTTTTTGTTAGTAATATTTCAAGATCTTTTTTAAAAGTCAAAATTGGAATTAACACACTTGCTTCAAGAAAATTGAATTTTTGATCTAAGTTCATATCTGGATTTAAATCAAAATCGGAAGAGCAAGAGCCATATTTTACAAGATTAGACTTAATATTCGTTATGTGGCGGCTTTTATGATTTTCCATTTTTGTTTGCCTGAAATCCAACTGTTTCCGGGCTTAAATCATAATGCGCTCCACAAAATTGGCAATCTGCGGTTACTCGTCCTTCAGGCGTCGTCATTTTTTCTATATCTTTGGCTGAATAGATAGATAAGGATTGCCGAACGCGTTCTTCACTACAGGTACAACCAAATTCTACTTTTTGTGGTTCAAAAGCTCTTGGAGACTCTTCATGAAACAATCGCACTAGTAAGTTTTTTGGCCCAACAACTGGCCCTGTCAACTCAATTTCTTCAACGGTATCAAGTAAGATGTTAGCGCGGTTCCAATTATCATTATCGTCTCCGGTTAATAAGTCTGAAGCTACCATTAACCCATCTTCTCCTGATCCACCATCGCCAGAAACCTCTATTGAGGACTTGGGCATGTGTTGAATCATGATTCCACCTGCACGCCAATGCTCTTTACGATCCTTCTCCGTTGACTTCCCAAAACTGAGTTTAAATCGAGTCGGGAGTTGTTCTGATTGAGCAAAGTAAGCTTCAGCACAAGCAGCTAAAGATCCACCAGATAGTGGCGTTATACCTTTGTAAGGTTTCATGCCTTCACCTTGATCGATTAGGATAGCAAAGTAACCTTCACCCAGCTGCTCAAAATAAGGCCCATTGCTCAGACGACTTTCATCAAAACTTGCATAAGCCCTTATTTTTGCCGGCTCGCCTTTTTTAGATGGGCCGTAGTAATCCGTTGCTATCATCCGAACGGCACCTTTTGATTGTATTTGCAAAGATAGTTTCCATCGCAGCTTTATGCTTTCCCCGATTATTGCTGTTAATAATGCCATTTCCGCTACTAAAGCTTCCACAGTATCAGGATAATTATGTTGCTTAAGAACTCCATTTAGAACGCCATCGAGGCGTGCTACTCGGCCGCGTATGTCAGATTTATCAAGTTGAAATGGCAGTACCGTATCATCCCAATTTATAGCTGACGAATTCATGGTATTCTTTCTTTATTACACTAGCGACACGCATACCCTGTCTATATAGTAGCTACAAGATAAGTTGAGTGAGAAAATAACATGCGGCGTTTTGGAAATGTCCCCAATTTAGAAAAAAAATATGTTAGAAGACCAGGTGTTTACGCTATTTTGACACGAGGTGATCAAATTTTATTAACCTATCAGGAGGAACCTGACTTTGAGTTTCAGTTGCCAGGTGGTGGGGTAGATAAGGGAGAAAATCCCATCCAGGCTTTGCACCGTGAGGTCTTGGAGGAGACGGGATGGTTAATATCAAAGCCAAGATTTTTGGGTGTTTACAAACGCTTTGTGTATATGCCTGAGTACAGCATGTATGCTGAAAAGGTCTGCAAAATATATCATGCTATTCCGTCGTTAAAAACAAGTCATACACTAGAAAAGGGGCATTCGGCTCATATTATGCATTCCCATCTTGCAACTCGCTTTCTTTTTGGAGGTGATTTGCATTTTTTAGAGAGTTACCTTGAAAATAATTTAAATTAGATGGAGAATATCTGTTGGTTTCGCCGAGCCGCGTTGAGCTATAGACTTCTTTTTCAGCTTTCGCATTCCGTTTAGCCATCGTTCATAATCTGAAACTTTATTTATTAAATACTTTTTAACAGCCGGATGTGGTAAGATTAAAAACTCTTCACGAGCCATAGATTCAATGACTTTTTCCGCCACTGTATCTGGGGTTAATAATCCGTCTATATCTTTAGCTTCTGATGGGTCATTAAAGCCTAATAAATTACTTGCTACGTACTGCGGACATATGACAGAAGACCTTATCCCATCATCGCCATGAGATATGGATATGCCCTCTGAAAAACTTATTGCAGCAGCTTTGCTAGCACTGTAGGGAGCATCCCCTATTTGGTAAAGTAACCCAGCGGCCGAAGCTGTATTCACAAGATAACCATATTTACGTTTCAACATACCTGGCAACAATCTTCTTGCAGCAAAGACATGTTGCATTACGTGCAACCGCCAGCTTAATTCCCAGTTTGTATTTGAGGCAGATGCAACGTGGCTTGGGTCAACAAAAATCATTCCGGCGTTTGAAATGAAACAATCAACTTGGCCAAATTTTTCTTCAGCAAAAGTTATAAAATCGTTGATTTCCTGTTCAATTGTCACATCACAAACATAACCAAAAACTCCGATACGGTCAGCTATATCTGGGGTTTGTCTATCTTTATCTGCGATGATGACATTTGCACCTATGGAGCAAAACTTTTTTGATAAAGAAAGACCAATACCTTGGGCACCCCCAGTAATCAAAATAGTTTGATCCTTGAAGTTCATTATATCACAAATTGAGCTAGCGTTTCATCATTTGTAATGTCTGAATAAGTTATACCTGCTTCAGATAGTTTTTTAAAAAAATCATCAAAATGATTGGGGTCTTTGGTTTCAATGCCAATTAGTATTGATCCGAAATTTCGGGCTGATTTTTTCAGATACTCAAATCTTGTGATGTCATCATCGGGGCCTAAAAAGTTCAAAAATTCTTTTAGAGCGCCCGGTCTTTGTGGCATTCTTAGAATTAAATATTTTTTAACACCCTTAAAACGCTGTGATCGCTCTTTGACCTCTGGTAATCGCTCAAAATCAAAATTCCCACCTGTCGTAATACAGACAACAGATCTGCCGCTTATTGATTGTCCTAAATCTTGTAATGCGTCTATTGAAAGAGCGCCGGCTGGTTCAAGAACAATTCCCTCTACATTTAGCATTTCTAACATCGTTATACATACTCTATCTTCTGGGGCTCTCAACACATTGGCTAAGCCAATCGATTTAAGAGTTTCGAAAGGCTTATTTCCAATTTGCCCAACAGCAGCACCATCTGCAAAGGTGTCAACTTTATCTAGGGGTACTGGTCTCCCAGCAATCAATGCAGCCCAAAGTGATGCTCCACCAAGAGGTTCAATTAATGAATATTGGGAATTATTTTCAAAATATTTAAGAACACCAGCTGAAAGCCCTCCACCACCAACAGGCATAACAATATGATCAGGACAAAAACCTAGCTGGGCCTCTATTTCAACTGCAACTGAAGCTTGTCCCTCAATAACATCGAAATCGTCAAATGGTGATAAAAAATGCCCATCGTTTTTTTTGCAATAATCTTGTGCTGCCTTTAAACAATCATCAAAATAATCTCCGACCAACTCAATTTGGATTGAGTCACCTCCAAAAATCTCTGTCTTCTGAATTTTTTGCTTTGGAGTAGTTACCGGCATAAAAATAGTACCCTTTACGCCAAAATGCTTGCACATATAGGCAACACCCTGCGCATGGTTTCCAGCACTAGCTGCAACAAAAAGTTTGTTTTTTTGTTGCTTCCGCATCGAATTGAATGCACCTCGTAATTTATAAGAACGTACGGGGCTTAAATCTTCACGTTTTAGCCAGATATCAGCACCATAAATTGCAGAGAGGTGCTCATTTTTTTGAAGAGGGGTCCGCTCAAAGACCCCACGCATCGATTTTTCGGCGTCTCTTGCCGCTTCTTTGAAGTGTTCCATATCACAGCTTTGCATCAAGTTTCATTATCTTACAAGCGTTCAAAAGATTTAAGTGGCCAAGGTTTATCTAGTTTAAATACAAAACATGTGTGCTTGCCCATTATGATAAAAACCGTTATCGCGCTGTTCTTAAAGGTATAAGGTGTCTAATAATGTCCAAACCCAAAAAAGTTGTGTTAGCCTATTCAGGTGGCCTGGATACATCTATTATCCTAAAATGGCTGCAAAGTGAGTATGGGTGTGAGGTTGTTACTTTTACTGCCGATCTGGGTCAGGGAGAAGAGCTAGAGCCCGCAAGAAAGAAAGCTGAACTTCTTGGAATCAAGCCTCAAAATATTTTTATAGAAGATGTTCGCGAAGAATTTGTAAAAGATTTTGTTTTTCCGATGTTTCGTGCCAATGCTGTGTATGAGGGGCAATATCTCTTAGGAACTTCCATTGCGAGGCCATTGATATCCAAGAGATTAGTGGAGATTGCTGCCGAAACTGGTGCAGATGCAATCGCACACGGCGCAACCGGAAAAGGCAATGACCAAGTTAGATTCGAATTATCGGCCTATGCCTTGGATCCAAACATAAAAGTAATTGCTCCTTGGCGAGAATGGGATTTGACTAGTCGAACAAAATTACTCGCTTTTGCAGAGGAAAACCAAATACCAATTGCAAAAGACAAGAGAGGCGAAGCCCCTTTTTCTGTTGATGCAAATTTACTTCATACTTCTTCTGAGGGCAAAGTTCTTGAAGACCCTTCAGAAATGGCACCTGAGTATGTTTTCCAACGTACGATTAACCCAGAAGATGCACCGGAGCAGGCCGAGATAATTGAGGTGGAATTTGAAAAGGGTGATCCCGTAGCAATTAATGGCAATAATATGTCGCCTGCCGGAATTCTAACATCTTTGAACGAATATGGAAACAAACATGGTATCGGACGATTAGATTTTGTAGAGAACAGGTTTGTTGGCATGAAATCGCGTGGAATATATGAAACTCCTGGCGGAGAGATATTACTGGAGGCTCATCGGGGGATTGAGCAAATAACTTTGGATAGTGGAGCGGGACATTTAAAGGATAGCCTTATGCCTAAATACGCAGAATTGATTTATAATGGATTTTGGTATTCTCCCGAGCGCGAGATGCTTCAGGCCGCAATAGACAGCTCACAGGAATTTGTGTCCGGTATGGTCCGTTTAAAACTTTTCAAGGGTTCTGTCCGCACAATTGGAAGGCAGTCAGATGCGTCCCTTTATTCTGAGGCTCATGTTACTTTTGAAGATGATGCGGGAGCTTATGATCAAAAAGATGCTGCGGGGTTCATTCAACTGAATGCACTTAGACTAAAGTTATTAGCGGCTCGAAATGCTCGTCTGAAAAATGATTAATTTTCTGTGCTCAGGTATAGGGCACTGCATCTTTTTTAGATTTTCGTTTTTTCTCTGATGCAGATTTAAGTTGACCGCAAGCAGCCATGATGTCCTCGCCTCTTGGTGTTCTAATCGGACTGGCGTAGCCTGCTTTATATATTATATCTGCAAACGATTTAATTTGTTTCCAGTCTGAACGTTCAAACGGTGATCCTGGCCATTCATTGAAAGGGATTAGATTAATTTTGGCTGGAATTCCTTTAATTAATTGTACTAATCGACGAGCGTCTTCATCAGAGTCATTAACACCTTTCAGCATGACATATTCGAATGTTATTCGCTCGGAATTGGATACTTTGGGATAAGATTTGAGAGTTTCCAGCAGCTGCGCAATATTCCATTTTTTATTTATTGGTACAAGCTTATTTCGAATTTCATCGGTAGTTGCATGAAAAGAGATTGCTAATTGACATCCAATTTCTTCTGCTGTTTTTGAAATTTCTGGCACAACACCAGAGGTCGAAAGCGTAATTCGTCTTCTTGATAAAGAAATACCCTCTGGATCCATTGTGATTTTCATAGCATCACGAACATTTTCGAAATTATAAAGAGGTTCCCCCATACCCATCAGTACTACATTTGAAAGCAGCCGGGTTTCATTTTTTGGCAAACCTTGTATTGGCCACTCACCTAAATCATCTCGTGCTACCAATATTTGGCCCACAATTTCACTAGAAGATAAATTTCTAACCAGTCTTTGAGTTCCAGTATGGCAAAAAGAACATGTTAGTGTGCACCCGACTTGCGAACTTATGCAAAGTGTCCCTCTATTTTCTTCTGGGATGTAAACGGTCTCTATCTCATGCCCACCATTGATCCGCATTAAGTATTTGCGTGTTCCATCCTCTGAAACATTTTTTGTGATTATTTCTGGGACTGATATTTGAAAACTCTTTTTTAGGTTCTCTCGATAAGGTTTCGCGAGATTGGTCATTTGATCAAAATCGCGGACACCTTTTTCGTAAATCCACTGCCATATTTGACTTACACGCATATTTGCCTGTTTTTCTGGGGTGCCGTTTTCTATTAAAACTTCTCTTAAATCTACGCGCGTTAGACCAACTAAATTGGTGGGCCCGTTGGGAGATTTCCTCGGCACAGTTACAAAATTGTGTGTTAGTGCCTTTGATGTTTGTGTTGCTTCAGTCAAAATATTCCTCAGGTCAAATTTTGCCCTACCCATTGAGGTATCAGCTTATGCCGTTCAGCAAATAAAGCTACTTACAGCGTTTTTCAGCATCTGCAACTGCAGCAGTAAAGCCCAGCAAAGAGAACGTATCCTGTGTTTGTGTCCCGCGGGATGATTTTGCGGTCAAAATAGCTTTGGCGCCTTTTTTCATTGCTTTGATGATCGTAGCATCATCTTCATCGGAACGAGCCCAAGCCCATTCACCTTCAGTGAAAAGAGCAAAGTTAGTACCATCTACATTAAGGTTTACATTTGATCCTTCAGCAAAAGGATATCCGCCAGTGAATGTTAATTGACCGTTAACTTTGCTTTCTGGTCTGAAGTTTACGAAAAGCAGAATATCTCCCCTTTTTACTTTTACAATACGTCCATCTCGCGTGTTGATTGTTTTTTTTGGTTTAGAAACGCTCCAGCATTCTTTAGGATTATCTTCCACAAAAATAGCCCAATCTGTCTTATCAGCAACTTTGTTACTACTTGTTTCTTGTGCATAGGCATATGTTGAGAAAGTTATGCCAATTAGGGCGATAATTGATTTTACTGATACTAATGGTTTCAAAATTTTCATATATACCTGCTCCTTTATCATCAAAACCAATCCTTATATAGATTTTTTCTTTATTAAGTCATACCCGTATAAACAGTATATTTGATTGACAGAACTTTAGCCTAAAATATGCTTCAGTTTAAACCCCTGAGAAAGTTAAATTATAAATAAAAGGTAAAAATTTTATGAAAACACAAATTATGTGTGAGATATGGCGAGGTTCATATTTGGAGTCTGTTCATTCTGGTACTGCAGTAATTTGTGATAAAAATGGTGAAATAAGCCATCAATGGGGTGATCCAAGTGCACTAATTTTACCTCGAAGTTCTGCAAAGATGTTGCAAGCTCTCCCTTTGATAATCTCAGGTGCGGAGGAAAAATTTAGCATTGGAGAAGATTTATTAGCCCTCGCCTGTGCTTCGCATAATGCGGCGGAAATCCATATATCAAGAGTTCTTGGTTGGCTTTCCCATCTTGAGTTGGATGAAAGTGATCTGCGATGTGGTCCTCAGCCGCCAAAAGACCCCCATATAAAAAATCAGATGCGTAAAAAAGGACAATCACCTTGTCAAATTCATAATAATTGTTCTGGGAAACATGCCGGCTTTCTATCTGTAGCGCGCCACTTGAATGCTGGACCAGAATACACAGATCCCAACCATCCCGTTCAGCTCATGGTTATGGATGTATTCCAGGAATTAACTCAAAATAAAGTTGATGGGATTGTCATAGATGGTTGCTCAGCTCCTAATCCTGCAATGCCTTTATCTTCACTTGCTCAGAGCATGGCTTGGTTTTCAACCGCACATAATCGAAATGATCGTCTTAGCAAAGCGGCCCTAAAGTTAAGAAATGCTATGGTAAATTATCCGGAATTAGTTGCTGGTGAAGGTCGAGCTTGCACAAGCTTAATGAAAGCATGTGATAAAAAGGCAATTCTAAAAACTGGGGCAGAAGGTGTTTTTGTAGCAATTTTACCAGAGTTGGAAAAAGGAATTGCACTGAAAGTTGCTGATGGTGGAACTAGAGCCTCTGAATGTGCCATTGCTTCGCTACTTATACAATTAGGTGTTCTTAGTCCTAATCATCCAACGGCATTAGCTTATACAAATTCGCCAATATTGAACTGGCGAAAAATAGAAACTGGTGTAATGAAAGCGAGTAAGTCGTTTTCAATATGTTAGTGTTGTTTAATAAGCCATTTCATGTCCTTTCCCAATTTAGTGATAAGGAAGGCATTGCTGATGAAAGGGAAAACCTATCACATTTTATTGATATAAAAGATGTTTACCCAGCAGGTAGATTGGATTTGGACAGTGAGGGATTAATGATCTTGACTGATAACGGGAAGTTGCAGTCAAGGATATCTTCTCCTAAATTTAAGATTGAAAAAACTTACCTTGTCCAGGTTGAAGGTGTTCCAACAGATTTCAATTTGGATCCCATAAGAAAAGGTCTTGAATTGAAGGATGGCGTTACAAGGCCAGCAAAAGCAAGGTTAATAAATGAACCAAAATGGCTCTGGAATAGAGAACCGCCTATCAGAGTACGCAAATCTATTCCTGAAAGTTGGCTTGAATTAAAAATAAAAGAAGGAAAAAATAGGCAGATTAGACGCATGACCGCAAAAATTGGGTTTCCAACGCTTCGGCTTATCCGCACTTCAATTGGTGAATGGAAATTGGGTAATTTGAAACCTGGCGACTATCGTGTGTTATGAATAAAAATTTATTTTGGTAGAGCTTTAAACTATATTGATGAAAACCCATAATCTAACGCATCCAAAATCTGATCTATCTCGGCTTCAGATATTACGAGAGGCGGAGACATTAAGATATTGTTCAGCCCTAGTCGAACCATAGCTCCAGCTTCGTAGGTTTTCTGATGCAGTTTTTTCATTGTATCCATGTCCATAGGAGTTTTTTTATTCGGATCACTGACTACTTCGATAGCGGCCATCAGACCCTGACCTCCTCTGACATCTCCTATCACGTCAAATTTCTTTTTAAGTTTCTGTATGCCTTCATAAAGTTGTTTACCACGGACACCGGCATTATCTTTCGTGCTAATTCTTTGAGTTTCTGATAAACAAGCACAAACAGCTGCCGCACCTACAGGATGAGCAGAATAGGTATAACCATGGAAAATACCCGCTTCAGAACTTGCAGAGTTTTCAAAAACACTTGCCACTTTTCCACTCATTAGAGCAGCGCCCACAGGGAAATAACCTGATGTAATACCTTTAGCCATGCTCATCATATCTGGTTTTACATTCCAGTGTCTTGCACCTGACCAAGAGCCAGTTCTGCCGAAACCAGTTATGACTTCATCCGAAATCATTAATATACCGTTCCTGTCACAAACTTCTTGCATAAGGCCCATAAAAGATGCGTCTGGAACAATGACGCCACCTGCTCCTTGAATAGGTTCCATAATGAAAGCGGCAATTGTGTTTTTATCTTGGAAAGCAATTTCGTCCTCGAAGGCTTGTACAATATTAAGAGCTAATTTTTTGGGATCAGTTTCATTAAATGGATTTCGATAGGTATATGGGCTTGGAAGGTGAAAACATCCTGGTAATAAAGGTTCGTATGCAATTCTGAACCGATTATTACCATTTACAGAGGCACCCCCAAAATGCGTTCCATGGTATCCTTTTTTTAAAGATATGAACTTTGTCCGAGTGGGTTCTCCTCGTAGCCTATGATACTGACGAGCCAACCTTAGACATGTTTCAACTGAGTCTGATCCTCCCGATGTGAAAAAAACTCGCTCCATTCCATCAGCCTTAAACATCTCAGTGACCATGTAAGATGCTTCGATGGCAGCTGGGTTTGTTGTTCCTGCAAAACCAGAATAATAGGGTAGATGGTAGAGTTGTTCAGATATGGCTTCTTTAATTGCATCATTTGAGTAGCCCAAATTAACACACCAAAGCCCTCCAACTGCATCGACGGTTGTATGTCCATCTATATCGCTAATCTGCGATCCATCGGCTTTAGTAATTACCTTAGGTGGGTTATTAATTGAGTCACCCGGCGCTCCCATTGGATGCCACAAGTGTTTTGCATTATTTTCCGTAATGAAATTGTTGTCGCGCATAACTTCCCCCATTAATTAATTTTAAATTAGTGTTGTTTGAGTGAGCTGTCGATTAAATTTTTGTGTAAACTTATCGTTTTATGGACAATAATTGCTGGTGTGTGTAAGCGAATAATTGATGAGTAAAACTAAAGCAGATCCAAATTATAAAGTAATTGCTGAAAATAGGCGTGCGCGATTTGACTATGCCATAGAAAATGATCTGGAGTGTGGTGTCGTCCTCTTTGGATCTGAAGTTAAGTCAATGCGCAATGGTGGTTCAAACATTGCAGAAAGTTATGCCCAAATTGAAAATGGAGAGCTTTGGTTGGTTAATTCATATGTAGCACCTTATGAACAAGCAAAAAATTGGGGCCATCAAGAGCGGCGAAAGAGGAAATTGCTGGCGAACAAAAAAGAGCTGTCTAGGTTGTGGAATGAAACCCAACGCAAAGGAATGACGCTGGTACCTTTAGTCATGTATTTCAATCATACTGGGAAAGTGAAAATTAAGATAGGGATAGCCAAAGGCAAAAAAATTCATGATAAACGAGCCGATGAAGCAAAACGAGATTGGGGACGACAAAAACAAAGGCTCCTGCGTCAATCTGAGTAATATGATAAGCTTGGAAGAAGTTTAGGAAATTTTAGTGTGATTAAAATATGTTGATGCTTGCCCTATTCATTATGAGACTGTAGTCAGCTGTAAAAAGTTAATGGAAAAATTTGAATGGAAAATGATCCTAAGGTTTTAGTTTCAACTGATTGGCTTTCTAGTCGATTGTCGGATCCTGAAATTCGAATCTTGGATGCCACTTGGTACCTTCCTAATGTTGATAGAGATGCAAAAGCTGAATATGATCAGTCGCATATTCCCAATGCTAGATTTTTCGATATCGACGATGTTTCCGATCATCGTTCAGATCTACCTCATATGGTGCCACCAGTTGAAAAGTTTATGTCCAAAGTGAGAAAGCTTGGGGTTGGGGACGGGCACCAAATTGTAATTTATGACTCTCATGGTTTGTTTTCGGCGGCTCGAGTTAGGTGGCTATTTAAAGTCATGGGTCAAAACAACGTTGCTGTCCTTGATGGCGGACTTCCTAAATGGTTAAGGGAGGGTCGAACAGTTGATAGTTCCCCACCTTTGATAAGAGATAGACATATGTTCGTAAAGTACCACGATGAAATGGTCAAAGACGTTACCCAAGTTTCATCTGCTTCCAAACTTGGTGACTATGAAATTTTGGATGCACGTTCTGCGGGAAGGTTCAGAGGAGAAGAGCCCGAACCAAGGCCTGGTCTTCGAGCAGGGCACATTCCAGGTTCGAAAAACATTTTTTATGGTGATCTTCTAAACGAAGATGGAACCTTGAAATCTCAAGATGAATTGGTCGAGCATTTCAAAGCCAAAGCTGTAAACTTGGACAAACCAGTGATTACTAGTTGTGGATCAGGTGTTACTGCAGCAATTATAAATCTTGCCCTGGATCGCATTGGGAAAACTGATCATGCGCTCTACGATGGGAGTTGGACTGAGTGGGGAATGTATCCAACTGTGCCAGTAGAAACGGGGGATAATTAATGTTCAATTCTTTACAACAACAGCCTGCGGATAAGATTCTTGCTCTAATGCAAGTTTATAAAGAAGATCCTAGAGAGAATAAAATTGATCTTGGTGTCGGTGTTTATAAAGATGCTTCTGGTCAAACACCAATTATGCAATCAATTAAGCGAGCCGAACATATGTTGTGGGAGACACAGGATACAAAGTCCTATGTTGGTTTAACAGGTACTCCTGAATTTTCTGAAACGATGATTGACCTAGTTTTAGGTGATAAATTCGATAAAAATTTGACTGCTTCAGCGGCAACACCTGGTGGTACTGGTGCAGTACGACAGGCTTTTGAGTTGGGAAAATTGGCAAACCCTAATTTGCGAGTTTTTGTTTCAGATCCGACTTGGCCTAATCATTTATCAATTCTGAAGTATTTAGGAATTCCCGTTGAGCCTTACCGATATTTTGATGCGAAGACGCGAGCCGTTGACTTTTCATCTATGATGACTGATTTGGAAAACGCAAAAGAAGGTGATCTTATTTTGCTTCATGGTTGCTGTCATAACCCAACAGGTGCCAATCTTAAGGCGCCTGAGTGGGACGCTGTAATTGAGCTTTTGCTCAAATCAGGGGCAACACCAATGATTGATATTGCTTATCAAGGTTTTGGCGACGGATTGGAAGAAGACGCTTCTGGAGTAAGAAAGCTTGTGAACAGCGTTCCAGAAACAATAATAGCGGCTAGCTGTTCAAAAAACTTTGGAATTTATCGCGAGCGTACGGGCCTTTTGATAGTAGTGTCTCATGATAAAGATGCCCGCGATTTAAATCAGTCGACGCTAGCTTTTCTAAATCGCCAAAACTTTTCATTTCCGCCAGACCATGGGGCAAGACTTGTCACAATGGTTTTATCTGACGAAGAACTTAAAAGAAGTTGGATGGAAGAGCTTGAGGCGGTTAGAACGTCAATGCTTTCCTTACGTACACAATTGGCAACCGAATTAGAAAAGTTATCTGGGTCAAATCGTTTTGGTTTTTTGGCTGATCACCGGGGCATGTTTTCAAGACTTGGGGCGTCACCTGAGCAAGTTAATGAATTAAGAGAAAATCATGCAGTTTATATGGTTGGAGATAGTCGTTTGAATATAGCCGGTCTGAATTCAAAAACAGTGCCGGTACTCGCAAAGGCGATTGTTGACTGCGGCATTTAGATTTTAATTTTCGCTAAATAGACTTTTAGCAAGTTCCTCAGCAGCTTGCGTTAGGATGTCTTTACGAGCCAAAGCATTTTCTATCGAAATTCTTTGGGTGGGCCCGTGAAACGCAATTGCGGCAGCAAATCGTCCATGATAATCAGTGATGGGTACGGCGATTGCTACCATCCCATCCATAAATTCTTCCTGATCTAAAGCATAACCTTGTTTAGCAATTTGTTTGAGCTCTGATAATAAAGTATCTTCTCTTACATGGGTACTTTTTGTATACGCTTTTAAGTCCATCGATGCTATCATCATCTTTCTCTTTTTGGGGCTTAAGCTGGCTAAAAAGCACTTGCCGCTAGCTGTACAATGGAATGGTACGTTGGTTCCGATTGGTAGTTGAATTCTAAATGCCCAGTCAGTTTCAACTCGGTCTATATAGTTCATTCCAGACGCTTCTGGAACAACGAAGTTTACTGTTTCTTTCACTTTGTTAGCAATATTCAGAAGAATCTGTCGACGTGCTATGTGATCGCGGGAATTGTATAATAAACCCATTCCTAAATCCCTTAATCGACGTGCAGCTTGATAGCGTTTCGTTCGTCCAACTCTTGTAAGAAAACCATTCTCTTCAAGAGTGCTACATAAACGATGTACGGTTTGTTTTGGTAATTGCAAAACGTCGTTAATTTCGGTGGCTGTCATTGCCTTATTACTTTTTCCCAGGATTTCTAAAATGAGCAGTGTCCTTAAGTTAGTTGGTATCCTTTCTTTGGTCGTCATTTAATTCCTCAAATAAAACTGTTGCGTTCTCTTAAATTAACTGTAACGTAATATTTTGCAATAATCGAGAAAAAAAGTCTCATTTTTTGATATTGGGTGGATTAATGGAGTTTGATTACGTTGTTGTAGGCGCTGGATCTGCTGGCTGTGCAGTTGCAAACCGCTTGTCGCAATGTGGAAATTACCGCGTCGCTCTTATTGAGGCAGGGCCCGCAGATAGTAATCCATGGATACATGTGCCCGTTGGTTATTTTCGTACTATGGGTAATCCAAAATCTGATTGGCGTTATGAGACACAACCCGACAAGGGTATTGCTGGCAGATCTATACCCTGGCCAAGAGGCCGGGTCTTGGGTGGTTCGAGTTCAATTAATGGTCTTCTTTATGTCCGTGGACAACCTCAGGATTTTGATACTTGGTCTCAACTTGGTTGTACCGGTTGGTCTTGGGATGATGTTTTGCCTTATTTCAAGCGCTCAGAAAAATGGGATGGCGTTGATGAAAGTGGGCTCAGGGGAAAAGAGGGTCCTCTTTCTGTACAATCTTCCCGCCTAAATCGAGATATTGTGGACCATTGGGTCGATGCCGCCGTGGCGGCAGGTTATCGGCGTAATTACGATTATAATGGTGCTGACCAAGAAGGTGTGGGCCATTTTCAATTGACTATGAAAGGTGGCCGAAGATGTTCGGCTGCTGCTGCATATTTAACACCCTTCAAAAGTCGTAAAAATTTAAAAATTATTACAAACGCGCAGACGAAAAAAGTGAATATTGTAAATGGACGAGCCTCTTCTGTAGAAATCGATACAAAAAGTAATATAGATACAATTTCTGCCAAAAAGGAAATTATACTTAGTGCAGGTTCAATTGGCTCTCCACAAATCCTTATGCTTTCAGGAATCGGTTCCGGAGAGGAACTTCAAAATCTAGGAATAAGCGTTATTCGTGATTTGGGTGGCGTTGGTAAAAATTTGCAAGATCACTTGCAAGCTCGTCCAATTTTCAAGACAGATTTATCCACTATAAATACAGAAACGAGCAACTATGCTAAAAAAGCTTTAATTGGTCTTCAATACATACTGACACAGCGTGGCCCTATGACTATGGCTGCAAGTTTAGGCACAGGTTTTCTTAAAACTGAAGATCATTTGGAAACGCCAGATATTCAGTTTCATATCCAGCCGTTTAGTGCTGATATGCCATCTAAAGGCCCCCATAAATTTTCAGCATTTACTGCCTCAGTGCTTCAATTGAGACCAGAAAGCAAAGGTCATTTGACTTTAAAGTCTCCAAATTATTTAGACCATCCAGATATTCACCCGAATTATTTATCAACAGCCACAGACTGTAAAACAATCGTGAAAGGTGTGCAGATTGCTCGCAAAATCGCTGAGCATCAACCATTGAAGAAACATATTTTGGAGGAATATGCCCCAGGCTCAGACGTACCTTTAAGTGATGAAGAGGGCACTTTGGACTGGGTTCGACGGACTGCTGTTACAATTTATCATCCCACTGGTACTTGTAAAATGGGGACGGATGAAATGTCGGTGGTTACTCCAAATTTAAAGGTGCGGGGTGTTGAAGGTTTACGTGTCGCTGACGCTTCAATCATGCCTAGCATTACAAGCGGTAATACAAATGCTCCAGCCATAATGATTGGTGAAAAAGCAAGTGATTTAATTTTGAAGGAGGCTTAACAGCTAATGTCTTAATTAGAATAAGGATGCACTCAGCATCTTTAAATAAAGGTCAAGATAAGTCCCCGACTTGGCTGTTATTTTTGATTAGGGGGCGTTGAACTATGGGAGGAGATTCATGTTCAATTTTAAAATTTTAACCGCGGGGGCTACGTCCCTTGCTCTCTTGGCGTCAGCAGCAATGTCTGAAACCGTTATTCGTATTCAGTCGGTTCTTGGGAACTCTACTGATGAGGTGCGAATGGTTGAAGCTTTTGCAAAAGATGTTTTGGAACTAACTGGTGGCTCTGTAAAAATTGAAATTTTACCAGCTGGCGCAGTTGTTGGTCCACGTGATATCATGGACGCCGTTGATGCTGGTCTTGTAGAGGCTGGTTTTGCTTGGACGCATTATTGGGGTGGTAAGCACCCTGCAGCAAACCTCTTTGGTGCGCCAATTGCGGGTGCTGGCGTTGGTTTAGACGCAATGGCATTTCTATCATGGTTTCAGTACGGAGGCGGTAAAGAACTTTATGACCGTTTATGGGATGAAATGGGCGTTAACGTAAAAGGATTTATGTTGCAGCCAGTTGGACCAGAAGCTTTAGGCTGGTTCCCAGAGAAAATCGAATCTATGGATGATTTCCGTAAGCTACGATTCCGTGCCCCTCCAGGTATGGTTGGTGCCGCTTATAATGAAATTGGCGTTGCGGCTGTTGCTATGGGTGGTGGTGATATTTTGCCAGCGCTTGAAAAAGGCGCAATTGACGCTGCCGAGTGGTGCTGCCCTAAGCCAGACTCAGTTTTTGGTTTTCAAAAAGTGTTGAAGCATTACTATCTCCAAGGTCTACACCAAGTTGTTGTGAACGCTGACCTTTACATTAATGGAGATGTTTATGACAGCCTTTCAGCAACTGAAAAGAAAGCTTTAGAAGTTGCAGCAAATGCTTCTCTGTCGAAGTCAATGTCTTATCGTATTTATGAAAATGGAAAATCACTGAAAGACTTAACAGAAAACCACGGTGTTATACTAGAAGATACACCTGCTGATTACTTTACAGAATATATGGCAGCAGCCAAAAAGCTTCTTGAAGAAGCTGCAGCAGACAATGAATTCTTTGCTGAAGTATGGCAGTCACAAAAAGATTTTGCTGATATAGCTGTTCCTTTTTGGGCCGGTGCACAAGCATCGAATGCTGGTCTGGGTAAAGCACACGCAGATACTCTAAAGTAGCATTTTGAAATTCTTCGTGGAGCCAAATGGCTCCACGATTTTTCTTTATTGATAAAGTGCTTTAAGCTCTTTTTTTATAAAGAAAATCTTCCTTATAAGAGGAAGAATATCTAATGGGGAGATTGGACATGGCAGACGAACAGGTGCCAGAAGATTTGGAAATCGCTGATGAGCTGATTGCCGAGCGTCGAACAGAAAGACCTGGGGAAACACCTGTAGGCATGACGTCTTGGCAAAAACCAATAACTGCTTACATCGACCTCTTAAACGATTTTGCGGGTAAAGCTCTTTGCCTTCTAATGGTTCCTCTTATTGGTGTTGTTGTTTTTGAAGTCATTTCCAGAAACGCTTTTGGAATAATGGCTAGTTATGATTGGGATGATACAGCTCGCGCTTTGGGTCTGGGTCCAACCTTATTTGCTTACGATATTAGTCGAATGATAGCGGGAGTTTTGTTTATGGGCGCCGCCGGTTACGGTTTAATGCGCGGTGTCCATATCCGCGCTGATTTTCTCTACCGCAATTGGAGTAATAAAACCCAAGCGACAGTCGATGCTGTTCTCTATATGGTTTTTTTCATTCCCTCTATGCTGTTTTTTACCATTATCGCAGCACAGTATTGGGAACTTGCTTTCCGAACTGGAGAAACTGCGTTTGATAGCCCTTGGGAACCTATATTGTGGCCAGCGAGATTGGCTATGCCTGTCGGTGGATTGCTTCTTATGCTTCAAGGTTTCCCTGAGTTGTTCAGAGCATTTCATAAAATGGGAAAGCAAAGGGAAAGATATTTTGTAATGGCTCTTCCCTTCTACTTTATAGCTATTGTTTGGCTGGTGATGGCTGTTTTCCTTCCAGGCATTACTCCAGGTGGAGAAGCCTTCACTGATATTATGTCATCACGGCCGGGGCTCTCAAAGCCAACTATTGGTCTGATTATGTTGGCAGCAATGATTTTTGTAATATTTATTGGTTTTCCAATATCATTTACACTCATCTTCCTTGCTTTTGTTTTTGGTATTTGGGGGTCCAACTTCAAGCTTACTACTCTGCTTATGACTTTGAATACGAATTCGACAATGTTGAATGATCAATTGATGGCCGTACCCTTATTTATACTTATGGGAATTGTCATGGAGGCGGCAGGACTAATGGAAAGGCTTTTCGCCTCAATTCAAATGATTATGGCGCGTGTCAGGGGGTCTCTTTACATTGCTGTTTTGATTGTCTCCACTATTTTTGCGGCAGCAACAGGTATTGTTGGTGCCTCCGTTACGCTTTTGGGGATTATGGCTGGCGCGACCATGACGCGCTCAGGATATAATGTTCAATTAGCTGCCGGTACAATCACCGCTGGAGGTACTTTAGGAATCCTTATTCCCCCATCAATTATGTTGATAGTCATGGGCCCAGTACTTGAGGTTTCAACGCTAGATTTGTTTCGTGGGGCGTTTATTCCCGGAGCCCTGTTAGCATCGCTTTATTTGCTCTACACTTTGGGAAGATGTTGGCTTAATCCAGAGCTAGGTCCAGTACTGTCCGAAGAAGATCAGCCTAAAACTTCTGACTACTATGGAGCCGAAATCGCGTTAATTTCCTTAGGTGTGCTCACAATATGCCGTGTTTTTGGGTTGGGTATTGGCGGTGCTTTTGCTAGCTTTATTCCTTTTAGCGGCTTGATAGTTCTAGCTGTAACTATACTGATTGCCTTTCGAGCCTACCGAAATTTAAACATTCTTCGCTTTGCACTTCCATTAGCGGTTTTGTTTCATCTTTATTGTCTGATGGCAGCATGGGGTGACAGTATCCCTTGGGTTTCTCTTGTTTTATTTTTGTTTTCTATTTTTCTTACTGCCTTGAGTTTGGCTATTTACAGAAAAGATGCTTCTGAAAGGTTTGAATTTTCAGATTTATGGGATGAATTTTTTGCAGGCTTAATGCCACCTACAATTCTGATTTCATTTGCTTTGGGCTCAATATTACTTGGTTTTGCCACACCGGCAGAAGCGGCGGCTATGGGGGCTTTTGGAGCAATTCTTTTATCTTTGGGATATGGAAAATTTACAATTCCAGGCTTCTTTGACAATTTAATTAAGTCTCTTGAGATAACAGTATTAATCATGTTTCTTGTGGCAGCATCAAACTTCTTTGGTGCGGAGTTTTCATCTTTGGGCACCCCTAAGATGATGACTGAGATGATGCTTCAGTTAGAATTATCTCCCTACTTGATTTTAATAATGGTAATGGCATTGATTTTTCTGCTTGGATGGCCGCTTGAATGGGTGCCAATTGTATTGATTGTTGTCCCAATACTACTACCGACTGTCGCTGCATTAGATGTACACGGCTTGAACCCTTATGACTTGATGGTTTGGTTTGGAATTTTAGTAGCTGTCAATCTTCAGACAGCTTGGTTATCCCCACCGGTAGCTTTATCTGCCTACTTTTTGAAAGGTGTTGTCCCAAACTGGGACCTGAAAGATATTTATTTTGGAATGATGCAATTTATGCTCATCCAACTGATAGGCTTGATACTTATTTTTATCTTTCCTCAAATTGTACTCTGGCTACCAAACCAAGTCTTTGGGCAGTAAACTTATGTCTCAAAAAAGATCAGCAGTTTCCTATCTTAAATGGCCATTAATTGTCACATTTGTGGGCTTAGTCTTGTCAGCTTGGTTAGGTTGGGAAACTGAAAAAACCCTAAGCGCAGTTTTTTCATTTTTGCTAGTTGGAACGGTTTTAGCAGCACTGGAGATTGCTCTTTCTTTTGATAATGCAATCGTGAACGCCAATAAACTAGTTGAGATGACACCTATATGGCGTCAAAGATTTTTAACTTGGGGTATACTGATAGCTGTATTTGGAATGCGCATAGTTTTTCCAGTCGCTATCGTTGCAACTTTTGCCTGGATAAATCCTTTTGCAGCAATGCATTTGGCGCTTTCAGATCCAGATGAGTATTCGCATATTATTCATCAGTCTCACAGTTCAATTGCAGCTTTTGGTGGAACATTTTTAATTATGGTTTCGCTCAAATTTTTCATAGATGAAGGAAAATCTGTTGATTGGATAGTTGGTTTAGAGAGAAATTTAAGAAAATGGGGTTCAATTAGAGGTTTTGAAATTGCCCTGGTCTTGTTGATTATTTCGTTCATGTCGCAAGTGGTTCATGAAAGTCAGCAGGCATCATTTCTTCTTTCAGCTATTTCTGGATTACTTATTTTTACTCTTGTTGATGGCCTAGGGAGTTTCCTTGATGATTACTCAAACAGTACTGCCAATATGGGGGCTCGCGGTGGACTTGGCGCATTTCTGTACTTGGAAGTTCTTGACGCGAGTTTTTCATTTGATGGTGTCATCGGAGCTTTTGCATTAACGACAAACATTATTTTGATAGCGATAGGTCTTGGGATTGGTGCGATGTATGTTCGCGCAATGACTATTATGCTGGTTGAAAAAGGTACCCTTCAACAATTTAGATACCTTGAGCATGGAGCTTTTTACTCAATCTTTGCTCTTTCCATAATTATGTTTGCCCAATCAATCATTGAGGTTCCTGAAACTATCACTGGAGCCATTGGAGCAGTAATTATTGGGTTATCCCTCTATTCATCCGTTCGATATAACAAAAAAGAGCAGACGCTCTAAACAGGAGACACAAATATGTCACGAGTTTACCTAAAGAAGGCACAACTAACACCCAAATCAAATGCCTCAGAGGTTCATGAAACAGTAAAAAATATTCTTGCAGATATCGAGAGTGGTGGTGATGCAAAGGCTAAAGAATATGCGTCCAAATTCGATCAGTATCAAGGGAATATAATTTTAACGGATGATGAAATACAGGCGGCAAGTGACTTAGTACCAGAAAAGTTAAAAAACGATATCAAGTTTGCTCATGACAATGTGAAACGCTTTGCAGAACGGCAGAAGGAAACTTTAAAAAATACTGAAATTGAAATTCATCCTGGGTTTGTAACTGGTCAAAAGGTTATTCCTGTTGATGCAGCTGGGTGTTATGTTCCTGGTGGTCGTTATAGTCATATTGCCAGTGCTATAATGACTGTAACAACCGCAAAAGTTGCTGGCTGTAAATTTATCACGGCGTGCTCACCTCCTAAGCCAAATGTTGGTGTTGCTCCGGCGATTATTTATGCCGCTCATATTTGCGGAGCCGACAAAATAATGGCCATGGGGGGCGTTCAGGGAGTTGCCTCCATGACTTACGGTTTATTTGGGTTGCCGCAGGCAAATATTTTAGTTGGACCTGGCAATCAGTTTGTAGCTGAGGCAAAACGTATTCTGTTCGGTCGAGTTGGAATAGATATGATAGCTGGCCCCACTGATAGTTTGATTTTGGCAGATGAAACTGCTGATCCATTTATTGTAGCTACAGATTTAGTGTCGCAAGCAGAACATGGCTATAATTCACCTGTCTGGTTGGTTACAGATAACGAAACGTTAGCGAATAATGTAATGAATTTGGTTCCAAAGTTGATTGATGATCTGCCAGAGACGAACCGTGAAAATGCAACTGCGGCCTGGAGGGATTATGCAGAGGTAATTGTTTGTGGGAACAGGGAGGAAATGGCTTCTTGTTCTGATGAATATGCACCTGAACATCTCACGGTGCAGGCTAATGATCTTGATTGGTGGCTTGAACGCTTAACATGTTATGGTTCATTATTTTTAGGAGAGGAAACAACTGTTTCTTATGGTGACAAGGCTGCGGGAACTAACCATGTTTTACCCACTTCAAGAGCTGCAAATTACACTGGTGGTTTGAGCGTCCACAAATATATGAAGATAGTGACGTATCAAAGAGCAACGAGAGAGGGATCAAAATCGATTGCTGAAGCTACAGCTAGAATTTCTCGGCTAGAGGGGATGGAGGGTCATGCGCGGGCTGCAGATGTGCGGTTAGCTAAATTTTTCCCTAATGAGGAGTTTGATTTAACTGCTAATGGATAGATTTGAGTCATTATTTAACCTATCAGAAAAAGTTGCTGTTGTGACGGGTGCAAGTTCTGGGCTGGGTCGTCGCGCAGCCGAGGTGCTTGCGTTGGCTGGGGCTAAAGTTGTTGGTGTGGCTCGGCGAAAAGAGGCGTTGGAAAATTTAGCTTTGGAATTGGGAGAGAATTTTTCTTTCATATCTGCTGATATTTCTGATCGTAGTCTCTTGAGAGACTTGAGTGAAAAAATAAATAGCAAGTTTGGTCCACCGGATATTCTAGTTCATGCGGCTGGAGTTAATACTCGGCAAACAGCTGATGAAGTAACTGATCTTGGATGGGATCAAACGATTTCATTAAATCTTTCAACACCATTTTTTTTATCCCAACTTCTTGTTCCTGAAATGAAAAAGAAAGGCTGGGGAAGAATTGTAAATTTTGCATCAGTACAAACCACTAGGGCATTTCCTGGTGGAATAGCATATGGTGCTTCAAAAGGTGCAATAGGACAGCTTACGAGAGCAATGGCCGAAGCTTGGTCTTCCGACGGCATTTGTGTGAATGCAATTGGTCCGGGGTTTTTTCCCACGGAATTAACTCAAGTAGTTTTTGAAGATGCAGAAAGATCTAAAAGAAATGCTGATCAGACCTGTATTGGCAGAAATGGTGAGATGGAGGATCTAGATGGTCCTTTGCTTTTTCTTTGTTCTGAGGCTTCTAGTTATGTTACTGGCCAGGTTCTCATGGTTGATGGGGGTTTCACAGCAAAATGAAGGCACTTGTTTATGTCGGAGAGGAAAAATTAGATTTCCGTGAAGTCGCCGACCCAGTTGTAAAATCTGGCGAGCAACTAATAAAAGTTGATAGCGCCGGCATCTGTGGTTCTGATATGCATGCTTACCTTGGCCATGATGAGCGAAGGCCTGCTCCTTTGATATTAGGTCATGAAGCATCCGGCATTATTTTGGGTGGAGATCGCAATGGAGAGAGAGTTGCAATTAATCCGCTCGTGACTTGCATGAAGTGCCAAGCTTGTATTTCTGGACGTGAAAATATTTGTTCAAAACGTCAAATCATTTCAATGGCTCCACGCGAGGGCACTTTTGCAGAGATGGTATCAGTTCCTGAAGTTAATTTAGTAAATGTACCCTTAGATGTTCCTTTAGAAAAAGCTGCTTTAACTGAACCACTAGCTGTTAGCTGGCATGCTTCTAGGCTAGCACTTGAGGCTTTACATTCGAGTATGGATAGAAATGTTTTAATTATTGGTGGCGGTGCAATAGGTTTGGCGTCGGCCCTTGCCTTTAAAGCCATGGAAATTGAAAACATAGTAATTGTCGAACCTAATACTATTCGGAGAAAGTACCTTAATGACAACTGTAACGTAGTCGCTGTCGAAAAAGCTGATGAATTATTTTCGATTGTTGTCGATGCAGTTGGGTTTAAAAAAACCCGTGAGTTAGCATCTGAAAAAGTATCTCCAGGTGGAGTAATTACTCATATAGGATTAGGTGAAGACTTAGGTGGAATTGATGTCAGAAGAATTACTCTTCAAGAAGTCAGTTTTATTGGTACCTATACATATACAGCACAAGATTTCAAAGACACTGCTAAAGCGATTTTTGATGGCCGTCTTGGTCCATTAGATTGGATCGAAAGAAGACCTCTTTCAGAAGGAAACAGAGCTTTTGGTGAGATAAGGGAGGGGAAAGTACCCTCTCCAAAAATTGTACTTAGCCCAAATGATTAATAAAAATAGGAGAGAAATATGTCGAATATACCGCATCTTTTAGTTCACGATCACGAAGATAATGTTGGTGTTGTTGTGGTTGAAGGCCTAACGGCTGGAACTGAAATGTTTTGTTGTGTAACGCACGATAATTCAACTTTTACGCTGACTGCGGGTGCAGATGTACCAATTGGGCATAAGATAGCTCTTAAAGATTTAAAGAACGGTGATACAGCAGTTAAATATGGGGAAGATATTGGTAAAATAATTGCTGACATCCCCAAAGGCGGACATGTTCACACACATAATTGCAAAACCAAACGCTGGTAAGGATAGAAAAATGGCATCAAAATATTCAAATATAACATTTAAAGGTTTCCGAAGAGAAAACGGGCGTGTTGGCGTTAGGAACCATGTTTTAATACTACCAGTCGATGACATTTCAAACGCAGCATGTGAAGCTGTCGCCAATAATGTAAAAGGTACCATGGCAATTCCTCATGCTTATGGACGGTTGCAATTTGGCGAAGATCTGGAAGTACATTTTCGTACAATGATTGGTACAGGCAGTAATGCAAATGTGCATTCGGTTGTAGTTATTGGGATTGAACCTGATTGGACAAAACGAATTGCTGATGGAATTCGTGAGACTGGTAAAGAAGTTGCGGAATTCTCAATTGAGCAAAAAGGTGACTTTGAAACTATAAGAGCAGCAAGTTGGGCCGCGAAAGACTTTGTTCACAAAGCAACTGAGGTACAGCGAGAAGAATGCTCTATTTCAGAACTTTGGGTTTCAACGAAATGTGGCGAAAGTGATACGACTACTGGGTTGGGTTCATGCCCAACCGTTGGTAACATGTATGACAAACTTTTACCCGAAGGAATTACAGGGTTTTTTGGGGAAACATCAGAAATAACTGGTGCTGAGCATATTTGTCAAAAACGTGCTATCAATGAGGAAGTCGGTGAGCGTTGGTATAAAATGTGGAAGGCTTACCAAGATGATGTTATTTTCGCCCATCAGACGGATGATCTTTCTGATAGCCAACCGACCAAGGGTAATATACTTGGCGGCTTAACTACGATCGAAGAAAAAGCTTTGGGCAATTTAGAAAAAATTGGCAGAACGTCTCAATACATAGATATTTTAGATCCTGCAGAACAGCCCAATTCAGGAAAAGGATTGTATTTTATGGATAGCTCATCAGCGGCTGCAGAATGTGTGACCCTCATGGCAGCAGGCGGAGCCGTCATACATACATTTCCGACAGGACAGGGCAACGTTGTCGGAAACCCAATTGTACCTGTGATTAAAATTACGGCTAACCCAAGAACTGTTAGAACCATGGGTGAACATATTGATGTTGATGTATCCGGTATTCTTCGACGGGATCAAACAATCGATGAGGCAGGCGATGCTCTCATAGATATGATCAGAAGAACAGCCAATGGTAGAAATACAGCGGCAGAAGCACTTGGTCACCGTGAATTTTCTATGACAAAACTTTATAGAAGTGCTTAGATGAGTTAAAATTTGGTGGCTGCTTTGCAGCCACTAATTAACAAGAGAATTCAAATGTCTTTAGACACCAGGGTATCTATTGCTGAAGCTGAACAATTAGTAAAAGAAGCTTTTCTCAGAAACGGTGTAAAAGAAGCCGTTGCCGAGTCAGTATCAAACGCTCTCGTTGCTGCAGAGGCTGAGGGACAAGTTGGGCATGGATTTTCTCGAGTAAAAGATTATCTCGCTCAAGTTAAATCAAAAAAAATCAATGTAGATGCTAAGATTAAAATAGAACACCCCAAGCCAACGTCTATTTCAATAGATGCTGATTATGGCTTTGCATATCCTGCTCTTGACCAAGCTATTACTGAGGGTGCCTTAACGGCAAAAGAATATGGAAGTGCTATAGTATCAATTTTCAACTCACATCATTGTGGGGCTTTGTCTATACAGGTTGAAAAAATTGCTAAGCAGGGTCTCATTGGAGTGATGATGGCAAATACACCCAAGGCAATTGCCCCTTGGGGTGGTAAAGATCCATTTTTTGGGACTAATCCAATAGCTTTTGCGGTCCCACGAATAGCAAACGATCCGTTAGTTATAGATTTATCCTTATCCAAGGTTGCCCGTGGGAAAATAATGCATGCGAAAAAGGTAAATACTGAAATACCAGAAGGTTGGGCATTGGATAGTTCAGGAAAACCGACGACTGATCCTGATCAAGCCTTAAAAGGATCAATGTTGCCTATTGGGGAGGCTAAGGGCAGTGCATTGGCCCTAATGGTTGAAATATTAGCAGCGACATTTTCTGGTGGGAGGCCGAGTAACGAAGCCAGTTCATTTCTCGATCCGGATGGTGATCCGCCAGGTGTGGGCCAGTTTCTAATGTTTATAGACCCAGGAAAAGACAACGGCTCCTTTTATAAACGTTTAGAAAAATTGCTCATTGATATTGAGGAGATAGAAGGAGTTCGTTTGCCAGGTAACAGAAGACTTGAAGTAATAAATGAATCTTCAAAATTGGGACTTAAAATTCCTGATTACCTTTAAAATTATCTGATTTTTTATAAAATATGTGAGAATTAACTTGCTCTTTTGACAGTTATTGTTGCACGCTCCGTTTACCAAGAAGTTAGTCACTTCTTTAAGGGAGGAAAAAAATGACATTATTAAAATTTACGCGGCGTGCCGCTATTGCCGCATCCGCGGCTATGATGATTGCTGGCCCTGTCTCTGCAGGCGGGCATCAGGTAGTTGAGAGTATCCACTTTTTAATTCCTGGTGGCGCAGGTGGTGGTTGGGATGGAACCGCTAGAGGTACAGGTGAGGCACTCACTGGTGCAGGGCTTGTTGGTAGTGCATCCTATGAAAACATGTCTGGTGGTGGTGGCGGTAAGGCCATCGGCTACCTTATCGAAAATGCTGATAGTTCTCATGGCACTCTAATGGTGAACTCAACCCCTATCGTTATTCGATCTTTAACAGGCGTTTTCCCACATAATTTTCGTGATCTAACATTAGTTTCTGGAACAATTGGAGACTATGCTGCTCTTGTGGTGAATTCCGATAGTAACTTAAATTCAATGGCTGACTTGATCAGTGCTTATGATGCAGATCCATCTGGGACAGCAATAGGCGGTGGATCAGTACCTGGTGGCATGGATCACCTTGTAGCGGCAATGGTCATGGAAGCAGCAGGAAAAGATGCTTTGAATGTAAAATACATTCCATATGACGCTGGTGGTAAAGCCATGGCTGCATTGCTATCTGGTGAAATTAAAGCTCTGTCAACTGGCTTTTCTGAGGCAGTAGCAATGGCACAAGCTGGGGAAGTAAAAATCTTAGGTGTTACTTCTGATGCGCGCGTTGATGCATTTGCAGATGCTCCGACAATGAAAGAACAGGGAATAGATACAAATTTTGTTAACTGGAGAGGGTTCTTTGCAGCTCCTGGTTTGCCAGCTGATAAGTTAGCTGCCTATCAAGACGCAATTGCTAAGATGTATGATACACCAGAGTGGGAAGCTGTTAGAGCTCGAAACGGTTGGGTAAATATACATAACCCAGGTGACAAGTTCCAAACTTTTCTTGAAGGTCAGGAAAAAGTTATTGGCGATCTTATGAAAAAATTAGGATTTTTGTAAGTTTACAGTAATCTTGTTGACGGCAGTTCTACTGCCGTCAATTTTTTTTGGGTGAGAGTGCATGCAATTAGATCGTTGGATCGCATTTGTTATTTTGTGTATTAGTTTAATCTATGGGTATGCAGCATTTTTTACTATGGATGAACTTTTAGCACCATTCATGAGGCGCAACCCAATCTGGCCAAGCACATTTCCCAAAATTCTATCTGTTTTAGCGGTTGTAACTTCGTTTGTAATTTTATTTAGGATTGAGCGTCCTATTGAAAAGAGTTCTTCTTCAGACATGGATCTGAGTGAGCTCAAAAACTATAAGATAAAAGAAGCAATTATTTTGCTAGCGTTAATGGTAGCCTATGCTTTGCTTTTGAGGCCGGCAGGTTTTTTGCTATCAACTATTTCATTTCTTAGTTTAGGTGGTGTAGTTTTAGGTGAAAGAAAAATTTATTTTCTAATTCCTATAACAGCTCTTGCGACGTTAATAATTTGGTATTTGGTTCAGGGTGTTTTAGGAATTTTTCTGAGACCTTTACCGTTTTTTCTTTGATGGGAAATTAAGATGCTCGAAGGTTTGTTGATTGGTTTAGGGGCTGCATTTTCTTTCCAAAACATTGTTATGGTAATTCTCGGATGCCTAATTGGGACATTTATCGGGATGCTGCCAGGTCTTGGCCCCATGTCCATAATAGCGATCATGATACCCGTTGCGATTACCATTGGAGATCCTTCGGCTGCATTAATTTTGCTAGCCGGCGTTTATTATGGAGCTATTTTTGGTGGATCAACATCCTCCATTTTATTAAACGCTCCGGGTGTTGCTGGCACAGTTGCAACGAGTTTTGATGGATACCCCATGGCGCGTCGAGGACAGGCTGGTAAGGCGTTAACCGTCGCAGCTATAGCGTCATTTGCAGGTGGAACAATTGGTGCTGTCTTATTGATGATATTTGCACCGGCTCTCTCAACCGTCGCTCTACTGTTTCACTCTGCCGAATACTTTGCACTAATGATTGTTGGCTTATCTGCAATCGCCGCATTTGCGGGCAGTGGAAATGTAGCAAAAGCAGTTTTAATGACTTTATTAGGCCTGATGATGGCAACGGTCGGGGAGGGTGCTCTTTTTAATATGCCCAGGTTCACAATGGGTTTGATGGACCTCCAATCTGGGTTTAGTTTTATCACTCTTGCTATGGCTATGTTTGCTTTACCAGAGGCTATATTTTTAGTAATGAACCCGGCTCGTTCTGTACAAGGTGGAAATAAAAACGACATAAAAGACCTACGTATTTCTCGTGAGGAAGGCCGTCAGATTGCACCTGTTATAGGAAGGCAATCTATCCAAGGGTTTTTTATAGGTGTTTTGCCTGGGGCTGGTGCAACAATCGCATCATTTTTGGGTTATGCGGTAGAGCGCAATCTTGCTCCAGAAAAAGAGCAAAAAGAATTTGGAAAAGGCTCAATTAAAGGTTTAGCAGCTCCAGAGACTGCCAATAATGCAGCTTGCACAGGGTCCTTTGTACCTTTGCTTACGCTGGGTATTCCAGGGTCAGGAACTACAGCTATTTTATTGGGTGCATTAATTGCCTTGAATGTAACTCCTGGACCGAGACTTATGTCTGATAGTCCAGAAATATTCTGGGCGGTCATCGTATCAATGTACATCGGTAATATTGTTTTGTTGATCTTAAATTTACCATTAATTCCGTATATTGCGAAAGTACTTACAATTCCCAGAACCTATTTAATTCCATTTATTTTATTTTTCACACTAATGGGTAGTTACATAGGGCAAAACAATTCGACTGAGTTATTGATTTTAGTTGGTTTCGGTGTGTGTGCTACCATTTTGAAGTTTGCTGATTATCCTTTGGCTCCTCTATTAATAGGTTTTATTTTGGGAAGTATGCTAGAAGATAATTTTTCTCGTTCAATGCAATTGTATGATGGTGTTGGTTTTATCTTTGAAAGGCCAATGACTTTAGGTTTGATTATTTTAGCAATGGTTCTGATTGTTTTACCAAGTCTTAGGTCTAGATTTTCAAAAAAAATTGGTGGTGATGTCGCTGAAGGTGACTGATTTTTTGATATCTTAGTATTCCGAACGAAGTACTGATGACGTGCTCGCGCGCATGGCTCTTAAAGAAAAGTACAAACCTGCGAAAACATTTGCAAATATACCACCAAAGACAACGGCAAATGCATTAAGCCACATTATCGTATACTCTGTTCCCATTACATAACTGCATACTGCCCATGCTCCTAAAACGCCAATTAATAATGCAACTGCACCAGCCACCCCACCAAGTAAGATTGATCGAAGTGCAAAGCTAAATATAATAGATGCAGTGCTTGCGCCTAGTGCTTTTAGAATAGCAGCTTCGTATTTACGTGCTTTTTCAGTGGATGCCGCTGTCCCCACTAAAACTAAAAACCCTGTCAAAATTGTTGTGGTCGCTCCATATAAAACTACGGAAGAAATAGAAGAAAGAATATTAGAGACTTGAGCAATTGCTTCTTTAATTCTTACAGCAGTAATATTAGGAAATTTGCTGGCAACTTTTCGCAGCAACTCAGCTTCAGCTTTTGGATCTGCATAAACTGTTGAAATAAAGGAATGAGGAGCATTTTGTAACGCATGAGGGTTCATTGACATTATGAACCCTATTCCTGCGGTAGAAAAATCAACGTCTCTAAAGCTAGTAATGGTCGCATTAATATCGCGACCCATGATATTGACTGTCAGTTCATCCCCAAGAGATAAGCCCATTTCTCTGCCTTCTTCTTCAGCAAAACTTATTTGAGCAGGGCCCTCATAACCCGGCTCCCACCAAACACCTTCAGTGATTTTACTTCGTTCAAGTGGTTTGCTTGAGTAAGTGAGCCCGCGGTCACCTCTAAGAACCCAATGATCCCCTGCATACTCTTTTGCAGGCATACCATTGATCCGCGATATTATACCTCTAATCATGGGAGCTTCATCAAATGAAGTCACATCTTTATCGGTTTCCATAATTTGACGAAATTCTGGCATTTGGGACTTTTGGATATCAATAAAAAAATATGAAGGTGCCACATCAGGTAAATCTTGTTGGATTGAAGTTCTAATATTTCCGCCGATTTGCCCAATACTAGATAGTACGGATAGGCCAATTCCTATTGATAAGATGACAATAATAGCACCTTCTTTTGGGCCCGTAATTGCTGAAAGTGCCCATCTCAATTTAGGATTAAATCTTAATTTTATTCTAATTTTTTGAGTGATTATCCTGATTGCAGCAGCGACTAGAGTTAAGCAGAGAAAAGCAGAGCTAATGGCTAAAGCGGTCCAAAGCGTGAGTTTTATTGATCCTGTAAAATAAGAGGCTAAAGCAATTAAAAAAAGTATACATCCTGAAATAGCAGCAAGATATACAAATCGAGGAAGTTTATAATTAGCTTCCGTTTCATTTCTGAATAACTCGGAAGAGTTAACGTTCTCAATGCTAGATAAAGGCCATAACGAAAAGGTTATTGCAGTAACTAATCCATAAATGATTGCCTCAAAAATTGGTTGAAAATAGATACCTATTTTTACTGGGATTGGAATGGTGTCTGTGATCCAGTTTCCGAGTAAAAAAGGACCAATACTCCCCAAACAGACCCCTATTAAAATACCTAATGAAGAAAAACATAATATTTGGATAAAGTAAGTCTGAAAAATAATATTATTTGATGCGCCTATACTCCTGAGCGTCGCTATTGTAGCCGTTTTAAGAAGTAAATAGCTTCTAACTGACGCTGCAATTCCAACGCCACCAACAATCAATCCCGATAATCCAACTAATACTAAAAAAGTTTCTAATCTTCTAACAAACTCACTGATGCCGGGAGCAGCATTTCGTGCATCTTTCCAACGCATACCGGTTGTTTCAAACTTCTCTACAGCAGTTTTTGACACTGTATCTAAATTTATATTTTCTTTCAGATCTAGCCGGTATTTGGTTGAAAAAAGTGTCCCAGGTGTGAGGAGGCCTGAGTCCTCTAGGTCGGTAGTATAAACAATTGTTCTCGGCCCCAACCCAAAACCGTCGCTACCATTATCAGGAATAGTTTCAATCACACCTCCAAGGTGAAATTGTGTCTGACCTAATTTAAAAGTATCACCAAGCTTTAAATCTAAACGGTCTACTAAAATTTTTTCGATAACTGCTCCTGGCAATCCTTTTCTTTTTTGTAATGCGTCAGAAAGAATTACATCAGAGAAAAGATTTACTTCACCCATTAGTGGATAATTTTCATCTACGGCTTTCACTTGAGTGAGCACCCGTTCAGTTGTTTCTCGTTCGACCAAAATCATTGAACGAAAATCAACTATTTCGCTTATAGTATTTGCTTTTTCTTCAAGCCAAGCGAGCTCAGTCGGATTTGCAAATCTGTAGGTGAACTCTGCTTCTGCATCACCACCTAATAATAAAGCACCTTCTTCGCTAAGACCCTTTTCAATACCACTTTTGATTGAGCCAATAATTGTAATTGTTGCAACCCCAAGCACTAAACAAGCAATCAACACCTTAAAACCGAGAAAACCGTTCCGTATTTCTCGCTTTGCAAGTTGCCAAGAGATTGGTAGTCCTCGAAGATTTTTCATGGATTAAATATTTCGCCATCAGAGATTTTGATTTTTCTTCCACAGCGATTTGCTAAATCTACATCATGAGTTACTAGAACCAGAGTGGCGTTGTGCTCACCATGAAGCTCAAATAAATAGTCTGCTACAATTTTTCCGTTTTCATAATCCAAATTTCCAGTTGGCTCATCTGCCAGCAAAATTTTTGGCTTGGCAATAATTGCTCTTGCGAGAGCCGTTCTTTGCTGCTCGCCACCTGATAATTGTGATGGAAAATGCGATAATCTATCTTCAAGGCCTACTTTTCCCAATGCCTCTTCTGCTAGGCCAAAGGCATCTTTATTTCCGCTTAATTCTAGGGGAACTGCAACATTTTCTAATGCAGTCATTGTTGGGATAAGATGGAAAGACTGGAAAACTATTCCAACATTATTCCTTCTGAAGCTTGCTAGTTTATTTTCATTCATTTCGCCAAGATTTTGGCCTAACAGCTTTATCGAACCGTTTGAAATCCGCTCCAATCCGCCCATGAGCATTAGAAGCGAAGACTTGCCAGATCCTGAGGGTCCAACAATACCGATGCTTTCACCTTCTTGAATATCAATTGAAATATCTTTTAGTATATCCACAATCCCAGCATTACCATCTAAAGATAATGAGACATTTTCTATTAATATTGAGGGCCTCTGCATGATAAAATACCTAAGAAACTTTTATTGTGTAGTTAGATATGAAGCAAAAAATCTGCTGTACAAGGCCATTATTCCGCTAATTATATATATGGCGCCAACTCTTGCCTATTCTGAACAAAAAGTTTTCATATTGGGTGATAGTATAACTCATGGTTTTGGTTTAGCAGTTGAAGATGGTCTTGTTAATCAATTATCAAATTGGTTCGCGAGTGAAGGTTTGAACATCACTTTTATCAACGGTGGAGTTTCTGGGGACACAACAGCGGGTGGCTTAGAGCGGCTGTCTTGGTCTTTAACGGATGATGTATCAGCATTGGTGGTTGCTCTTGGGGCTAATGATGTTTTACGTGGTTTCCCACCTGAGTTAACGAGAGAAAACTTATCAGCCATCATTGACATCGCTGAAAATAATAAAACCCCAGTCCTGTTAGTTGGAACATATGCACCTGGAAACTATGGCGAACAATATAAATTAGATTTCGATGCTATTTTTACAGATCTCGTCGAAGAGAAGCGTATTGCATATATTGATAGCTACTTTAAGCCTATGATTGATGACATTAAAAATGGCAAAGATGTGTCATACCTTTTGCAAGCTGATGGTTTGCACCCAAACCCAGCCGGCGTGAAAGTAATTGTTGAGTATATCTCACCACAAATTCTAAAATTTTTAAGAAAAGAAAAAATCATTCAGTGAGTTAATCTATTTATAGAATATCTACTGTTATTAGGTGGATAAATTTTAAATACTTTTCATTTGGTTTTATTTCGCCTATGCACGTGTCCATAATAATTAAGGAGAGAACATGGCTAAGGAAGAATTGCTCGAATTTCCAGGTGTCGTAAAGGAACTCCTGCCAAACGCGACATTTCGAGTTGAGCTAGAAAACGGCCATGAAATCATCGCTCATACGGCAGGTAAAATGCGAAAGAACAGAATTCGTGTTCTTGCAGGAGATAAAGTTCAAGTGGAGATGACACCATACGATCTGTCAAAAGGTCGTATAAATTACCGCTACAAGTAAGACGTGAAATTAATTTTAGGTTCAGGCAGTCCTCGCCGAAGAGAGATACTGGCACAAGTCGGGATAACACCGGCTGAAATTCGTGCTCCAAATATTGATGAAACGCCTCTCAAAAAAGAATTACCCCTTGAGTATTGCAGAAGAATTGCCGAAAAAAAAATTCAAGCATTAGAATTAGCTGATGATGAAATCGCTCTTTGTGCGGATACAACAGTTGCATTGGGTAGGCGAATTTTAGGGAAACCTTCTGATCGGAAAGAAGCGAGCAGTTTCTTATCTCTTTTATCTGGAAGACGGCACAAAGTTATCACGTGTGTAGCGGTCAAAAAACAAAATCAAGTCAAAGTAAAAGACGTAATAAGCGTAGTTAAAATGAAGGTTCTCTCCTTTCAGGAAATAGAAGCTTATTTAGATAGTGGGGACTGGGAGGGTAAAGCAGGAGGGTATGGAATACAGGGTCCTGCCGCTTCTTTTATTCCATGGATAAGCGGTTCCTATACCGGTATAGTTGGACTGCCTTTAACTGAAACAATAAATTTGTTGGGTTCTTTAAAATACCCAATCTTCGGTAGCAAAGATGGTTAAAAGATCAATTGTTCTAGATCATTTTAAAAATCTTGAAGCATCTGCTCTTGTTGTTGATGGTGTTTTGCAAGATTTTTTTATAGAAAGTGATATTCCTGCTCCCGGGCAGATTTACCGAGCGACTGTTGATCGACCTCTTAAGGGACAAGGCGGTTATTTTCTTAAAACTCCGGACGGCTCTGCATTTTTGCGGCAGGGTAAAGGTTTAGCTCAAGGTTCATGTATTTTGGTTCAAGTATCGGGTTTTGCAGAAACTGGAAAAGCGATGCCAGTGAGCCAAAAAATTCTTTTGAAGAGCCGATATGTAATTATCACCCCAGAGAACCCTGGCCTTAACATTTCAAGACAAATAAAAAATGAAGACCGTAGAGAGGAATTAGTTTCTTTGATACGGAGTAATCTAGATGACTTTCAAGAAGGAATGATCCTTCGGTCTAGTTGTAAAAATGCTGCTGACAAAGAAATTTTAGATGATGCACAGGAAATGCTCAGCTTGGCTGAGAAAATATATTCTGACGACTCAAGTGAGCAAGAATTGATCTTAGAAGCGGATAGGCCTCATGCCCTTGCTTGGCGCGAATGGTCTGAGGATGCAGATGTTTTCTCTGAAAGTGGAAGCTTTGAAACTCTGGGAATATTAGACTTATTGGACGAATTAAAATCTGACAGAATTGAAACTAATGCTGGGCATTATTTCGTCGAAACCACTAGAGCATGTGCGACGGTAGACATAAATACGGGATCGGATACAAGTCCTGCGGCTGCCCTCAAAGCAAATCTAGCTACTGCTCATGATCTTCCAAGGCAGCTGCGTTTACGTGGAATTGGAGGGCAAATAATCATAGACCCAGCGCCCATTTCAAAAAAAGACAGAAAGATTTTTGACTCAGCGCTACGATCGGCATTTCGAAAAGATACTGTTGAAACCAATATTGTTGGCTGGACAGCTATGGGCCACATTGAATTACAACGTGCCAGGGTTCGGCGTAGCTCTAGTGAAATAATATAAAAATAATCACTATGGCTGCACTAAGAAACATCTTTCCAATTAACTTCTCGTTTATTTTGTCCGGTTCTACCTCTACGAATAAACAATCTATTTAGCGCATTTATATATGCTTTTGCGCTCGCAACAACGGTATCAGTATCAGCAGATTGTCCAGTTGCTATGTTTCCCTCTTCTTCCATTCGAACAGTGACTGTAGCCTGAGCGTCAGTGCCCTCAGTGACAGCATGAACTTGGTACAATTGAAGATGTGCGTTATGCTGATAAAGTGATTTTACTGCATTAAAAGTAGCATCCACCGGTCCATCACCTGTAGCGGTAGTTGATGACTCTTTCCCGCCAATGGTTAATGTCATAGCTGCCTCCTGAGGCCCACTTGTGCCACAAATCACCTTAAGCTCATTTAACACAATGTGATCATTTGCAGCATCTTCACCAGCTTGCATTAGGGCAATTAGGTCTTCATCGTAAACTTCTTTCTTACGGTCAGCTAATTCTTTGAATCTGACAAACACATCCTTCAGTTGGTTGTCGGCCAAGTTATATCCTAATTCCTGTAATTTTGATCGAAGAGCTGCGCGGCCCGAGTGTTTTCCTAAAACTAAATTTGTAGCTGAAAGTCCAACGTCTTCAGGGCGCATAATCTCAAATGTTTCAGAATTTTTTAACATGCCATCTTGGTGTATTCCACTTTCATGAGCAAAAGCATTTTTTCCTACAATGGCTTTGTTAAACTGCACTGGGAAACCTGAAACAGAGGCAACGCGTCTAGATATATTCATGATTTTTGACGTATTGATATTAGTGTAAAATGGCATGATATCGCTACGCACTTTTAGCGCCATAACTACCTCTTCAAGAGCAGTGTTGCCTGCGCGTTCGCCCAGTCCATTTATTGTACATTCAATCTGCCTAGCTCCACCTTCTACAGCGGCTAGAGAATTTGCTGTAGCCATACCTAAATCATTGTGACAGTGCGTGGCAAAAATAACTTCATCCGCTCCTGGCACTTTTTCTATCAACATTTTTATAAGATCGGCTGATTCAAGAGGAGCGGTATAGCCCACAGTATCTGGAATATTTATGGTTGTAGCTCCAGCTTTAATGGCTATTTCGACAACACGACAAAGATAATCATGTTCTGTCCTGGTTGCATCCATTGGAGACCATTGAATATTGTCACAAAGGTTTCTGGCGTGTGTAACCGTATCATGAATTCTCTCGGCCATTTGATCCTTGTCTAAATTCGGTATCGCACGGTGAAGAGGTGATGTGCCAATAAATGTATGAATTCTTGGTTTATCTGAGTTTCGCACAGCATCCCAACAGCGATCAATATCACCAAAGTTAGCTCGCGCCAGACCACAGATAACGGCTGTTTTGCTGCGTTCCGCTATTTCACTTACGGCTTTAAAGTCTCCTTCTGATGCGATTGGGAAACCTGCTTCAATGATATCAACTCCCATATCATCAAGTAACTCTGCTATCTCTAATTTCTCTTCATGAGTCATCGTGGCGCCGGGCGATTGTTCACCATCTCGAAGCGTAGTGTCGAAAATTACTACGCGGTCTTTGTCTGCTTGCTGTTTCATTTTTGGATCTCTTTTATTCTACTAAGTTGGTGGTGCGGTGGTCTGCCCCTCTGAGCGGTCGCACCAGACAATGGCACGCTCAGAGGCAGCTTAGTAGCAGGCGCAGGTCAGTTTTTTGTAACGCCTCTTTAGAAGTTGCTTTTAATATTAATTCACAAATCATAAGACAACTATACACCGTTGTTAAGAAATTAAAACCCAGTTTTCATGCTAGAAAACAAAGAACTAAATTAAATAATTCTTAACAATCAAAGTTTTTTCTATATCTATGGAAATTCTAATTTTGGAAATTTAATCGATATTGAGAGAAATAATGAGCAAAACAGTTGAAAACGTCGATAACTCAATGAGTCCAAGGCTTGCTGAAACTGAAACAAAAATTTCCTATCTAATGAAGGATATTGACGATTTGTCGGAAATAGTAACCAAGCAGGGGCGTGAATTGGAAAAACTTACTAAACAAGTAAGCTTCTTAATGCAAAAAGAAAACGAGCGCGATGATTTGAGCGGCATTGTTCTAGGCGATAAGCCACCGCATTGGTGATATATTCAAAACTAATGAAAGAAAACATTGTAACCGGCGTCTTCTGTTATTAGGTTAGGGCGTAAGATTTATGAGCAGGGACTTAAATGATGAAATTTAGTCACATCGTCATTGTATTCATCACTTTTTTCGCAAGTGCTGGTATGGCTGTTTCGCAAACATCAAGTGGCACACAGGAATATGGTGACGGCGGCGCTTACGAGGGTGAGTTTTTAAATGGTTTGCCGCATGGCAATGGAACCTATGAATTACCCAACGGGTATCGCTATGTTGGCGAATGGTTTGAGGGTGAAATAAACGGGCAGGGTGAAGCATTATTTCCAAATGGTTCAGTATACATTGGAAGTTTTGTAAAGGGTAAACCTGAGGGCAGTGGTAAAATTACCTTTACTGATGGTGGTACTTACGAGGGTGAGTGGGCGAACGGAAGTATAACGGGTGAGGGTTATGCCAAGTACGCCAATGGAACAACCTACCAAGGAACTTTTCTTGATGCGATGCATGATGGAAAAGGAATTATGAAAAGCCCTGACGGCTACATTTATGATGGAACTTGGGAAAATGGAGTCAAACAAGGTAAGGCGACGGTAACTTATCCTGATGGATCGATTTATACTGGTGAAGTATCCCAGGGGCTCCGCGAAGGTTCTGGTCGGCTCGAAATGCCTGAAGGATTGGCCTATGAAGGGACATGGAAAGCAGGCGAGATTAATGGAGAAGGTAAATTATCTCAAAAAAATGGTGATGTTTACGTAGGTACTTTAGTTAATGGCCGCCGGGAAGGCTTGGGTAAGGTAACTTACGCAAATGGTGATATTTATGAAGGAAACTTTGCCGATGATCAGCGCAGTGGGCAGGGAAAATTTATTGGTGCAGATGGCTATAAATATGAGGGAAGTTGGCAAGAAGGCCAGATAAAAGGCGAAGGTGAAGTCATATATCCTGACGGTTCTCGGTACGTTGGAACTTTTACAAATGGTCTAGCGGATGGCCTTGGTGAAATAATATATCCTGACGGTTCAAGTTATTCTGGCGAATGGGTTGCTGGTGTAATTGAAGGTAAAGGAAAAGCTTCTTATCCAAATAATGCGGTTTATGAGGGCTTATTTCGTAATGCTATGTATCATGGGTATGGTGTGATGCGTTTTGAAAATGGTTATGTTTACGAAGGAAATTGGAAAGAAGGTAAGCGCAACGGGATTGGGAAGGCAACTTTCACAGATGGTATGATTTATGAAGGGGACTATTTGGATGGTCAACGTCACGGAATTGGTACAATTACTTTAGCCGATGGCTTTAAATACACTGGTGACTGGGAATATGGAGAGATTACTGGGGTTGGAGTTGCAACTTATGCCAACGGCGATGTTTATCAGGGTAGTTTTGTGAAAGGAAAACGTCAGGGCAGGGGTACCATCAAGTTTGCTAGTGGCGACTCTGCTAGCGGAAAGTGGAATGACGGAGCGCTTGTTGAGACAGGTACAGACTAGTTAAGCCCATTAAGAAATTCGTCAGCACTTTTGATGACGTTATTTTTATGATCCTCATTCATCCGGTCCCAGGTTCTATACATCTGCGCCATGCGTGGATTGCCCTGAAATTTATCCCTATTTCTGGAAAGAAAATGCCAATAAAGAGCATTGAATGGACAAGCGTCCTTCCCAACTTTTTCAGCAACCTTAAACTTACAAGATTTACAGTAGTTAGACATCTTATTAATATAGGCTCCTGAGCTCACATATGGTTTCGATGCAACAACACCCCCGTCGGCAAACTGGCTCATCCCTATTGTATTAGGGGCCTCCACCCATTCAAACGCATCTATGTAGACTGATAAATACCATTCATGGATCTCATATGGTGATACACCAGTTAGTAATGCAAAGTTTCCAGTGACCATTAATCTCTGAATATGGTGTGCATACGAGAACTCTTCTGTTTGTTTAACGCATTGATCCAAACAGTTAAGGCCACTTTCCTTACCCCAATAGAGAGATGGCAATGGTCGGTTATGATCCAAATAGTTGTTTTGAGTGTAATTTGGGCCTTGGAGGAAATAAATTCCGCGAATGTATTCTCTCCAGCCAATAATTTGCCTGATAAAGCCCTCTACAGAGTTCAGTGGAGCTCTGCCGTCGAGAAAGGCCTTTTCTGCTTTTTTGCAAACGTCTAGCGGTTTTAGTAGCCCAATATTGAGATAAGGTGAAATGATCGCATGAAACAAAAATGGTTGATCCATCATCATTGCATCTTGATAGGCTCCAAAATCTGGTAGTGCCTTATCTATGAAGTGATCTAATGCCTCCTCTGCTTGAGACTGTGTTGTAGCAAAATTAAAGTTAGCAATATTACCGAAATTTTCAGAAAACCTTTCAGACACTAAATCTATAACCGACTTCGTATGTTCCGTATTTGAGAAACATTTTGGTCCAGTATGTAAAACCGAGTCTGGTGCGGGTTTGCGGTTTTCTTGATCGTAATTCCACTTACCGCCTACGGGTTTTTCGCCGTCCATTAACAAACCAGTTTTTCTCCGCATATCTCTGTAGAAATATTCCATGCGGAGCTGTTTTCGGCCTTCAGCCCAATCGTTAAATTCGCTTATTTGAGAGATGAAACGGTTATCTTCTTTGAATTCAACAGTTAAAGGAACATTGGAGAGATCTTCTATAACTCTCCACTCATTTGGTTGGGTAACAGTTACTTTACTACACTTAAATTGTTCTGCCCGGCGTATTAATTCCCCCGAAAGGCTCTGCGTATTTTGTGGATCATCAAAAAAACTGTATTCAACTCTATACCCTAAACTTCTCAATTTATCACTAAAGGACCGCATGGCAGAAAAAATGAGGATAATTTTTTTGGGATGGTGGGCGACATAGCTGGCTTCTCCCAATACCTCGGCCATAATTATGACGTCTTTACCTGGGTCTAGTTCTCTTAGGGATGATATATCTTCGGTTAATTGGTCACCCAAAATTAAAATCAATTTTTCTACCAAGGTACTGTTTTCCTATCCCAATCAAAAAATTGACCAGAGGACTCTGGTTTCAAAGAGTTTGCGAGGCCTAAAATATTTTTCGACGCATCTTCTGGGGAAACGGCAGGATGACGTCCAAGATATTTTTTAGTGAAGTTTGTTTTTACTGTTCCGGGATGAATAGCAACACATGTTAAATTTGGAAAAGATCGGGCATATTCGATGGCCGTAGTGCGGATATATTGATTTAAGGCAGCTTTTGCAGCTCTATAACTATACCAGCCTCCAAGATTATTATCGCCGATAGAACCCACACGTGCCGACAATACACCGATAAAGCAGTTTGAATTTTTGTCTATCAATCGCTTGATGTGCTTTAAAATAAGAGTAGGTCCTACAGCATTTGTAACAAACTGATCGATTGCAGAATTGGAGGTGAACTGTCGAATAGTTTTTTCTGGCTCTGCTGCATTTACCACAAGCGCTCCCGTTGTAATAAATATCTGGTCGAAGGTACCATCCAAAGACTCAATTGCCGAAACAATTTTGTTTTCGTCTGACAAATCTAGACCATCTTGGCTCCGAGAAAGCCCTGAAACAGAATGACCTTTAGCGATACACATCTTTTGTATGGCTGCGCCTATTCCGCCAGAATTTCCAAATATTAAAATACGTTTCATGTAAAATGAGGTAGTTGAATAAGTACAACATTCAAGAATGTGATCTTGCATTGCTTGCTCATTTAATGGGAAATCGCTAGATGACTTATGAAGACATGCCGCAGGACATTTAAAATGGCTAAAGATAAAAAACAAATTAGACCAAAAGCTATTACGCCAAAAGGTTTTCGGGATTACTTTGGTTCTGACGTCACAGAACGAAACCAGATGTTACAGAAAATAGCTGAAATATATGATAGTTATGGTTTTGAGGCTCTTGAAAGTTCCGCGGTAGAAACTGTAGAAGCACTTGGAAAATTTTTGCCTGATATAGATCAGCCAAACGAAGGCGTTTTTGCCTGGCAGGAAGATGATCAAGATTGGTTGGCACTTCGGTATGATTTGACAGCTCCTTTGGCACGAGTTTATGCGCAATACCGAAACGAACTTCCCACTCCGTATCGTCGGTATTCTATGGGCCCTGTATGGAGAAATGAGAAGCCTGGACCAGGCCGTTTCAGACAATTTTATCAATGTGATGCCGATACCGTGGGTTCGGCAAGTATAGCAGCAGATTCAGAAATTTGTATGCTGCTGTCAGACACTCTTGAATATGTAGGAATTTCGAAAGGTGACTACATAATAAAGGCAAATAACCGTAAAGTTCTAAATGGTGTACTTGAGAGTATGAATATTCAGGAAACATCAATAAGAGACGCGATACTTCGAACTGTCGACAAATTTGATAAAGTTGGAGAGAGTGGCATTAGGCAGCTACTTGGAAAAGGCAGACTTGATGCATCTGGGGCTTACATTGATGGAGTGGGTCTATCTGACACCGAAGCAGATGTTGTCGTAGCTTTCCTGACTTCCAAAGGCTCCAACATTGAAACAACACTCAGCAACTTAAAAAATTTAATTGGATCTTCTGAAATTGGATTAGAAGGTGTCAACGAATTGGAAACAATGGCGGAACTTTTTGAAGCTGGTGGATACGGTAGTAGCAAGATATCAATTGATCCATCTGTAGTAAGGGGTTTGGGTTATTATACTGGCCCGGTTTATGAAGCTGAGCTTACCTTTGAAATTTTTGATGAAAAGGGAAGAAAAAGACAGTTTGGATCAGTTTCAGGCGGTGGGCGCTACGATGATCTGGTAAAGCGTTTTACAGGGCAATCCGTTCCTGCCACAGGTGTGTCGATAGGCGTGGATAGGCTTCTAGCTGCACTAAAAGAAAAGGGGCGTGTACGAGGTTCAGGTCTGGGCCCTGTCGTTGTTACTGTCATGGACCGAGATCGAATTGGGGATTATCAAGAGATAGTAACTGAATTACGGAATGCTGGAATACGTTCAGAAGTTTATCTTGGTAATCCTAAAAATTTTGGCAACCAATTAAAGTATGCAGACAATAGAGGTTCGCCCGCTGCGGTCATAGAGGGAACCGAGGAACGCGAGAGTGGAATAATTCAAATTAAAGATCTTATCCTAGGCAAAAAACTCTCTGAGGAAGCAACTTTGGAAGAATGGAAAGATAGGCCAAGTCAATTCACAGTTCGGCGGGACGAGCTTGTTCAAAAAATTAGAGAAATATTAAGTGCTTACGAGTAATGACAGTCCTAAAAGATATATCATTAGAAGCAAAAAATTTAGCGGCTATTTTTGAAGCAACTGGTGCAGAAGTCGTTGAGATGGACTTTTTGCAAATTTCTAATCTTTTACTTGATTTGTACGGAGAGGATATTCGCGGACGGGCTTTTATAACTAATGACCCTGTTTATGGGGAAATGATGTTGAGGCCTGACTTTACCATACCAATTGTAGAGCAGCATATGGCAAATAATGTGTCACCTGCGCGTTATACTTATTGTGGTAAAGTATTTAGAAGACAAGAAGAGTTTCCGGACCGCCCAAGAGAGTTTATGCAAGTAGGTTATGAAATATTTGATGGTGCTAATCCCGCAAAAGCTGATGCGGAAATTTTTTCTCTCGTTAATGATGCTCTCAGTGGCATAAAGGTAAGAATATCCACTGGCGATATTGGTATTTTAATGGCTGCTGTAAGTTCCTTGTCGACCACTGAAACACGTAAAAAGTCACTCCTCAGACACATCTGGCGCCCTCAACGTTTTAGAACGCTTTTGAACCAATTTTCAGGGTTATCTTCAAAACCTCACCCTATTAAGGATGCTAAAGACTATAATAAAATAATTGATAAATTTGAAATTATTGGCTCGAGAAATGTTCAAGAAATAAAAGAACGGTTGCAACAACTTAAGTCAGAACACGAAACAGCTCCAATAGACTCTGCAGAAGTTAAAATTTTAGACGATATATTATCTTTGAAAGATACAAGCAAAGTAGCTTTGAGCTATCTGGAAAAAGTATCAAAAAAAATGCCAGGTATAGAAAAGACAGTAGATAATTTTGCCAAGCGATTAGATTTTTTAGAAAACAATGGCGTTAACGTAGATCTTTTAGATTTTGAGGGCTCCTATGGGCGAACATCTATGGAATACTATGATGGATTTGTATTTGGATTTTACTCAGAAACTCATAAAGATCTAGCGCCGGTGGCCACCGGTGGTCGCTATGACGCGCTTACTGAGAGAATGGGACAAGGCAAAAGGATACCAGCAGTTGGAGCGGTTTTGAGGCCTGACCTCACCCTTTTATTAAGGGGAAACGAGCATGATTAGATTGGGTATACCCTCAAAAGGTCGACTAATGGGTCAAACTTTTGATTGGTTTTCAGAGCGCGGAATTAACTTAGTTCGAAGTGAGTCAGACCGAGAGTATGCAGGGCATATTGAGGGTATAAAAAACGTTCAGCTTATTTTTTTATCGGCTAGTGAGATCCCGCGAGAACTTTCTTCTGGTCGATTGCATTTTGGAGTTACTGGAACTGACGTTATTCAAGAAAAATTGGTTGGATTTAATCGCCTGGTTGACCCTGTTTCAGAGCTAGGTTTTGGATTTGCAGATTTGATTATTGCGGTCCCGAGCTTCTGGGTTGACGTGGAAACTTTAGATGATTTGGATGCTGTTGCGGCACAGTTCAGATATAAACATGGTTATCGCTTACGCATTGCAACTAAATACCACAGATTGCTTAGGGAATTTCTAATGAAAGCAGGTGTAGCAGACTATCAAATTGTTGATAGTCAGGGTGCTACTGAGGGTGCAGTAAAAAATGGTTTAGCTGAGGCCATTGCTGACATAACTTCGACTGGCAATACTTTAAAGGCAAATCATCTTAAAATTTTATCAGATGGTTTAATACTTAAATCACAAGCAACGCTTTTTAAGTCTCTCTCGGCAGAGTTTTCTCAAGAGGAAAGCCAGATTGCTAATTTATTGATAGAGAAATTGTCTACATGAATTTAAAAAGTGATCGACTAGTTTTGTATATCTTTTTAATAGGCTGCTAGATCTTCAGAAATCGTGACGCTACCAGAAAACTTAGCTAAAATTCGACTGACGTATTTTGCATCTTCTTCAGCACTTTTTGTAATGAAAGGGATATGGACCGCCACCACTTTTTTAACACCCGCCCTTGATGCAAGTTGGCCTAAATCTTCGGGTGTAAGGTGATGTTCGTCAAAATGTTGCCGCATCTGAAGTAACGCATGATCCGACATGTCCGGGTTTGTAGCACGCAGTCGATTTATAACAAGCTCTGTGTCAAAAAGCTCCCCCACTAATAGATCGGCATTTTTAGCGAATTCTTCAAGTGCTAGGCACGGTCCTGTATCGCCCGTGAAAACCATTGATCTATCAGGTGCATCGAACCTGTAAGAAAGAGATATAGGTCCTTGCTTACCGAATTGATCCTCTGGGCGGTAATGTGTGTTTTCGCAGCAAGAGATACGTATGTCATCGATGTAAAGAATTTCGCCTGGCTGTATATCTCGACTATTAATAAAGTCGCGTGGGTGTGGTAGTGTTTGGCCTGGCACGCTAAAACCAGTCGCTTGTGGAATGTCACAGGCAGCAATGAGATGATCTAGTATTTTACTGGTTCCTGGGGGACCGTAAATATTCATTGGCTGATGTCGGTGCATCATCATATTGAGACCAAGACAGGCGAATAGGCTGCCGATATGATCGAAATGATGATGTGTTATAAAAAGTTCACGCACCTGCTTTAGGTCAAAACCTGCTCGCCTTAGCTGCTGGAAAGCGCCCTCTCCGCAATCTACAAGAATTGTTCCGCCTTCGTAAGCAATGGCGTGCGCAGGGGGCATCCGGTAAGGTTTAGGGGTGGGACCTCCCGCAGTTCCAAGCGTGATAAATTTTGTTTTGGACATCGATTTATATTTACATAGGAAGGCTTCTAGATCACAATTCTCAGTCTATCTTGTTCAAACTACCTCAAATTTGCAAGGCCAAGAAACTGAAACGCAGATTTTACCAAAGTGAAATAGAAGCAAGTAATGATTAATCTCTAGCTTGTCGCTTAAAATTAAATCACGCCTATGTCAGCAAGCGCTCCTGCTAAAGATGGAGGTAAGGGCTCTTCATTTTGACGCATGGCATTTAAGTCACTGGGTGAGTCTGTTGGGTTGAGATATCGCCACCCCTGAAATGCACGCCTGTTTGCGATCGTGGTTAAAATTAAATTTTTATCCAGAACAATTGCGCATCTACGTATTCCATCATTACCAATGATTTCATCAAGACGAATTATCTTTTGCCTACATTGAATTTGGCCTTTAATTACCCAGTAAATAGAACCGCCATTGGTAATTTCTTTTTCGCGCTTTGGCCACATACGAGTTACATGACGGGGGCAACCGTCTTCTCCTTTCGCTCTGGGATTTTTCTGCCACGCAACAAGATCAGAAACAGTTTGCGATCCTACGCTTAATTTTACCAAATTTACATATTCACTCATAATATTTCCCAGGCTTACCTAAACGATAGTGCCATTACCAAAACTAGCAAGTTGACCAAGAGGGTTCAAAATACTAAAGTGTCTGCCTACCGTTCTTAAGATTTTCTATCAAGGGTTTTTAAATGTCACGTTTCGATGCGGCAATTGCCGAACAAATTTGGGATATGAAGTATCGCTTAAAGGAAGCTGATGGAACACCTATTGATAAATCAGTTCAGGATACATGGGCAAGAATTGCAAAAGATCTCGCAAGTGTTGAGACGGATAAAGAGCTTTGGGAAAAAGAATTTTATGCAGCGCTAGAAGACTTTAAATTTTTACCCGCTGGCCGAATTACAGCAGGTGCCGGCACAAATCGAAAAGTGACCTTATTTAATTGCTTTGTTATGGGAACTATCCCAGATGACATGGAAGGCATCTTCAATATGTTAAAAGAAGCTGCGCTAACTATGCAGCAAGGTGGTGGTATAGGGTACGATTTTTCCACAATAAGACCAAATGGTGCGATAGTGAAGGGAGTAGCTGCTGATGCTTCCGGCCCACTTTCTTTCATGGACGTTTGGGATTCAATGTGTCGAACAATCATGAGTGCTGGATCAAGGCGTGGTGCAATGATGGCTACAATGCGTTGTGATCACCCAGACATTGAACAATTCATCTCTGCAAAATCCGACCCTATTCGGTTGCGGATGTTCAATTTGTCAGTTCTGGTGACTGATCCATTTATGGAAGCAGTGAAGAATGATGATGACTGGAACTTGGTGTTTAATGGTGAAGTATACAAAACACTGAAAGCTAAGACGTTGTGGGACCAAATAATGCAATCCACATACGACTACGCGGAACCAGGTGTTATTTTCATCGATAGAATAAACAAACTTAATAACCTAAATTATTGTGAAACCATCTCTGCAACAAACCCATGCGGGGAACAGCCATTACCACCTTATGGCGCTTGTTTGCTTGGATCGATTAATTTTGCGAAACTAGTTGAGAAGCCCTTTGAGAAAGGTGCAAAAATAAATGAAGCAGAGCTCGAAAGTTTAGTGGCAACAGCTGTTCGAATGATGGATAATGTTGTTGATGCCTCAAAGTTTCCCCTAAAAGAGCAGGCTCAAGAGGCCAAAAACAAAAGAAGAATTGGGCTGGGCGTAACCGGCTTGGCTGATGCTTTGTTAATGGTCGGTTTAAGGTATGGATCAGATGAAGCTGCTGTCCAAACAGAACGCTGGCTACATATTTTAGCAAGGTCTGCCTATGCTGCGTCTGTGGAGTTGGCTAAAGAAAAGGGTGCATTCCCGTTATTTGATGCAGAGGCTTTTCTGAAGTCGGGATCTATGCAGCTTATGGATAAAGAAATTTGTAGTGACATTGAAAAGTATGGAATTCGAAATGCTTTATTAACGTCAATAGCTCCTACAGGAACAATAAGTCTCTACGCGGGAAATGTAAGTTCTGGAATCGAACCAGTTTTTGCATACTCTTATACTCGCAAAGTTTTGCAGAAGGACGGTTCAAAAACAGAAGAAGAAGTTGTCGATTATGCTGTGAGAATGTGGAGAGAAATCAAAGGAGATACCCCGCTTCCAGACTACTTTGTAAATGCCCAAACACTTAGTCCATTAGAGCATGTCAAAATGCAATCAGCAGCGCAAAAGTGGATCGATAGTTCAATTTCTAAAACTATAAATTGTCCTGAGGATATTGATTTTGAGACCTTCAAAAGTGTTTATATGGAGGCCTATGAAACTGGTTGTAAGGGTTGCACAACTTACCGACCAAATGATGTAACAGGATCTGTTCTGACCGTTTCCACTTCTAAAGAAGAAAATCCAAAAGAAGAAGATGGCGCTGACGTCATATATATGTCAGAGCCATTAGATCGGCCTAATGAGTTGGAGGGTTCAACTTATAAGTTAAAGTGGCCTGATAGTGAGCACGCTATTTATGTTACAATAAACGATGTACTTGCAAATGGTACGAGACGGCCTTTCGAAGTATTTATAAATTCTAAGAATATGGAACATTTTGCTTGGACAGTTGCATTAACCCGAATGATTTCGGCTGTTTTTAGACGTGGTGGAGATGTTTCATTTGTAGTCGAAGAGCTGAAAGCTGTGTTTGATCCGCGTGGTGGCGCGTGGGTAAATGGAAAATATATTCCTTCTATTCTAGCAGCCATTGGCGGTGTTTTAGAAACTCATATGATAAAAATTGGTTTTCTTGAAGGTGAGGGACTTGGACTAAAAGAAGATCCTAAATCAAATCAAGTTATTAACTTTTCGGAGAATAAAGCAAAAGCTTGCTCCAGCTGTGGTCAATTTGAGATGCAGATGGTTGAGGGATGCATGACTTGTAGAAGTTGTGGTTATTCGAAATGTGGATGAACATTGTCATCTCAAAAATGTTAAAACTTAGCTAGTGTTGTGAGCGATATCTTTGAGCAGGTTAAACTTTGCAAAATCTGTAGTGATATTTTCTCGAAAACAAAGACCCAGCATTGCCCTAGACCGGTTATTAGAGGTAAAAGTACAGCTAAAATTTTGATTGCTGGCCAAGCACCTGGTGCCCGTGTACATGAAAGCGGTGTTCCGTTTTCTGATCCGTCGGGAGATGTTTTAAGGAAATGGATGGGTTTGAGCAAAGATGATTTTTACGATGAGAGAAATATAGCTATAATCCCGATGGCTTTTTGCTTTCCGGGTTATGATGAAAAAGGAAGTGATTTACCACCACCTAAAATTTGTGCAGCAACTTGGCGCTCTTCAATTTTAGAGAATTTCCAAAATTTAGAATTAAAACTTCTTGTAGGGTCTTTCGCTCAAAAATGGCATCTTGATACCAATCTCACTGTGACTAATGTTGTGAAGGATTGGCGACTTTATGCCCCTGAGTTCTTACCTCTTCCACACCCTTCTTGGAGAAATAGAGCTTGGCTAAAGAAAAATTTCTGGTTTGAAAAAGAACTAGTACCTGTATTGAGAAATAAAGTTAGGGGCATTTTGAAAAATGAAACAGCTAAATAAAGCTTTTTTGGAAATGTCTCGGAATCCAGAAAATAATGACGCCCGTCTCAATTATTATGGAGTGCTTGCGGATACAAATTTATTTTTGTTACTTGAGCAAGAACCTAGCAACGAAATACTTGAGCCCAAATTTATCCAGCTTGAGGGCAAAAACTTTGCTCTAGCATTTGATAGCGAAGAGAGCCTTTCTGAATTCTATGGGGAGGCTGCCGCATTTGCGGAAGTTACTGGCCGCGTCTTGGCAAAGATGCTGCTAGAAGAAAAAATAGGGTTAGGTATTAATTTAGGTGTTTCCGAAGGTGAATTGTTGCTTCCATGGGAGATTATTGAATGGTTTGTGAATGTTTTGGATGAAGCTCCCAATTTGGTACAAATTACTCCTAAAAAATTTCTTCGCGCCGAAGCGTTTCCCGAGATTCTATTTAAGGCACTGCAAGAAAAACTTATGCCTGCGGTTGGGTTATTTGATGAAATTTGGATTTGTGCGGCCGAATATAATGAGGATGAAACTTCTCATCTCATTTGCTTAATGGGAGTTCAAAATTCCGCACAGCAAGCAATAGTAAAATCAATCAACGAGGTTCTTTCTTTTACCGATATTGATTTGGGAAATATTGATGTAGCACATTTTAGTTATGATGATGAAGTTTGTACTAAAATCCGTGAGATAGGTATTAAGCTTCAGTTTCCTGAGGTAAGCGAAGTTAAGAATGCTGCTCGCGATGTTAAAAATAAGGCGGCTTTGCAGCCACCAAAACTAAGATAGAATTTTTAAGCTTTCGTTCTGGCGCCCGTTGGATCATATAAAGGTTTGAAGGAAATTTCGGCTTCGACGCGACTTCCAGCTACGTCTATCTCATACGATGAAGCAAGCAATTCTGATGTTTTCTCGCCTTTACATGGTAAATAACCCATCCCAACCGCGCCTCCCAAGGCGTGCCCATAATTTCCAGAACTTAAATAACCAACTATTTCTCCATCGCGAACAATAGGTTCGTTGTGGTAGAGTAAGGGCTCGGCATCTTTGAGAAGAAATTGCGCCATACGCATTTCTAATCCTTCTTCTCTTTTTGCAACTACCGCATCACGCCCAAGAAATTCCTCTTTATCTGATTTTACTGCAAACCCTAAACCTGCTTCTAAAACATGATCCTCGCAGGTAATATCATGGCCAAAGTGCCTATAACCTTTTTCAATTCTGCAACTATCCATCATATGCATGCCACAAAGCTTTAGTTGGCTTTCTTTTGCGTATTCCATTATTGTTTCGAAAACATGTGCAGCCATATCTGTACTGACGTAAATTTCCCAACCTAATTCACCAACATAAGATACTCTGTGAACGCGAGCTAATCCCATTCCAATTTCAATTTCTTGAGCTGTTCCAAATGGATTTGTTTTATTTGAGAAATCATTAGGACTTATGGACTCCATAAACTGCCGAGAATTAGGCCCCATGATGGCTAAAACGCCTTCTGCTGCCGTGACGTCAGTGATTACGACTTCAAAGTCCCTTTTATTTCTTCTCATCCATGTTTGATCAGCTAATCTTGTGATTGCTGGTGTTACTACTAAATATGAAGTTTCAGTAAGCCTCGTTACAGTTACGTCGGCTTCAATACCCCCCTTTGGATTCAGGAATTGTGTATATACAATCTTTCCAAGGGGCACTGACATATTTCCTCCACAAATATAGTTTAGGAAAGTTTCAGCATCTCGCCCTTCAACCATTAATTTACCGAACGAAGACATATCATACATACCTAGGTTGTTACGGACGGCCATATGTTCACGATGGGAATTTTTAAACCAGTTTTGCCGACCCCAGCTATATTGATATTCTTGAGTTTGACCCTCTTCTGAAAACCAATTTGCTCTTTCCCATCCGGCAAGTTCTCCAAAAACGGCTCCATGATCTTTAAGGTAGGAGTGAAAAGGTGACCGTCTTACACCTCTTGCAGTCTCTTTTTGTCTAAAGGGAAAATGATCAGCGTATAACAGGCCTAAAGTCTCTTTTGATCGTTCGAATAAATAATGTTTATTGCCCTGAAATGGATGCATTCTAGAAATGTCGACATCTCCAAGATCAAATGGTTTTTGTCCATCATGCATCCATTGGCTTAATGCCATGCCCGCTCCACCAGCAGATTGAATACCTATTGAATTAAAACCTGCTGCTAGCCAAAAATTGTCTAATTCTGGGGCTTGCCCCAGATGGTAAGCATTATCTGGAGTAAAGCTTTCTGGGCCATTGAAAAAAGTATGTATGCCTGCTTTGCCTAGCATTGGAATTCTATTAACGGCCATTTCTAGTATTGGTTCGAAATGATCAAAATCTTCTTGCAGTTGATCAAATTCAAAATCGTCAGGTATTCCATCTGCAGCCCAGGGTTTTGCGTTTGGTTCAAAAGCGCCAAGCATTAATTTTCCCGCATCCTCTTTATAGTATGCGCATTCATCTGGAACGCGCAGTACTGGCAGTTGGCTGAGCCCTTCTATTGGTTCTGAAACAATATAAAAATGCTCACAGGCGTGAAGTGGAATATTAACGCCTGCCATTTTACCAACCTCGTGCCCCCACATACCAGCGCAATTTACAATCATTTCACATGATGTATGCCCCGTTTCTCCTGAGCCGCTGACCCAATCGACACCTTTTACTACTCTCCCAGATTTATGTATTTTTGTTACTTTAATGCCTTCATTAATATTGGCGCCATTTTGCCTTGCCCCTTTAGCGAGTGCTAATGTGATATTTGCTGGATCTCCTTGACCGTCTTTTTCTAGAAAAACACCACCAACAACTTTGTCTAAATTAATATGTGGATACTTTTCTAATATTTCATTAGGAGAAATTTCTTCTATCCCAACATCAAACGCTCTTGCCATTGCGGCAGATCTGTTGAGCTCCTCCATACGTTCTTCAGTCAGAGCAACTGTTATCGAGCCCACACGCTTAAATCCCGTTGATACACCTGTTTCTTCTTCTAGCGATCCGTAAAGTTCTTGAGTGTATTTTGCCAGTTTGGTCATGTTTGATGATGCTCGCAGTTGTGCAATCAAACCAGCAGCATGCCAAGTTGTTCCTGAAGTTAATTTTTTTCTTTCGAGTAATAAAACGTCTTTCCAGCCCAGCTTAGTTAAGTGATATGCAACCGAGCACCCAATTACCCCTCCGCCAACAATTATAACCCGGGCATGTTTTGGAATATTACTCATATTAACCTCAAACTATTTTATGACCTTTATCTCGGAGTTCTTTAGCAAGCTCTTCAATATGCTTGGGGCCAACTTCACAGCAACCCCCAATAATAGTTGCGCCCATCTCAACCCATTCCATTGCAAATTTAGCATATTCCTTGGGACTTAAATCATGTCTTTCTTTTAGTGCGTCTACTGTTGGAAAGTCTTCTAAAAAACCAGCCGTTATTTCAGTAAAACCATTTGCATAAGCTCCAAATGGTTTATTAAAATCAGCTAAAATTTTTAATGAGTCCTTAGCAACCTCAGGCCTTGAGCAGTTTATTAAAATAGTATCAAAATTGTATTCAGTAATAAGACTTTTTGCCAAAGAAAGATCTTCTCCAGAACGTAGTTTTGTCCCATCATAATCTTCGGTGCTGAATGCAATCCATACTGGGATTTTAACGTCTTTGGCAGCAATTAAGGCCGCTTTTGCGTGTTCTATTGAACTCACCGTTTCAATCAGTAAAACATCGCATTTTGCACTCAAGTGAGCGATTACATTTTTGTATTGTTTTGAGGCTTCAATAGCATCCGGAATTAAATCAGGTCTATAACTTGCATGCAAAGGCCCAATTGAGCCAGCGACCTTGCCATGCCCGTTCTTTTTTTTGGAATTCATAGCCGTTTCAATTGCTCTGTCCCAAAGTTCCTCCAGTCTATCTTCTAAGCCAACCCTTTCTAATCTATCCTTAAGAACAGGATATGTATTGGTTGTTGCCACAGTTGCTCCCATCGCGAAGTACTCATCGTGTACCTCAGATAGTAATTTGGTATCCTCAAGCATAACTGTTGTAGACCATAAGGGAGTTGGTTTTGCCCCTGATCTTTTCACAAGTTCCTGACCAATAGAGCCATCAAGTAAAGTAATTTCGGGCATTCAATATATTTCTCGTTTTTGTTGAAGGTTGAGTAATTTATACTTTATCACTTATAGACTTTTCAGCTGAGCTCAAGCACGTAACCTTTCATTTTTTGGATCCCAAAGTGCGTCATTTTCTTGGACTATTGCCTTTCTGCGCTCTCCGTAAATTTCTACTTCCAAGTTTACATTGGGTTTCGCTAAATCACTTCTTAACATTCCTAAAGCAATTGACTCGTTTACCCTATAACCCCATGCGCCTGATGTCGTTTCCCCTACAACTTCTCCATCATGCCATAACGTTGACATGTAAGGTGCATCAAACTCCTCAGCATCGACAATCAAGGTTACAAATTTTTTACTACTGCCCTGCTGTTTTTCATTTTGGAGTGCTAACTTGCCAGGAAAAGATTGCGATTTTTCAAATTTGATGAATCTTTCGAGACCACCTTCAAGCATAGAATAATCAGTAGATAGGTCTCCCTTCCACGCTCTATATCCTTTTTCAATACGGAGCGAGTTTAAAGCCCACATTCCAAAGGGTTTGGCCCCTGCTGCAATAGAAAACTCATACAAAGCTGCAATATCTTTATTCAGCGCATGTATTTCCCAGCCCAATTCTCCAGCAAAACTCACTCTTACCAACGCACACTCTATATTGTTAATCTTTGCTTTTTGGTGAGTTAACCAGTTTGCCTCTAAATCGGCTTCTGTGTTCAAAGATTGAAATAAGTTACGGCTTTTGGGTCCTGTTATAATCAAGGTGCCGTATTCAGTTGTAATATCACTGAGCGATAGACCTTGCGTTAGTGAACGGCTTAAAATTTCAAAATCATGCCACTGGGCAGCAGCTGCAGTAATCAAAGTAAAGTGATCCTCGCTATGTCGCATTACTGACATTTCAGTTAGGATGCGCCCTCGCTCATCAGCAAAATAAGCAAGGTTTATTCGACCAATTTTTGGCAAGCTACCTGTTATTTGGCAACGGAGCCATTCTGCAGAACCATCACCGCTTAATTCAAAACGACTAAAGCCTGGTAAGTCTAAAACTCCAACATTGTCTCTGACGGCTTCACATTCCTCTTTAATTCTCTTTTCCCAAGGACCAGATCTTTTCCACGTTTTTGTTGCTTGTTCTGAGGTGTCGTCTCCCTTTTGAGCAAACCAATTGGCTCGCTCCCATCCATTGTAAGCACCCATTTGGCCCCCATTTTGAATGACAAGGTCGTGGGCTGGTGATAGTTTTTTACCTCTCCCGGCTGGCCACTCATGCCAAGGAAAATGCATGGCATACTCATTTCCGTAGACCTCCATGCCCTTTGCGACGCAATATTCGTGGTCGGTATGGTCTGTATATCTTCTAGGGTCGCATGACCACATATCCCATTCGGTAAAGCCCTGAGTAATCCACTCACATAGTACTTTTCCAGCTCCTCCTGCTTGTGCAATACCGAAAGTAAAGACGCAGGCCTCAAAGCCATTTTCAACACCAGGCATTGGTCCGATAAGTGGAAGACCATCGGGCGCATATGGTATTGGGCCATTTATAACTCTGCTGACCCCTGAAGTCCCTAAGAGTGGAACCCGCTCCATTGCGTCAGAAACAATATCTTCTATTCGATCTAAGTCATCGTTCCATAACTGAAAGCTAAAATCATCTGGCATAGGATCGTCCTCGGTTGCCCAATGCGCTTTACAATTTGGTTCATACGGCCCCAGATTGAATCCGTTTTTTTCCTGCCGCAAATAATACGAGACATCTACATCTCTCAATAAAGGTAGTTTTTTGCCCGAAGTTTTTGTGTATTGCTCAATTTCGGGTATTTCTTCTGATAAAAGATACTGATGGCTCATAACCATCATTGGTACCGTTCTTCCACCATAAGGTTTAAACCAATCCCCTACTTGTTGGGCATAGTAACCTGCAGCGTTCACCACATATTTACAGTCAATATCCCCTTTTTCAGTATGAACAGTCCAGGTTTTATCTTTCTTTTGGGTAACGCCAATTGCTGGAGTGAATCGAAGTATCTTGGCTCCTAAATCCCTTGCGCCTTTGGCTAAAGCTTGAGTGAGCTGAGCTGGATCAATATCACCATCATTTGGGTCATAGAGCGCGCCGACAAGATCATGTGTCTCTAAAAATGGATATAAGTCTTTCGCTTCTTTTGGGGTCAGTATTTCTATATCCATTCCTTGATACTTGCCCATACTGGCGGCACGTTTGAATTCTTGAAGCCTTTCCTCAGTATGAGCAAGGCGCAAAGACCCAGTTTGATGATAGTTCATTGGATAATCAACTTCCTCACCCAATTTAGCATAGAGTTCTGTCGAATACCGCTGCATATTCATTATCGACCAACTAGTTGAAAATGTTGGTACGTTACCTGCTGCATGCCAAGTAGACCCAGCAGTTAATTCATTTTTCTCTAATAAGACACAATCTGTCCAACCAGCCTTGGCTAGGTGATAAAGCGAGCTCGCACCAACAGCACCACCACCAATAATCACAACTTTAGCTTTTTTTGGAAAGTCAGACATAAAATAATCTCCCCTGATATTTTATCGCAGTCGTTAAACAAATCTAATTACAAATTTAAAAGATTTAAACTTGTAATTTTAGTCAATTAATTTTTTTAAATGGTCAAAAATGCTAATGCTACTCCATACAAAATAAAAAAAAGTGACAACACTCTACGAAGTCGAATATTTAGTGTCACTGTGACCGCTTTATCCTTTAAAAAGGCCCCTAACGCACAGAAACTCGTATAATTTAAACAGGTGATTGTGAGAGCGGTTGGTACAATTACCCACATCTGTGTTCTGATTGCGACGTCCGGGTTTATAATAATAGTAAATGCAGCCAGATATCCAGCCAGAGACTTTGGATTAATTGTGGCAATTAGAAATGATTTTACAAACAATGAGCCAAATGAAAATTCACGTCTCACGTATTTGCCGGCATCTATTAAGCCTTTAAACCCAATGTAAATAAGAAAAATAATGCCAATAATTTTCAAAGTCATAAGTGTTTCGGGAGTATTTACTAATATGGATGAGAGTCCAAGAATAGTGAGCGCCAAAAATAGTGTTGCTTGGCTTAATATAGCGGCAACACAGACCAAGCTTTTCC
>JAAXIY010000064.1:96394-131241 GCA_012270125.1 Paracoccaceae bacterium
ATCGCTTTAAGGTAAGTCATCTTTTGGAGAAATTAATAATCATCACTGAATACATAAACCCCCTATCTTTTTAAATACAAGGTGCTTAGTGATTTTGATTCTTAATAGATAGACTTGTTTGTTGGATTAAAATTTCGTACCGGCTTAGGAATGAAGCAGACAAAATACTCTCCTCCAGAAACACCGTTAGATATAGTCTATGAAGACTCTGATATTCTAGTTGTTAACAAACCAGAAGGTTTGCTTTCCGTTCCAGGCCGTGGTCTGGACTTACAAGATTGTTTGCTTAATAGAATACATGAAGTTTTCCCAATGGCCCTGTTAGTTCATCGTTTGGATTGCGATACGTCAGGCTTAATTGTGTTTGCTATGAATAGGCATTCTCAGAGACAGCTCTCCATGCAGTTTGAAAAGAGATTAATTAAAAAGACTTACATTGCCCGTGTTTGGGGTCATGTAATTGAAAAGTCGGGAATAATTGATGACCCAATCATTGTCGACTGGCCTAATCGGCCATTGCAGAAAATTTGTCATGAAACTGGTAAGCCAGCAATGACAAACTGGCGTTGTATCAGAACCGGTCAAAAAGAAAGCCGTTTAAAATTAAATCCTAAAACAGGAAGATCACATCAATTACGTGTACATTGTAAAGCGATAGGGCATGTGATTTTAGGTGATCCTTTGTACGCACAAGGAGAAGCTGCCAATTATGACAGGTTAATGCTTCATTCTGAGGAATTAAGGTTAAATCATCCGGAGAGCGGGAGAGGTATGTCCTTTAGATCAAAAGCTCCATTTTAATGTAGTAGTTAAGTTTTAGCTTAACGAATTGGTGTTAGATATGAGCGCAACAATGCAACAGGGTGTGCACGCAGACTGAACCGAAGTGCAGCATAATCTTCAATGACTTCCTCACCAGTTGTCATAACTGGTAAATTAGGACTAGGTTCGTTTATAAATTCGTCACCAAGGTCATCTGTAAATAAGGGAAGGGGTTTATGAGACTTTATAGCTTTTGCCTCCCACAGAGCTTTGCGGCGAGAATATCCAAGAGCTAAAAAAACATCTGCTTCTGCAAGGTGTGCTAATAAGTTTGGCGATATTCCTGCACGGCGCCAAACATCGTGAACAGAAGAATATCCATTTCCGCGGGTTGTATTGATCCAGATTGCATCCTCTTCCTTCATTCCTTTGATTTGTCTAAAGCCAAGACGAACAGCATGACCACCGATCCCATCAGGTTCAAGTGTATTATCCCAAAAACTATGATTTATGCATACGGGATTTACAGTTACATTATGTTCTTTTGCATCTCTGATAATTTGTGCGGGTGCGTAAAAACCCATAGGTTGAGAATTGAGTAGGGCGCATGCAAATATTTGTGGATAATGAAATTTAACCCAAGCGCTTGCATAGACCAATAGTGCAAAGCTAGCAGCATGACTTTCAGGAAAGCCGTATGAACCAAAACCTTCAATTTGTGAAAAACACCGTTTTGCAAAGTCTTCATCATATCCATTTTTGAGCATTCCATTAATAAATCGGTTTAAGAACTCGCTGACATTTCCATGTTTTTTGAAAGTGGCCAGAGCTCTTCTTAATCGGTCAGCTTCATCAGGGCTGAAATTAGCGCCTATAATTGCAATTTGCATTGCTTGCTCTTGGAAAAGAGGAACGCCAAGAGTTTTTCCTAATACTTCTCCAAGCTTGTCTGAGGGGAAATTGACAACTTCCTCACCATTTCTGCGGCGAATGTAAGGATGTACCATATCACCTTGAATTGGTCCTGGTCGTACAATTGCAACCTGAATAACAAGGTCATAAAAGCACCGAGGCTTCATTCTAGGTAAAAAATTCATTTGCGCACGGCTCTCTACTTGAAAAACACCAATGCTGTCGGCGCGGCATAGCATATCATAAACTTTCGGATCTTCGGCAGGTAGATTTGCTAAGGTATAATTATCACCAAAATGCTGTTTAATCATGTCGAAGCTTTTTCTGATACAGGTCAGCATGCCTAATGAAAGGACGTCAACTTTTAATATGCCAAGAGCATCAATATCATCTTTATCCCAAGCTATAACAGTTCGGTCTTCCATTGAGGCATTTTCAATTGGTACTAATTCGTCCAGACGCCCTTCAGTTATTACAAAACCTCCAACGTGCTGACTCAAATGTCTTGGGAAACCAATAATTTCATCAATAATTTTAAGTGTAAGGTTTAGATGCCTATCTGATGGATTCAGACCAATCTCACGTATACGTTTTTCCTCTAACTTTTTTGTACTGAAAAACCCCCATAGCTGAGAAGACAAGGCGCTGACAGTATCTTTACTAAGGCCCATTGCAGTACCAACTTCGCGGATAGCGCGTTTTCCTCTGTAGTGAATTACTGTTGAACAAAGGCCCGCGCGATGTCTGCCATAGCGATTATAAATATACTGTATAACTTCCTCTCTACGTTCATGCTCAAAATCAACATCAATATCAGGAGGTTCGTCACGTGCTTCAGAGACAAATCTCTCAAAAACCATTGTTCCAATTTCGGGACTGACTGATGTAACGCCAAGGCAGTAGCAAACAACTGAGTTTGCTGCAGAACCTCTGCCCTGACATAAAATATTACGGCTCCGTGCGAAACTAACAATATCATGAACTGTTAGGAAGTATGGCTCATATTTTAATTTTCCTATAAGGTTTAATTCGTGATCTAGCATGGCTTGGACTTTTTTTGACGCTCCCGAAGGATATCGCCAATTGAGCCCTTCAATCGCTAACCTTTTTAAACGCTTTTGAGGCGTTTCCCCATTATTTATTTCCAAAGGGTATTCATACCTTAATTCATCTAGTGAAAACTGTAATTCATCTAAAATACGAACCGTATTATTTACTGCTTCTGGGTATAAAGAAAAAATTTGAAGTATTTCAGTGTATGAACGAAGACGTTTTTCAGCATTTGGCAGTGCATCTTTCCCTAACTGATCTATACTTTTACCTAAGCGAATTGCCGTTAGAACATCTGCTAATTTCCGGCGCTTGCTATGGTGCATAATTGGATGTGCACTAGCAATCAGATCACATCTAATAATTTGAGACAGTTTCATGATGTGCTCGAACCTTTTAGGGTCAATTCCATCATATTCTGGTGCTAATACTACGTAGACACCTTGTTTAAATTTGCTCTTAAGGCGAGTGCTATTTTCTAACCAAAGTTTTGAATTCTCTGGGTTCCATGGGGCTTCTGGTGCATGAATAAGAAGTACTACTTCATCCAACTCCTCAATGATTTCACTTATAACTAAATCACATAAACCTTTGTTGTTGCGCAGCCTACCTTTAGACAGACAACGACATAATGTACCCCATCCCTTGCGTGACTTAGGAAGCACCGTTACTTCAAACCCGTCTATTAATTGTAATTTTGAGCCAGGTACCAATCTCGGTATTGTATTTAGACTTAATGAGGGAGGTTTCTTAATATTTTGGGGTCGGGGAGGTCCTATTAAATCTTTACTTTCACGATCTTTTACCAAGCGCTTTATGTCGCGTGCTGCACTGTGTGCTCTTACAATTCCTGTAACTGAATTAACATCAGTTATAGCAATAGCCGGTAGACCAAGCAGTGAAGCCCGCATCATGTACTCTTCAGGATGTGAAGCACCTGTTAAAAATGTAAAGTTTGATATTATTGACAATTCAGCAAACATACAAATAAATATGTTCTTGTTTTGTTCTTTGTCTAGTAGAGTTATGTAATTTCCAAAAAAAGTTTTAATTACGCAATTTGTTTGCGATTTTAAACGACAGCTCTGATGAGCTTTCGTTCTAAAATACGTATTACTTTTTTTAAATCCTGCCCTCTTTTTAGAATCTGGCCATCCATTCCTATTACGGCGTATTCACCTTGCTTATTTCGTAACTTTGGGCGTTTTTCTATTCGATAGAGTGGGTTTTCTGCTGTTCTGCGAAAAATTGAAAACACGGCAACGTCGTGAAGCGCTGAAATGCCATAATCTCGCCATTCACCAGCAGCAACCATTTTGCCATAAATAGATAAGATTACCGCAAGCTCTTTACGATTAAATGAAACGACTTCAAGAGACTTTCGGGCAGGAAAAGGAGTCAGTTTATTCATAGTAAAAGATTTGCGGTCTTTACATTTAAAATCAAGTTAAAATAAATAAATTGCCTTGCTCAAAGCTGATTAAATTAGATCTGCGTGCTTAAGTGCTGAATTAATTTTCTCTTTGGTTGGCTCAGAAAGAGGAGTAAGCGGAAGGCGCACCTCGTCTTTACATAACCCTAACTTACTCATAGCGTACTTTGCACCAACTAGACCGGGTTCTGTAAATATAGCTTTATGCAAAGGCATTAATTTATCTTGAAGCTCAAGAGCCAAGGAGTAATCCCCTTTGAGGGTCGCTTCCTGCATTTTCGAACATAGTCCTGGCGCGACATTAGCTGTAACAGAAATGCAACCAACGCCTCCTTGGGCATTGAAACCGTGAGCGGTCGCGTCTTCTCCTGAAAGCTGTATAAAGTCATCACCACAGCTAAGACGTTGATCACAAACTCTGGCTAAATCTCCGGTTGCATCTTTTACACCAACAATTTCATCCAATTTCGCTAACTCACCCATTGTTTCTGGAGACATATCCACGACCGAACGACCTGGAATATTATATATGATTATTGGAAGTCCAATCTTTGCCAATTCAGTGAAATGCGCTATCAGACCCGCCTGTGTTGGTTTGTTGTAGTAAGGAGTAACCACCAAAGCTGCGTTTGCTCCCACATTTTTAGCGTGCTCTACAAAACGAATTGCTTCGGCAGTATTGTTGGAGCCAGCACCGGCTATAACAGGTACTCTACCTGCAGCCTCATTAATTACTTCGCTGACAACTTGTTCATGTTCTGCATGTGTTAAAGTTGGGCTCTCACCAGTTGTGCCGACAGGTACAAGTCCATGACTTCCCTGCTCAATATGCCAATTTACAAGGTTTTTTAGCCCTTTCACATCCACTTCGCCGTTGTCAAACGGTGTGACCATTGCTGGTAATGATCCTCTAAACATGAAACACTCCTCTTGCTTAATGTACAAATCAAGAAATTCCTAAAAGCAAAGTTGCTTAACTTGAAATGCACGGTACACTCAAAATACCGTATTGAGGTTCTGGATCAAAAATGCAAGCAAAGTTGCGATATATCACGTTATTTCTTTTTTTGTTTTACAACATCGCAGATGCTCAAGCGCCAATAAGACCTTTAGAGCTGGCCTTTACTGCCATGGAAAAGGAAGAATGGGATAGAGCTTTTTTGCTTGCCAAAAAAGATGGAAATTTGGGCCATTCACTTATTTTATGGCACTATTTAAGAGAAGGTTTAGGCAAGCCAGATCAAGCTTTGAATTTTTTGGAAAGCAACCCTGATTGGCCGGGCCTACCTTATCTTAGGAAACGATCTGAAAAAACCTTTTTAAATGCTCCTGACGAGCAAATCTTGGCTTTTTTTGATACGGTAAAACCTCAAACAGGGTTGGGAAGTCTAATTTATGCAAAAGCTTTAAAGCGAAATGGACAAAAAGTTAAAGCAGGGCTTGTCGCTCAATCAGCCTGGGCCGATCAAAGTATGGATAAGAGCACTACCCGTGATATTTTTGAAAACTTTCGAACAAATTTGCTTCCATTAAAAAATAATCGTTTTGAGTTTCTCTTATGGGAAAAAGATAAAGCTTCTTTGAATTCTATGTCTTTCCTTTTGGATGACACTCAGAAGGCAGTGGCCGATACTGTTTTTTCCCTCCATACAAATAAAAAAAATGTGTCGGCAAAGATTAAATCTCTACCTCCAAAATGGCAAAAACACCCTGTTGTTATGTATGCGCGTTTTGAATGGCGCATAAGAAATAATCTGCGTGATTCAGCTTTGCAAGTTTTAGAAAATTATAGCACGTCCGCAACCCATCTATCTCAACCATCAAAATGGGCTTTCAGAAGAGAAGCGTTAGCACGTGATCTGATGTTTGATGAAGAATATGCGCGGGCTTATGAAATATCATCTAAACATTATCTTGAAACAGGGGATACTTATGCAGTTCTTGAGTGGCTTTCTGGGTATCTAGCATTAGAGAAGTTAAAAAATACTGAGCTAGCGCTTAAACATTTCAAAAACTTTTTATTGTCGGTAGATGCCCCAATTTCCTTAGGACGAGGTTTTTATTGGCTTGGGAGAACTTATGAACAGCAAGGCAAAATGGATACTGCAAAACAAATCTATCAAATAGGCGCTGATCGTTGGGAAACTTACTACGGTTTGCTAGCAGCAGAAAAAGTGGGTCTAACAGCAGATAAGACAGTGCTGAACACACCTAATGTTTCATCCTGGAAAGAAGCCAGTTTCTTAACAAGCTCCGTTTTTAAAGCTGCAACGTTATTATTTTCTGCTAATCAGGAAGTGTTAGCAGAGCGCTTTCTTACCCATTTAACTGAAACTTTGTCTGACCACGATGTATTAAGATTAGTTAATTTTTTAGAAGAGAGTAAGAAGCCACACGAGCTTGTTATGGTTGCAAAGAGAGCGGCAAGTCAAAGTAGGGTTTTCCCAAGGCCCTATTTTGCCATCCACCCATTGGTTGAAATGCCACAAAGAATTCCTCCTGAAATGGCTTTAGCTATAGCGCGTAGAGAGAGTGAATTTTATCCAAAAGTTGAATCACCTGTTGGGGCTCTTGGTATGATGCAGGTTATGCCAAAGACAGCGAGAGAAGTCGCAAAAAGGCTTGGTCTGCGATATTCATCTGAACGAATGTTATCAGATTGGCATTATAATGCTAGGATTGGGATAGCATATCTGGAAGAGCTTTCTGAAAGGTATGAAGGAAATCCAATTCTAATTGCAGCTGCATATAACGCAGGGCCATCGCGTGCTGATCGTTGGATTGAGCTTCTGGGTGATCCGCGCAATCCAAAAGTCGACTTGGTCAATTGGGTTGAGAGTATTCCTTTTGAAGAAACCCGTAATTATGTGATGCGAGTCGCGGAAAGTCTTCCAAACTACGCAGTAAGGCTTAATAAAAAGTCCCCGGATTCATTTTATCTTTATCTTAAAGGTTCAACTTTTTTGCCGCTCGCGCCAAAGAGCGAATAAGCCAGCGAAGACAACAATCAACGCTCCTATTACAACATGAATTTCCAACTTTTCGCTAAATATAAAGAGCCCGATAATTGTAGCGAAAAGAAGCTGCAGATAAGCAAAAGGTTGGAGGAAACTTGCTTCTGAAACCTCATAACATTTTATAAGCAGATAGTGCGCTAAACAGGCAATAATACATAATACTAACAGCCAACACCAATCTGTAGGCGATAAATTAACCCAATAATTGCTTCCTATGATGGACATGACAATTGCACCAATTATTCCAGTCCAAAAAAATGACGTCATGGTGGTGTCTTGGCGAGCTGCATACCTGGTCAGCAGACTATATAAAGCAAACATGAGAGCTGCAACCAGAGGAATTATAGCCTGTAAAGAAAATACCGTATTGGATGGTTTTAATATGATCATGACACCCACAAAACCAATAAAAATGGCAGTCCAACGTTTCCATCCCACATACTCTTTTAAAACGGGACCGGACAGGGCAGCTACAAGAAGAGGGTAAATTGAAAAAACTGCATGGCTTTCGATTAAACCTAGTAAAGTAAAACTTGTAATCATTACGATAACTTCAAAAGCAAGTAATGCTCCGCGAAAAATTTGCAAAAATGGTTGTCTGGTTGATACTACTGTACGAAGCCCACCAGGTTGTTTTGAGCATAATACAAATACGAATATCGCAAAGAACCAATATCTAATCATAACAATAAAAAAGACATTATATTCACGTGCTAGATATTGAGATATACCATCTTGGATAGCAAAAATTAGCATCGTTGCAACCATTAGAGATATTCCTAGTTTTGGATTACTTTTCATCATTTTTAAGTGCTATCGTCATATGGCGCTTGCGTCCAAACCCAGAAATTCGTTCAACTTGAAATCCTGCTAAACTTAAGTTTCTGCGCACATAACCTGCTGCAGAATAAGTTGATAATGTACCTCCATTAACTGTGCATCTATAAACATTTTTTAGTAAATCTTCTTCCCAGAGTTCTGGATTTTTAGCCGGAGAAAAACCATCTAAAAACCAACAATCTACCAGTGTATCAAATTGTTTGATGGTACGCCGTGCATCGCCGAGTATGAGCCGTAAATTATAGTCATTTCCTGAAAGCTCTCCTTTTTCCAGTAGTGTGCTCCATAGGGAATAAAATTCGTCCTTTAAATCACTTAATTCAGGAAATTCATTTTGTGCTTTGAGCATTTCTATTGGTTGTAATGGGAAGGCTTCAAAAGAGGTATAAAAAATTTTCCCTTTTTGTTTTTTTAGTCGCCATAGCCAGAGTGTTGACAAAAAGTTTAGTCCAGTTCCAAATCCCAATTCAGCAATTTTAAATCCGTTATTCAGCCGATTGGAAAGTTTGTTGCCATTCAAAAAAACATGACGAACTTCTTCAAGACCATTATCTAGTGAAAAGTAAGGGTCATCAAATTTCTGGGCAATTGGTATTCGATCATCTCGCCATAAAAGTTTTGGGTTGTTATAGTTTTTCAAAGGCTTGCACTTTTCTTTTGTCACCTCTATCGCTCGGTTATTATCAGGTGAAAAGAGCGAATGATAGACATTACAATAAGAGGCGCTGGGATTATGGGCCTGACACTTGCTTGGCATTGTCTCAATCTAGGTGCTTCAGTGCGAGTGATTGACCCAAATGGCGTGGCAAACGGAGCCAGCGGCGGCATCGTTGGAGCCCTCGCGCCTCATGTGCCAGAAAACTGGAATACTAAAAAGCAATTTCAGCTGGAAAGCTTACTTTACAGTCAACATTTCTGGCAAGCTGTAGATGAAGTTTCTGGATTGAACAGTGGATACAGAAGGTCTGGCAGATTACAACCTTTGATGGATGACGCCGGTGTTACATTAGCTCGAAGGCGGAAAGAGAGTGCAAAAGATCTGTGGAAAAATTTTGCAAGTTGGGAGGTCATATCTAGTAGTAAAGAATGGCAACTATCCTCACCGACAGGTCTTTGGATTTTTGATAATCTTTCTGCTTTAATCCATCCTAGGTTGGCTTGTCTTTCTTTGGCGGAAGCCTTGAGAAAAAAAGGCTGTGAGGTGGTAACAAACGGCAAAAATCAAGGTAAAGTTATTTGGGCAACGGGTGTTCATGACCTCGATAGAATATCACATCAATTAGAAAAAGATTTTGGAAATGGAGTCAAAGGTCAAGCGGCATTATTTAAATTAAAAAAGCCAAAGTCTGTGCAGCTTTTTGCGGAGACTCTTCATTTTATCCCACATTCAGATGGAACAATAGCCGTTGGCTCGACTTCTGAACGTAATTATGAAGAGGTTGGGACCACAGACAATAATTTAGAGAATTTAATTTTAAAGGCTTCTAAAATCTTACCAGAATTAAAAGGAAAAGATCCAATATTTACATGGGCAAATGTACGACCACGCACAAAATCAAGGGCTCCAATATTGGGTAAGCATCCGCTTTTCCCAAATGAATTCATAATGAATGGTGGTTTCAAAATTGGGCTAGGTATGGCACCCCATATGGGTAAAGTATTGTCAGAATTTTTACTGTTAGATAGAGATAATTTACCAGCAGAGTTTTTGCCGGCCGTGTGTTTATAGCTTTTGGGTTGCCGTAGATTTCAATCTATTTGTTTTCAGTATCAAGGAGTCTACGTGCTATAACTTGGGCTTGTATTTCTGCAGCACCTTCAAAAATATTCAAAATTCTGGCGTCACAAAGAATACGACTAATTTTGTACTCTAAGGCAAAACCATTCCCACCATGTATCTGAAGCCCGTTGTCGGCCGCAGCCCAAGCAACCCTTGCACCCAGCAGCTTTGCCATACCAGCTTCTAAATCACATCGACGTTCGTTGTCTTTTTCATAAGCACTGAAGTATGTTAGCTGTCGAGCTATCATTATTTCTACAGCCATCATGGCTAATTTATTAATGACCCTAGGAAAGTTGATTAGTGATTTTCCAAATTGTTTTCTGTCCTTAGCATACTTAAAGGATTCATCTAACGCAGCTTGTGCAACACCCACGGCTCTTGCTGCAGTTTGAATTCTGGCGCTCTCAAAGGTTTGCATCAGTTGTTTGAAACCTTTGCCTTCTTGACCCCCCAAAAGGTTAGATTTAGCCACTTTAAATTTGTCAAAGGCCATTTCATATTCTTTCATACCTCGGTAACCTAAGACCTCTATTTCACCGCCGGATATTTCTTTGTTTGGAAATGGGTTTTCGTCTGTTCCGGGTTGTTTTTCGGCCAAAAACATAGACAAGCCGCGATGATCAACAGAATCAGGATCCGTACGAGCTAGTAGGGTCATAACATGAGTGCGAGCAGCATGTGTGATCCAAGTCTTGTTGCCAGTGATATGGTAGTCGCCGTTTTCAGATTGAATGGCTCTTGTCCGAAGTGCGCCTAGGTCTGAACCAGTATTTGGTTCTGTAAATACGGCAGTTGGCAATATCTCACCGCTAGCTAGGCCAGGTAGCCAATGATTTTTTTGATCTTCTGTCCCGCCGCATAGAATTAGCTCAGCTGCAATTTCCGTTCTGGTTCCTAAAGACCCGACGCCTATGTATCCCCTCGATAATTCTTCTGACACTACTGCCATTGAAGCTTTGCTCAACCCAAGTCCGCCGTACTCTTCGGGAATAGTTAGCCCAAAAACACCTAATTCTGCCAATTCTGAGATTACTTCGAGCGGGATCAATTCGTCTTTTAAATGCCATTCGTGGGCATGCGGTTCAATTCGGTCTATAGAAAACCTTCTAAATTGTTCTCTTATCATTTCCAGGTCTTCGTCTAAACCGCTGTCACCAACTGTAATATTAGCAGATTGGTCTAACATTATATCAACTAAGAGTGCTCGAGCGTGTTGATTGTTGCCATTTTGGATAAGATCTTTAACGGCTTGAGTTTGAAATTCTGACAAGTCTAAAGTGGTCAAGCCGATATCGTTGAGCCTAAAAATTTCACCTTGGCTCATCATAATACCGCCAAGAATTTGTCCCAGGTACTCGCTGACTGCAATTTGCAATAAAAGCTGTTCTGTCTGTCCAAATTTATTTTGCTCGGAAACTTTTTCACCCCACTTCACCATTTGGCGGATAGATTCTGTGTAGGTGGCAAGCCATGCAACTCCGTGAGCAGCCGATTGGTGGGTTTCGATCAAAGAAGAAGAAACTTTGTTGTCTAAGGTTACTAACTCGCGGAGGTTATTAATGGCTTTGGTGTTTAATGTTTCTAGTGGCTTAACCGCTTGCTGCGTCAACGCCAGTATATCTTTCATTACTGGCGTTTCGATCATTAGGTCGTATTGTCCATCATGAGCCATGAAACGAGTCTCCTTAATTTTTACCTTTTAGGCACTTCGCAACCGCAGCGCAACAAAAATGCTAATTTTTTACTAATATTGTTAAAATATTTCGTCACAATTTTTTTTCAACTGAAAACGTGCTTTTTAAACTGCATTTATACTCACCATATTTTTTACTCAATTGGTTTGAAATATGATTTTTGGTTCAACCCAAAAAAATAAAGCTGAATAATAAAATTCTTAATAGGTCTTCACTTTTTAAAAAAAATCGTTATAGCGATCTCACTTTCCCTTTTATCGGAGAATTCCTTTAGGTTGGGCGCCTGCAGTCAGGTGATTACGGGTTATATGAAGGAGAAAAAGATGGCGAAACCTATTATGGCAAGAGCGACGGCAGTTTGGCTAGTTGACAATACTATGCTCACATTTAAACAAATTGCAGATTTTGTTGGAATGCATGAATTAGAAGTTCAGGGTATAGCCGACGGAGACGTAGCAACTGGCGTAAAGGGTTTTGATCCTATTACGAATAGTCAATTAGATGCTGATGAAATTAAAAAAGCTGAAGCCGATCCACTTTATAAATTAACCTTAAAGTATAACCCTGCGGCTTTGGGTGAAGAGAAAAGGCGTGGCCCTCGATATACTCCATTATCCAAACGCCAGGATAGGCCAGCTTCAATTTACTGGCTGGTAAAATTTCATCCTGAATTGACTGACGGCCAAATTTCTAAGTTAGTAGGTACGACAAAGCCGACTATTCAATCTATCAGGGAGCGTACCCACTGGAATATTTCTAATATTCAGCCCATCGATCCTGTCGCGCTGGGTCTTTGTAAACAGTCAGAGTTAGATACGGCTGTTCAAAAAGCAGCTGCCAAGAAGGCAACTGAAGGTGCGATTATGTCTGATGATGAAAGACGTAAATTGGTAAGTACGGAACAGTCATTAGAAATGCCAACAGAGCCTAAAATACCGTCAAGCATGGAAGGGCTAGAAGCATTTAGTTTAACAGAAAATGAACCTCAGAAGTCCGAAGAAAAAACTGATGATTTTTTAGATGCTGACAGTTTTTTTAATCTTCCGGAAGATGATGATAAATCTGATAAAGAGTAAAAAAAGTTTTTATTCAGATTTGTCTTCGAGCATTTAGTGCAGCCGTTATTGTGCCTTCATCAAGATAGTCCAATTCTCCTCCAATTGGGACACCTTGAGCTAAAGAAGTTACTTTTACAGAAGTCTCCAATTGCTCGGATATGTAATGTGCTGTCGTCTGCCCTTCAATAGTAGCATTTAGAGCTAAAATTACTTCGCTTACATTTTCTGCGAGAATACGATTTACTAATTTTGGTATACGCAGTTCCTCGGGTCCAACAGCATCAAGAGCTGACAAAGTGCCGCCTAAAACATGATACCGACCTTTGAAAATGTTTGCTCGCTCCATTGCCCATAGATCTGAAACATCTTCAACGATACACAGCTCACCATTACCTCTCTTTTGATCACTACATATTTCACATAAATCGGTAGTCGTAATATTTCCGCAATTTAAACATTCTTTGGCCGTTTCTGATAGATTTGAAAGCATATCTGCTAATGGCAGCAATAAAGAGTTTCGTTTTCTAATTAAATGTAAAACGGCGCGGCGAGCCGATCTAGGTCCGAGCCCAGGAAGTTTCGCCATGAGCTCGATTAAAACATCAAGTTCTCTGTTGTTACTCATCTTTTAGAATGGGAGTTTCATGCCGGGAGGTAACCCTAAACCTTCAGTGAGTTTTCCCATTTCTTCCTTTGCTTTTTCGCTGGCCTTTTCTTGCGCATCTTTGATTGCTGCCACGATTAAGTCTTCGACAACTTCTTTATCATCACTATTAAAAATTGAAGGATCAATATTTAGCGCTTTTAAATCACCTTTTGCAGAGCAAGTAGCTTTTACCATTCCTGCACCAGCTTGACCCTCTACCATAATATTTACCATCTCTTCTTGCATTTGGGCCATTTTCCCTTGCATTTCTTGGGCAGCTTTCATCATTTTTCCCATATCGCCTAACCCGCCTAAGCCTTTAAACATTTTTTATCTCCTAGTTTATTCCTCAAAAGGATCCCACTCACCTTCAATTTCAGGTAAACTGGTTTCTTCTGCTTCTGCAATTATTTGTGCTTGTGATTTAATTTCCGTTATAGATGCTTTTGGAAAGTTTTCAAAAACTGTTTTTACGAATGGATGCATTTCCGCCTCATTCTTTAAGTTTGTCTCATTTATATTTCTTTGTTCTTGAATTGTCTTAACTAAACAGCCGCTAACCACGGTAACTGTCCATCGAAATCCAGTCCAATTTTGTAATAGTCTGCCGAGCCTTTGAGCCAAATCTTTTGGAGCATCTTCAGTTGGTGTAAATTCAATTCGCCCAGGTAAGTAGCTGTTTAAGCGAATTGAGTTTTCTACATCTATAAGAAGTTTCATATCGCGAAATTTGCGAATTATTTCTAAAACACTTTCAAAAGTGGGATACTGAATTGCCAAAGTTTCGGTATCTATAGCAAGAGCAGTATTTCCGTTATTTTCTGAAGAATTGATCTCAGATTTTTGAAAAGGTTTATAAATTGATTGACCCGAACTATTTACAGTATTGGTTGGGTTTAATTTTTGGGTGGCAGTGCCTTCAGTTTGGGTATTGGTAAGTTTTTTAATTAATTCCTCGGGTGTTGGTGAGTCAGATATATGAGTTATTCTTATAATAGCCATTTCTGCTGCCATCATTGGGTTCGGGGCTGAAGATATTTCTTCCAAGGATTTTAAAAGCAATTGCCAAGTTCTTGTAAGCACGCGCATTGGTAAAGTCTCAGAAAATGCTTGCCCTCTAGTTTTTTCATCAGGTGATACTGTCGGATCATTTACGGCTTCAGGGTTAATTTTAATTACCGATACCCAATGTGTGACTTCGGCAAGATCTCTCATGATTGCGATAGGGCTGGCTCCGTCTGAGTACTGACTGCCAATTTCATTTAATGCTTCTTTTGGCTGCCCTTTCATTATGAATTCAAACAAGTCCATAACGCGTCCGCGGTCTGCCAAGCCTAACATTGCACGAACCTGATCAACACTTGTTTCTCCAGCTCCATGACTAATAGCTTGGTCTAACAAAGATTGTGCATCTCTTGCAGAACCTTCGGAAGCACGCGTAATAAGCGCCAGTGCTTCATCTGAAATACTCGCCTTTTCGAGTTTTGCTATATTTTGAAGCATCTTAATCATTTCTTCAGGTTCAATGCGGCGCAAATCAAACCTTTGGCAACGAGATAACACTGTCACGGGCACTTTGCGAATTTCCGTTGTAGCAAAAATAAATTTCACGTGTGCTGGTGGTTCTTCTAGAGTTTTTAATAATGCATTGAATGCATTATTTGATAGCATATGCACTTCATCTATGATGTAGATTTTGAAGCGAGCAGAAGCAGCGCGGTAGTGTACACTATCAATTATTTCTCGGATATCATCAACACCGGTTCTGCTAGCAGCATCCATTTCTAATACATCGACATGCCGCCCTTCGCTTATAGCAATGCAGTGTTCACATTTACCACATGGATTTGTTGTAGGGCCTGTTTCTCCATTTAATCCGATACAGTTCATACCCTTTGCTATTATTCTAGCAGTAGTGGTTTTCCCAACACCTCGTATTCCCGTCATCATGAAGGCCTGAGCAATCCGATCAGCTTCGAAAGCATTTTTGAGTGTCCTTACCATGGCCTCTTGCCCAATGAGGTCAGAAAACGTTTCTGGGCGATACTTTCTGGCTAAAACTTGGTAATTTGTGTTTTCTTCGGCTGTCATGTCTATGTTCTTAATTAGGCTGGTTATAAGCTATGTGTTTGTGTGCTAGACGTCCAGTCATCAATGTGTCAGAAACATAAAATTCTTATGAGTAATTTTGAAGTATTTGAAATATCGCTTGGCGTTGGATTGTTAGGCATGAGCCCTCTGCCGGGTTTAAGTGGCAATTTCGAGGCTGATATTAAACATATTATTAACTGGCGGCCGACCTGTATAGTTTCGTTAACAGAGACAAATGAAATGAAGGATCTTGGTGCTAAAGACCTTTTCCTCCGCTTAGAAAAAGAAAAAATTCCTTCAATTCATTTTCCAATCAAAGATTTTGGAACAGTTGATAATAAAAGAGAATTCCAGTGGGAGTTCCTATCAAATGATTTGCGTCAGCAAATTGAAAGTGGAGGCAGGGTCTTAATCCATTGTCGAGGTGGTTGCGGAAGGACCGGTATGCTTGCTTTAAGAATTATGATTGAATTTGGAGAAAAGCCGGATACAGCTTTACTAAAGCTCCGTTCAATAAGGCCCTGTTTAGTAGAAACGGAAGCTCAAGAGATGTGGGCTAGATCAGCAATAGAAAGAAGGTAAATTAAAAGGTGAGAGGTTAAGTGCGACCCAAACGGTGCTCGTTACGGCTGCTTCCTTCCGGACCTGACCGGGTTGGCGAGGCGCTTGCCCGACCAACCTCTCGCGATTCTTTTATGGCTTTTTGGGGTTTTGTTCAAGATCTCTACTGTAACCTCATTGCTTCTAATAAAAAGTAATCTATCACTATTGTTAAATATTATTGGAGACTGGCTTGTGAAAAATGCTGAAGATGTAACCTTTGGTGGTTCTGGACTTAATCGAGCTGCGGCTATGCGTGGAACTGAAAAAGCAAAGGCTTCAACAGGAGATTTTATAATTTTTGTATGGCGTGGTAAAATTTTAATGGACTTAGATAATGAGCCTACTTTAGCACAATTTCGGTTTCCTCATCCACTTTGTAAAGATGCTGATGAAGTATTTTTAGGATGCGAAAATGACCAAAACTATATTGCTTTTGATATTTCCAAATGGGAACCAGCTGAAGATGATCAGCCTGATCCGAACGTTTTTTTTGATCCAACACAACAGCGCCATCCGCTGCTGGAAGAAAAATATGCATTTTGTGAACTTAGAGGCCACATGCTGAATTTAACAAAAAGAGAGGCAGAGCTTTGTTCAATCGCAAAAGGCTTGTTGCATTGGAATAAGTCTCAAAAATATTGTTCCTCCTGTGCAGGTTTGCTTCAAACAAAACTTTCCGGATGGCAAAAAAACTGTAGTGGTTGTGGGGCAACCCATTTTCCCAGAACAGATCCTGTCGTTATTATGTTAATAACGAAAGGTGATAAAGTTCTACTTGGAAGGTCTCCTCATTGGCCTGAGAAAATGTATTCTTTATTAGCTGGGTTTGTCGAGCCAGGAGAAACAATAGAGGGAGCAGTAAGAAGAGAGGTTATGGAGGAAAGTGGCATAAAGGTTGGTCCAGTTACCTACTTGGCAAGTCAACCTTGGGTATTCCCCAATTCTCTTATGTTTGGATGTCACGGCACTGCCCTTACTGAAGCAATAGAAATCGATCCCAACGAAATTGATGACGCAAAATGGATTAGTAAATCTGACCTTTTAGACGTCTTTGCGGGTATTAATCAAAGTATACTTCCTGCAAGGAAGGGTTCCATCGCAAATTTTCTTTTAGAGAAATGGCTATCAGATCGTTTGAGTGATTGATTAAATTTGGTTGAAACGAACAAAATTAATCTCTTTTTTCACCTTTGGGATAAACACCCAAAATCCTTAAGCTATCGGTAAAATAACTCAGTTCTTCCAGTGCTCTTGCAACGTTTTCATCATCTGGATGCCCTTCAATATCTGCATAAAATTGTGTCGCAGTAAAAGATCCTCCTACCATGTAACTTTCGAGTTTTGTCATGTTTACGCCATTCGTAGCAAAGCCTCCCATGGCTTTGTACAAAGCTGCAGGTATATTTCGAACCTGAAAAACAAAAGTAGTCATTAATTTTTTTGATCCTCGGCGCGCTAAATTTGGCTCTCGAGACATTACGAGAAAACGTGTGGTATTGTGTCCATAATCCTCTATGTCTTTTGCTAAAATCTCCAGACCATAAATTTTAGCAGCTAGCTCGCTGGCTAATACGCCCTCGTCTAGTTTTTTAGACATTGCAAGTTTTGCAGCCGCACCAGCACTATCTGCTGCGGCATCTGCTCTTATATTGTGCTTATCCAAAAATTGCTGGGCTTGGGGCAATAAAACCAAATGTGCTCTTACAGATTTAATCGTATGCAAATTGGAGCCAGAATTAGCCATTAACGAAATTCTTACTCTAGTAAAACATTCATCAACTATATGTAGACCTGATTCTGGTAGTAACCGATGACTATCAGCTACTCTGCCGTATGAAGAGTTTTCAACAGGCAACATAGCAAGTTCTGCGTCACTATCACGCACTGCACGCAATACATCGCCGAACGTTTTGCAGGGAAAAGGCTCCATATCAGGCCTATATGCTACGCATGCTTCGTGAGAGTAGGCTCCTAAAGCCCCTTGAAAGGCTATTCTACTTGTCATTTTTGTCCAAATTTCAGTTATTTTCTTGCCCTTTATATACCTTACACCTTGCATAATCCTAGCGGAAAAGAGTAGATAGCGCGCAAATTCGAGCAAAAGGTTTATTTTAATGGATACGATGACAGCAACTAAAATGGTCGGTGGCTTCTGTGGAGCTCTCTTAATCTATCTTTTGGGCAATTGGGCAGCTGAAGAATTGTATCATGTAGGTGGTGGTCATGGAGGCGATCATGCTGCTGGTTATGAAATTGAAGTTGCTGAAGCCGAGGTCGAAGTTGACGAAATGGAAGACGAGGGACCTCTGTTTGCTGAATTGTATTTGGCTGCAGACGCAGATAAAGGTGCCAAAGTGTTTGGGAAATGCAAAGCTTGTCATAAGCTAGAGGATGGAGCCAATGGAACGGGCCCGCATCTTTACGCAGTTGTTGATCGTGCTGTGGGATCAGTAGAGGGTTATGGATATTCAGGGGCTCTGGTAGCGGTGGCCGAAACTTGGTCTCCAGAGAACCTTGATGGTTTTTTAGAGAATCCGAAAAAATATGCACCTGGGACAAAAATGGGTTTTGCAGGATTAAAAAAGCCAGTTGATCGTGCTAATTTAATAGCTTATCTTGCCACGATTAATTGATTTAATTGAATATAATAGCCACAGTTATCTGTTTAAATGAATATTTTTAATTAGTTTAATTGCTTTCAGACCCTTGAAACTGCTTCTTTGATCCATAAAACTTAGGTATGGATCAATTAGGGAGCCTTTCAATGATCAAGTTGCACAACAGATCAAAAGTCCACGCAAAAGTCGATAAAAGAGTTGTTTTGCCGACTTTGTTGAATTCACTGCTGTCATTGACGCTATTTTTTCTGCTTGTTGGATCAGTTTTAGCGGAAGGAAAAACAACAAAGTCACATGGGTTTAACTTTTTTGGAGAGTTAAATTATTCAAAAGATTTTCCTCATCTGAATTATGTTAATAAAGATGCTCCAAAGGGTGGAGAGATATCTATTTGGAGCATGGGAACATTTGACTCAATGAACCCCTATTCGAGAAAAGGCAGGGCGGGGGCATTAGCTTCGGCACCTTTCGAATCTCTCTTGGAAGGTACAGCTGACGAAGTAGGTTCGCTTTATGGTTTGCTCGCGGAAACTATAGAATACCCAGAAGATCAAACATGGGTGATTTTCAACTTACGTGATGAGGCAAAGTTTTCAGACGGCACTCCAGTGACAGCATATGACGTAAAGTATACTTTTGAGCTTTTTTTGGAACAGGGTCTAGCCAGTTATAAGGCGATTTTGGGACAAATCGTACAAGAGGCAGAAGTTCTAGGGCCCAAAAAAATAAAATACTCTTTTACACCTGACGCATCAAAAAGAGACGCGATACCGATAGTGGGAGGTTTACCAGTTATGTCTAAAGCTTGGTTTGACGCGACGGGTGCCAGACTTGATGAAAGCAGAATGGAAATCGCCATTGGTTCTGGACCATATGTTTTGGACGAGTTCGAAGTAAATAAGCGAATTAGTTATAAAAGAAACGAAGATTATTGGGGAAATGAGCTTCCTCTGATGAAGGGTCGATCAAATTTTGATACTATAAAAATTGAATATTTTGCTGATACCAGTGCTGCCTTGGAAGGCTTCAAGTCAGGTGAGTATACGATGCGTATAGAAAACTCATCAAAAAACTGGGCGACTGCTTATGATTTTCCAGCTTTAGATGAAGGAAAGGTTATTAAAAAAACGCTTCCAGACGGAGGAATTGCCTCCGGGCAGGCATTCGTCATGAACCTAAGGAGGTCAAAATTTTCTGACCCTAAAGTTCGGGAAGCTATTGGCTTGCTTTATAATTTTGAATGGTCGAATGAATCCCTATTTTATGGACAGTATGCTCGGATTAATTCTTTTTGGGAAAATTCTGAGTTGGCAGCCGAAGGTATGCCGACTGAAGGAGAATTGGCCTTGTTAAAACCATTGGTTAATGATTTGCCGAAGGGTATTTTGGATGAAGAGGCAGTAATGGCATCAGTATCTGGATTACGGGCTTTGGATCGGAAAAATCTTCGTTTAGCTTCTAAGTTACTCGATGAAGCTGGTTGGTTAGTTGGTGATGATGGCCTCCGGAGGAACTCTGAAGGTGAAGTCTTTACCCTTGAAATTATTGAGCGCAGCCCGGCCTTTGATCGAGTTGTTTTACCTTATGTCGATAACCTTCGGGCAGCAGGCATTGATGCAAAATATGAGAGAATAGATTCAGCACAATTTACTGATCGAAAACGAAATTACGATTTTGATATGCTTACGACCCAACACCCAATGTCACTTGAACCGTCTTCGGGCTTAAAACAATATTTTGGCTCTGAAAGCTCAGACGTGTCAGTCTTTAATTCCGCAGGTGTAAGTAATCCAGCGATTGATGCACTAATTGAACATGTTATCAGCGCAGAAAATAAAGCTGAACTAAAAACCTCTGTCAAAGCCTTGGATCGAGCTTTACGGTCCCTGCGATTTTGGGTTCCCCAGTGGTTTAACAACACTTATAGAGTTGCATATTGGGACATGTATGAGCACCCTGATGAAATTCCTCCTTTTGATTTAGGCTACCTCGATTTTTGGTGGTACAACTCAGACAAAGCTGAGTTTTTGAAAAGTACTGGAGCTTTAAGGTAATTTATGGGCGCATATATTATTCGCCGACTCTTGCTGGTATTTCCAACACTTCTGGGAATACTAATAATTAATTTCGCACTTGTTCAATTTGTACCTGGTGGACCTGTAGAACAAATTTTGGCTCAAATTGAAGGCGAGGGTGACGTTTTTGAAGCTTTTTCTGGGGGTGGAAGAGAAGTTGGCGATAATAATGATGGATCCTATGCAGGAGCCCGGGGATTACCTGATGAATTTATTAAAGAGCTCGAAAAAGAGTTTGGCTTTGACAAACCGCCAATTGAGCGCTTTTTCAACATGCTTTGGGATTATATGAGGTTTGATTTTGGTGAAAGCTATTTCCGTTCGATAAGCGTAGTTGATTTAGTTATAGAAAAAATGCCTGTTTCTATTACTCTGGGTCTGTGGTCAACTCTCTTAGCTTACCTCGTTTCTATACCTTTAGGGATTAAAAAGGCTGTCAGGGATGGTAGTGAATTTGATACTTGGACCAGTGGTATAATTATACTGGCATACGCTATTCCAGGATTTCTGTTTGCAATCTTATTACTTGTTCTTTTTGCGGGTGGATCATACTATCAAATCTTTCCGTTACGTGGATTAACGTCCGAAAATTTCGAACAACTTTCTATCTTTGGGAAAATGAAAGACTATTTGTGGCATATCACCTTGCCAGTTCTTGCTTCATCTATTTCTGGATTTGCAACTCTCACGTTACTTACAAAAAATAGCTTTTTAGATGAAATACAAAAACAATATGTGATTACAGCGAGATCAAAAGGCTTAAAGGAGAAGCAAATCCTTTATGGTCATGTTTTTAGAAATGCCATGCTAATTGTAATAGCAGGATTTCCGGCAGTATTTATAGGTGTATTTTTTGGGGGGAGTTTAATTATAGAAACAATATTTTCTTTAGATGGTCTTGGGCGTATGGGGTTTGAAGCTGCAGTTGCTCGTGATTATCCAGTAATCTTCGGAACACTTTTTGTATTCGGGTTAATTGGGCTCACAGTGGGAATTTTATCTGACTTGATGTATGTTTTTATTGACCCTCGAATTGATTTTGAGGGAAGAGAGGGTTGATGCAGGTTTCTGCTCTCAATAAGCGCAGGTGGCGAAATTTTAGGGCAAACAAGCGTGCTTATTGGTCTTTGATCATTTTTAGTATTTGTTTTCTCTTGTCCCTTTTTGCCGAGTTAATTGCTAACGATAAGCCTATCCTTGTAAAATACCGAGGAGAATATTTTTTCCCAATAGCTAATTTTTATCCTGAGACAGCCTTTGGAGGCGATTTTAAAACGGAGGCAGTTTATAGAGATCCAGAAGTTCAATGTCTCATAATGTCGGGCGGGTTGGAAGATTGTTTTGAGACTCCGGAAGAAATTATAAATGCGATTTCGAGTAAATCGTTTGTTCCAGATAACAATGCATTCATACGGGGTTATTCTGTGTGGCCAATTATTCCATATTCATATGATACTCCAGTTGATCGACCGGGAGCTGCGCCGTTACCCCCAAATAGTGAAAATATTCTTGGAACAGATGACACAAAGCGGGATGTTTTAGCGAGAGTAATTTATGGTTTTAGGCTCTCAATTGTCTTCACAATTATAGTAACTAGTTTGTCTAGCGTGATAGGTATTATTGCTGGTGCTGTTCAAGGTTATTTTGGTGGCAGAACTGATTTATTTTTCCAACGTTTCATTGAGATTTGGTCGGGTGTACCGTCTTTATATATAATCATTATCATGTTTGCGATCCTAGGGCGAAGTTTTTGGCTATTGGTATTTTTAACAGTTTTATTTGGCTGGATGGGATTAGTGGGTGTAGTGCGAGCAGAATTTTTGCGGGCGAGAAATCTAGAATACGTGCGAGCGGCAAAAGCATTAGGTGTATCAAATTGGAAAATCATGTTTAAACACATGTTACCAAATGCAATGGTAGCGACCCTGACTATGTTGCCATTCATTGTAACTGGCACGATTGCAAGTCTGGCAGCTTTAGATTTTCTTGGATTTGGCTTGCCTTCTTCAGCACCATCTCTGGGAGAGCTTACTCTACAGGCAAAACAAAATATTCAAGCGCCTTGGCTGGGCTTTACTGCGTTTTTCACATTTGCGATCATGTTAGCTTTGTTAGTTTTTATTTTTGAAGGTGTTCGGGATGCATTTGATCCCAGAAAGACTTTCAAATGACATCTATTCTCAATGTTAAAGATCTTTCTGTGCGTTTTTTGCAAGATGGATTGATTATCGATGCAGTAAACAAAATCTCTTTTCAAGTTACTAAGGGTGAAACTGTCGCTTTGGTTGGAGAAAGTGGTTCTGGAAAATCTGTGACTGCACTAAGTACGGCTGCTCTATTAGGAAAAGCTGCTTTGGTCAGCGGACAAATAAGCATAGATGGCGATTCAATTGATCCTAAAAATGAAAAGGCCCTGCAAAAGCTTAGAGGAAATAAGTTAAGTTTCATTTTTCAAGAACCTATGACGTCACTTAATCCGCTGCATACGATTGAGAAACAGTTATCGGAAACGATTACATTGCATCAAAGTTTAAACAAAGAAACATTGCGAGATAATTGCGAAACTCTTCTTGAAAAGGTAGGCATAAGAGATGCAAAGTATAGGTTGAACGCTTACCCGCATCAACTATCTGGCGGTCAAAGGCAGCGTGTTATGATAGCAATGGCTATTGCAAACCGTCCCAAAATATTAATAGCAGACGAACCAACCACAGCATTGGACGTAACAATCCAAGCCCAAATTTTGGATCTTTTGTCTGATTTAAAAAAAGAATTTGGTATGTCGATGCTTTTTATAACCCATGATCTCAATATAGTTAGAAAGATTGCTGATCGAGTGTGCGTAATGAGCGCTGGAAAGATAGTTGAGCAAGGAATTACAAATGATGTCTTTGAAAAGCCAAAACATGAATATACGAAAAAACTTTTAAAAGCAGTATCAGTTCTGGGTCCAAAACCAGTGCCCTCAAATTCTAAAAAGATTTTACAAACAGAAGAAACAAAGGTTTGGTTTCCAATCCACCGTGGTTTTTTAAAGCGAACAGTGGGTCACATCAAAGCCTTAAACGCCGCTACGTTTGATGTGAAAACGAGTGAAACTTTGGGAATAGTGGGTGAAAGCGGATCGGGAAAATCAACTGTTGCTTTAGCTTTAATGCGATTAATTGAATTTGAAGGTAAAATTAATTTTGATGGCAAAAATATCGGAAAACTAAAAACAAAAGAGTTAAGAAAAATGCGATCCGATATGCAAATTGTATTTCAAGATCCTTTTGGGTCATTATCTCCACGTATGACCTGTGCGCAAATAATAGCTGAGGGATTAGAAGTTCATCAATCAAAAAATTCTGATGCTATCCAACTTTTAGTAGACGAAGTTATGCAAGAAGTTGGTTTGGATCCAGCGGTTAAACATAGATACCCGCATGAATTTTCTGGAGGTCAAAGACAAAGAATAGCTATAGCGCGCGCCATGGTGCTCAAGCCTAAACTTATTATATTGGATGAGCCCACTTCGGCTCTTGATAGAACAGTGCAATTTCAGATTGTTCAGTTATTGAAAAAACTTCAAGAAAAGTACGGGCTTGCCTATATATTCATTAGCCATGACCTCACGGTTATTCGTGCTATGTCACACCGTATATTGGTAATGAAGCAAGGTGACATTATTGAGAGTGGTTTTACAGATCAAATTTTCAATGATCCCAAAGAGGCTTATACACGTCAACTTCTGATGGCAGCGAATAGTTAACCTGGCGAAATTATCTCGCAAGTTATATTTCTATTCCTTAGACGTTTGCATGCTTGCCCCGCCTTATTTTCAGAAAGACCAAGAAAAGTTGCTCTATAACCATTTTTGTTTTGAACTACTTTTCTCAGAGAACCTTCTAATGACATCATTTCTGATAAAGCCGTTTTTATGAGCATTTTGTCTGCAGTAAAACGGTTTGGGAAGGTGCCAATATCGATACCCCAGTCCCTTTGCCCGGAAGAGGTAAGGCGACTTATTGTTCGTGGGTATTTGACGGTTTCTATCTTGTAAGCAGGCGCTGGTGAAGAATTGAAAGAAATGTTTGTATATTCTTCGGATGGGTTCTCTGGTGGATTATCTTCTGCTTGGGCCAGCTTTAAAGCTGACAAAATATCAGATTTAAATTCATTAACAGCAATTAAGTTATTATCAGTGTTATTCTCTGGTCGGATTTTAGGGCGCAAGCTTTTGGATAAATTGATGACTGGGTAGGCCCGCGCTATGGCAATGTAAGAGGGTGGTTTTGGTTTTTGCAACTTAACATTTCTGGGTGCTTTCTTAAAACCAAGGTTCATTAGTTTGGCTACTTGAGCATTTCTAGTTGTTGTACTTCTCCCTCCAAAGACAGTAGTGATTATTCGTTCACCATTCCTATTGGCAGATGCGACGAGATTATAACCTGCTGCTCGAGTATATCCGGTTTTTATGCCGTCTGCTCCGCGATAATTGCTTAAAAACCTTCGATTAGTATTGCGGACTTTCTTAGATCCTGCAGAAGCGGTCTTTCGAGCAAACAAATGATAATAGTCTGGAAAGTCGTAAAATAAATGACGCCCCAAGATCGTCATATCTCTTGCGGTAGAAAGATGCCCAGACTCGGTAAGGCCATGAGCATTTTTAAACGTAGTGCGGTTCATGCCCATAGCTTTGGCAGTTCTATTCATTCTTCGTGCAAAAGCTGCCTCTGAACCCTCAATTGCCTCGCCCAGCGCCGTGGCTGCATCGTTAGCTGACTTTACAGCAGCAGCTCTAATTAAATACCTTAATCTTACTTTTTGACCTGGTCGTAATCCAAGTTTAGAGGGCGGCTCAGAGGCTGCATGCCGCGATATTTTAACTTTCTTATCTAGTGATATTTCTCCGTTCTCTACCGCTTGGAATACAACGTATAACGTCATCATTTTTGTTAATGATGCGGGATGTAAACGTTTATTAGCATTTTCAGAGTGTAGTATCTCACCACTTCGCGCATCCATCACCATGGCTGCATACTTCGGGTTCGCCAAAAGAACCATCGGCGCGGTTACGCAAAATAAAAAAGAAAGTAATAATGCGCCGACACGCGCCGGCGAAACTTGCCTTCGTCTCAAGTCATTATCCTTTACTGCCTCATGTGACCTCTTCGGGCCTTTTGTTTATTCTTAACAGTATTGGTGTAAGTTCGTCAAATAAACCATTAAATTTTAACGATTTTTTTTAAAAAATACTATATATTGTGGTTTTTGGGATAGCTACCACAATATATGAATACTTTTTAATGTTTTTCGACGTGAAACAATAGTCCCTTTTCTATGTTGAATTTGTGTTTATATATACCCTTAAGAAAAAAACAGCCTAGATTAGCGTAATGAATGTTTTATCCGAACGAATGATGTCTGAAAAAGATGATAGTGAAGAAGACCAAGAACTTTTGGTTAAAACGCGGCCAAAGACAAAGAAGCCACCTCTTTATAAAGTTCTTTTAATTAATGACGATTACACTCCTATGGAGTTTGTAGTCATGATACTGGAAAGATTTTTTGGTCTCACGCATGCGCAGGCATTCGACATAATGATAACTGTTCACAAAAAGGGTTTAGCTGTTGTTGGAGTATTCAGTTATGAGGTTGCTGAAACAAAAGTTGCACAGGTAATGGATTGCGCAAGGCAGCATCAGCATCCTTTACAGTGTACAATGGAAAAAGAATAAACTCGCCCCACATAGTTCATTAAAATGTTTTAATTATGTCTTTAGAACGTATCAAATTCGTACAAAGTAAATTTGGTTCCTTATTCCAAAAATCTGACTTGACGATTTTTCTTAATCCTGACGCACCTTCTTATTGTCTATCTTTTGCTTTTGAAAGATTGGTTGCCTATCAAACTTTTTACCCGGTTGTGGATCAGTTAGAAACAGCAGGAATCAAGTGTGTTCAAAATATCCCTGAACAAAAGTTTGACTTAGCAATTGTTACAATTCCAAAATCAAAAAAGTTGGCAAGACATTTTATTTATTTGGCAACAAAAGCTGTTCCAAAAGGTTTGATAGTAATTGATGGAGATAAAACTTCTGGAGTCGAGTCAGTAATTCGAGATTTGAAAAAAAAAGTGAAAATTGATACTGTTGTTTCTAAGGCGCATGGTAAAACTGCTTGGTTCAAAACACCTACCAATTTAGATGAGTACAAAGACATTCCGTCTAGGATTGGAGGTGGCTTTGAAACGCAAGCTGGAGTTTTTTCTTCAGATGAAATAGATCCTGCCTCTAAATTATTGGGAGACATTATATCTAGTGGTCTATCTGGAACTGGCGCTGATTTAGGAGGAGGATGGGGTTATTTAACTGCCAGAGCTTTAGAAACAAAGGATATTAGGGAATTACATTTTATAGAAGCTGATTTGAGAGCTTTAACTTTAGCCAAAAGCAATCTGAATGACGAAAGAGTAAAATTTTGTTGGGGTAACGCGCTTCAATGGGAGGCCCCTAAACCTCTAGACTTTATAATAATGAACCCGCCATTTCACTATATGGGAAGAGCATTACCCCGCCTTGGAGCAGACTTTATAAAAGTCGCCTCGCGTAATTTAAAAAAATCTGGTAGTCTTTTGATGGTGGCTAATAGACATCTGCCATATGAGGACATAATAAAGGGACATTTTCGCTCTTTTTCTGAACTTTCTGGATCGAAAAAATTCAAAGTAATTTGTGCTGAAAACCCAATAAAATTATAGCTTAGGAATTAAAGAATGTCTTTTTCAATTGATGGTAAAACCGTTATCGTAACAGGGGCAGCAAATGGAATTGGAGCAGCTCTAGCCCGCCATTTTGCTGAAAATGGTGCCAATGTTATGTGTGCTGACATAGATGAAAAATCACTTAAAAAAGATCTAGGTGAAACAGCAGAAGATAGTAATGTTAGATACTTCGCAGGTGATTTGAGAGAGAAGTTGACATTAGCTAATCTTCTTTCTGCAACAGTGGATGCTTTTGATCGAGTGGACGTGCTCGTAAATGCTTCTCGGCAAATGGCAACTACAGATCCGCTGGATATGGATGATGAAACAGTCGAAAAATTACTACAGCAAAACTTGATGACTTCATTGAGATTATCACAAATGGTTGCAAAACGGATGATAAAACAAGATGAGGAGCAGGATCACGAGTTCGCCGGAACAATTATAAATTTGTCTTCTATTGCTGCTCGGTTAACTCAACCGGAACTTTTAGCTTATTCAGTTTCAACTGCGGCTCTAGAGCAAATGACGCGTTCAATGGCTGTAGCGCTTGCAAAACATCGCATCAGGGTTAACGCTGTATCATTTGGATCTGTTATGTCGGCCAGCTTACAGGATAAATTGAGGGAAAATCCAGATTTCCGAAAAGAAATCGAGTCTCATACTCCTACGGGTAGAATTGCTCCTGCTTCTGATGTTGTTGAAGCCGTTCATTTTTTAGCATCAAACGCAGCTGGATTTATTACTGGTCAGGTTATAAATGCTGATGGTGGACGTAGCTTGATAGACCCTGTTTCTGTTGCTGCACATTAGTCTTTGCAGTCTTCCGTAATTTTGATGTTCCATTGACACTTTCTAAGTTCATAGCCAAGGTTAGCTAAGACTTTAGGAGATTTTGTGTTAATGTTTGAAGCTGAAAAGATGCAGGCTAGCAGGTGGTTTAAAACACTGAGAGATGAAATTGTTAGTGCATTTGAACAAGTTGAAGAGGGTCATGTTAAGGGCCCCTTTTCAGATAAAGCAAGAGGCGTTTTTGAAGTAAAAGAAACTGAGCGCACTGCTGATGATGGTAGTGATGCTGGTGGCGGTATAATGAGTGTGATGCGAAATGGCAGGGTCTTCGAAAAGGTTGGTGTCAACGTGTCTACTGTGTATGGGGACTTAGGCCCAGAAGCACAAAATGCAATGGCTGCAAGAAAAGATATACCTGGAATAAAAGAAGATCCTAGGTTTTGGGCAAGCGGCATTAGTTTAGTAGCCCATATGCAAAACCCCCAGTGTCCTGCAGTTCACATGAACACAAGAATGTTTTGGACCCCTCATGCCTGGTGGTTTGGAGGTGGTTCTGACCTGAACCCCTGTCTAGAGTTTGAGGAGGATACGGAGCATTTTCACACCACTTTGGAGAAATTTGTAGAGCCCCATGGGTCAGGTTTGTATTCCGAATTAAAGTCTTGGGCAGATGAATATTTTTATATTCCACATAGGCATCGCGCAAGAGGTGTGGGTGGGATTTTTATGGATGACCGCTGCACGGGAGATTGGGAAGCTGACTTCAATTTAACTAAAGATATTGGGAAAGCATTTTTACCAGCATATCTTCCACTTATCGAGCAGCGTAAAAGTGATAGTTTCTCAGACTCTGACAAAGAGCAACAATTGAAACATCGTGGTTTGTATGCAGAATACAATTTAGTTTATGACCGTGGTACAAAATTTGGATTAACCACTGGTCATGATGCTGACGCTGTTTTAATGAGTCTACCTCCAGTTGCCAAATGGCATTGAGCTTCAACCCGTCCATTTTCTTTGTTTGATTTAAAGTTAAGAGAAGTTTAGTGAATATCTCATGCTTTTTTCTTGGTGGTTTCTATGTCCTTAATTGAAGAACTCAAAAGTATCTTGGGTGATCAGCATGTACTAACGGGAATTGATAAAAAACGTTATTCGTCTGACTGGTTAGGCCAATATAGTTTCGAACCTTTGTGCGTTGTCCGGCCATCTACTACTCAGCAAGTATCGGAAGTCGTTAGGTTAGCTAGTCGCCTAGGAGTAAGTATAGTTCCAGTGGGTGGCAACACTGGTTTGAATGGGGGTACTCATTCAGATAAATCCATTTCTATATCTATGGAACGAATGAACAACATTCATGAAATTAGATCAAGTTCCAAAATTGCTCTCGTTGAAGCTGGGGTAATTCTTACGACTTTGCATCAGGCTGTAAATGAGAATGATTTAATGTTTCCTCTTACATTTGGTGCGCGTGGCTCAGCAACGATAGGTGGTGTTTTATCTACTAATGCTGGGGGTTCAAATGTGCTGAAGTATGGTAACACTCGGGATCTTGTGTTGGGGGTTGAAATAGTTTTGCCTAACGGTGATATCATGAATTTAATGTCTGAGTTGCATAAAGATAATTCAGGTTATTGTTTGAGAGATTTGGTTATTGGAGCTGAGGGTACTTTAGGAATCATAACACAAGCTGTTTTAAAACTTTTTCCAAAGCCTAAAGCTCATGCAACGGCTATGGTTGCCGTTAAAAGTCTTGATCATGCACTTGCTTTATTAAATGAGCTGCAGGAAGGAACAGGGGGAGCTGTTGCGGCCTATGAGTATATGCCAAAACGATACATTCAAGGTTATATGGAATTATCTTCCTCATCTCGAAAGCCATTCCAAAAAGACTATGATCATTTGGTTATGATTGAATTAGAAACAACTGTAGAATTGTTTTCGCGCTCTACAGATGATGGTCAAGTTTTACTTAGTGGCGAATTAGAAAGAATTTTAAATAAGAACCTTGTTGATGGCTCCATTTTAGATGCCCATATTGCGCAAAATGAAGAGCAAAGATTAATTATGTGGGAACGGCGTGAGGCTGCCGCAGAAATATCTCTCTTGAAAAAACCCCTGATAAATAATGATATAGCTGTCCCCCTGGAGAAGATATCTGAGTTTTTGACTATCATGGAAAAAAAGCTTCCTGAACTAGACCCAGAAGCAGATGTTTTAATCGTGTCTCATCTCGGTGATGGGAACGTTCATTACACCGTTTGGCCTAGTTTAGACGACGAGAAACATAAAGATAAAATTATGGAAGCGATAGAAAATGTTGTTCTACTTTTGGGGGGCAGCTTTTCTGCAGAACACGGCATTGGTATATCCAAACTTTCTTCTATGGAGCGGCGTAAAGATAGTGTTGCGTTGAAAGTCATGCGTCAAATTAAAGATGCAATAGATCCAAAGGGAATTATGAACCCGGGAAAAGTATTGCCAAGAGAATACGACTCTTAATCTTTCCAATCAAAGAAATTAGGACCTGCTTTAGCCAAAATATTCCGTGCCATTTCCCGACCTAAATCTGGACCATCTTCAATATTACAATGTGCGGTTTCGGATATGGACTCTGATCCGTCAGTACGCAGAACTTGTCCTGTAAATTTTAGCGAAGAGCCTTCAATAACAGCCAACCCTGCAATAGGTGTTTGGCAAGAACCGTCCAATTCTGCCAGAAATGCCCTCTCTACATTTAAGCGCTGCTCTGTCTCTGTGTGGTGAATCTTTTGAAGTATGTCGGTAATTTGTTTATCTTCTTCCCGCCACTCAATACCAATAGCTCCCTGTGCTATCGCAGGCAACATTTCATCAGGTTCTATCGCACTTTGAGCCACATTTTCCAAACCTAGGCGATTTAATCCCGCCATAGCCAAAAAGGTACAAGTTGCAACACCATCTTCTAATTTTTTTAAACGGGTTTGAACATTACCTCTGAATTCCACCACATCCAGATCAGGTCGAAAAAATTTGAGTTGCGCTTTGCGCCTTAATGAAGATGTTCCAACTTTTGAACCACTAGGTAAGTCGCTAACATTTTTGAATTCTGATGAAACAAAAGCATCGCGCACATCTTCGCGTGGAAGGTAGCATCCTAAAGTGAGTCCTTTTGGTTGCTCAACAGGCATATCTTTCATCGAGTGGACTGCTATATCGATTTTTTTATCGAGCATGTCCTGCTCAATTTCCTTGGTAAATAAACCTTTTCCACCAACTTCTTTTAATGGCCTATCTAGAATTCTGTCGCCACTAGTTGAAATAACTATTATTTCAAAAGCATCCTCTGAGATTTCAAGTGCTTCAGATAAGCGTCTTCGTGTTTCATATGCTTGAGCTAAAGCTAGAGGAGAGCCGCGCGTTCCTATGCGCAGAGGGGATGTTGGCGAGGGAAAGTTATTTTTCATTCATATTTCTTTAAGCTGTGTTGTGATGATACATGTTAACTTAGTGAAACGAATGTGACAATTATAATTGACAATTGTTGTGACAAATAACACTAACAAGTTATAAATGATAAAAGGATAACAATGACAAAATCAATTTTAAAGGCTCTTGCAGGGGAAAAACAAAAAGTACCCCCAATCTGGATGATGCGACAAGCCGGGCGTTATTTGCCTGAATATCGAGAAACAAGAGCCAAGGCCGGAGATTTCCTCTCACTTTGTTACAATAGTGAGTTGGCCGCAGAAGTAACGCTGCAACCGATCCGGCGCTATGGTTTTGATGCCGCAATATTGTTTGCGGATATTTTGCTCCTGCCTCAAGCACTAGGTAGCGATCTTTGGTTTGAAACTGGGGAGGGGCCTCGTTTATCGACAGTAAAAACACAAGCTGATTTTGACAACTTGCTTAAACCAGAAGAAATAAATGAAACTTTAGCTCCTGTTTATGAAACGGTTAAGATTTTGTCACAGGAATTACCTAAAGAGACTACCTTGATTGGGTTTGCCGGTGCGCCTTGGACTGTAGCCACTTATATGGTTGCTGGACGTGGAACTCCTGACCAGGCACCTGCACATGCTTTGAAGAATGAAAATCCAGATTTGTTTGATGATCTAATTGATCTCTTAGTTAAAGGGTCAATAGAATATCTATCTCATCAAATAAATGCTGGAGCAGAAGTTATAAAAATATTTGATAGTTGGGCGGGTTCTCTAAAAGGAAAAGACTTTGACAAATATGCACTTGAACCATGCAAAAAAATCATCGCAGCACTTAAATCCAAACACCCTGGCGTTCCTATTATAGCCTTTCCAAGGCAAGCTGGTGAACGATATATTGGTTTTGCAAAAAAAACTGGAGCAGATTGTGTTGCATTAGATGACTCGGTAACTGCAGATTGGATAGCCCGAAATGTTCAAGGTGATGGCTGTGTCCAGGGTAACTTAGCATCATCTCATATGGTATCTGGGGGGGCTGAGCTTGTTGATGAGACAAAAAAAATAGTTAAATCACTTTCTGGTGGTCCGCATATATTTAATCTTGGGCATGGGATTACGCCAGATGCCGATCCAAATAATGTTCAGATAATGATCGATACTATTCGAAGCAGTTAATAATTTTAATTTGCCAAAAGTTTATCAGCATAGGACGTATTTATTTCGGCCGAAAGGTAATTAATTTAATGTTACTTAAAGTAAATGAACTCAGCAAAACTTACGTCTCAGGTTTTGAAGCTTTAAAAGGAATTTCACTCCAAGTTAAAAGAGGTGAAATTTTAGCCCTACTTGGGCCAAATGGCGCCGGAAAAACTACGCTCATATCAACTATTTGTGGAATAACTAAACCATCAAGTGGTTCTGTTTCTATTGACGGCTATGATATATCCAAAAATTTTCGTGATGCTAGAAAATTAGTTGGGCTAGTCCCACAGGACATCACTCTAGAACCCTTCGAAAAAGTAATGAATACGATTAAGTTTTCTCGTGGTTTGTTTGGTAAGAAAAAAGACGATGCGTTGATAGAAAAAATTTTAGATAAATTATCCCTTTGGGAAAAACGAGACTCTCGAATTATGGAATTATCTGGAGGAATGAAAAGAAGAGTTCTTATAGCTAAAGCCCTTAGTCACGAACCTAGACTTTTGTTTTTAGATGAACCTACAGCTGGGGTAGATGTAGAGCTTCGTCAAAGTATGTGGAATGTTGTCGCCGATTTAAAAAAAGATGGGGTAACCATAATTTTAACCACTCATTATATTGAAGAAGCTGAGGCTATAGCTGACAGAGTTGGCATCATAAATAAGGGTGAGCTTCTTTTAATTGAGGATAAAGCATCTCTAATGAATAGGCTGGGTCAAAAAGTGTTAAAAATTGACCTGCAGAAAAGCTTAAAAAAGTTACCCAAAGAGTTAGACAAAAAAAGTGTTAAATTGTCAGACGATGGAATGAGTTTGACTTATGTCTATGATACTAAACAAAAGCGAACGGGGATTACAAAGTTGCTTTCTGATCTATCTAATTCAGGAATAAATCTGCGTGACATACAAACGGATCAATCCTCTTTAGAAGAAATTTTTGTGAACTTAGTCAGGGAGAATGTTCAGTGAACCTCCAAGCAGTAAAAGCAATTTATTTCTTCGAAATGGCAAGGTTTTTTAGAACTCTTCTACAAAGTTTTGTTTCTCCAGTAATATCTACTTCACTCTATTTTGTGGTTTTTGGTACGGCTATAGGTAGCCGAATTCAGGAGGTAGAAGGGATAACTTATGGAGCTTTTATTGTGCCAGGCTTGATAATGTTATCGGTAATGACACAAGCAACTTCAAATGGAAGCTTTGGGATTTATTTTCCAAAATTCATCGGAACTATTTATGAGCTGTTGTCAGCTCCTATAAATTATTTTGAAATAGTTTTGGGATATGTAGGTGCAGCTGCAACCAAGGCACTATTTATAGGTTTGGTTATTTTAGGTACAGCAGCTATCTTTGTAGAACTAAAAATAATGTATCCTATAGCCATGATTTTATTTTTAGTTTTGACCTGCACATCATTCTCTTTGCTAGGTTTTATCCTAGGGATTTGGGCAAGAAATTTTGAACAATTACAATTGGTTCCTTTATTAGTAGTGACACCTTTGGTATTTTTAGGGGGTTCGTTCTATTCAGTTTCGATGTTGCCTCCAATTTGGCAAAAAATTACTTTGTTTAATCCTGTAGTTTACTTGATTTCAGGGTTTAGGTGGTCATTTTTTGGAAATGCTGATGTACCAATTTTGACAAGTTTATTTGCCATAAGTTTGTTCACCTTAGTTTGTATTTTGATAGTGGCTTGGATTTTCAAAACAGGATGGCGAATAAAGCAGTAGGCACAAAAAGTTTATTTGTTCTCTTGTTTGATTGATAAGCACAGATTATGTGTTCCTTATGAAATTTAAAATTCCCTTTTTGCCCTCCAAGCCCTCCGTTGCAGTGATCAAGATGTCTGGTGTGATATCCTCTGGAGCCCGAGGAGGTTTAAGTGATCAGACCTTGGGGCCAATTCTTGAAAAGGCTTTTAAAAAAGGGCAGCACGAAGCAGTAGCTTTACTAATAAATTCTCCGGGTGGATCGCCGGTCCAGTCTTCTCTTATTAGTTCTCGAGTACAACGTTTGGCAGAAGAAAATGAGATGCCAGTTTATGCGTTTATTGAGGATGTGGCTGCTTCGGGTGGATACTGGCTGGCTTGCGCGGCAAATGAAATTTATGC
>JAAXIY010000064.1:131341-146509 GCA_012270125.1 Paracoccaceae bacterium
ATGTGGCTGCTTCGGGTGGATACTGGCTGGCTTGCGCGGCAAATGAAATTTATGCAGATACTGGGTCAATTATTGGCTCAATTGGTGTTATATCCTCTGGGTTTGGCTTTGAAGGGTTAATTAATAAATACGGTGTTGAAAGAAGAGTTTATACCGCAGGCAAATCGAAATCTATGCTGGATCCTTTCAAAAAAGAAAAGCCTGAAGATATAAAGCGATTAAAAAGAATACTTGGGGAAATGCATGAGCTATTTATTTCGCATGTTAAAAAAACACGTAATGATAAATTAATACAAAACGATGATATTTTTACGGGTGAGATTTGGTTAGGAAAAAGTGCTAAAGAGTTGGGCCTCATTGACGGTATTGGACACTTAGAAACGGTCATGAAAGAAAAATTTGGTGAAAAAACCCGCATAAAATTTTATGGCCAAAAAAAGAGTTTTTTACAGCGATTTGGTGTTAAACTGATAAATGAGACTGAGGCTTATTTAGAAGAGCGTGCGGCATTTGCTCGGTTTGGTCTTTAATGATTATAAAAATTGTTGTCATATTTCTAATCGTAATAATAGTTTTGGCAATGTTTGGTAAAGCTCATATACTGTTGCCAGGGCGATCTAAAAAGTCACGGTGTAGAAAATGTGGTCAACTTCGAATTGGTAACTCTTGTGGTTGTGACTAGCCATAAGGCTCTATAATGCTGTGGTTTTTCTCCTTTTTAGGTCTGTTACTTTTAGTCATCTCAGGTGATTTTTTAGTGAGAGGAGCCATCGAGCTTAGTAGCCGATTAAGAATTTCAGCTTTACTTGTTTCTCTGACTATTGTTGCGTTTGGGACATCTGCTCCTGAGCTTATAGTTGCTATAAAAGCTACATTAAGTGGGGCTCCTGGCTTGGCCATGGGAAATGTGGTTGGGTCCAACATTGCGAACATTTTGCTAGTATTAGGCTTGCCAATTCTATTGGTTCGGCTTCAAAACGATATCGCCGATACAAGAAGATCATTTGTGTTTATGATAATTGCATCTGTATTGTTTGTTTTTCTTGGAATGAGTGGAAGCTTTTCTTGGGTATACGGAGTTGTGCTTCTGTCTTTACTTATTTTTATTCTTGCCGACTCTTTCAGGCAAGGCAGGAAAAATGTAGAAAATTATGAAAATAAAAGTGGAAAACTAAAATCTTGGTCTTCAATTATTTTTTTCTTACTTTTGGGAATATTGGGACTGCCTTTGGGCGCAGACATTTTAGTAAAAAATGCATCTTTGCTGGCTCATGATTATGGCATAAGTGACGCAATTATAGGCCTTACATTAGTCGCCATAGGTACATCCTTACCAGAGTTGGCCACTACTTTTGTTGCGGTAATGAGAAAGAAAGCTGATGTTGTTTTAGGAAACTTGATTGGTTCAAACATATTCAATTTACTCGCCATAATTGGTATCACGTCTTTGATCTCTCCGGTGCCTGTTGATCCAACTTTTATCAGTTTTGATTTTTGGGTAATGCTGGGTGCTAGTTTTATTATTACTCCGTTTATATTTTTAAATATCCAATTTAACCGTTTTTCTGGATTTATTTTTACGATGTTATACGGTAGCTATCTGGTTTCTATTTTGAGTTGATAGGTAATTTGATGAGAGCAGTAGTTACAGGAGGAGCAAAAAGGCTTGGCAAGGAAATCGCAATATTTCTTGCAGAGCGAGGCTTTGAGGTTGCTATTCACTATCATTCCTCTGAAAAAAGTGCCGACGAACTGGCTCAATATATTAAATCAAAAACTGGAAATAATTGCGTTTCGATTAAGGCCGATTTGACACAAGAAATTGAAGTTCAAGATCTAATTGGGCGCGCAAATGATAAATTGGGTGGCTCTATATCGTGCTTGATTAATAATGCATCCATATTTGAGTACGATAATATTTGGACTGCAAATCGAGATAGTTGGGATCGTCATATTGAAAGCAACCTTCGTGCGCCCTTTGTGCTTACTCAATCTTTTGCAAATCAAGTCCCACCCAGTATTAGAGATGAGCATGGTGAACCACTATCACAAGGTTCAATTATTAATTTAATCGATCAGCGCGTAAAGAAACTAACACCTGAATTTACGAGTTATACGATCGCGAAAATGGGTCTTTGGGCACTGACAAAAACTTCAGCACAGGCTCTAGCTCCAAACATTCGTGTAAATGCGATTGGTCCCGGTCCCACTTTACAAGGTGCGCGTCAATCAAAGGAACACTTTGAAACGCAGAGAAAAAATACAGTTTTAGAAAGAGGGGCTGACCCATCTGAAATTGTCGCAGCTGTTGGATATCTACTAGATGCTAAAAGTGTTACTGGTCAACTAATTTGCGTTGATGGTGGACAGCATTTGGCTTGGCAAACCCCTGATGTTTTGGGAGTGGAATAGTGTTAAGCCAATAAAGTTTTACACTGTTGATGGAATTACTGTTTTTAGCAAAATAAAAATCTAATGTTTTCAATTATTTGGCAGATATCAAAAAAAATAGTGTTTATTTACAGTATGTTATAAAAGTGCCTATTTTTTGTGCAAAACAGCAAAATACTTCAAATTTAAAGAAAAATCTTGATTTACGCTAACTTACCCTCAGACTTATCCACAGATTCCGTGGACAGCTTTTCTCTTGAATTTAGTGCAATATAATTGCAGCAGAATGAGAATCGCCTGGAAAATGAAAAATTAAGAACTGGGACAGTAGTTGGTTAAACACGGTCAAGAAATTATACGAGATTTTGTCAATAAATTGGACAACTCACCAGGGGTTTATCGAATGTTGGATAACCAGGCGCGGGTTCTCTATGTTGGTAAAGCACGCAGTTTAAAAGCAAGAGTTTCAAACTATGCTAGAAATTCGGGGCATAGCGCACGAATAGCACGTATGATTTCCGAAACTGCTGATATGATGTTTTTGACGACGGAAACTGAAACTGAGGCGTTGTTACTAGAGCAAAATTTAATAAAACAACTGAAGCCGCGGTATAATGTTCTTCTCCGCGACGATAAATCTTTTCCGAATATTCTAGTGACTAGAGGACACACATTTCCCCAAATCAAGAAACATAGGGGAGCAAAAAGTGAAAATGGAGATTACTATGGTCCTTTCGCTAGCGCATCGGCGGTAAATAAATCTTTAAATCAACTGCAGCGTATTTTCATGTTGCGTGACTGTAGTGATGCAACATTTGAGACGAGAACCAGACCATGCCTCCAGTTTCAAATAAGGAGATGTTCTGCGCCCTGTGTGGGTAATATCTCAGAAAGAGATTATGCAGGCGCAGTGAAAAATGCCCAGAATTTTTTAAATGGTCGAACGAAGGAAATACAGGAAGCTCTTGCTAAAGAGATGCAAATTGCTTCTGAGAAAATGGAATTTGAGAAAGCGGCTGGCCTTCGTGACAGAATACGCGCGTTAACTCATATTCAGTCATCCCAAGGTATTAATCCAAAAGGGGTTAATCAGGCCGATGTAATAGGTCTCTACATGGATGGAGCACATGCATGTATTCAAGTATTTTTTATCAGAGGTAATCAAAATTGGGGAAACAGTGATTTTTATCCCAGAATAAATGCAGATAATTCTCATGAAGAAATTCTTGAGGCATTTATAGGTCAGTTTTACGGCAACAAAGAGGTGCCAAAACAATTAATCTTATCACACAATGTTGAAAACTCGGATTTATTAGAAAATTTTCTCACAAAAAAATCGGGGTATAAGGTTGAGATTATAATCCCTCAACGTGGAGAAAAACTTGAACTTATTTCTGGGGCACTTCGTAACGCGAGAGAAAGTTTAGGCCGTAAGTTAGAGCAAAGTGCTACTCAAAAGAAACTTTTGAAGGGGTTAGGGGAGACTTTCAATCTTCAAGAAATGCCAACTCGAATTGAAGTTTATGATAATTCCCATATCCAAGGGACCCATGCAGTGGGTGCAATGATTGTAGCTGGTCCAGAGGGTATGGAGAAGAATGAATATCGAAAATTTAATATAAAGAATGAAAATTTTATGCCTGGTGATGATGTCGGTATGATGAAAGAAGTGATTTCCCGTCGCTTTAAAAGACTGGTAGAAGAAGACCCTGACCGTAACTTAGGTAAATGGCCGGACTTAGTTTTGATTGATGGGGGTGCAGGTCAAATTTCAGTTGTTAATGAAACGATGAAATCAATAGGGATATCTGATGTAAGCATTGTAGGAGTGGCGAAAGGCTTAGACCGGGATCAGGGAAAAGAAGAGTTTTATAGACCTGGTCTTCCAAAATTCGCCTTAAAAAGAAATGATCCAGTTTTATATTTTATTCAGAGGCTTCGAGATGAAGCGCATAGATTTGCTATTGGCGCTCATAGAGCCAAGAGGGTTAAACAAATCGTTTCAAGTCCATTAGACGGAATTTCTGGAATTGGATCAAAACGAAAAAAAGCACTTTTAAGTCATTTTGGTTCAGGTAAAGCAGTAAAAAGAGCGAGTTTGGCTGACTTAAAAGTAGTAGATGGAATTTCAAACGCTATGGCAGAAAAAATTTATGATTTTTTCAATGAAAAATCTTAAGTTTTTTAATAAAATAAATTTGCCTTAATTATCACTGTATTATCTCGATCGTTACAAAGTCTAAATCTCTAATTAATTTTGGGATATCTTGTCGCGACTTTGCTTTAAGGGTAATTTCCCAACTATTAGACGTTTGTTCGAGAAAAGCGTCAATTTCTTCTTTACCATGATTGAACAGTTTTCCTGAAACTGTTTTGATTGTGTTTAAGCTTGAGATAAAAGCTTTTGATTCATTGAATTTCAAAGGCGATTTTAATTTTATTTCCCCCTGAAAAGATAAGTCTGGCTTGGGATCAACCGTGCTGTCTATTCTAGCATAAAATGAAAAATTTAACTTATGTAAAGCCTTTGTAGGCCATAATTTGATATTTAGTTGTTCAAAAAATAAATCGCCATTAACCGAAACGTTTTCTGCCTCAAAATTTATTGTTGGCAGAAAATCCTGATTACTCACCGCTGATGCTAAACCTTTTGAAAATGTTAATTCATTATCAAATAAATTTTGAATTTTGTTTGCCGCAAAAATGTAATGTGAATCGTCATAACTTAATCGCATCACGTCTAAGCGGTCTATTCTTAAGGGTCCAAAAATACTCTGTTTGATTTCTAAATCTGCAATAGTCGTGTCGAAACGATTGGGAAACCCCCTAATTTCATTCACTTTTGCAGTCATGCTGGCCTGGTCTGTATTGATCCACGCATTCAACTGATTTAAATAATTTTTTGACATTATTAACCAGAAGCTGGACCATAAAATCGCCAGTAGAGCAGTTACAAAAATTATAAGTCGCATGTTTAGTTGTTTACTTCCATATTTTACCTTTTCCAATTAACACTGAACCTTAAAGATAAGGAAAATATAATATGTGGGTTTTTGGTTATGGCTCTTTGTTGTGGAACCCTGGCTTTGAATATTCAAAAAAAGAAATCGCGCAATTGGGAGGCTACAAGCGATCATTCTCTATGAGGTCAATACATCACCGCGGTACAGTTGAAAATCCTGGTTTAGTTTTAGCTTTGAGTGCTGATGTTGAAAGTTCTTGTAACGGATTGGCTTTTAAAGTGAAACAAGGGAAAGAACATGAAACTATTAATTATTTGAGAGAGCGTGAGCTTGTTTCATCTGCATACCTTGAAAAAGAATTATTACTTAATTTAAAAAACGGTAAATCTGTTCAATCGTTGGTATATGTAATTGACGAAGACCATGAGCAATACTGCAAATTGACCTTAGAGGAGCAGGCTAAGATAATTGCTGCTGCAAATGGAGGTCGTGGATCAAATTATGATTATCTTTACAGTACCAGAAATAGGCTCACCGAATTAAGTATAGAAGATCCAGAAATAGAACTGCTTTACAATAAAGTTTTGTCTATCAAAGAACAAAGAGATGATTGATTGGAAAAAGTAAACAACACTGTATAATGGTTATAAAATATAAAGGTCTTCAAGTATGGGTCAAAGTAATTTGAATTCTGATTCACAATTTTCCCAACCTATCCGACAAATAATTTCTTTATTACTAGTTGCAGGTTTAACGGCTTTAGGTGTCGTAATCGCAGCACCAAGCGTTTGGCCAGTATTCGCGTCAAATATATATCTTAATGGTGCTATACTTTTTGTATTTGCGATCGGCGTAGTTAGCTGCTTCGCCCAAGTTGTGCAGTTGATATTTTCAGTTCGATGGCTTGAAGGTTTTGCTGGAGATAAAGGTAATAAAACGGGAAAAGCGCCAAGGTTACTTGCTCCATTAGCAACCCTGTTAGGGTCACGTAGCGCTAAAACCCAAATAGCTGCTTCATCAACGCGGTCTATTTTAGATTCTGTCGCAACTAGAATTGAAGAAGCGAGAGAATTTACCCGCTACATTGTAAATGTCTTAATATATTTGGGCTTGCTTGGAACTTTTTATGGGTTGGCTACCACCGTTCCTGCACTTGTTGAGACAATTAGATCTCTTGTTCAGCAGGATGGAGAAACAGGGGTCGAGGTTTTCAATAGACTGATGAATGGTCTCGAGGGTCAGCTTAATGGCATGGGAGTCGCTTTTGCATCCTCGCTTTTGGGTTTAGCGGGATCGTTGGTTGTAGGACTTTTAGAATTATTGGCCAGTCATGGGCAAAATAGATTTTATCGAGAATTAGAAGAGTGGCTATCATCGATAACTCGACTGGGTTTTTCTTCCGGTGAGACGGAAGGTACTAGTGATCAGGCTTTAATAAATTCAGTATTAGATCAGATGTCTGAGCAGATGGAAGCAATGCAGCTTTTATTTTCACAGTCAGAAAACTCCAGAAATTTGGTTGATGAAAAGCTCTCAGTACTTGCTGAAAATCTCAACGGCCTAACCGAGCAGCTCGGACAAAGTGCTCCAAGCAATGCTGCACTAGAGCGTGTGGCTATTGGTCAAGAAAAACTTTTTGAAGTTTTATCAAATATAGAAAAAAATGATGCAGCCGATGCAGAAAGCCGTATGCGATTAAGGTCTATTGACGTGCAAATGCTCCATCTTATGGAAGACTTAGCATCTGGCCGTCAGGAAATTACAACTGCAATAAGATCAGAATTAAATACACTGGCCGGTATGATTTCTGAAGCCAATAGTAAGGCTAAGGGTAAAAAGTAAATGGCTCTTTCCCGTCGCACAGGACAAAGGTTTCAAGCATCAATTTGGCCTGGCTTTGTGGATGCAATGACTGGTCTTTTGCTTGTTTTAATGTTTGTTTTAACAATTTTTATGATTGTGCAATTTGTGCTTCGTGAAACAATAAGTGGCCAAGAAAGCGAGCTCAACAGCCTGCAAGATGAGATAGCCCTAATAGCTGAGGCTTTGGGCTTAGAAAAAAAACAGACCGAAAAACTTGGGCTTGAAGTAAATACGTTGGCCAACAATCTGGCTAACACTGAAAGTGAATTACAAAGACAAGCAACGCTCATTTCAACTCTCACCCTAGAAAAAGAAACACAGGCACAATTAATTGAAAATGCAAACAGTAAGATTACTCAATTCGAGGCTCAGGTTGCAGGTTTATTGTCTCAGCGGGATAATTTGAACCTTCAGATTGGAAGCCTGAAAAATGATCAGCAAATAGCCAAGCAGGAAATTTTAGAGCTTCAGAATGAGCGTAAAGTTTTAAACGATGACCGTGATCGGCTAGAGTTGGCCCTGGCAAGTGCTAGAAACGAAATTGATGCAGCTGCTCAGGCTGCTAGAATGGCCGCTGCTCAGAGAGAAGTTTTTGAAAGCATGGTCGCGGCACTAGAGCAAGATCTTAGTTTAGCTGAACAGAACGTTAGCAAAAAAATTGGTGAGATTAGTGACTTAAAACAGAAACTTTCTCAGGAAGAGGAGGCTCGGCTTGTTTCAATTGCTGTAGCCCAAGAGCTTAGAGAGCGTTTAAAAAATGCGGATGCTGAACTGACAGCCATGACGCTGATGTTAGAAGCGCAAAGGCAAAAAGCTGAAGATACGCTGACATTATTAGCCGCGGCTAATAACGCACGGACTGCAATCGACAACAAATTAAAGGAAACATTGTTTGCTCTAGAAGTAGCAAATAGCGAAATTACTCAAAAGAAACAGTCAATAGAAGCATTGGAAACTGGAGAAAAGCAAATACTGGCAGAACTTGATGAATCTAATCTCGCGCTAGCCGCTGCGTTATCCCAAGGAGAAAATTTAAAACAAGAATTAAGTGATACGAAGCAGTCACTGAACAAAAAGTTAGTGATTGCTCTAGGAGAAAAATCAGAGATTGAAAAAAATAATGCCGAGTTAAGAAAAAATTTAGAAAACGCATTGGTTGCTCGCTTAGCTGCTGACGCGTTAGCAAAATCAAAATTAGAAGAGGCAAAAAGAAAACAGCTTTTACTGAACCAAGCTGAGCAAGAAATTGAAAATCAGGCAAATAACAATAAAAAATCGAAAGAAGAATTAATTAAGGCTGAGCGTCAGACTGCTCTACTCAATCAACAATTATCAGAAGTTAGGAAGCAACTTGGTGAGTTAGATGCGCTTCTCACTCTCTCAGAGGAAAGGGAACTAGAGAGCAAAGCACAGCTAAAAAATGTTGGCTCTAGATTGAACCAAGCGCTCGCGAGCTTAGCAAGCGAAGAGCGGAAACGGCGAAAATTAGAGGAAAATGAGCGTAAACGATTAGAGGAAGAAAATAACAAACTAGCAAATCAAGCAGAGGAACTGGCAAACTATAAATCTGAATTCTTTGGTCGATTACGAACTGTTTTGATGGGACAAGAGCGGGTCAAAATTGTTGGTGACCGGTTTATTTTTTCTTCGGAAGTATTATTCCCGGCAGGCAGCTCTGAACTTAGTATTGACGGGAAAAAAGAGATATCTAACGTTACTGAAATTTTAGGTTCTATTATGAAAGATATACCGGAAAATATAGACTGGGTAATAAGAGTAGATGGTCATACGGACAATACTCCGTTGTCAGGAACAGGAGAATTCAGAGATAACTGGGAACTCAGTCAAGCGAGAGCCCTCTCGGTTGTCAAATATATGATAAGAGATCTTAATTTTTCAGGATCACGACTTGCCGCAAATGGTTTTGGTGAATATCAGCCAATTAATAATGCAGACACTCCAGAGGCACGAGCTCAAAACAGACGGATTGAAATTAAACTCACTGAGAGATAGTGAGTCGTATTTGTTTTTAGAAATAATTTCTTAACTAGCAGTGAGAAGTGGCGGTTTATTACGAGAAATTCGTCTTTTCTCTGGCCCTTTTAGATCTAATTTAATTTTGTTATTTTTTACGCTCACAAAAACCAAACCGCCTTTAGATAATTTTCCAAAAAGCAATTCTTCTGCTAAAGGCTTTTTAATATGTTCCTGTATAACCCGCGATAGTGGTCTTGCGCCCATTTTATCGTCATAGCCCTTATCCGCTAACCAAGAAGCAGCTTCAGTAGTCATTTCAATGGCAACGTGGCGATCCATTAACTGTGCTTCAAGTTGAAGAACAAACTTTTCGACCACTTGCAAAATAGTATCCTTTGGCAGTGGACTAAAGCTGATGACAGCGTCTAGGCGATTTCTAAATTCAGGAGTGAAAGTCCGTTCGATCGCAGCTGTATCTTCTCCCTCTCGTCTGTCTCTTCCAAATCCGATTGCAGCTTTTGCTTGCTCTGCCGCTCCCGCATTTGATGTCATTATGACGATTACATTGCGAAAATCTACTGATCTCCCATTGTGATCTGTTAACGTTCCATGATCCATAACTTGCAAAAGAACATTGTAAACATCAGGATGTGCCTTCTCGATTTCATCGAGCAACAAAACACAATGTGGATGCTGGTCAACTCCATCAGTTAACTGACCCCCTTGGTCAAAACCAACATATCCTGGTGGAGCACCAATTAGTCTGCTTACAGCGTGCTTTTCCATATATTCAGACATGTCAAAACGGAGCAGTTCAACACCTAAATTGTCCGCGAGCTGTTTGGCAACTTCCGTTTTACCTACTCCAGTGGGTCCTGCGAAAAGATAGCTCCCAATAGGTTTCTCGGGTTCTCTCAAACCTGCCCGGGCTAATTTAATAGCTGATGACAAAGATTCGATTGCATTATCTTGGCCAAATACAACCCTTTTTAAGCTTGCTTCTAAATCTTTTAATACGATCGCGTCATCTTTTGTAACATTCTTGGGTGGTATTCGTGCAATTTTTGCAACAACCGCTTCTATTTCTTTTACGCCTATTGTTTTACGTCGCTTTGTTGATGATAGCAGGTGTTGGGCTGCTCCTGCTTCATCAATTACATCGATGGCTTTATCAGGTAATTTACGATCGGTAATGTAACGAGCTGCTAGCTCCACGGCGGATTTTATAGCATCTGCGGTATACTTAATATTGTGATGATCCTCGAAGTACCCTTTGATACCCCTCAGGATCTTTATTGTATCGTCAACATTAGGTTCATTAACGTCAATTTTCTGAAAACGTCTACTGAGTGCCCTGTCTTTTTCGAAGTGTTGACGAAATTCTTTGTATGTTGTGGACCCCATGGTTCTTAACTTGCCCCCTTGCAGTGCCGGCTTCAGCAAATTTGAAGCATCCATAGCACCGCCGGAAGTTGCTCCAGCTCCTATCACTGTATGGATCTCATCGATGAACAAAACGGCATCGGCATGGCTTTCAAGTTCGGCTACGACTGCTTTCAATCGTTCTTCAAAGTCTCCTCTGTAACGAGTTCCTGCCAAGAGCGCTCCCATATCAAGTGAGAAAATAGTTGTATTTGCTAGCACTTCTGGCGTTTCTCCAGAAACAATTTTCCGAGCTAAGCCTTCGGCGATAGCAGTTTTCCCTACGCCAGGGTCACCAACCAAAAGTGGATTGTTTTTTCGCCTTCTGCACAGCACTTGGATGCTTCGCTCCACTTCATGGTCTCTCCCAATTAAAGGATCGATATCACCGGTTTCAGCTTTCTGATTAAGATCCACGCAATATTTTTCTAATGCGCTTTCTTTCTTTCCTTCGTCGCTTCCATCTGAGGTCTTCTCAAGATTATCCTCATTTGGCTCTGAACCTGAAATTGATCGCGCTTCATCGTAATCAGCGTTTTTGGCAACCCCATGGGCTATGAAATTAACGGCGTCATATCGAGTCATATTCTGATCTTGTAGAAAGTAGGCGGCATTGGACTCTCGTTCGGCAAACATAGCGACTAGTACATTAGCGCCAGTTACTTCTGTTCGTCCTGATGATTGAACATGTATCGCCGCTCGCTGAATAACTCTTTGAAAAGCCGCAGTGGGAACAGCTTCTGAACCTTCTACGTCTGTCACCAGAGTAGAAAGTTCATCTTCTACATATTCGGTGAGAGATTGTCTTAGCTGAGAAATATCAACATCGCAGGCTCTCATAACTTGTTGAGCATCGGGTTCATCCAGCAAAGCTAATAGGAGATGTTCTAAAGTAGCGAACTCGTGTGCACGTTCATTTGCGTGGCTCAAAGCCTTGTGAATTGCCTGTTCAAGGGTTGTCGAAAATGACGGCACAACTTTACTCCTGTATCTTATTCGAAACTTATATCGTTAATCTATGCAACTTTCATACCTTAAAGTGTGGCCTTTTACTTAAAGTCTTCAAGTGCAAAATACCTTTTTACAGCAAAAAATGCCATTTTTTTGGCGATTTGATCAGAATTTGTCTTTCAAGGAACGAATTTTACTAAATACTTCTTCGTCAGTCGATCCAATCATATTGAGGTTTTTGCGTATATTTTTGTCGAAGGGTCTCAAGAAAGGATTGGTTTTCTTTTCTAACTCTAGTGTTGAAGGTACTGTAAAAAGATTTTTAGTCCGCGCTAATTTGACTTCTTCACTTCTTTTTATGAGATCAGGGTTTTCGGGATTAATTGTTAGAGCAAAAGATGCATTATTGGCCGTATATTCATGACCTGAACAGATCAGTGTGGCATCTGGTAAATCCATTAATTGAGAAAGGCTATGCCACATTTGCTCAGCGGTCCCTTCAAATAATCGCCCACAACCCAGTGCCATAAGGCTATCGCCTGAAAACAGAAAATTTTGAGAAGAAAAATAAAGAGCTATGTGACCTACGGTGTGTCCTGAAACATCAAAAATGTCGCCAGTCTGGTTTTCGAATGAAATTTTGTCTCCAGCTTCCACATATTGATCCAACCTTGGCAATCGATGAATGTCCGCCTTTGCTCCTATTGTTATGGCTTTGTGATTTTCTAAAATTTTTGCTAGCCCATCAACATGGTCGGAGTGGTGATGCGTTATGAAAATTTTCTCTAAATTTAAGTTCTTCTGATTTATTACTTTGTTTATTGGTTCTGCCTCGGGTGCATCCACCAGCAGAGCAGAACGATTTTCGTTGTTAAATAGAATAAATGCGTAATTGTCAGAAAGACAAGGTATTGTTATTAATTCAAAGGACATAAAAAAACCAACGATTGTTTAAATATTAAATAACTAGATTATCATGCATCTTGATGTCAAAGAAATCAGAGATTTTTATTATCGAAGTACCTTAGGAAGAGCTGCGAGAGCTTCCATTAATAAGAATTTATCAAGTATATGGCCTGACACTAATGGATTGAATGTATTGGGTTTTGGGTTTCCCATACCTTTCTTGCGCAAGTATTTAGATACTTCCAGGAGAGTAGTCGCTTTGATGCCCGCTCAAATGGGTGTGTTGGCCTGGCCAAGCCCAGAGGCAAATGTATCTGTGCTAGTTGATGAAAAAAGATGGCCCATTGATACCGGACATGTAGATAGGTTAATCATGTCTCATAGTTTGGAACATGCGAGTGATATTTCAGCACTTCTCACAGAGGCTTATCGAGTACTAGGTCCTGGAGGAAGGGCATTGTTTATGGTTCCAAATAGAGCTGGTTTGTGGTCCCGCTCTGATAACACACCTTTTGGTCAAGGAAAGCCCTTCAGTTCGGGCCAGCTTGAAACTCAACTAAGGTTACATGGGTTTTTGCCGGAGAAGCATTTTTCAGCTTTATATATGCTACCATCTAAAAAGAGAAATCTACAAAGATTCTCACCGTTTTTAGAAAAGATGGGCCAAAAGCTACCTTTTTTGGTGGGAGGCCTTATCATGTTAGAAGCCTCCAAAATACCGGATGTAACAAAAGGTTCGCCGATTTTAGATAGTAAAAGAACTTCCAGTGGCGTTTTAGAGGGTCTTGCCAAGGGTAAACCCCAACCTGTGCTGAACATAAATAATAAAAAAAGAACTTCTAAAAGAATCGAAATTTGAGTGATTCTTTCGTCCTGCTTGTATACAAATGTAAGGCTATAGGTCGCATGATGGCCAAGTCCTTAAGAAATATATAAAAAAGCATTGAATAAATATCATTATTGATGTTGCGAGAACGAAATTGCTCTGTTAAACCCCGCTCGGAACAATCTCTTGTTTTAGTGTAAACTGCAGCACAAAGAACTCTAGATGGTCCGTTGACGTTAAATAAATCGGAAGGGTGATAGTGTCCGAACAAGCCTCTATATCGAAAGGCATAGCTACACGCTACGCAGCCGCCTTATTTGGTCTCGCGGAAGAACAAGGAGACTTGGAAACATTAAGTAAAAATGTTGAGACGTTAATGAAATCCTTAAAAGATAGTAATGATCTCAATATTTTAATTTCATCGCCGATGTACACTAGAGATGAGCAAGAAAATGCGATCACTGCAATTGCTCAGAAAATGGGCTTAACTGGCATCGTAACGAATACGCTTTCCTTAATGGCGTCTAAACGTCGGTTGTTTGTTCTTCCCACATTTTTGGCAGTGTTAAATGATTTAATTGCGGTCAGTAAAAACGAAGTGACTGCCGAGGTTGTAACCGCCCAGTCACTTTCTAAAAGTCAAACAAATAAGCTAGCTAAAAGTCTTAAAGCCAATTTTGGTAAAGACGTTAGGATCAATGAAACCGTTGATGAAGGTCTCATTGGCGGGATGATTGTTAAAGTTGGATCAAGAATGATTGATACGACTATAAAATCAAAATTAAATTCACTTCAAAACGTAATGAAAGAGGTCGGATAAATGAGTATCCAAGCATCTGAAATATCTGCAATTTTAAAGGATCAGATCAAAAACTTTGGAAAAGAAGCCGAAGTTGCAGAGGTAGGCCGCGTCTTGTCTGTAGGCGATGGTATCGCTCGGGTCTATGGCCTTGATAACGTTCAGGCTGGGGAAATGGTTGAATTTCCTGGTGGCATTCAAGGTATGGCGTTGAACCTAGAAGCTGACAATGTCGGAGTGGTGATTTTCGGATCAGATAGAGATATTAAAGAAGGTGATGTAGTCAAGCGAACAAATTCGATTGTTGATGTGCCTGTGGGTCCTGGACTGTTAGGACGGGTCGTCGATGGTTTAGGAAATCCGCTTGATGGCAAGGGCCCTATAAAATCTAAAGATCGAAGCGTGGCGGATGTTAAGGCTCCAGGTATTATTCCTCGTAAATCTGTTCATGAGCCGATGGCGACTGGACTTAAATCTGTAGACGCGATGATACCAATCGGCAGAGGTCAACGAGAACTTATAATTGGCGACCGTCAAACAGGTAAAACAGCTGTGGCTTTGGACACAATTTTGAACCAAAAGTCCTATAATGACGCCGCGGGCGATGATGATAGCAAGAAACTTTACTGTGTGTATGTTGCTGTTGGCCAAAAAAGATCGACAGTAGCACAGCTCGTTAAGAAGTTAGAGGAAAGTGGAGCAATTGACTACTCCATCGTAGTTGCGGCTACAGCTTCTGATCCTGCACCAATGCAATTCCTTGCTCCTTACGCAGCGACTTCGATGGCTGAATATTTCAGAGATAATGGTAAGCACGCCTTGATCATTTATGATGATTTATCAAAGCAAGCTGTTGCTTACAGACAGATGTCATTATTGTTAAGACGCCCACCTGGTCGGGAAGCATATCCGGGTGACGTTTTTTACCTTCACTCAAGACTGCTTGAAAGATCAGCTAAACTTGGTGATGATCACGGAAATGGATCATTGACGGCTCTTCCAATTATTGAAACCCAAGGTGGAGATGTTTAGGCATTTATTCCAACAAACGTTAATTCTATAACAGATGG
>JAAXIY010000046.1 GCA_012270125.1 Paracoccaceae bacterium
CCCTCCAACATACATAGTCGAGAGCCATATTCTCCTACCAGCTGGGCAGCTTCATCTGTTTCAATGCGTTGATAGCTATGAGTTTTTAGGAATTTCCCAACCCAAAGACCACCGGTGTATCGACCTGCTTTTTTTGTTGGTAGTGTATGGTTTGTCCCTATGACTTTATCACCATTTGCGACATTGGTACGTGGGCCGAGAAATAAGGCCCCATACGAATGCATATTTTCGAGGTACCAATCATCTCGATCTGTCATGATTTGTACATGCTCATATGCCATGTCGTTCGCGACGGCTAGCATTTCTTCGTGTGTATCACAAAGTATCATGTCACCATAATTTTCCCAGCTGGCAGATGCCGTTTCTGAGGTTGGTAAAATTTTCAAAATGCGTTCTATTTCAATCATTGTATCCTGAGCCAGTTTTTCACTGCAGGTAATCATAGCTGCCGGCGAATTATATCCATGCTCTGCCTGACCCAGTAAATCTGTTGCACATAGTTCAGCATCAACTGTATGGTCTGCAATTACCATTGTTTCCGTTGGTCCAGCAAAAAGATCTATGCCGACGCGTCCATAAAGTTGACGTTTTGCTTCAGCTACAAAAGCATTTCCAGGACCAACCAGCATATGAACAGGTTCAATAGTTTCAGTCCCAATAGCCATAGCGCCAACGGCTTGAATTCCACCCATAACATAAATTTCATGAGCGCCACCCATATGCATAGCTGCAACGATAGCAGGGTGAGGTTCTCCATTTACAGGAGGAGCTGATGCAATAATGCGAGGAACTCCCGCAACAGATGCCGTTAGAACTGACATATGCGCAGAAGCAACCATCGGAAATTTTCCCCCTGGCACATAACAGCCAACTGATTGGACGGGAATATTACGGTGGCCAAGAATGACACCTGGCATAGTTTCAATCTCTACATCAGTCATAGAAGCTCGCTGAGCCTCAGCAAAGTTTCTTATCTGCTTTTGAGCAAATTGAATATCTTCCATATCCCGTGAGGATACCCTATGCATAGCTGCTTCAATTTCACTCTTATTTAATCGGAAATTTTCCGGGGTATAATTATCAAATTTTTTACTCAATTCACGGACGGCTTGATCACCATTCTTTTCAATCTCAGTCAGGGTAGCCTCTACAACTTCGCGAACCTTAGCATCCTCTGCAGCTTTTTCTGTTTCAGTTTTTGATTTCTTTAGAAAATTGACTGCCATATTAATTACTCCCCTTGTCAGGTCGGGGTGCAAATTTATCACCTCGGTCATAAGCTTCCCAACCATGCCCATCAAACAAATCCACACCGAGTTGCGCTGCAACATGTGCGAAATCAACATTGACCCAATTGTCTACTATTTTGCCGTCAATAACTTTCCAGAAATCCATATAACGAATTTCTATTCGTTTGCCCGTTGCAGCGATCCCAAGGAATTCACCAGTATGGGTTGCCTCTTGTCGTCCAAATGCAGCACCCCACTCGCCCATAAAGATACGCCCTTCATCAATACATACCTTATCTGAGAAGGCTGCCTGAAAAGGTCGTTGCCAATTGTCTTGAAATTCCTTCAAACCAATTTTCGTTCCACAACCTTGATTACCCATCCAACGGAAATTATCAGAAAAAAATTCGCCAATATCATCTATCCTATGATCATTTAAGCCATCAACCATTTCCTCAATGATCCGACGCGTTTCATCGGTTTTTGTAAGATCAGTATTCTTTGTAAGCGCTGCTTGTTCTGGACGTGAACCCTTCATTGATTTCTACCTTTTCCAACCACTAGCTCAATATCGTTTACTATCTTTGGTAACTCCAATTCTCTAAAACAGTTCATCCCTTTACTGCTCCCGCAGTAAGTCCGCTAACTATTTGCCTTTGGAAAAACATCACAAGAATGAAAAGTGGCGCTGCTGCAGAAACAACAGCCGCGACAGCAAACATCACATTTCCCTCAGTATAAGTTGTACCTAAAAAGGCAGCAATTTGAGGTACCATGGTGCGGTTATCCTCAGAAAGTAACATCGATGTTATTGCAAAATCATTATAAGCCAACAGAAAGCTAAAAAGGCCCGTAGTGATGACGCCGGGCCACATCACCGGGATGATCACAAGGCGAAAAGCTTTGAACTGAGAACAGCCGTCCACCTTGGCACTTTCATCAAGTTCCTTTGGTATATTTTGAAAGAACGAGTGTAACATCCACAGGGTGAAGGGTTGGTTAATTGCCACCAAAACGATTATTGTAGTTGGTAAAATACCCCAAACATTCCATTCAAAAAATGGCAGCATATAACCAGAAACGAGTGTAATGGGCGGCATTGCTCGAAAAATTAAAGCCGCAATTAGCAAAATAAGTGTATAGCGATAACCAGAGCGTGATAATGCATAACCACCCAGTGTTCCAATGGTAAGTGACGTACAGACAACGAAAAAACAAACAATAAATGTATTTATAACGTTGCGCCAAAACTCTTCTTTTATCCAAGCCCCTTCATAACCAGCGTCTGTAAAAGGTTGACCATATTCAGCTATCGTTCGCTCACCAGTCAGAGCGTTCGTCCAGTTTGCCACCGAGAAAAAATCAAGCTCAACCTTGAAGCTGCCCCAAAATGTCCAAACAAAAGGAAAGGCCGCGATTAATAACCAAAGTGCGGCAAAGATATATATGATAATTCGAAGACTTACTGAGCGCCTTTTAGAAGCAAGTGTCATTTGGCTTTCTCCATAAAGTCTCGCCACGTTCTTCTTAAAACTGGTAGCAAAAGGATCGTCACCCCAATTATTGTCAGAACTGACGTTGCAGATGCCGAAGATAACTGGCGAGTTTCGCCACCTAGATCATTAAAAATAAACCAGCTTAGACTCTGAGCATGCGCTGATGCATTGAAACCAACTATAGGTTCAAATACTCTAAAATTATCCATCAATTGAATGAGCGCTACAAAAGAGACTAACGGCATTAAGTGCGGAAGAACGACGTATCGAACCTGCTGGGTTCGCGTTGCGCCATCAATTTGTGCAGCTTCTAATTGATCAGCTGGCAAAGTTTGTAAACCCGCATAGAAAATAACAAATGCAAAAGGGGCAGCGTGCCACACTCCATAGACGATAAGAGAAATCCACATTAAGCCGGTCGACGCTTTCAAAGACAAATTAGGATCGGCGAAAATCCACTGTATAGCAGATCCCAATACCCCGCGGCTATCTATCATCCAAAATAGAACAAGCGCTCCGATCAGTGGTGTTATCACAAAAGGTAAAAGAGAAAAAAATACAACGACACCTTTAATTCTTTCATGGAGTGCATTTACGTTTAGAGCAACCAAGAACCCGACAATGACAACAAGCGGCGTAACGATAAAAGTAAAGGTAAGAGTAAAAGCCATTGCTCTGTAAAATGGCAAGTTGCCGAGCTTTTTAAAAAATTCGTTGAGATTTGTGGAGCTAGACCAACTCTCTTTTACTTCTGATATCGCCAAATGGCCTCGATCGCTAAATATCTCCAAACCAATGAAACGACCAATTGGTTTTTCTTCCCGTAATTCTCTTGTGGCCTCTTGATCTATTGAGGTTTCTATTGTGCACCCTACCAAAGGTGTACAAGTCTCTACTTCAACCAAAACAGCTTTGTGTGGAGCATGCACAGACTGAACAAGCACAGACACAATTGGGAAAGCAATGAAAAGGATCATTGCAAGCGCTGTTGGTGAAAAAAACCAAATAAAAGTAGAGTGTTTCATTTAAAAAGGCTCAATTTTATAAGGGGGCGCTTTCGCGCCCCTTCAATAATTTAAATTAGTTCAAGTAGCCTTTTTCCTTGGCTGCAGCTACGTAAGCTGCTTCGACATCGGCAAGAGCCTGCTCAGCACTTTCTTTACCTTGCATAAAGTCAGGTAATTCTGCGCCTAATGCTGTGTGTAGTAGACCCATGTAAGGAAGCATTGGATATGGAGTGGTTCCCATCTTAGCCGCTTCAAAAACTCCTACAGCCGCATCAGTTGGTTTATAGCCATCTATCAACCAAACAGCTTGAGTACGAATATTTTCATCGTTCATCATCGAAGGATTAATGCCGTTCATCATTGCTATAAATGTTGCCTCTGCTTCTGCGTCAGAAATATTTTTAGCAACAGTCCAACCGTCCCACCAAAGTGTAGAAGCTGCAGTTGAGCCACCGCCAACTGTCATCGGGCCAGCAATGGCATGACCATTCTTCACAGCATCAGTTACACCTTCAGCTGTTGTTTGTGACGAAGCTCTTGAGCCCCACATGTTTAACAAAGCAATGTTGCCAGCTCTATATTCAGCATTTGTTGCATTAGAGTCGTGTGTTAAGAAATCTGGGTTCATATATTCTGAAAGAGATTTCATCATATTAAGCGCATTAATTCCCGCTTCGGAATTCACTGAAGGATTAGCTGTACCCGCTTCAAAATGTGAACCACCATAGCCCAAGAACATGTTATTAAATTCTTGCGCTAAGTTCCAACCAGCAGCATATGCTCCGCCAACTGGGTTTTGCATTTTTCCTGATGAACGAATTTTTTCAGCAGCCGCCAACATTTCTTCGTATGTCTTTGGAACGCTTATTCCTAAATCTGCAAGAACGTCTTTGCGGTACATTAAATGCTGCGCGTTAGCCATAAACGCAACGGCCATGATTTTGCCATTTATTTTTATAAGCTGGCTAGACTGAAGATCACCACCATGTTTTGCAACTAAATCATCCAAAGGACGAATAACGTCTTCATTCATTAAAGCGACAATTGATGAATTCGCAACAATCGCTGAAGTATATTCTGCTGGGTTGCCCTGCATCCCAGGCACATTGATTTTTTGGTGATCAGCTGTGAGGTTAGTTGAAACCTCTGCACCAGTACATGCAGCAGCTCCAGCCCCAACAGTTTGGATCGCTGGAAACTCATTTCCAACTACACTAACACGTGCATTTATTTCACAAGCTTGCGCAGCACTAAAAGCAGTGATTGAGAGTGCGCCTACTATCGACAATAATTTTGAGTTCATATTTAAAGGTCTCCCTAGTTTGAGTGATGTCATTAAATTACATCAATTGGTCCACACGAGTGGGTTTTGTTCGGGTCATCCCGAAAGTCTTGCACCTGTCTTTGCATCAAACAGATGGCAAATTTGCGCAGGAATTGAGAAATTTATTTTATCGCCAATTTCTGCACGAAAATTTTTGTCAGCTTTCACGCTTATAAGTTTATCCTCTATTCTAATGGTCACCATGGTTGCATCACCGAGTAACTCCATTGCATAAACAGTTGATGCAATCTCGGATTTACGTTTCGAGATTTCTGCATCTTCAGCTCTAAAACCGAGAGTTATCGGGCCATCTTTTATCTTAAGGCCACTAATCTTTGTACTTTTAGTCTCAAAACAACCATTCGAGACATGTCCTTCTAGAAGGTTCATCGCCGGGCTACCTATGAAACCCGCAACAAAAGTATTTAAAGGCGAATTGTAAATCTCTGTTGGTGTGCCCACTTGTTGAACTACACCATGGTTCATAACCACCACTCTATCAGCTAGAGTCATCGCTTCTACCTGATCATGAGTTACATATATGGTGGTTACAGCTAGTTCATGGGATAGGTTCTTAATTTGAGCACGCGTTGAAATTCTTAACTTAGCGTCTAAATTGGATAAGGGCTCATCCATTAAAAAAACATTGGGCTCACGTACAATTGCTCTTGCTAGTGCTACTCGCTGTCGCTGACCACCAGACAGTTCGGCGGGTTTCCGGTGCAAAAACTCATCGAGTTCCACCATTGATGATGCTCTCCTTACTTTTGCATCATGGGTTTCGTTCGGAATTCCTCGTACCTTCAGGGGAAACCGAATGTTTTCATAAACATTCATATTTGGGTAAAGAGCATAACTTTGAAAGACCATGGCCACATCTCTGTCCTTAGGCTCAACGTCATTCACAATACTGCCATCAATTATAACTTGCCCTTCAGATGGATCTTCTAGGCCAGCTATCATTCGCATGGTTGTCGTCTTTCCACACCCAGACGGACCTAATAAAACAAGAAACTCTTTATCAGGGATCTTCAGATTGAAATTATCAACGCCAACAAAACTACCCCAACGCTTTGAAACGCTGCTAAGTTCTACTTCCGCCATCAAACCCCCCCGGAGTACAAATTTTGCATACGCATGCAAAAAATACTAGACTCGGTTTAATCTATTTGGCAAGTATTTTTTACGTTGCCAGAAAGTAAATTTAAAATGGATCCAAACGACTTACAAAATTGTAAAAAACTTGTTTGGAATTTTCACCAAAAACTTGATACTTCTTCGGTCTCTAAAATTGCCGACGTAATTTCAGAGCACACACATACAAATCACATCTGGAGAGGCTATTACCCCTTTAACGAAATTCAAGGCGCTCAAGAAATTGCAGAAATTTTTTGGATCCCATTACGAAATGCAATGGATCATATGCAAAGGCGCGTTGATATTTTTTTCGCCGGCCAAAATGAAATTGATGATTTCAACTCAACTTGGGTTGTATCAATGGGCCACCTAATGGGACTATTCGATAATGCATGGCTTGGATTGCAACCAACTGGTAAAATGGCCTTTTTGCGCTATTGCGAGTTTAATAAGATAGAAGATGGAAAAATTGTTGAAACTGCAATGTATTTTGATGTTCCACATTTTATGGTGCAAGCAAATTATAATCCATTTCCCAAGGCTACTGCTGCGCATCTAGTACAACCGGGACCAATGCCCCACAACGGTTTATTATTTGACCAGCAAGACCCAAATGAAGGTAAAAAAACTCTGGATTTAATAAACTCAATGATCAGCGACCTAGGTCAGTGGAACAGTGGGATGAAGTTGGAGGATGAGCTACGTAGAACGTGGTGTGAAGATATGATTTGGTGGGGACCTACGGGTATAGGCGCGACCTTCACAATAGAACGATATGCGAAACAGCATTCCGGTCCATTCCGCAATGCGTTTTCAGAAAGAAGCAAAACCAATCATATCTGTCGACTTTCAGAAGGACATTTTGGGGGCTTCTTCGGTTGGCCAAACTTCACCGCTAAGCTGACAGATGAATTTATGGGATTTCCTGCGACAAACAAAGTTGGTGAGTTCAGGGTGATTGATATTTATCGTAGATCACAAAATAAGCTGGCAGAAAACTGGATTTTTATTGATCTACTTCATTTTTGGAAGCAACAAGGATTAGATATTCTAGATCAAATAGCAAATGATGAGAGCTTTAAATGATCGATGCACATCATCACTTATGGGATTTGGGTGCAGTAGATTACCCGTGGTTAATGGAAAAGGGAAAAAAACGCTTCTTTGGAGATCCAACTCCAATACAACGCAATTATACCATTGATGAACATATAGAATTAGCTGGTGCTCATGGATTTAAAGCATCGGTACATATACAAGTTGGGGCAGCAAATGCCCTTGAGGAAGCCAAATGGGTAGATAAAATAGCAAAACAAAATCCATCTTGGCCGATGGTTCAAGTCGCATTTTGTGATTTATCATTGGATGACTGCGAACACCAATTAGATGAATTACAAAAACTCTCCTCTGTCGTTGGCGTCAGGCAAATAATTGGGAGGTCACCATTAGAGGATACTATCAGCGGAACAAACACGTTATTGGAGTCCGATGCATTTAAAGCCGGGCTCCAGTCTATCTCAGACAGAGGCCTTTCTTTTGACTTACAAATTATACCGGAATTGTCAGAACAATGCGCAGCTGTATTTTCACAATTCCAAGATCTTAAAGTGATACTGTGCCATGCTGGTTCGCCTTACAACAGATCTACAAAAGGGATAGCAGCTTGGGCTGAAGACCTAAAGCATTTGTCAAATTTAGAAAATGTGAGTTGTAAATTATCTGGGCTAGGGATGTTTGAGCATAACTGGACTGAAACGTCAGTTAAGCCAATTGCAAAAACAGTTATAAACCAATTTGGGCCAAAGCGCGTCATGTTTGGTTCCAACTTTCCAGTCGACAGTTTATCGAGTTCTTTCGATGATTTGTACATGAGATTGAACAACATTATTGGCATAAAAAATTCAGAAGATATTTTTTTTCAAACAGCACAACGGACTTATTTTTCAAAGTTATCAATAAGTTGAAATCATCATACATTTCATTTGAACACCATATATTTTTTACCTTGATCCTATCAGAAGAATCATTATGTTAGCGGTAACATTTCTGGGGGGATTCGTACGGAATGATCAGGGTTGGCCTACTTGGAACTGGTAGGATTGGGAGACTTCACGCTAAAACTATAGCTTCGCATTCCGAAAGCACTCTTTATGCTGTTTCAGACATTGATAGTGGTTCTGCTAATGAACTGGCCGTGCATTATGGGGCAACAGTAAAATCCAGTGAAGAAATTATTTCTGACTCAAATATTGATGCAATATTGATCGCAACCTCTACAGATACACATGCAGGCTTTATCGAAAAAGCTTCATTAGCTGGCAAAGCCATTCTCTGTGAGAAACCAGTCGATCTTAGCCTTAGTAGGGCAAAAGAATGTCTTAAAAAAGTAAGCGCTGCGAACAATCCCATCATGATTGGCTTTAACAGGCGTTTTGATCCAAACTTTGCCCAATTAAAGAAATCACTGGATGATAAAGAAATTGGAAAGAGTGAGCTATTAACAATCACGTCTTTCGATCCAGCTCCTCCTCCAGTCTCATATGTGAAAACATCTGGCGGATTGTACCGAGATATGATGATTCATGATTTTGATCTTTCGAATTTTATTATGAACGAGTTGCCGGTCACTATTTCTGCGGTAGGTCATTCATTGATCAACCCAGAAATTGGTGCTGTCGGCGATGTTGATACAGCCGTTGTTACAATGATCTATGCAGATGGAAAAATTGCTGTCATCAAGAATTCGCGTCGGGCAGCATACGGTTATGATCAAAGAATTGAGATCTTGGGCTCTGAAGGTTTATTACAGGCAGAGAACATTGTTGAAAATAGTGTGGTTAAATCTACCGAAGCTGGCGTTTTAAGTGCCAAACCCAAATACTTTTTTCTAGAACGCTACATGTCCGCTTACAAAGCTGAGTGGGACGCTTTTATAAAATCAATTAAGGAAAATACAACCGTACCTGTAACTTTGGAAGATGGTGTTGCAGCACTCGCTATGGCCGAAGCCGCAACTCTGTCTCAAAGTTCAGGAAAATCAATTCAATTAAAGGAGGTGCTTTAAGTAAAAAGAAGTCTTTCATTTTGACCAGACATTCAGAATACGTGTCAGGTTGGCGTAAGGTATTACTATTACACGAGAACCTTATGAAAAATGTTTAGACAATTTTAGGCTTTTATAATTATACTTGCACTGCTAAAAAACCGGAAATTGAATATCCGAGATAGCTGTGGGGGTGAACACTGCTAAACTGGGTTAATCCAGCTTGCTTCAAACTCATCACTACAGTCTTAATTGCGGAATAATTCCGCGCAAACCCGGCCACTTCGGCTTAAACTCTTTGGGAGGTAAATATGAAGAAACTATTGGCTACAGTTGCAGCGCTCGCAACAATGTCAACAATGGCAATGGCAGAACGCTATGTCATGATCACTCACACACAAGGTACAGATCCTTTCTGGCCAGTTGTTGAAAAAGGCGGCCGCGATGCAGCAGCTGCTATCGGAGCTGATTTCGAATACAACTTTGACCCATCAGGCGATATGTCTGGCATGGCAAAATTAATCGAAGCAGCAGCAGCTTCTAACCCAGATGGTATCATTGTTTCACTACCAGACGCTGATGCATTGGGTGGAGCAATTCAAGCTGCAGTAGATGCAGGAGTTCCTGTGATTACTATGAACTCTGGACTTGAGTCATCAGCAGCCGTTGGCGCACTTATGCACGTGGGTCAGCCAGAGCGTTTAGCTGGTGAAAAAGCAGGTGCTCGCGCTAAAGCTGAAGGCGTTACAAACGGTCTTTGCTTGAACCAAGAAGCTTTCAACACAGCTCTAGTCGACCGCTGCGAAGGTTACTTTGCAGGCGTTGGCGGAGACCTTAACATGATCGACGTTTCTAACGACGTTACTCAGATCGAAACACGTACTGCTGCTGCTCTTTCTGCAGATCCATCAATTGATGGTGTTATGGCTGTAGGTCCACACGTCTGTGCAGCTGCTAACAAAGCGATCAAAGATGTTGGAGCTGACGTTCACCTAGCATGTTTCGACCTTTCACCAGAAGTTATGGACATGATTAAATCAGGTGATGCTGCTTTCACTATCGACCAGCAGCAGCGTCTACAAGGCTACATGCCAGTTATCGTGCTTCACCTTTACAATACAAATGCTGGTATGCTTCCAGGTGCAAATATTCCATCAGGACCAGGTTTTGTTGATGCATCAAACGCAGACTCAGTTGCTAGCCAAGCAGGTGTAAACCGATAAGCTTTGCTTGCATTTAGCACACATTACAGGCGGGGTATCCCCGCCTGTTCCTTAATTAAAACATCTTAATCTTATAGCGAGATAGATATGACAGATCGAAGCGAGTCTGATAGACTCCAGAAAGAAAACTGGTTTCAGAGAACAGTGCGTCGGCCAGAAATTGGAGCTTTCATCGTCATGATGATCATCATTGTGGCACTAGCAATTGCATCCAACGGAAAAGCTTTCAATGCACTAGGATTAAAAAATAACATAGCAATCATTGCACAGCTTGGAATAATAGCAACCGGTGCTGCTCTTTTGATGATTGCGGGTGAATTCGACCTTTCGATTGGGCCAATGATAGCATTCGCTGGGATGTCGATAGCAATCATGATGAAATGGGGTCTTCCCTTTGGTTTAGGTGAAGCAACGCCATTTCTAGCCTTTTTAATCACTCTTATAATGACACTGGCGTTCGGATGGCTCATAGGCACGATTGTGGTACGATCTGGACTATCTAGTTTTATAGTTACATTAGCATTCTGGTTTTTCCTGCGTGGACTAACGGAAGTTTGCTTCAGACTTATTAATCAAAATACCAACGTTTCAGGACTACCTGATTTCAAAAAGGAAAGCTGGTTCGCAGAACAAATGGGCGGTGAAGTGTTTGGTTGGTTTTTCGATGCATGGTATTGGATCGGAACTAAAGTTTCAGCCGGCTTGGAATTCACGGGGGATATGACAAAGTCTGAAAAATTAGACCTCATAAATTATTTAAGTTTTCTAAATATAAACAGAAAGATGGAACAGTGGGTGACGGGTTTTGATGCCCGACTATTATGGTTCATAATTATTGCTGGAGCTGCATGGTATGTTCTGGCAAGAACCCAGTTGGGAAGTTGGATTTATGCCACAGGTGATAACAAAGAAAGTGCGCGTGCCAATGGTGTGCCAGTCAACCGGGTAAAAGTTGGACTATTTATGTTTTCTGCATTTTGCGCAACTATTTTTGCAACATGTCAGGTCTTCGACACAAACTCTTCTGATGCAGCTAAAGGCATGTTTAAAGAGCTAGAAGCGATTGCGATAGCTGTTGTTGGGGGTATCCTCATGACCGGTGGATTTGGAACCATCGTTGGTGTAGTTTTTGGTGCGATTACATTTGGGCTCGTTGCCAATGCTGTGTTTTTTATTCCATGGATTGACGGCGCATGGTTCAGAGTTTTCGTAGGAACCGTGCTACTAGCTGCAGTTTTTGCCAACGAGCGTATCCGCAAACGTATTACAGGGGGAATTTAGACATGGCAGCAAAAAGCTACATGCGCGTTGAGAATGTGGTCAAAAAATTTGGCCCTTTCACGGCCCTTGACGGTGTTGATTTGGAAGTGACCCCCGGCGAAGTTCACGCTTTGTTGGGAGATAACGGTGCTGGTAAATCTACCTTGATTAAAATTTTGTCAGGCGTTCATCAGCCAACAAGCGGTTCCATTTACGTTGATGATAAAAAAGTGTACTTTCGAAATCCTCGCGATGCAGCCGCCGCAGGTATCGGAACCGTTTATCAGGATCTAGCTATCAATCAGCTGATGAGTGTTACTCGCAATTTTTTCATGGGGCGTGAGCTCACTTCCACTTTTGGCGTTCTCCGAATGGACGAAATGGATAAAATAGCGCACGAAGAAATGAAAAAAATCGGCATCGATTTTTCAGATCCAAGTCAAGCAGTTGGAACAATGTCCGGTGGTCAGCGTCAAACTCTTGCAATCGCTCGCGCCATTTACTTTGGAGCAAAAGTTTTGATTTTGGACGAGCCTACTTCGGCTCTTGGACAGAAACAACAAATGGAAGTTCTCAAGACAATTAAGCGTGTTCGTGCACGGGGTGATATCGCAATCATTTTTATTACCCATAATGAAATACACTCAAAGCTTATTGCTGATCGATATACCTTCTTAGCACTTGGAAAAGTGATAGGCGCAGGCACGAAAAAAGAGCTTGCCGGGGAAGACATCCGCCGATTAATGGCAGGGGGCGCAGAGATGGCAGACTTAGAGCAGGAACTAAGCGCAATTTAAAATTTAAGTGGCCCCTTCTTCAATTGGGGCCCTTAAGTATTTAAAATTTCAAAAAAATTATCAATAATTCTGTCTGGCTAAAGAATTATCTTTGAAT
>JAAXIY010000063.1 GCA_012270125.1 Paracoccaceae bacterium
AGGAGAAATTGATGAGTAATTCAAATATAAATAGTCAATACGCAGATCCAAACATAACTCCTCCTATGGGAGAAGCTAGCGCACTTGGCCTTCAACATGTGCTTGCTATGTTTGCTTCTAACGTTACTCCCTCGGTAATTGTGGCTGGAGCTGCAGGATTGGCATTTGGAGGAGCAGAGCAGATTTATTTAATTCAAATGGCTATGCTTTTTGCAGGTATAGCAACACTTTTCCAAACTGTTGGCTTTGGACCAGTAGGTGCAAGGTTACCAATTATGCAGGGAACAAGTTTTGCTTTTGTTGGTGTTTTAGCAGGTATAGCAGCTACTCAAGGACTTTCAGTTGCGTTAACATCATGTATAATCGGCGGCATTATTCACTTTTTGCTTGGTGCTGTGATTAAGGACATTAGGTGGTTATTCCCACCGCTTGTTACCGGGCTAGTTATTCTAGCAATTGGTCTTTATCTAATTCCAGTAGCAATCAAGTATGCTGCCGGAGGCGCAGCAAAATTCCAGATGGAAGCAGAGAGTTTCGGTTCTCTAATGCATTGGAGCGTTGCGGGTGCTGTTGTAATTGTTGCCTTGATATGTAAGTTTTTCGGTAAAGGCTTAATTTCTAATGCTGCTGTATTAATTGGAATAATAGCTGGGTACATTCTTGCGTTTGCTCAGGGAATGGTGAACTTTGCCCCTGTGGCAAAGGCGAGTTGGTTTTCTGGCCTCACACCATTACCCTACGGCTTTGAATTCAGTCTCGGCGCTGTGATCGCGGTTACATTAGTTTGTATTGTTTCTGCTATAGAGACAGTTGGCGATACATCAGCGACTACTAAGGCTGGGGCAGGTAGAGAGGCCACCGATGAAGAAATATCAGGTGCAACATATGCAGATGGACTTGGTAGCGCGGTGGCAGGAGTTTTTGGAGGACTACCAAACACCTCCTTCAGTCAAAACGTAGGTATAGTAGGCATGACAGGAGTGATGTCTCGGCACGTAGTGACAATTGGAGCAATAGTCTTAGTTGTTTGCGGTCTAATTCCAAAAATAGGTGCGATCATAGCCTCTATGCCACTTCCGGTATTAGGTGGAGGTGTTATAGTTATGTTCGGAATGGTGGCAGCAGCCGGTCTAAATGTGTTAAGTGAGGTTAAACTTAACAGAAGAAATATGGTTATAATCGCTGTTTCACTAGCCGTAGGACTAGGTCTGAATTTAGTACCTTCTGCAGTTCAATATCTTCCAGGCGTTGTCAAAGTTTTGGCAACTTCAGCTGTTGCACCAACAGCCTTGGTTGCAGTGATACTTAATTTAATTCTTCCAGAGGAAGACTAAACTCTAGAAAAAATAAGGACAGCAACTATCGCTGTCCTTATTTTCAGTATAAGATGGACAAACCTATCAACTTACTAGTTCCATCGAACACTCTCATACCCTTCACCGCTATCAGCTTTAATAGAATGGTCCTTTGCCTCGATTAAAGAAACTGGGTCTAAGTAACAGTTTCTATATCCCTCACTAATTACACTAAAGTACTTCTCAGATGGGGGAGCAATTCCGTATTTTGCAACCATAATATAAGTCATTGCTGTCACCTGTTTGCCATCTAATAAAACTTCTAATTCTTTCTTGTAGTATAACTGTGGGTAGTCTTCATAAATATCTAAGGCTTTTTCACACTGATCAGTGATTTGAAAAATGCCTACCGGCACGTTTTTACCTACTTTCCTCTCAATAGTGGCAACCGACTTAAATAATAGCCTCCAGTCTTTCAGAATTGTGCTCCCCAAATAGCTCGCATCAGGGCACCTTTCTGCCATTTGTCTATGATTTAAATTCGATCCATAGGCAAGATAAATTTTTTTCAAGTCTTCCTCCTTTCGAAGGACGGTTTATGGTCTATCATGAATAAGAAATTACACGTATAATTATAACCAACCAATAGTAATCTTTTGTATTAAAAGGAGTTATCTGATGGTCGACCAATTATGGGGCTTATTTCTTTATTCCATCGTGCAAGGCATGGGGTTTGAAATATCACATTCGATTTCCGATTTGAACCGATCCTATCTCACAAAAAATGCATGTATCGAAGCTGCAAGATCTCTGAACCAAAAACCGAATCGTGATAAACAAATAGGTCTTGATAATGGAGTAACTATTCGATACGTGTGCATAGTGAAGCCTGGAAACGACCGAAGCACATAAAAAATTTACTATAACGAAAAAACCAAATTTTCTGTTATTTCAATAAGATAGTGCCTGTGGATAAAATTGTTGATAAAAAAGCTATTGACACACTTTTATAAGAGAAAAAATTACTTTTCCACATTTGAAGAATCAGCACAATTTGGATAAGTATATGATTTTATTGTATTTTTTTTATACTTAAAAGCTATTTGTCCTAATTCTCAGTTCAAACCATCTCCTTTTGTAAATTTTTTCCTATAG
>JAAXIY010000049.1 GCA_012270125.1 Paracoccaceae bacterium
CCAACTCTCTGATAATATAACTCTTTACCTTTTTCCCACATACTTGAAGCAGGGCCATTTATTGCAACGTCAACTGTCATTCCCCGTGACTGCAGGCCAATCAAACCGACCATTCCAGCCATTTTGCCACCAGACCATTTCCATTTCTCAGCGCCCATTCTTTCAGTTCTGCAATTGTTGACTAATTCGGGTATCGTCTCCAATTCACCACTGCCATTCACCCTTGGCATAGAAGCTCTTAAACCTTTAAAAACTTCTGGAGATTCATGACATGAGACGCACGCCTTTCCAGCTGACCCGTCCACTGCGTTAAAAGTATCAATGGCCTGATCAATAAAAACAAATGCTGGATTATCAAAATCATCCATTTGAAGTGCCTGCGTTTCATCAGTTCTAAATGTCCATCCAGAATAAATTGTATCAACATTTTCTAAATGCGCTGGCGCCGCTACCGATGTCACGAACGGCTCCTCATTAATAGTAAGCTGTGAGTCCTCACCTGCGATTGTAACAATAGGCGTTGCTACAAGTCCTGCCATCGCAAGTATTATTTTTATAAGCTTCATAACTTTTCTCCCAATAAAAGTTGCACACTTTGTGCTACCCAAGCAATATTATGCCATTTCTACTTTCTTTTTCGTCTCATAAACCGACCCGTCATCATCATACCAAGTAAAGTGAAATTCACCTGCCTCGGGTATGACAGCATCAAATTGAAAATAAGGGTTGGTCGAAATAGCTGGAAGCATTTCAACATCTACCACAGTTTTTCCATTGAACGCGCACGTAAAACGATTAATGATCGACCGGGGTATTTTGTTTCCATCACTATCTTTCCGTTGACCACTCTCCATTTTGTGGCTGATTAATGTTTTCAAAGTCACCATTTCACCTGCTGATGCAGTTTTAGGAACCTTAACTCTTGGTTTTACACCTTTTGCCATTGTAATATCTCCTCTTTAGCCGCCGCAGCCGCCAATTGTTACTTTTACCGTTTTCGAGACTGCTGCAAAAGAGCCATCAGCCATTTTTGCCACTGCTATCACGTCTTGAGTCCCAGCGAGGCGAATTCGTGTAGTAGCACTTTGAGATCCAGCACCATCACCGAAATTAAAGGTTGCTACCCCAGGAAGTGGGTTACCGGCTGCCAAAATGGTAACCGCAACAGCACCCGGAGCATCTACGGAAATTGGAACGGTGTTTCCATTTTCTGCAATTTCAGGTGCAGTGAGATCTATGCCTGATGTGGCTGCATCTGCTCCACCTGTAACACCCAGAATTAAATCATTTGTTGAGGCAACGGAGATTGATGGTATGAGCGTTGAAATTACCGCAGCTCCTCCAATTGCCATTGTATCACGTCTTGTGACTTCCATTATACTCTCCTTTTATTCCGTAGCAGCTTATTCTTTTAAGGTTAAAAGATAAGCCAAGACATCTTCAACTTCTTGTGCTTCAAGTATTGTTTTCCCGATAAACTTTTTCAAAGTTCTGTTATACCCTGCGTCTTTATAAAATGCTGGCATAATAGTACCTTCGAACATCATTTTGGAATTCACCAGAATACCTCTTAACGCTTCCGTTTCATAACGATCTGCCACACCATCAAGCTCTGGCCCAACCTCACCGTGAAATGTTTGCTCGCTCATTTCAGTATTCACGTGGCATGCTAGGCAATTACCTTTTTTTCGGTTCATGAACAACTTCCGACCGTTTGCTGCATCACCTGCTACCCCGGTAAGAGATGCTTGGACTTCTCCACTTTCTCCAAATTGTACGTCTGAAGGCGCAATTGATCCCGCGAAGGAAGCACTGCCCAGTAACGCTGCTGCAAATGCAGTTCTTGCAAATAGTTTCATATTACCTCCCAAAGCTACAGTAAGGTTATCCTACCTTGCTCCTCTCAGCATAAGACACAAAATATGAATCGCGCAACAACAAATTCCAAAAATTGAATAACTATATTTTTTGATATCTTTAGTCAGATCTGGCAGCGCGTCTTTCATTAACCATTCTAGCATGGTATCTCTGAAAATCTTCACCATTATCAAGTAGATAACGCTCTTCGCGCACCCATGTAAAAAGATCTAAAGTTGTACCTGGATGAAATGCACCCGGCATCATTGCAACCGCTGCTTGCTGTGCGTTAGCATCTTCCTTTACCTCTTGAGGTAGAAAAATAATTGATGGCGTAAATAGAATCCCCCATTTGCGAGCGATATCTTTTTCAGCCAGGATTTCACCATCAAAATCTGTAACTTCAATATCTCCATGAAGATTTAACTGCACCACAAAAAAATTATCCTCAATGTAATTTGAAATATTTTCTTTTGA
>JAAXIY010000037.1:0-10538 GCA_012270125.1 Paracoccaceae bacterium
TGTTTTCTATTTCTTAAAGAGGTTAACTAATGCGATAATGGTGCCCAAGGTGAGACTCGAACTCACACGCCCGTGAAGGCGGGGGATTTTGAATCCCCTGCGTCTACCATTCCGCCACTCGGGCACTGTATTTCTACATAGGGAAACATTAACCGCCAGTCCAGATGCAAAATGAAAGTATTGACCATCAATAGAACAAATGCGAATAGCCGGAACAGTTAAATGCAAATACTCAGATCTCTATATAACTGGACGATGGAATTAGCCAAAAACCCAAAAGCAATTTGGTTGTTGGGTTGTGTGAGCTTTATTGAAGCTATTTTTTTTCCAATACCTCCTGATGTTTTATTAATTCCAATGATATTGGCAAATATTAGTAAAGCATGGCTTTATGCACTTGTTGCTACAATAGCATCTGTAGCCGGAGGAGTATTAGGGTACCTTTTAGGATTTATTGCATATGAGCAAATAGCTGAGCCTCTACTAATAGCTCTTGGCAAAGAAGCTGCAATGAACCTTTTTGCAAATTCCATTAATCAAAACGGATTTGTGATTGTTTTGACTGCGGGTGTATCACCAATTCCATTTAAGGTGGTTTCAATAATGTCAGGCTTTACCAAAATGCAACTTAGTCTTTTTATTCTATCGGCATTATTGGGAAGAGCCATCAGATTTTTTATTGTTGCTGCTCTATTGAAATATTATGGCGAAAAGATAAAATTTTTCATAGAAAAATATCTAGGTTGGCTCTTTTTACTTTTTATCATTCTTTTGGTTGCTGGGACTATAGGTTTGGATTTTTTATGAAAATAAAGCATTTACCGTTTGTTGCTGGTATGGCTTCTCTAGCACTTATACTTGGGGCATACTCGTTCGAACATATTGGCGGCCTATATCCATGCAAATTATGTCTATGGCAGCGTTATCCACATTTTTTAAATATTTTACTTATTTTTTTGTTTTATTTTTTTCCTAAGAAATCTTTCGTTCTTGTTGCTTCAATGTCCATGCTTACTTCCACAATTTTAGCGCTTTATCATGTTGGAGTTGAAAAAAAACTTTGGCTTGGACCCAATTCTTGCTCAAATTCTTCTATAGAAGGTTTAAGCACAGATCAGTTATTAGAACAAATTATGAATGCTCCACTTGTCCGCTGTGATGAAGTCGCGTGGGATTTTATTAACATTTCTATGGCTGGTTGGAATGGTATATTTTCACTTATCTTGTTTCTGACTTGCTTTTTTTACTTCATTAAACGCAAAGAAATATAGCATCTTACTCAAGATAATCATTTCTCTGTAAAGAGTATTTTGCCATTTTTTCATTGAGCGTTCTTCTGGGAATTAACAGTTCTTCCATTACCTTGTTTATTGAGCCTTTATGCTTGCGCATAAATTTCTCAATCAAAGATTTTTCAAAGGCTTCAACGTATTCCTTGAGAGGCTTTCCTTCAGAAGTTGTAGCAATTTCAGTTTTGTCATCGGTCTCTAGTAGTAAGGAAGTTAAATTTACTTCCCCCCGTCTAGTTTGCATTATTACCTGCTCTGCGACATTGATAAGTTGACGGACATTACCTTGCCAAGGTGATTGCAATAATTGGCTTGACTGGTCAGAGGTAAGTAAAGGTGGTGAGCACCCATATTCCCCAGAAAATATTATGGTGTACTGGGAGAATAGATCTAGGATGTCAGCACTCCTCTTTCTTAACGGGGGGACAGAAATTTTCAAAGAACTTAATCTGAAATAAAGATCCTCTCTTAAAAGATTTTTAGGAAGTACAGAAGATACATGATTACAAATTGTAATTACTCTAGTTTCCAAAGAATTTTCTAATTTAACAAGTTTTTCTAAAAGTTTTCCTTGAGCTTCTTTATTTAAAGTTTCTATATCTTCCAAAATTAGTGTGCCTCCCCTTGCCTCTTCAAACGCAGATAAAAAATTTTCGTCATCATTAGTTGGGCCAAATAATCTTTTAGAAATAGTTTCATTATTGAAGGCACCGCAGTGCACTGTTATTAATTTTTTTGAAGATTTTTGACTGACGGCATGAACAGCATGAGCTACTAGTGTTTTTCCGGAACCTGTTTCACCCTCAATTAGAATGGGAGCATCTGATTGAGAAAAATCCAATATATCCTCTTTTAATTTTTCCATGAATTTAGAAGTGCCGGCCAACTTTTTTATAATTTTTGATCCGTCAGATAATTCACTTCTCAAATCTCTATTACTTAATGACGAGCGACGGTTTTGAATGGCTAACTTTACTAACTGAGTTAATGCTTCGGGATTGAAAGGTTTTTCTAAAAAATTGAATGCCCCAAGTCTCATGGCTTCTACTGCCATTGGCACATCCCCGTGGCCTGTTATTAGGATCACTGGCAGTGTGGTATCTAGCGCCATTATTCTTTTTAAAAACTGCATACCATCCATGCCAGGCATTTTGATATCTGTAACAACAATCCCGGGATAATCAGAACCTATTTGTGCCAAGGCGTCTTCAGCAGATGAATAACTTTCTGTTTCATAGCCTGATAGAGTAAGCCATTGCGTAATTGAAAGACGCATGTCTTTTTCATCGTCAACAACTGCAACTCTCATAGTGTTTCACGCATTTTTGTTTGGTTTTCTTCCACTACATTAACTCGACTTGGATCAAACAAAGGTAATTTTATTGTAAATTCTGCTCCTGTTGGGGTAAGATTTTCACCCGAAAGTGACCCTCCAAGTTCAGATATAATATTTGAAGAAATCGCGAGCCCAAGTCCAAGCCCTTTTCCGGGATCCTTTGAGGTTTGAAATGGTTCAAAAAGTTTTTCTAAATCATTGATACCTTTACCATTATCCCGTATTGAGAATCTAACAGAATTGTTTTTGTACAGCGAAATAGTAATCGAAGGGAGTTCTGTATCATCCAAGGCATCAATTGCATTTCTAATTAAATTTATTATTACCTGTTCCAAACGTTGTTGATCACCAACGATCAAAACAGGTTCACTTGGAATATTTGTGTCTATTTTTATTCCGCTTTGTTTTAATTGAGGCTCCATAATTGACATTGCTTCTAAAATGGCATCATTAAAATTGAGAGGAACAAAACTTTCAGTATTCTTTCTCGCAAAAGATTTTAATTGTTTTGTTATTTCTCCCATTCTATGGATTAAGCCATCTATTCTCATCAGTGCGGCAACGGTCTCTTGAGGTCTGTTTCTTTTTAAAAGTAAAGATGCACCAGCTAAATAGGTTTTCATTGCAGCCAAAGGTTGATTTAATTCATGACTAATGGCTGCTGACATTTCTCCAAGTGCAGCAAGCTTAGAATGTTGTTCTAGGGTTTGTTCAACAGCAAGAAGATTTTTTTCAACCCGTTTTCTTTGTTCCATTTCTGTTTCTAGCTTCTTGTTCAATTCCCTTAATTTTATGGTTTCCTCTTCAAATAAATTGAGTCGAAGGATTTTTTTTCTGTTTAATGAGTAAAGACTTAAGACCAGTAAAAGTAGAAAAATTAAAATTTCCAACGCAAGAATAGTATTAACTCTCTCTCGAACGCCTGAGTAATTTTCAAAACTTGATATTTTCCAATTCAAAATTGGAATATTTTTATTGAAGCGGACAAAAGAGCTATCATTAAAATACTGATCGCTTTCATTGGAATCCACCCACCCCTTTGCCACACTATAGCCACGTTTTATAATGTTTTTCGAATTTTGATTTTTCCATGCTAAATCTTCACTCAAACCTTTCCATGTAGGTTCTGTTGCTAAAACTATTTTTCCTTCACCGTTTGAAATGAAAATACGCTCCCCAGCGCTTTTCCATGAATTTTCAAATTTTTTTAAATCGACCTCGATAGATAGAACTCCTAAAACCCTTTGATCATTTTCTATTTTCCTTGAATAAAAAAAACCAAATTCGTTCTCATTCTTTTCAATGATGTTCATCACCGTGTCATTAGTTGAAATAGCAGTATTGAAAATAATTTTATTTGATGAATTTACGTTTAAATTTTCTTTTCCGGCCACTGCAACAATTTGCCCAGTTCTATCCATTAAGGTTATTGATTCTATTGATATTTCATTAATGAATTCGGAAAACATTTGTGGCAATGAGGAGAAATTGTTGGAAAGTAATGCATTCCAAATACTTTGATCACGAACTAAAAATTGCGGAATAACTGAATTTTTTTGCAATTCACTAACAATGTTTCTCTCATTTTGCGTTAGACGTATTTCACCTTCCTGTTTTATATCATTTAAATATTTTGAAGTGAAAAATGAATTTGTAGCAACTAACAAAACCACAAATAAAACAGATAAGCTAAATAAAAAAACTCTAGCCGTAATAGGGTTTCTGGAGAGAGAATTTTCTAGACTATCAAGATCATTATCGGAATTAATAGGATCCATAACAGCAATATGGCTTAAAACTTTCGGTCTGTTAAGACGTTTAATTAGATTGAAACAAGCCTTCAAAGAATGGATAGCCATCCTGACAACCATGAACGTTTTCAGTGTGACGTTCCGGATGCGGCATCATCCCTAAAACTCTATGATTTTCGGAAAGAATACCTGCGATGTCTTCTAGTGCCCCATTCGGATTATCGATATATTTAAAAGCAATACGATCGCCATCTTTCAATTTTTTTAGATCGTCGCTTGAGGCAAAGTAATTACCTTCGTGATGTGCGATTGGTATAGAAATCGGTTCCTCATGAACATACCTATGAGTAAATATGCTAGTTGTATTTAGTACACGCAGGTCGACGGCTTTTGAAATAAATTTAGTTTTTATGTTTTGCTGCAGTATGCCAGGTAAAACTCCGGCCTCGGTAAGAATTTGGAAGCCATTACAAACGCCTAAAGCATAACCTCCTCTTTCAATATGCTTTAGGACTTCTTTAAAGATTGGCGATTTAGCTGCAATCGCGCCGCATCTGAGGTAGTCCCCGAATGAAAAGCCTCCGGGTATAGCGACTAAATCTATATTTTTTGGTAGTTCTGTTTCTTTGTGCCAAACTGAAATAACTTCATGGCCCGCTAAGTTAAGAGCACAAACCATATCCCGATCACAGTTTGATCCTGGGAAAACAATAACTGCAGCTCGCATTATAATAACTTTATCTCATAATTTTCGATTACAGTATTAGCCAGTAACTTTTCGCACATCTCTTGAATACTATCTATTGCCGCCTCTTCCGAACTTTCATTTAACTCTAAGTCTATGACTTTTCCCTGTCGCACAGAGTTTACATTATTGTATTCAAGTGAAGTTAATGCCTGCTTAATAGCCTCACCTTGAGGATCAAGAACTCCATCTTTTAGCATGATTGTAACTCGAGCTTTCATTCTATTAATCCGCCTCTAAAGAATTTTCATTTAACCAATGTTGGTTTCATTTGAGATGTTGATTTTTGAAGTAAACCCAACCTGTAAGCAACTTCTGTGTAGGCATCCGTCAAGCTGCCCAAGTCACGTCTAAAAACATCTTTATCAAGTTTCGTTCCGCTTTTGATGTCCCATAAACGACAACTATCTGGACTGATTTCATCTGCTACAACTAATCTTTGAAAATCACCCTCGAAAAGGCGTCCAATTTCAATTTTAAAATCAACTAGTTTGATACCGACACTAAATAATACTCCAGACAAGAAATCATTGACTCTTAAAGCTAATCCTAAAATATCGTCCATGTCTTGAGCAGATGCCCAATTAAAGGCAGCAATATGTTCCTCAGATACAATAGGATCACCCAAGCTGTCATCTTTGTAATAATATTCAATAATTGGTCGTGGCAACTGTGTGCCTTCCTCAATACCAAGACGATCTGATATCGATCCAGCGGCAAAGTTGCGAACAACTATCTCTAGGGGAATTATTTCGCAGCTCCGAACAAGTTGTTCTCGCATGTTTATTCGTTTAATAAAATGCGTAGGAACACCAATGTTATTCAAGCCGGACATAAAAAATTCAGATAATCGATTGTTCAGTACGCCTTTACCCTCAATCACTTCCTTTTTCTCGGCATTAAATGCTGTAGCATCATCTTTAAAGTATTGAATTATAGTTCCAGCTTCTGGCCCTTCATATAAAATTTTAGCTTTGCCCTCATATATTTTAGAACGGCGTGCCATCAAAAAAATCCATAACTTGTTTTCTAAATAATTGCTTTCGTATTAAGGGAAATAACTAAGCTGGGCAAGCTGTTAAACATGAACAACTAATTTTAAATTGTTGCAGATTTTTCATAATGAAAATGAAAAGTATTCGTTAGACAACCATTAACAGTCGTGAGAAACAAAATTATAGTTTTGGAATTTAATGATTGTCAAATTTTCTTGAAAAGTTGGGTTCAGAGGACTGGCTCCTTGCTGATGGGGCAACTGGCACAAACCTTTTTGATATGGGATTAAAGTCGGGCGATGCTCCAGAGCTTTGGAATATAAAGTATCCTGCCCGAATTTCTAATCTTTACAGAGGTGCTGTTGATGCAGGTAGTGATATATTTTTGACCAATAGCTTTGGTGGAAACGCTCTAAGATTAAAACTGCATAATTTAGGAACAAAAGCATTTGAGTTATCTAAAATTTCAGCTGAAATAGCTCGCAACGTGGCGGATAGATGTCAACGTTCTGTTTTTGTTGCTGGTTCGGTTGGCCCGACTGGAGAAATTATGGAACCAATTGGGGATCTTTCACACAAAATTGCAGTAGAAGTATTTCTTGAGCAAGCTCAGGGTCTTAAGGATGGAGGTGCTGATGTTTTATGGTTAGAAACTATATCTGCACCTGAGGAATTCGTAGCTGCTGCTGAGGCATTTTCACATGTGGATCTTCCTTGGATTGGAACAATGAGCTTTGATACAGCCGGGCATACAATGATGGGAACTAGTCCGTCGTCAATGGTAAATTTAATTTCGTCCATGTCTAATAAACCGATTGGTTTTGGCGCTAATTGTGGCACAGGAGCTTCAGACTTGCTTAGAACCATTCAAGATTTCTCAAAATCTGCACCTGGGAAAAACTTGATTGCAAAAGGAAACGCGGGGATTCCCAGATACGTAGATGGTCATATACTTTACGACGGAACCCCAGATTTAATGGCAAAATATGCTATTATGGCCAGGGATAGTGGAGCTAAAATTATTGGTGGTTGCTGTGGTACAAAGCCAGAGCATTTAGCATCGATGCGCAATGCTCTCGAAGCAAACCCTTTAATGCCAGCCCCCACACTTGAACAAATCGAATTGGAAATTGGACCCTTTTCCAGTTCAATGAAGCCTGTAACAGAAAGAAAAAATCAAAAAAGAAGACGCCGTAGAGTTTAATCTGTAGAAGTCACCTAAACCTCAGTTTTTATTAGTTTTTAAATTAAAATAATCTTCTCTTTGTAAAATTTAGTCGGCTTTAAAATGCCCTATGTCGTAAAATGACAGTTAGAAATTTGTAAAAGCTAGAAAAGTAAAAAAAAAGCGTTCTCTTCAACCTTAATTGGTTGATTATACAGGAGTGTTCACATGTCAGATGAAGAAGATGATATTATTTTATCAGAATTGGATGATGAAGAACTAGTTCAACAGATGTTCGACGATTTGTACGATGGCCTAAAGGAAGAAATCGAAGAAGGTGTCAACATACTTTTGGAGCGCAAATGGCAGCCTTACAATATCCTTACAGAAGCACTAGTGGGCGGTATGACAATTGTTGGTAAGGACTTCAGAGACGGAATTTTGTTTGTACCTGAAGTTTTGCTTGCGGCGAATGCGATGAAAGGTGGTATGGCGATCTTAAAGCCTTTACTCGCAGAAACCGGAGCTCCTCGTGTTGGAAAAATGGTAATTGGAACCGTCAAAGGTGATATTCACGATATAGGTAAAAACCTCGTGTCGATGATGATGGAAGGTGCGGGCTTTGAGGTTGTTGATTTGGGAATAAATAATCCTGTCGAAAATTATTTAGAGGCTTTGGAAAAAGAGCAGCCGGATATTTTAGGAATGTCTGCTTTGCTGACGACAACTATGCCTTACATGAAAGTGGTCATTGATACACTAGTTGAGAGTGGTATCCGGGATGAATATATTGTCCTGGTCGGAGGTGCGCCTCTCAATGAGGAATTTGGGAAAGCCATAGGTGCAGATGCTTATTGCCGAGATGCTGCAGTGGCAGTTGAAACAGCTAAAGAGTTTGTCGCACGTAAACACAATCAATTAAGTGCATAGAATTTGAACAAAAACATCTGTAAAGTTTTCTTATGTCATTTGCAGATTCAAAAGTATTAACAAAAAACTTTAGTCATAAATCTGAAACGGGTACAGTGTTGGTACTCGCGTGTGGTGCTATAGCCAGAGAAGTCATCGAAATATTGAGAATAAATAACCTACCGCATATAGATTTACATTGTTTGCCCGCAATATTGCATAATACCCCAGACAAAATTCCTTTCGCTGTAAAAAATGCTTTTGATAATTATAAAGTCCAATATTCAAAAATATTTTTAGCTTATGCAGACTGTGGCACAGGTGGCAAACTTGAAAAATTATGTGCTGAGTATGATATTGAAATGATAGATGGCCCTCATTGTTATTCTTTTTTCGAGGGGAACAAAAAGTTTGAAGAACTCGGTGAGACTACATCTTTCTATTTAACTGACTTTCTTGTTCGACAATTCGACTCTTTTGTTTGGAAGCCTTTGGGTTTGGATAAAAATCCTGAACTGATAAGTATGTATTTTGGAAATTATGAAAAATTGGTTTATCAATCCCAGTCCTCAGATAATAATCTGGTGGAATTAGCTGAGGCTCATGCTGAAAAGTTGAATTTAAATTTTGAACATCGTCATACTGGTTTTGGTGACTTAGAAAAATTTGTGAAAAAGTTAGCCTAGAGATTGTATTCTCTCTACCATTGCTTTCAGTCCATTTGAACGCTGTGCTGACAAGTGATCATCAAGTCCAAGCTTCTTTAAATTTTCTAAAGCGTCTATGTTTTTTAAGTCTTTTATTGGTGTTCCGTTATAAAGTTTGCGAAGTAACGCAATTAAACCTTTAACTATTATTGCATCACTGTCTCCATCAAAATAAAGTTTGTCTGAATTCGAAAAATGAAGCCAAACTTGAGATGCGCAGCCATTAACTTTATTGCTATCGACTTTAAGGGATTCATCTAACACGGGCATTTTTTTACCCTCTTCAATTACATAACGATATTTATCTTCCCAATCATCAAAGAAATCAAAATCATCAATAATTTGTTGAAAATCATTATTTATCAATTGAAACCTCTTTAAATATTTTTTTATACGATCCTAGTCATGAAGTTTGACTTAACTGTATTGTTGTTACTTTTGAACCTTCAACAGACAGTCCGATTTTTCCATTACAAAGATCTAAAGCGAACTTACCAAATACCTCTAATCGCCATCCCTGAAGTGCGGCTAAATTTCGATTACCAGCTGCTAACGAATCTAAATCACTCGCTGACGCGATTAATTTACTAGCCACCCCAGCATTCTCAGAGCACGATTTCAAAAGAACTCTAAGAAGGTCGGCTAAGGCACTGTTAACAGGATTTTTTTCAGACTTTTCTACCTTCTCGGGAAGTTCTGAATCTGGTGTATTAACCCCTATCTTTACAGCATTTAATAAACCGCTAGCCAGTTCACCCTTACGGGCCTCTCTCAAAAGTAATCTAGATTTTGAAAGATCGTCAAAATTTTTAGGTTTATTTGAGGCTAATTCTAGTAATGCGTCATCTTTAATAACTCGGTTTCTCGGAATATTCTTCGTTTGTGCAAAATTTTCTCTAAACTCAGCTAAAGCAGCCACAATTCCAAGAAACCGTCTCGAGTTGGATCTTGTTTTTATTCTTCGCCAGGAATTTTTTGGATCAAAGTCATATGTTTCAGGAGAAATCAATATTTTAATCTCTTCTTCTACCCACTTTAATCGACCTGTTTTTTCAAGCCTTTGTGAAAGAAATTCGTAAATAACTCGCAAATGTGTGACATCGGCAAGTGCATATTTTTTTTGTGCTTCAGTTAATGGTCTCCTTGACCAATCTGTAAACCGAGAGCTTTTATCTAAAGTCTGTTTTGCAACTTGCTTTACAAGCGTTTCGTACGCTACCTGGTCTCCGAAACCGCAGACCATAGCCGCTATTTGTGTATCAAACAGTGGATAAGGGAAAATCCCTGAGTCTAGGTAGAAAATTTCCAAGTCCTGTCGCGCGGCATGAAATACCTTAACTACATTTTCATTTTTGAATAAATCGTATATTGGGGATAGATCCAAATCATTTGCCAAATTATCAACAAGTACAGCGCTATCTTTTTCATCTCCAGGGATAGCTAATTGAAGTAGACATAATTTTGAAAAATATGTACGTTCACGCAAAAATTCAGTGTCTATAGTAATATATTTTGAGTTAGCTGCCTGAATGCAAAACTCTTTCAACTCTGAATTTTTCGTTATTATTTTCATAAATTAAATGTCAATTGTTATATTAGAAATTTATTACGATTTTAAAATATTCAAAGATTTTTTAATTC
>JAAXIY010000037.1:10548-11434 GCA_012270125.1 Paracoccaceae bacterium
CAATATATGTTCTTCTTTAAGTACCTTTGTGGCTAAAGACTCAACATTATCTGTTTTATCAATAGAAATCTTACTTTGAGCTAATACAGGACCACCGTCTAACTCAGAAGTTACTAAATGTACGGAACATCCCGCAAATTGTTCATTTGAAGCAAGAGCTCTCGCATGAGTATTTAGTCCTTTATATTTTGGTAGTAAAGATGGATGAATATTTAATATACGGCCCTTAAAAATTTCTACGAAATCTTTTGAAAGTATCCTCATAAAACCCGCCAAGCATATTATTTTTACTTCATATCTATTTAAAATTTTTCTGAGTTTGCTCTCAAAAACCAAACCATTTGATTTGTGAAAATTTTCACAAATTATTTCTGTGGGAATACCGAGATCTTGAGCTTTTTTTAATCCAGTGGCATCTGGTTTGTTTGAAATCACAACACTAGGATATGCAGGATGATTATTGTCCATTGACTTAATTAATTGGACCATATTTGACCCACTGCCTGAAATAAGGATTGCTACGGATAATTTCATATTAAGTTGCCAAAATAATGAACTTTGCTTGTGTCCGTTACCTCACCAATAATAGTTGGGTTTTCACCATTTTTTTCTAATTCAGAAAAAACCATATCTTTGGATGCTTTTGAACAAATTACAGTCATTCCTATGCCACAATTGAAGGTCTTGAGCATTTCATCTTGGCTTACTCCACCAGCAGAAGAGAGCCATTTAAAAACAGGTGGTAAAATCCAGGAAGATAGATCTATTTTAATCCCCTGTCCTTTAACTAAAGCTCTCAAAATATTTTCGGTCAAACCACCTCCTGTTATGTGAGCAAATGCGTTGACCCCATCAATATTTTTTAAACCTAGACATTGTTTAACAT
>JAAXIY010000052.1 GCA_012270125.1 Paracoccaceae bacterium
TTATTAGTAAAAGTAAAAATTATTCCCGAAATCGTGTTTGTTAAGATTGAAAAAGGAAATGATCCTTACATTTTATTAAAAAAATGGCTGAATGGTCCCGAAAACAGTCCAATCTTTTGCACATCATTCATAGTTTAAGAGCACTTTGGCTTAAGCAGATAAAACTTTTATTCAGTTCTGATAAATACTTATTCAAAAAGTCTCTTAAATTCGTTTACACACATTCGAAAACCGTCTTCAAAATTTCCATTGCCAGGATGGAAGACGCTCTCAAAGCTTACCACGCCATCATATCCATCCTCATTCAAAGCTCTTGCAATCGGCTCAAATTGATTAGCCAGCTGACCTTTTCCAAGAGGCCTAACTTCAAGCATTGCTGATGGGGTGTCTACCTGAACATCTTTTATATGAATATGACCGAGATATCCATCCGAGGCAATTTCATAACCACTTGGATAGGCTTCTTCATGGCACCAACAATTATTCGCAGGATCCCATAAAATTTTTAGTATATCTTTAGCATCAAGATCATCGATCAATTTGCGAGCTGTCCAATTAGAATTAACCATCGTGCCATTTCCAGTTTCGACAACAAGCGTCACATCTGCATCCCTTGCGACTTCACACGCTGGATATATTAATTCAAGGGTTTTGTCCCAAGCCCCATGCGCGACATTCCACTTTTCGGCACCATTTTTACCCCACAAAATTTGCTCTTTTTTATTTGTCATAATACGAACAAGAGGGCTTTCTACAACCTTTGCCATATCAATAACCCGTCGCAAAGCATCCATGTGCCTCGTATGCAAGTCATCGCCTGGCTTGTTAGCAATTGTCATGCCTGCAAAGATATGTCTCGATAAACATGAAACCGGTTTTCCATTATCCCTAAGTAATCGACAAATGTCGCCAATTTCAGCTTTCGAATGGTCGCCTACTTCCTTATCGTCTACATACTGGAGTTCTGCGTACTCAAGATCAAACTCATTCATTACGTTGATAGAATGCTCTAGATCACGGCTAATGCCGTCACAAATAACCCCTAATTTCAATTTTTTCTCCATTTTATCTTCTTTTGTGGATAGTAAGCGGTTCACCAACTACTCAGTTATAGTTCACAGTTTCAACGTTACGATTTTTTTACTTTCCAAGAAGAGTTTTGCTTCTGTTGAGATAATACTTATGCCTTAATGGTGTTATAATCAGAACCGACATAATGGGTCTCGATCCCTTTAACTAGTGCATAAAAGCTCCTCAATGTCGGGACAGCAAGACCGGCAGCATCTGCAAGCTTCAACGCTGTGCCATAGATAAACTCAACTTCGCTCGGGCGACGCGCTAAAATATCAAGACAAAGAGAAGGTTTGTTTTCACCACTACCACCAGCGGCGGTCATAATTTCAAGACCTTTCAAAACTTCACTATGATCCAATTCAATGTTCTGAGAATGGGCGATAGAAATCGCTTCGTCTAGAGCGGTAAAACAAACATCGCGAAGTGGATCTATCATTAGTACTTCGGCACTGGTTAAATTGGTAACTCCAGCAGCAGCACTCATCGCCATATTACCAAGTAATTTTTTCCAGATGTCGACCTTTATGTCGGTGCTTGCAGATGTCTCTAGCCCGGCTTTGGTAAAAACGGCCGCTATCTCTTCTGCACGCACTGTCATACCTCCTACCCACTCACCAATAAAGCAAGGCGCTCTGCCAAAATCTTGATATTGCCCAGGACCGATGCAGGCCCCAGCCATTGATGTCAATCCACCAAAGACATTCTCTGATCCCAGTATTTCAGTGAGAATATCTTCATTACCCAGTCCATTCTGGAAACTGATAAAAATAGAACCACTATCGGCTAGATGCGTCATTGATCGGGCAGCCTCACGCGTTGCTGTTCCTTTGCATTGCACTAGTACGATATCGGCCTGCTTAACCATGGTCACGTCATGCTCTGTCCGCAGCATATGGGCCCTCTCCCCACCAAATCCAGAAATACGTAGACCGTTGGCACGGATAGCTTCTATCTGCTCACGATTAGTATCGACCAGAGTTACCTCAAGACCGCCTTCAGAAAGGATTGTGCCAAACAGCCCACCCATTCCACCAGCCCCCACTATAGCCACAGTATGAATTCTTTTGCTCATTAAAGCCCTTTTTGTTCACGCACCCTACCTACCTGATCAATTTCAAATAAAATGTCTGGAATTGAAAGGTTTTTATTCTTTACGAGGCGTGCAATTTATCTTAGCCGTACAAAC
>JAAXIY010000055.1 GCA_012270125.1 Paracoccaceae bacterium
CATGAATTTTACCTGGTAATATACTATCATATATTTTTTGAAGCATTTCTTTTCCGCCACCATGCATACAGTATTCCTGATACTGCTTTGGTGTATCATAACCTGCAATCAAATCACCCATAATAGCAAATGCTGGATCTCTTCCAGCGAAATAAGCTATAGCGTTGAAATCGCCATCAAGTATTCCGTTAGCCACAGCATCAATAGTTTCTCTATGTGGCACAACTGACTTTGTAGGCAAACCTTCAATCTGAAGTTCTCCATTTGTTAAATCAGATAAAACTGGAGCATGTTTTGCCATATAAGTATGTGCCCAGTCACCTGCTTTTGAACTCATTTGAAACTTTAATTTTTTGGCACTAGCGGCACCTGTAAAGGTCAAGCCAGCTACAACCAAAGCGCTTAAAAATATTTTTTTCACTATATTCCTCCCTTTGCCTTTGTGAAAATTAGCTGAAACCATCAGCTATATAAAACATCATCCATGTGATAAGAACCGCAAAAACAAATCCAGCAATCCATGCCCATGGACCGTAGGTATCTACATGATCACTTCTAACTGGTTTAGCCACGATATCCTCCTTGGTTCTTGACATAGTCAAATTTATGTTTCTAATATTATTATTAGTTTATAATTCAAGAGAAATTGCAAGACAAAAATTCAAATGGGGGGAGAATTCTATGTCAGACAAAGTTCAAACGAACAATTATGACTTAGATAATATGGAAAGATTTGAGACTGGCAAAGATCGCTTTGCCTTTTTTGATCATTTCAGTAAATTCTCTGGCTTAGCTGTGGCACAATTATATCTTATCTGTGCAGCTGTTACAGGATATGAAGTAATTTCAAGATATGTTTTTAACGCTCCTACGCAATGGGTTTTTGAAGTTGTTATGGTATTGGCTGCGACAGCATGGATGTTATCAGCTGCCTACGTAACTCTTCATAAGCGACATATTGGAATAACAGTTTTCTACATAATGGCATCAGAGAGGGGTAAATGGTGGCTTGACTTCATTGCTTATTTTGTTGGAATTCTAGCATTGTGGCTTCTTATTGATGATTCGGTAATTCGTGCTCTTGACTCCGTAATGATGCTCGAAAAAGCTGGTAGTGCGTGGAATTCACCACAACCTATGATATTGAAGTCTATGTTAACACTTGGTGCAACCACCTACATCATTCAGCTAATGATTAATATGTATAGGCACTTTAGTTCTAACATTGCAAAAAAAATAGTTTTGGTTATCTGCAGTCTTATAATGTTAAGAATTATTTGTGTAGTTCTTGTTTTTTTTATTGGTGAAGAAAGTTTTTTTGGGTCTATTAATTCAATTTATGCCACTGTCGGAAGCTATGTAAATCCAAAAGATTATCTCAATATGCAGGATATGAATATTGGGACAGCAAGTTTGTTAATCGTTGGATTAATGCTCGTATTAATGATGACTGGAATGCCTTTAGGAGTAGTTACTTTATTTGTATCAGTTTTAAGTGCACTTTGTTATTTTGGATATGGAGGTCTTTATTTGGTCTCTACTAATGCATTTGGTTTATTAGAAAAATATCCATTAATCGCTGTACCATTATTTGTGTTAATGGCATCTATTTTAGAAAGAGCTGGAGTAGCTGAAGATTTATTTGACGCTATGTCAATTTTTGCAGGTAAATTACGTGGTGGTGTTGCTATTCAAACAATTGCTGTTGCAGTTGTTCTTGCTGCTATGTCAGGTGTGATGGGCGGTGAAATTGTTATGCTTGGCTTAGTTGCATTACCTCAATTACTTAGGTTAGGTTATGACAGAAAGATGTCTATTGGACTTATTTGCGCTTCAGGGGCTTTGGCAACTCTTATTCCGCCGAGTATCATAATGATCATTTATGGGTTATCTGCCCAAGTCGCTATTGGTGATTTATTTATGGCTGGTGCTGTTCCTGGACTAATGCTAGCTGGTCTTTATGCATTATACGTACTTGCAAGATGTAATATAAACCCTGCAATGGCTCCAACAGCAGAAGAAGTGGCAAAGGCCAGACAAAAAGAAATGAAAATGTCTAAAGACAAGTTATATGCTGTATTTTTGAGTATCTTTTTGATTTTCTGTGTTATGGGATCAATTTATGGAGGAATTGCATCAGTAACAGAAGCCGCGGCAGTTGGTGTTTTAGGAGCTATTTTTGTTGCATGGTTTAGAAATTCATACAGTTGGAATTTATTACAAGTTGCTTTAGCTGGAACAATGTCCACTGTTGGAAC
>JAAXIY010000030.1 GCA_012270125.1 Paracoccaceae bacterium
TAATGCATTAGTTGTAAATAAAGATGAGGATGAAAAAACTTCGGCAGCGGTTGAACAGATTAGCGTTGATCAGTTACCTGAAGGTAACGTAACTGTTGCGGTGGAGTATTCGACCGTTAATTATAAAGACGGGTTATGTATCGGATCTGGTGGTGGAATGGTGCGGAACTATCCTCATGTTCCTGGTATTGATTTTTCAGGTACAGTTGAAGCATCCGACGATGATCGGTACTCCCCTGGAGATAAAGTTGTTCTTACAGGCTGGCGAGTTGGTGAAGTACAGTGGGGTGGCTACTCACAGAAAGCTAGGGTGAACGCAGATTGGCTTGTACCTTTGCCTGAATTAATTTCCTCAAAACAAGCAATGGCAATTGGAACCGCCGGATTAACGGCGATGCTGGCAATAATTGCTTTAGAGCAGCATGGTCTTCAAAAATCAAATGGGTCCATACTCGTTACGGGGGGATCAGGGGGTGTAGGTTCAGTGGCAATAGCTATTCTATCAAAATTGGGATATGAAGTAGCCACGGTAACTGGAAGACCAGAGTCAGCTGATTATTTAAAATCCTTAGGAGCATCTATTATTGTTCCAAGAGAAGAACTAAATGAAGCAATAAAACGTCCTTTGGAAAAGCAGGTATGGTCAGGTTGTGTTGATACAGTTGGCGGTGAGATGCTTGCACGCGTATTTGGGCAAATGTTTTATGGTTCTTCTGTGGCTGCAGTTGGTAATGCTGGCGGCGCTCGTTTGCCTGCGTCGGTGATGCCTTTTATTTTGCGTGGTGTGAATTTGCTGGGTATCGATAGCGTAATGCAGCCGTATCAAAATAGACTAAATGCTTGGGAACGCTTAGCATCAGATCTACCGATGGATAAATTGGAAGCCATGATTACTCCTGCCACACTTTCAGATTTACCCCGATTAGGGGCTGATATTCTTAAAGGCCAAGTGCGCGGTAGAGTTGTGGTAGATGTTAATGCTTAAGACAACTTATCATCGTTTGGGTCTTTTAAATTCTTATATAAAAACTTAAGAAAAAAATCTTATAAGGAGCATATTTTGGATTTGGATATTGAATATGTTCGTAAACAGTTTCCCGCTTTTGATGTGCCTGACTTAATAAATAAAGGTTTTTTTGAAAATGCTGGAGGTTCTTATGTATGCCGACAAGTAATCAACCGGCTCAATCGTTTTTATACTGAAAAAAAAGTACAACCCTATGGTGCATTTGAAGCCAGTATCTCCGGTGGTTATGAAATGGATGAGGCAAGAGTTGGACTTGCCCGCTATTTGGGTGTCAAAGAACAGGAAGTGAGTTTTGGGCCTTCTACCTCTCAAAATACTTATGTTTTAGCAAAAGCTTTTGGAGAATGGCTAGTTCCAGGAAACGCTATAATCGTTACAAATCAAGATCATGAGGCGAATACTGGATCTTGGAGGAGACTTTCTAATCAAGGCGTAGAAGTTAAAGAGTGGCAGGTGAATGAAGAAACAGGCGAATTAAATCTAGAAGATTTAGATGACTTGCTGGATGAAAACGTGAAATTACTTTGTTTCCCACACTGCTCAAATATCGTTGCGCACATTAACCCGGTTAAAGAAATTGTTTCTAAAGCACACATGGCAGGTGCATATGTTTGTGTCGATGGTGTAAGCTATGCGCCTCACGGATTGCCAAATGTTGGTGATATTGGTGCAGATATATATTTGTTTTCAAGCTACAAGACTTATGGACCTCATCAAGGAATAATGGTGATAAAAGAGCCACTAGCTGAATTGCTTCCCAACCAAGGTCACTACTTTAATAGTAAATATTTAACTAAAAAATTCACGCCCGCGGGTCCTGATCACGCTCAAATAGCGGCTTGTGCAGGAATTGTTGAATATTTTGACGAGCTTGCAATGCACCATGGTATTAAAAGTGCAGACGCTCCTTCTGGAGTTCATAATATGATTAGAAATTATGAACAGAAATTACTTCAACCTTTGTTAGATTATGTATGTACAAAAAATTCAATCCGCTTATTGGGACCATCTATCGCATCAAAAAGAGCCCCGACGGTTGCCCTTGATTTGGGGTATAATTCATTTGATGTTGCAAAGAAACTGTCAGGTTTAAATGTCTTGGCTGGAGGGGATGACTTTTATGCAGTTCGCCTTTTGGAAGCATTAGGCGTTGATTTGGAACATGGTGTTTTACGATTGAGTTTTGTTCACTATACCAAAGAAGAAGAAGTGGCTGCTGTCATTCAGGCCTTAGAAGAAGTTCTGTAGAAATCTTTAAGCTGGCTGAAATGGCAAGCTAAACTATATCATTTAATAATATGGAAAAACCTATAATTTATTGGATAAGACGCGACTTTAGGATTGATAACAATCCTGCTTTAAAGTTTGCTATAGATACAGAACAACCAATAATACCTGTTTTTATAAGAGATGAGTTTGTAGATAGCCTAGGGAGTGCTCCAAAATGGCGGCTTGAACTAGGGTTAGAGTGCCTCGCACAAAAATACAAAACTTATGGTTTAGATATAATATTTAAAACAGGTTCTGCTGACAAAGTCTTAACAGAATTAATCAATGAAACGAATGCTGACAAAGTTGTTTGGGGTAGAACTTATCTTCCCCCATTAAATGATCGAGATACAAAAATTAAGTCTTTGTTGAAGCAAAAAGGGATAATGGCAAAAAGTTTTCCGGGACACCTATTATTTGAGCCTTGGAGCGTTTCACCGAAATCTAGTGACTTTTTTAAAGTTTACACACCGTTTTGGAAAACAACTAGGCATAAAGATCCATTAGGTTCAATTATAAAGGTTACTCAGATAAGGAGCTCAAACCAACAGCCCAAATCTGAAAATCTTAAAAATTGGGGTCTTGGAGAGGGTATGTCAACTGGGGCGTCCATTGTTCATCAACATGTTCGGTTAGGGGAAAAAGCGGCAAAAGAACGTCTAGATTGGTTTATTGCTAACAAAGTAATGCACTACTCTTCTTCTAGAGATATTCCATCCCTAGATGGCACATCGGGACTTTCAGAAAACCTGTCGTTAGGAGAAATCTCACCAATTGAATGTTGGAATGCAGGAGTTCAAGCCCTAGAAGCAGGTCACGATGATGCCGAAATTTTTCTAAAAGAATTAGTTTGGAGAGAGTTTGCTTATCATTTGGCTTATCACACGCCTAGAATTCTTGATCAAAATTGGAGACAAGAGTGGGATAGTTTTCCTTGGAATACCAATGAAAATGACGAGAAAGTGCTGCTCTGGAAGCAGGGTCGCACGGGAGTTCCTTTTGTTGATGCCGCAATGAGAGAGCTTTATGTAACTGGTCGAATGCATAACAGGGGAAGAATGATTGTCGCATCGTTTCTCACTAAACATTTAATGACCCATTGGAAAATAGGGCTTAAGTGGTTTGAAAATTGTTTAATTGATTGGGATCCGGCAAGTAATGCAATGGGTTGGCAATGGTCTGCAGGGTCTGGACCCGACGCCACGCCTTATTTTCGAGTTTTCAATCCAAATACTCAGCTAGAGAAATTTGATAAAGAAAACATTTATAGAAATATGTGGCTCGCCGAATTTAGTGGAAAAAATTCAAAAAATGCACTTTCTTTCTTTGACGCGATACCAAAAAAGTGGAAACTTAAACCAGATATGGAATATCCTGAATCGATAGTCGATTTGTCAGAGGGCAGAACGCTAGCATTAGAGGCTTATAAGAACCGACAATTTTAGGGTGAGGTTATGTTAGAAACGACAGAAGGTCAGAAAAACTTACCACGCTATTTTGCGCAAGTTTTTGAAATGACGAAAAAAATGAATTCAGGAAGGTTAGACTTTGAATTGCCAGATGGCCGTGTGTTTCGTGCCAATGGAAAACAACCTGGGCCGGTTAGCCAACTAAAAATTCATAATGCAGATGTTTTTGCAAGGCTTATCAGGGAAGGCGATCTTGGATTTTGTGATGCGTACTTAGATGGCTGGTGGTCAACACCGGATCTCCAAGCCTTTTTAGACTTAATTCACGCCGATAATGATGAAATGTATGACTCATTCCCCGGGATGGGAATGGTTAGAGCATGGGAAAAGTTCCGTTTTTGGCTGCAGTCTAATTCTAAATCTCAAGCTAAGAAAAACATTAGTTATCATTATGATTTGGGAAACGATTTTTATAAATTATGGCTTGATGATACGATGACGTATTCTTCTGCTATATTTGAGACCGGTCAAGAGAGCACAGAAAAGGCACAAATTGCAAAATACTCCTCTTTAATTGATCAAATGGGTGCAAAAAAAGGTGACCATATCTTGGAGATAGGTTGCGGATGGGGTGGATTTGCCGAGTTTGCTGCAAAAGAAAGAGGTCTAAAAGTAACTGGTTTAACAATCAGTAAAGAACAACTGAAGTATGCTGAAAAAAGAATTAGCGATGCTGGTTTAACTGATATGGTCAACTTTAAGCTTCAAGATTACCGAGACGAGCGTGGAAAATATGATGGTATCGCTAGTATTGAGATGTTTGAGGCTGTGGGAGAAAAATATTGGCCAGCCTATTTCCAATGCGTTAAAAATTGCCTTTATCCTGGGAAACAAGCCACGTTACAGATTATAACTATTCAAGAGGCCAGATGGGAAATTTATCGACGTGGTGTCGATTTTATTCAAAAGTATATTTTCCCAGGAGGAATGCTTCCCAGTCCGAATGCACTTCGTTCAGAGGTAGAGCGGGCTGGTTTAAAAGTTGTTAAATCAATAGAGTTTGGCGAAAGTTATTCACAAACTTTGCGACGTTGGCATGACACTTTTAATTCAAAATGGGATGAGATTTCGCAAATGGGTTTTGATGATAGGTTTCGGAGAATGTGGAATTTCTATTTAACGTCTTGTGCCTCTACATTTCACTATGGAAATTGTGACGTCACTCAAATCACTATCGAAAAACCCTCACAATGATGGTTCAGTAGTCTAAATAATAGTGGCTAATATATTTTTATATGGAACGCTTTGTGATTTGGAGCTTCTCCAAATTTGTCTTGGTAGGTCTCTAGATGAAATTGATAAACAGCCCGCACGGCTTGATAATTATTCTGTTTTTTGGGTCAAAGGCAGAAACTTTCCAGTAATTAAATTTGTTGAGGGAGCATCTGCTCAAGGACTTGTTCTTTTTGATCTTTCAAATGATGACTTAAATCGCTTAGATTTTTATGAGGGTAGCTTTAATTATGAATTAAGAAAGGTTTCTATCTATATTGAAAATAAACAATTAAGTGATCATATGGATTTGGTTGAGGCACAGGTTTATTTTAATACGGATGAAAAAATAGAAGTTGGAGATCAATGGTCTTTACGAAATTGGCAAACAGAGTTTGGTGATGTTTCAAGGCGGGTAGCAATAGAATTTATGCAACTTCATAATTTGTCCAATGAAATTGATCTACTGATGGAATACGAAAACATTTATAGCCGCGTTTTTAAAAACTAGAAAAGATACCTTTAAATAAAATAAAAATAAGCATAACTATGCGTCCAAACTAGTAATAATTACTAGTTCGTTTTTAAAAAACGGTTTAAATAATTTAAATTAAAAGGCCTTAGTAAATGCAATATGCCTCTAATCTTGCTTCAGCAATTGGAAACACACCCTTAATAAAATTAAGGCAGGCAAGTGAGGAGACTGGTTGTACAATTTTAGGTAAAGCGGAATTTTTAAATCCAGGGCAATCTGTGAAAGACAGAGCGGCGTTAAGTATTATAAAAAATGCAATAAATTCTGGCAAACTAAAACCTGGCGGTACAATTGTTGAAGGCACTGCAGGTAATACTGGAATTGGTTTGGCTCTGGTTGGTGCCTCTATGGGTTTTAAGACAGTTATTGTTATCCCTGAAACACAGAGTAAAGAAAAAAAAGATATGATCCGTTTGGCGGGTGCAGAGTTAATTGAAGTTCCAGCTGTCCCATACAAAAACTCAAATAACTATATTAAGTATTCCGGCCGCTTAGCTGAGAAATTAGCAGAAACTTTGCCAAGTGGCGCTATTTGGGCAAATCAATTTGATAATGTGGCAAATCGCCAAGCTCACATCGATACTACAGGACCAGAAATATGGCGGCAAACAGATGAAAAAATTGATGGTTTTATTTGTGCGTGTGGATCAGGTGGAACGTTAGCTGGCGTAGCGGCATTTTTGCAACCGAAGGGAGTAGATATTGGTTTAGCTGATCCCATGGGGGCAGCGCTTTACTCTTTCTATAAAGATGGTGTTCTTTCTTCTTCTGGCAATTCAATTACAGAAGGCATTGGACAAGGAAGAATTACAGAGAATTTAAAAGGTTTTGCGCCAGATTTTTCTTATCAAATTAATGATGAAGAGGCTCTAAACATTGTCTTTGATCTCATGGAGAATGAAGGTCTATGTTTGGGTAGCTCCTCGGGAATTAACATAGCGGGTGCAAAAAGATTAGCCAATGACTTAGGGCCTGGTAAAACAATAGTGACTATTTTGTGTGATTATGGAACTCGGTATCAGTCAAAGTTGTTCAATTCTGATTTTTTAAGTTCTAAAGGTTTACCAACCCGTAAGTGGATGGATACTGTGAAAAGCGGCCTTCCAACGGTTTTTGAGGATTAATCATGCGAGTAGTTATAGGATTTGTCATATTTCTTTTGATACCGTTTTTTGGATTTGCTGATATAAAAAACAATCAATCAGAACTTAATTATGAAGCTTGGGAAACTACAGTGAGTAGGGCGGAGGCAGTACTTTTAGCCGGTAGAGCTTCAGAAAAATCCTTAGAAATTTTACGAGATGAAATTAGTGATTGGCGAAGTCAATTTAAAAGTTCAATAAGTATTAATTCTGATCGGATATCTCTAGTTCAAACTCAGTTAAATGCGCTTCCTGCGTCGCCTGAAGATGGGACGGAAGATCCCTTAAAAGAAAGAAGAAATGAATTAAAAAATCTTCTCAATGATCTGAAAATACCAGGTTTAAGAGCGAATGATGCATTTATTCACGCCGACACTCTTATAGGCGAATTAGATTTATTATTAAGAGCTCGTCAAACTGATGCTCTCTTGACTTCTGTTGAAAGCCCTTTGCGTCCTTCGATCTGGACGCAGTCTGTAGCCCAATTAGCTGGAGCGTTTTTTGCTCCATTTACTGAATTGAGTTCGACAGAAATTTCAGATGCTCAGAAAATAACTTTGAAAAAGCAAGCTGTGAGTATAGTTGCTCTGATTTTGGGAGCAGTCATCTCCTGGTTTGTTGGGTTAAAGATAACTAACTCCATAGAGACTTTTAAAAATAAAGCGTCACAAAAGAGACTTAGTGCGCTAGCTCTACCAGTCTCTATATTAGAACTGCTGTTTAAGTTTCTATCAGTTCTGCTGTTTGTTAGGGCTTTACATCTCTCAGGATTAATTGGTTTAAAAGGCTCACTGTTTTTAGACCAGTTACCCTATTTCAGTGCTCTATTTTTATTTGCTTTGTGGCTGCCGAAGCACTTGTTTAGTGGTGATGTGGGATTTTTATCATCGTTGAATTTAAATTCGAAATTAACAACAAACTCAAATTTTGGGGCTGCTGCTCTTGTGTTAATTCTCTTTGATCTAACTTCAACAGGCTTAGCGCAAACCAGCATAGATGGAGATGCTAATGCATTTGCAACTTTGATCATAACGTTAATGGCCTCTTTCATTTTGTGGCGCATATGCAAGTCGATTACTGGTATAGAAACCTTATTTGCGGAAAATAAAAATGTTAGCGAACAGTTTAGTTCAAATTTCTCCAGTCGCCTGACGTACTTAATAAATCGATTTTTGTTAGTTTCACTTTTTTTAGCGCCAGTTTTGGTTGCGGTAGGCTATGTGAATGCTGGTCGAGAACTCACACAATCAGTGATATTGTCATTAGGTTTAATATCAACTGTAATAATTATCCAAGATTACGTCATCGGTCTTTATCTCGTAGTTTTGGGAGAAGAAGACGATAGTAACGATAAACTTATTCCAATTTTATTATCATTTGTTTTGTTACTAATTTCGCTTCCATTCTTTGCAGTTATTTGGGGTGTGCGACAACAAGAACTTTTAGAAATATGGTCAAATTTTCAGAGTGGATTTGAACTTGGAACAATTAAATTATCACCTGGTTTAATTTTAGGTTTCTTAATCATCTTCACAGTTGGCTACATGTTAACTCGCTTGGTTCAGTCTGCTCTGCAAACTACAGTACTTCCAAGAACGGCAATGGATAGTGGGGCGCAAACGGCAATAATTTCTGGGGTTGGATATGTTGGTATCTTTCTAGCTGCAATTATTGCCTTCTCCACTACAGGTTTAGACCTTTCATCCCTAGCCATAGTGGCAGGGGCTCTATCTGTTGGTATTGGCTTTGGCTTGCAGAATATAGTATCCAATTTTGTATCTGGTATAATTTTGCTTATAGAACGTCCAGTAAGTGTTGGTGACTGGATAGAAGTAAGTGGTAAAATGGGCTACGTTCGTGATATTTCTGTCCGATCAACGCGTATTGAAACGTTTGATCGGTCAGACGTAATTATTCCTAATGCAGATTTAGTTTCTGGTGTTGTGACGAACTATACCCGTGGAAATACAGTTGGACGCGTTATAATTCCAGTAGGTGTTGCTTATGGGACTGACACAAAGATTGTCGAAAGTATATTGAGAGAAATTGCTGAAGCACATCCTAAAATTCTTAAAGACCCTGGTCCTTCTATTGTTTTTCAAGGATTTGGATCTGATAGTTTAGATTTTGAAATAAGGGCAATTCTTGGAGACGTTAATTGGATGCTTTCTATAAAATCTGAAATTAATCACCAAATTGCGGAACGGTTTGCCAAAGAGGGAATTGAAATTCCTTTTGCACAAAGAGAAATTTGGATTAAAAATCCTGAAAGCATAATTAAAACCTGAAGCTCTGAAAACAAAAACTATAGGGTTGCAATTTTTTCTATTAAGTTGATAAACGCCTCTTGAGGACAGTTGGCCGAGTGGTCGAAGGCGCACGCCTGGAAAGTGTGTAGGCGGGAAACCGTCTCGAGGGTTCGAATCCCTCACTGTCCGCCACTTATTCTAGCTAAACATATGCATAATAGCATGTAAGCCACTGATAATGATCAGTCTTTTAATGTAGTACTTATAGTGCATTATCTGAGTACTGACCAAAATGCAGACCAAATTACTGACAAAATCTGCAAATGTAATAAATATCAAACGTTCCAACTCGCCTGTTCAATCTGGGAGGAATAACATAAGCGAGTTGAAACCTAATATTTAAACTACTGGTACAACCACATTTCTTAAATGTAATAAGCTCTTTTATTGTTATAGTAACACTTAGAAGAAGCTTCGCCTGACTTAACCATCCAGTTAGTAAAAGAATTTAATACTTTTCTCATTGGTTTACTCCTTAACAACTTATGATGGTTATGTAGGACAGTAGAAGGCTGTGAGGTAGATGCAACTTTGCATTGCCGCCATGCGTTCAGCGAAGAGCTAAAACCCTCAACTTAAATCTGAAAAGTGATAGAGCGTAATGTTCCATCTGCCCAATAAAATTTTACACAATCTCGGGAGTCGTGTGTTTTCTTTTTAGTTTTTCGATTCTTACTTTGAAGATACGCATCAGCCTCGTACTATTTATCAAAGCTGTTTTGCAAAACGTATGGCATCCTCAAGTCGATCATCGCCCCAAAAAATCTCGCCAGCCACTTCAAATGAGGGTGCGCCAAAAACACCTACTGTTTGGGCGTCCGCAGTGGCGCTGTCGTATATTTCCAATATTTTACTAGAAGAAGCGGCATCCAATACTTCTTGGAGGGCTACTCCCATAATGCGCGAAACATTTTCTAGATTTTGATCCGAGCCTGCTTCAAGACCATCAAGAAACCAAGCCCGATATGTTTCTTCCAAGTATTTTAAATATTTTCCTTCTCTTTCCATTACGATACCAACTAGGTTAGCCCGATCAAACTCTTTCAGTGGATAAGCTGCTGGCACGTGAGGCACTGGTAACGAATAAAATTTTGCACGCCTTTGTATGTCTCTCCACATGTAATCAACTTTGGTTTTCTTGCTTGATGGGAAGGGAATATTATCCATGTTCTTCATTATTTGGCGAATACTAATTGGTCGTATATCCAATTTTATTCCAGATGCTTCAATCACGTTTTGGAGACGTAGTGCCGTTAAATAAGTATACGTACTGCCAATCGACAGCCATGCTTTGATGGTCACTGACACGAAAACACTCCTTTATGTATTTTTTGGTAGCTTTTGGATGTCATAGACTCTCTTCTAATCGATTGCAGAAAAATTGAATACTTCAACCTTTTAAACCTCAAAAGCACGTTGAATTTTCCAGTAGGTAAACTTTCCCTCGTTTTGTTCAGCGTATACTAGAACATTAGATTTGGGCCTTCCTTCTTGGATAACATCATGTGTCACAACTATGTAGTTTTCGTTTTCACGAATTGTTTTAAAGTTATTAATTCTTAATTCTCCTGCCACACACCAACATTTTGTATTTTCTAAATTATCCTGTTCACCAGTTGTATCTTCAAATTGAAAATCGCCTGAAAGATATTTTTCAAGATGGGTGAAGTCTTTTGTCTCCAAAGTTTTATCCCAAGCTTCTAGGACAGTATTTGCTCGTATCATTTATGTTCCCTTTGAATTGTTCACTTTTGTTCACTAAGTCTCTGTAGTAACTCTTTCATTAAATCATTATTTGCATCCTGTAGCTCATTTTGCTTTTTTAAATGCTCCGTTATCTGTCTTAGATATACTTCTTCCATATCCATTTTTTAGTCCTGACTTTTTTCTATAGGTGTTGATCCTGTTTCTGTGCGCCAAAGTAGACCATCTTTAAGTAGATGTACTGTTAATACAGCTTCTGTTGTTCCATCTTGAAAGTCAGCTATAAAATGTTCAACAACGATGTCCTCGTTTTCATACAGACACCTTCTTTTGTTACGCTTTGTTCCGATCAACCAACGTGACATCATTGGCTCAAGATCATCTAGGCCTTGCTCAATACCTTTTGCATGAAAGACCCTTTTGTAGTCAGGGTGGTATAATTCAAGCATTGCATCAATATCTTGATCATCCCAAGCCTCTTGGTACTTTTTATAAAAGCTCATTATCAGTAGCTCC
>JAAXIY010000023.1 GCA_012270125.1 Paracoccaceae bacterium
GACTCGAACTTCCACTCCGGTTAAAGAACAGCGCCCTCAACGCTGCGCGTCTACCAATTCCGCCCCGGCCGCACACCGTGTTCTCTGTCTTTATCCTCTGCTATTAATTTTGAAAAGACAAAACTGAAAATTTGTGAATAAGTTAATAGCTGGATAAAGTCAGTTTAATAATATTTGAGACAAAGATTAAATAATGGTTCAATGGGAAATAACTGAAGAAAAAGTGGATTATGAAACAGCACTAGCCAAAATGGATAATCATGTTGAGAAAATGATCCAAGGCGAGGCTGGCGAAAAGATTTGGCTACTAGAGCACCCTCCTCTTTACACAGCAGGAACAAGTGCAGACAGACAAGACCTTGTCGAACCTAATCGATTTCCTGTTTTTGAAACGAAGCGTGGTGGCCAATACACGTATCACGGGCCTGGCCAACGAGTTGTTTATGTAATGCTTGATTTAAATAAAAGAGGAAAAGACATTAAAAAATTTGTTAAAAATCTTGAAGCTTGGATTACCCTCACACTCTCAGAATTTAACATAATTGGACATAGCCGCGATGGTAGGGTTGGAATTTGGGTTGAGAGGCCTGACAAGCCACTCAATAATAATGGGGCCATAGAGGAAGAAAAAATAGCAGCCATTGGAGTTCGTTTGCGAAAGTGGATTACACTTCATGGTATTTCTATAAATCTAGATCCAGATTTAAGTCATTTTCAGGGAATAGTGCCCTGTGGAATTAAAGAACATGGGGTAACAAGCCTTGTTGATTTGGGTTTACCTGTTTCAATGCACGATCTGGACAACGCTCTTGAAAAATCTTTTTCAAAGGTATTTTAGAATATCTTATTTGGATTTTTACAGAGAAGCATTCTAGTCAATAAAATTTAACATTTTTTACATGTGCGGCAAATACGATCATTGCTGTTTTCATTCAAGCGAATTACATACAAGTGGGAAGTCATGAAAACGAGTCACTGACTATAAATTTATTAGGAGGCAAATATGGCAGACGCAGCCATCCACGGCCATGAGCATGAAGATCAACGCGGTTTTTTCACACGCTGGTTCATGTCAACAAACCACAAAGATATCGGGATATTATATCTCGTTGTTTCCGCGCTTGTAGGCTTTATAGCCGTAGCATTCACAGTCTACATGAGACTAGAACTGATGAACCCAGGTGTTCAATATATGTGTATGGAAGGCATGCGCCTTACAGCAGCGGGAATTGGTGAATGTACACCTAACGGTCATCTCTGGAATGTTCTTATAACCGGTCACGGCATCTTGATGATGTTTTTTGTGGTTATTCCAGCTCTCTTCGGTGGCTTTGGTAACTATTTCATGCCTCTGCAAATCGGCGCACCAGATATGGCATTCCCAAGGATGAATAATCTATCTTTTTGGATGTATGTAGCTGGTACGACCCTTGCGATTTGCTCTGTGCTATCTCCCGGTGGAAATGACCAATTAGGTTCTGGTGTTGGCTGGGTCTTGTACCCACCACTTTCAGTAAATGAAGGTGGAATGTCGATGGATTTAGCGATCTTCGCTGTTCACGTTTCCGGAGCGTCGTCAATTTTAGGCGCAATTAACATGATTACTACATTTCTCAATATGCGAGCACCTGGCATGACTTTATTCAAAGTGCCTTTGTTTGCGTGGTCGATATTTGTGACCGCATGGCTAATTTTACTAGCTCTTCCAGTTTTAGCTGGCGCTATCACAATGCTTCTTACAGATAGAAATTTTGGTACGACATTTTTTGATCCTTCGGGTGGTGGTGATCCAATTTTATACCAACACATCCTGTGGTTCTTTGGACACCCTGAAGTTTATATCATCGTCTTGCCAGGTTTTGGTATAATTTCACACGTCATTGCAACCTTTTCACGCAAGCCGATTTTTGGTTATCTTCCAATGGTGTGGGCATTGATAGCAATTGGTGCATTAGGATTTGTTGTTTGGGCACACCATATGTACACAGTTGGGATGTCGCTGACGCAACAGTCGTATTTCATGCTAGCAACCATGGTAATCGCGGTACCAACCGGTGTTAAAATATTTTCATGGATTGCTACAATGTGGGGTGGGTCAATCGAATTCAAAACACCTATGCTTTGGGCTTTTGGCTTCCTTTTTCTATTCACATTGGGCGGCGTTACAGGGATTGTATTGTCGCAAGCAGGCGTAGATCGCGCCTA
>JAAXIY010000007.1 GCA_012270125.1 Paracoccaceae bacterium
AAAGATTGGCATGGGGTATGCTACTCCCAACCATCTTATCAGTCTCATTAATAATTATATTACCACTGTGTGCAATTTTCTGGATTAGCTTCAAACCAATTTCGCTAGCAGATTTACGCCCACCGACAGTTTTGATTAAAGAGCAATTAAAAGGTCCGATCAATTCAGCAGGTGATGCGGCAAAAATCCGCTACAGAATTAGGAATTCCAGTCAAACCAAACCACTGAATGATGTAACAATTTCAGATATAATTCCTAATTCTTTTGATATTCAAAGTATTGATGACAGATGTTCGTTTGATGAAACTAATCTAATATACTGCATCATAGGTGTTTTGGAAGGTGGTCAGCGCGAGGTTATTGAAGCTGAGGTTCTGGTAAAAGATTCCTTTTTTGGATCTGAAAAAGAGTACAAATTATCGGAGCCAAGCACCTCCAGTGTTGGAGACAATATATTAACCAACTCTGAATTAACCTTTGAAAATTTCCATAAGATTTTTGATAGCGAAGAATTTATAACGGTTATTCTTACGACTCTTTTTTATACTGTTTTTGGAACTGTCGGAGCTGTTGTAGTTGGCCTCTTCGCAGCACTACTTTTGAATATTAACTTTCGAGGCAAAGGACTGGTAAGGGGCTTATATCTTTTTCCCTATGTTGCTCCTGTAATAGCAGTAGCCTTTTCATGGATAAATCTTTTTGATCCATTTTCAGGATCTGTAAATAACTTATTACTGCAAATGAATGTTTTAACTAGTCCAATTAACTTTTTTGGCCAAAGACCCAATGCTCTAATAATGGTAACGATATTCGAGATCTGGCGATACTTTCCTTTGTCCTTTCTATTTATTCTTGCAAGAATGCAATCAATAGATACCGAAATGTATGAAGCAGCAGATATGGATGGCGCCAGTCCACTTCAGAAATTCTGGCACATAAGCCTTCCGATGCTTATTGGTATAATGAGTATCCTCTTTTTGCTTCGCTTTATTTGGACCTTTAATAAATTTGACGATATTTTTCTTTTAACTGGTGGAGCTTCAGGAACGCGCACACTGACAGTAAATGTCTATGAGCAGGCGTTTGCAGTATCAAATATAGGAGCCGGAGCTGCTGTAGCCGTAGTTATTTTTATTTTTCTTCTGATCTTTTCACTTTTCTTCTTTAAATTTTTTAGTAAGGAGGAAGGGCTGTGATCTATAAAAAGAATATTTCTCTCACAGCTTTAACTATCGGAGCACTCTGGGCTTTAACAATGTCAATTGTTGTATCCGTTGTAATATCATTCGTTTCGGGGTTCCCATTAAAACCAAATATACTAATGGTAATTAGCTTTGGAGGAATTGCAGGCATTGTCGTACTGAGGTCAGTGAAATCCACTACAATACTTTTACTTATGGTAACTTCGTCCATTTTATTAAACTCTTTAACTTATGGGCCCATTACAACTGGCCAAGATATTTCCTACCTGCTGAACTATTTTTCTCAGGCGGTCTTTGCAATAAGCACAGTCTTGCCACTAACAAAAATACTATCTGGGCTCTCAATTCATGATCCAGGCAGACATGAAATAGAAGCAGCTTTTATAAGGTTTTCTTTTGGGTTTGGTCTAATCTTTTTTACAATGATTGTTCTAATCCCTTTCTATGTAATGGTGATGACCAGCCTAAAAACGCAACAGGAACTCCTATTGAACCCGTTAGACTTCAGTATAGACCTTTCAAAAGGACTAATGCTCTTTAGAAGTTACTCCGAATTATTCCAAGATTTTGGTTTTGCACGTTACTTATGGACAAGTTTTTATGTTTCTATTGTAACGGTGCTGGTTACTTTAGCATTCTCAATACCTGGTGCTTATGCGGTAGCAAGACTTAGGTTCAGAGGGAGCTCAGTATTCAGCAGATCAATTTTACTGATCTACATGGTTCCAATGATCGTACTTGCCCTACCAATATACATTTTGTTTTCCCTTACTGGCCTTCGAAACACAATTCTTGGGCTTGTGCTAATTTACCCAGTTACAACAATTCCAGTGGCTCTTTATATGCTGCAAGGATATTTCAGAGGCTTACCATATGAAATCGAAGAAGCCGGTTTAATGGACGGGCTTTCTCGTCTCGCAGTTATCTGGAAGATAACACTAC
>JAAXIY010000043.1:0-38563 GCA_012270125.1 Paracoccaceae bacterium
ACAAATTGCACAGCCACTTTTGCATTATTCGGCCAAATCACCTTTGGGCCTTTTTGGCCATAGCCAACCATATCTCTAGGATAGCTATCCATGTTATAACCTCAGTTTTTTTTCAAGCTGGCATGCCATTCAGATAGTAAAACTCTTTCTTCGTCTTCCAACCATATTATGTTACCCGGTGGCATAGCCCATGATGCTGCAGACTGCCAGTAAATCTCATTAGCCATCTTCAAAACCTCCTCCTCTGTTTCGAGATGAATACCTTTTGGAGCGAAAGCAAGTCCCTCCCAAAGCGGCTCCCTTGCGTGACAAGAACTACATCGCTCAATAACTAATTCAACGGCAGTTTTATGGATTTCTTCTTTTGTCATGTTAAGATTGCTAACCTCATAAACATTATTATTAGGTGCCCCGGCATATGACAACAAGACAGAGCAAACAGCAAGAAGGGAGGCAACCAGCCATGTCCAATACGGGGCTGGCAATCCTTTATGCTTCGTATTGAAAAAATGCCTTATCAATGCGCCGATTATTAAAATCAATCCAAGAATTAACCAACTGTATTCTGTAGCAAATATTATTGGATAATGTCCGCCAATCATAACGAAGATAACTGGAAGCGTTAAATAGTTATTGTGCAAAGATCGTTGCTTGCCTCTAACTCCATAAATCGGATTAGGATCGTCCCCAGCTTTAAGAGCTTGCACCACTTTTTTTTGGCCAGGAATAATAACCATTGCCACATTGGCCACCATCATAGTTCCTATAGTAACTCCCATCTGCATAAAGGCTCCACGATGAGAAAAAACTTGTGTATAAATGAACGATAACAGGACTAAAAAAACCAACCCCGCCAGAGCTAAAATCAAGTCATTTTTTCCAAGCGGACTGCGACATAAACCGTCGTAGATAATCCAACCAATTACAATTCCACCTAAGCTCAAGAAAACGGCTTGTAACTGAGTAATATCAAGAACCTCTAAGTCAATCATGTAGAGGCTAGCTGAGCCATAATACACTAATGACATCAAAGCCATGCCAGAGATCCAAGTACTGTAAGCTTCCCACTTAAACCACGTTAACTCTTCCGGCATTTTTTTTGGTGCTACCAGATATTTAACCATATTATAAAAGCCACCACCGTGAACCTGCCATGCTTGTCCATTGGCCTCTTTAGGTAACTCTTTTCCTGGCTTCAAACTAAGATCCAGAGCAATAAAATAAAAAGAAGATCCAATCCAAGCCACGCCCGCTATTACATGAACCCAACGAACAATCATTTCTGACCACAACCAAAAATAATCCAACATTATTTATCCTACCTTAGTTCCATTCTTTTCCTGCCATATTGCAAGCTGTGCAGCAATCGAAATAGCAACTTTCACTGGTTCTTTAGAATTAATATCATCTATGCCAATAGGACAAGTAAGCCTTTTTAACTGGGCATCGGTTACTCCCATTTTTGTCAATCGACTTCTAAATCTGGCGTTCTTTGTTTGAGAACCTATTAATCCACAAAACTCAAATTTATTTCTTGATAATAAAGCAAAACAGATAGCCTCATCCAAGGGGTGAGAATGTGTTAGTATTATATGATAAGCATCACTTGGTGCATGCGACGCAATCACCTGCGGATCTTTTGCAACAACCTTAGAATAAACAACTGTAAATTCTTTTGGAAATCGATCTTCATCAATATCAACCCAGTGAAGATCAAAATCCAAATTACTTACAATTTTCATTAACGCCCTACCAACGTGACCAGCCCCATAAACAAACAATGGGGTAAGTCTTTTTGCTGTGGGAAGAATAAAGGTATCATTTTCTAGCTTTGGGTTAGACCAACTACTGTCTTTCCCATCAAAAATTTCTATTGAGCTTCCAGTCTTCAAGGGATGCGCTAAAGTGAATACTCCTTCCGCATAACTCAACAACCCATCTATATCAGATCGGTTCAAAATTTCTAAGAGAACCTTTACCTGCCCACCACAGCACTGGCCCATATCTGGTCCAAGTGCCAAATTTAGAACCCTTCTATATGAACTTTTGGCTATATGACTGTTTTCCTTTATGAGACTTCTTGCCTGTTTCATAACCTCAAATTCCAGTGAGCCACCGCCTATTGTGTTCCATATCTGCGTCTCTGAAATTACCATATTCGCACCTACTTCCCTAGGTGACGAGCCGCGCACAAAAATGACTACTGCATGAGCAATTGCTTTATCTTCAGAAACCAACTGATCTGCAGCAGCAATCCAATTATTTCTAGGCCTGATAAATGTGCTATCTACCATTAAACAAATTTACACACTGGGGCCGCCAAGTTGTAGCGATTGCATCAAAAGTCTTTCAGGCGTGGCGGGAGCGTTTAAGTTTGGATAAGCTTTCCGAGCATTCACGGCTTGTAAGGCATGTGACAAGGCCATTAAAACACTTGTTCCCAACATAAGAGGGGGCTCACCAACGGCTTTTGATCTATGGATTGTTTCCTCACAATTTTCCCCTTCAGAAAAAAGTTTTACTCTAAAGTCCAAAGGCCTATCAGAACATGCTGGGATTTTATAAGTTGAAGGAGCATGGGTAAGAAGTCTTCCTCTGTCGTCCCAGACAAGTTCTTCAGTTGTTAACCAACCAGCACCTTGAACGTAGCCTCCTTCAATTTGTCCAATATCTATTGCTGGATTTAAAGATTTGCCAACATCATGTAATATGTCAGTCCGTAAAATCCTATTCTCGCCTGTTAACAAATCAACAACTACTTCACTGCATGCAGCTCCATAAGCAAAATAATAAAAAGGGCGCCCTTTAAGTGTTTTTGGATTCCAATGGACTTTTGGTGTAGAATAAAAACCTGTTGCTGATAAAGATATTCTGCCCATGTAGCAGCGTTTAACAGCATCTGAAAAATTGTAATCATTCGCCCCAACTAAAACTTTACCATCTTCAAAACTAACTTCATTAGGCTTGATTTGTGCCTCGGCCGCAAGATATTCAGCCATTCTAGATTTTATTTTTTCAGCTGCATTTTTTGCAGCCATCCCGTTAAGGTCGCTCCCCGAAGAAGCAGCAGTGGCAGATGTGTTGGGAACTTTTCCTGTAGAGGTGGCCGTAATCTTTATCTTATTTAGGGGCAATTTAAATTCATTAGCCACAATCTGCGCAATTTTTGTATTTAAACCTTGACCCATTTCTGTTCCGCCATGGTTTAAGTAAACCGAACCATCGTTGTATACATGCAGCAAGGCGCCAGCTTGGTTTAAAAAACTCGCATTGAATGAAATTCCAAATTTTACGGGTGTAAGCGCTATACCACGCTTTAAAAAGTCATTATTTTTGTTGAATTTTTCAATACTTTGACGGCGTTCAAAATAGTTGCTTGTTTTCTTTAGTTCAGAAATAATATCTTGAATTACACAGTCATGAACTGTCTGTCCGTAAGGTGTTTTCCCGTACTCAGTCGATGTTTTATGCGGATAAAAGTTTCGCTCCCGAACCAATAGAGGGTCTATGTTTAAATGATAAGCAACATGATCAATAACCCGCTCCATACCAACAATTCCTTGCGGACCTCCAAAACCTCTGAACGCTGTATTTGATTGGGTATTGGTCTTGAGACGGTGGGAAGTAATACGCATGTTCTTTATGAAATAAGAATTTTCAGCATGGCACATAGCACGAGCAGCAATAGCCTCTGATAAATCCCAAGACATTCCACAACGCATTGCCTGATCTACAATCACGCTATTGATTAAACCGTTATCTTCAAAACCCACTTTATAGGATATTTGAAAATCATGCCGTTTTCCTGTTAAAATAAAGTCATCATCGCGATCATAAATTATTTTAGCCGGTCTACCTGTTAGTTTTGCCGCAAGTGCTGCAACTATAGCTGGTAAATTGCCTTGACTTTCTTTTCCGCCAAATCCACCACCCATTCTACGCGTTATTACTGTAACATCGTGATTGGATAGCCCCAGCGCCATTGCGACTTTATGCTGGATTTCCGTCGGATGCTGGGTCGAGCAATGCACAACAATATCCGTATCTTCGCCAGCAAAAGCATAGGCCGCTTGGCCTTCAAGATAAAAATGTTCCTGGCCACCTAATATGATTTTGCCTTCAAGCTTGTTTTTACTTTTATCTAATGCTTGATCTGCCTCTCCACATTCAATAACAGCCGGAGGCCCTAAGACATTTCCTGTCTCTAATGCCTGATCAATAGTTATTACAGCCGGAAGTTCTTCATACCTGATGTCGGCTAGCTCAATGGCATTACGAGCAATTTTGATATCTTCAGCTACAACTGCAAATACAGACTGCCCCAAATAACTTACTACATTTTCAGCAAATATGGGGTCATCACCAGCAAAAGGACTACAATCATTTATTCCTGGTATATCTGCTGCAGTTAAAACTTTTATAACACCTGGAAAGTTTTCAACTTGAGATAGATCCATACTTAAAATTTTAGCATGTGCAAATTTACTTTGCCCCAATAGAATCTGAAGAGTATTCGGCGGTACAGCTATATCATCTACATATTTTGCCGCGCCACTTACATGCTTATGGGCGCTATCATGTCGAATGGCTTTGTGAACTGTGCCTTCTTTTGCGGATCCATCTGTATCTTTCATTCAACTCACCAAATTCTCAACTTGGTTCCGGTCCGCTAAATTGGGAACAAATGAACCTGTCAGTTCATACCCATATTTCATCACTAAATTTTGAGCCGCCTTACGTCTATAATCTGCACTACCACGAACATCCGTTAAAGGGTCGAAATCCTTATTTATATTTTTTGATGCTTTAATAAAAGACTGCGGCTCAAAAGGTTGGCCCAGAAGAGCTTTTTCTACCTCTGTCGCTCTCTTTGGAGTGCCGGCCATACCGCCAAAACAAATTTTAGCCATGGTTATCTTTGTTTTTTCTACAATGAGATTTGCACCCATCATAACGGCGGAAATGTCCTGATCAAATCGCTTGGATAATTTATAGCACCGAAAATTATCCCCTGGTTTATTTGGCACAAATATCCCAGAGACATATTCACCGGCATGACGGTCCTGTCTTCCATATTCAATAAAAAATTCTTCTAAAGGTAATTTTCGCTTTTTATTTTTATTTGTAAGCTCAATTAATGATTCCAGTGCAATCAAAGCAGGGGGTAAATCACCAATCGGAGATCCGTTAGCGAGGTTCCCACATACTGTTCCAGAGTTTCGCACCTGCACTGATCCAAAACGCTTCCATAAAGCTTTAATTGTTGGCCATTTATTACCTAACTTTGCCATAGCTTCCTGATGTGTTACTGCGGGTCGAATAATTATAAAATCATCTTGCTCGTCGATTTTGTTGAATTCTTTAACTCGACCAGTCCAAATCATGTTTGGTAAGTCCCGATTTTGCTTCGTCACCCAAAGACCAATGTCTGTAGCACCAGACACTATGGTAGCGGAAGGTTGATCCGCGTAGGTTTTTGAAAAATCTTCGTGATTAGTAGGTATAGAAAATGAATTTTTTCCGTCTGTAATTTCAACTGGCTCTGAGCTATTTATTTCTAAAAGTTCTTTTTTAAGAATTTCATTGCGATCCAATTCCCACTGAGGTTGTTTTGAATTTTTCAGCGAAAGCCCGGCTTCGACAATTGGCCTGTATCCTGTACACCTGCACAAATTCCCCGCCAAAGTATCATCTATGTCTTCTGCCATCAAACCGTGTTTATTTGACCAAGCTGTAAATAGTGACATAACAAAACCAGGCGTACAAAACCCACATTGAGATCCGTGAAAGTCTATCAGCGCTTTTTGACAGGGATGTAGTTCCCCATCAGGTCCATTTAAGCCCTCAACAGTAATAACGGCACAACCTTCAAGCATTCCCATAAAAACAATACATGCATTTACGGAACGCCAAATTAAATTTCCAGAATCATCAGTTTTAACTATAGCAACCGTGCATGCTCCACAGTCACCTTCAGCACAACCTTCTTTAGATCCGACTAAGCTTTTTTGATCTCTTAGCCATTTCAATAGAGTCATATCACCAGCGATATTATCGACTCTTTGGGTTTTACCATTTAAAATAAAAGTAAGATAATTTCTCACATCAGCACCCTCAACTCCCACGATAAGTTGAGTAACCATATGCCGAAAGCAATAACGGGACGTGATAATGTTGTTCCGCATTATCAATTCCGAAGCTAATCACAACTTCATCAAGAAATGGAACCTCAGGCAATTGTTCTCCATTTGCCTTCAGGTAAGATGCTGCGTGAAAAACAAGTTTATATTTTCCAGAACTAAATGAAGCACCCTCCAAAAGAGGTTCATCACATCTACCGTCTTCATTAGTTGAAACTGATTTTAACTTTTGTTCAGAGTTTTCTACTATTTTGTAAAGATCTATCGCCAAATTGGCTGCTGGCATGCCACGAGCAGTATCCAAAACATGGGTTGTAAGACGGCCCATAGCGAGCTCCTGTTTCAATTCCTTTTAATTTATTTTGCAAAACAAAATATTCAAAACTATTGTACATTTTGTACTCTTGTTTTCCAATTTAAATTCACACCAAGTGACAAAATGCCTTTAGAAGAATTAAATCAAGCTGAAATTATAAATTTATTGGGTAGTATTTACGAACACTCGTCTTGGGTCGCCGAAATCTTATTTTCGCAAGGAATTACATCTCAAGATAACAATGTTGATTTTCTAGCAGAGCGAATGAAGGAAATTGTAGAAGCATCAAGTGATGAGAAGAAACTTAACCTTCTTAAGGCTCACCCAGAATTAGCGGGTAAGCTTGCCATTTCAGGCAACTTAACAAAAGACTCCACAGCCGAGCAGACTAGTGCCGGACTTGATCAATGTTCAAAAGAAGAATTTGCTGAATTCAGTAAATTAAACTTGGAATACACAAAAAAATTTGGCCACCCCTTTATAATAGCTGTTCGAGGCCTTAAAAGGTCTGAGATATTAACTTCATTTAATGACCGAGTTAACAACGATAGTGAGAAAGAGTTTTCCACTGCAATGGAAGAGGTACATAAAATAGCAAGACTACGTTTAGAGCAGCTCTCGCTGTAAAGTGCCTTTTTCAAAAAACATTTAAAATCCCCCAAAACTGGCGGGCAGTCAATTTATTGGATAGTGGCAAGAAACAGCTGACCCATTTTTAGATTCATGAAAAATAGGTGTTTCCTTAGAGCAGAGCTCCTTTGCAAAAACACACCTCTCACTAAAAGCACATCCGATGGGCGGGTTCAAAATATCAGGCAATTCATAGCCACTTTTTTCATTTAAAGTTAGAGGTTTTCCAATAACTGGAGCACTATCTGCCAAAAGCTTAGTGTAAGGATGTTTAGGTTTTGAAAAAATTTCTTTTGCTGTTCCAACTTCTACGATTGACCCAAAATACATTACAGCCACTCTATCACTTACCGCTTCCACGACTGAAAGATCATGGCTGATAAAAAAATATGTAAGACCAAATTTCTCTTTAAGCTCTTCCAGCAAATTTAAAACTTGTGCCTGTATGGACACGTCAAGCGCAGATACAGGCTCATCTAACACTAATATTTTTGGCTCAGCTGCCAAAGCTCTTGCAATACCAATTCGCTGAGCCTGACCGCCGGAAAACTCATGAGGATATCTATCTAAAAAATCTAAGCGCAAATTAACGGCATCAAATAGCTCTTTAATTCTAGTATCCCTATTTGGTCGCTTCATTCCATGTAGGTTTTTAAGAGGCGCTTCTATAATTTGCCTAATAGTTTTTCTGGGGTTTAGGCTACTTATAGGATCCTGAAATACATATTGGATTTTTTTCCCAAAAATTTTAGGGTCTGATTTATCAAAAATTTCTCCATCAATTATTATTCTACCGGAGGTAGGTTTCAATAATCCAACAAGCATTTTAGCCAACGTTGACTTTCCACAGCCTGATTCACCAACAAGACCAAAAGTCTCTCCCGGTTTTATTTTTAAAGAAACAGTATTAACGGCTGTTACTTCAAACTTTGATAAACTTAGCGCTCCCTTTCGGGCGGGAAATTTTTTACTAAGTTTATCAAACTCAAGGGATGAAACCATCTTTCAACCTGCCTTAATTTCTTCTGGAAAAAGACATCTGACACCTCTTTCCTGCCCAATATTTGTGAAATCGACTGCTGTTAAATAACAATTTTGTTTTACTTTTTGACATCTCGAAGCAAATGCGCATCCAGATGGCATATTATCAATCATCGGTGGAAATCCCGGAATTGCTAACAAATTCCTTTTACCTTGCCCCAATTCAGGTACACAGCTTTTGAGTCTTGCAGTATAAGGATGAGCTGGGGAGTCGAGTATTTTCGCCGTTGGTCCAATTTCGACCACCTTGCCAGCATACATAACTGCAACCTTGTCACATATCTGAGAAATTACTCCAAAATCATGAGTTATAAAAACTAGTGCTAAGCCCTTTTCACGACGAAGGTCCTGAAAAAGCTTTAAGATTTGAGCCTGAACTGTAACATCTAAAGCGGTCGTTGGTTCGTCAGCAATTATAATGTCTGGATCGTTTGCCAAAGCCATTGCTATCCCAATACGCTGTCGCATGCCACCAGACAGTTCATGAGGATAACTATTTAGTCTTTTTTCTGGGTTTGAAATACGAACAGCTTTTAATAATTCTAAAGCCTTTTTGTTTTTTTCTGATTTACCAACATAACTATTAGATTGAATCGCTTCTGATAATTGCTGACCAACTGTATAAAGTGGGTGAAGTGTGGAAAGCGGATCTTGGAAAACATAAGAAATTTTTTTACCCCGAAAAGCTCTTAAATCTTCAGAAGAAAGCTCTAAAAGGTCTCCACCATTGAAGTCTATACTACCATTAGTAATTACGCCTGGTGGTGACGAAACTAGGCGCATAACACTCAATGCGGTAACAGACTTTCCAGAACCACTTTCCCCAATAATGCCTAGGCATTGACCTTTATCTACCGTCAAACTAACGTCATCAACCGCTTTTAAAATTCTATCGCCTATACGAAATTCAGTTTTTAGCGCATTTATGGAAAGTAAAATTTGATTTTTTAAACCAGTATTTGATTTATTTTTAGATACTTCAGTTGTTGAGCGTGGTGTAGACAATGCCCCTGATTTCAGCCTCGGATCTAGAACATCTCTAACACCATCTCCAACAAGGTTTATTGCCATAACTATTATTAAAATCATAATACCAGGAACAACTGAGGTGTGAGGGCTTGTAATAATCGCTGCACGGGCTTCACCTAGCATCGATCCAAGATCAGCCTGTGGTGGTTGCGACCCAAGGCCCAAAAAGCTTAGCCCTGCTGTTTCTAGTATCATCCAACCCACTGTCGTAGACATTGCAATAACGATAACTGGAAAGACATTTGGTAATATTTCGGTTATTATTATTTTTGTATTACTCATGCCTGATAAACGTGCTGCATCTACAAACTCTCGATGAACTATACCAATCGTAACTCCACGAATATTTCTCGCGAAAAAGGGAATATTAACTATGGCAACCGCAATGAGAGCATTCATTAGTCCAGGACCTAATGCCGCAACAATGGCCAAAGCCAAAAGGATGTATGGAAAAGCCATCAACATATCCACACCACGCATAATAAAATTATCAGCGTGACCACCATAATATCCAGCTGTAATACCAATTGCTGAGCCAATAAACGCTGCAATAATAGCGGCACAAAGGCCAACGGCTATTGATAAGCGTGTCCCCCAAAGCAGGCGGCTCAAAAGATCACGGCCGAGGTGATCAGTACCAAGGATAGCACCTTCCGAGAAAGGTAATTTAAATCTATTTGATGTATCTATTACATTAGGATCATTCAGAGGCAGAAAAGGGGTGAAAATAGCTAAAAGTAAAATAAAAGAAAGAACAATTAACCCAAAAAATGCAAGCTGGCTGCGAGCAAATAAAGCTATGAATCGAGTCATATTTTTATCCGCGGATCTAGCAAGCTTTGAATGATATCTACTATTATATTAAACATAACGTAACAGGCTGCTACGAAAACAACCCCACCCTGCACCAATAAAATGTCTCTTTTCAATATGGCCTCCACTAGCATCCTTCCCACACCTGGCCATTGAAAGACCATCTCTATGTAAACCGCTCCTGAAAGCACAAACCCCGCCTGCACACCGAGTACTGGAATAACGCTCACCATGGCCGCCTTTAAAGCGTGCCTCCAAATCACCCTTGTCTCACTTAAGCCTTTAGCTCGGGCTGTTCTAATGAAGTCTTGTCTCAAAACCTCTAACATAGCTGAACGAGAAAGTCGGGCAATCACGCCCGTGGCTACCACTGATAATGCCACGGCTGGTAAGAATAAATGGCTGAGAAGTGCCGCGATATCCCTCGTCCCATATATTGGCCACATCCCAGACACTGGAAACCACCTTAATTGAACTGAAAAGAATAAGATCATCATCATGCCCAGAAAAAATGACGGGATAGAAATTCCGATCAGGACAGATAGTGTTATAAGCTTATCAGTTATAGCAAATTGTCGAGATGCAGATAATGCGCCTGCGACCACACCTAAAACTGAACAAAGAACAAAAGAAACACCAGCCAAAATAAGCGTTGCTCCAAATCTTTCGAGGATTTCATCAAGAACATCTTTGTTTAAAGAAAAACTTCGACCAAAATCGCCCTGGAGCATATTTCCAAGCCAAATAAAGTAGCGCTGGATCATGGGCTTATCTAAACCAAGATCTCTGTTTAATTTTTCAACATTTTCTGGCGTGGCAAATGATCCAAGAATGGCTGTTGCAGGATCACCGGGTATCAAGGCCATTATAATGAAAACGATTATGGAAATTCCAATTAGTACTGGTATAGCTGATACAAGTCGTTTGAGGATATAACCTATCATGGTCAGCCCATATTTTTTTGTGCCGTAGCCAATGGGAGGTCTTGGCTACGGCATAGTTTCTAATTCTTCGTTACACCATCTAGCAACAAGAAGAATGATGGTTGCAATGAAAAACTGCTGACTTTATCCGAAGTAACAGCGTTCTGCTTCCAATTTGCAACAAATACCCAAGGGGCATCTTCCTGAACGATTGTTTGCATTTCTTGGTACAAACGAGCACGTTCATTTTGATCAGTCGAAGCTCGCGCGGCCTCTAAAAGCTCATCAACTTTAGGATTAGAATAATAACCTGAATTGAAACCACCTTTATCTGGCCAAGCTCCCGTCCTAAGGGCAAGAAATGGCAATGTGTCTGGGTCGTTTGTCATCCATGCCATTTCAGCCATATCTGCCTTTCCTTCAAGGCCTGGATTAACAACACCGAGGAAAGCATTCCACTCGTAAGTCTCTATTTTAACTTTTAAACCTACTGCTTGAAGATCAGCTTGTATAGCTGTTCCCATAGCAACTGGATCAAGCATTCCCGAACCGCCTTCTGTTACATAAAAGGTTAGCTCTGCTCCCTCTGCTCCAGCTGCAGCCAAAAGTTCACGGGCCTTATCTGGATCATAGGGGTACGGCTCAAGACTCTCATTGTATGCCCACGCAAAAGCAGGAGGTGTTGGACCAGCTGCAACTGCAGCCGTACCTTCAAGCACATCATTTACAATGGCTTCCTTGTTTATAGCATAATTTGCAGCCTGCCTTACCCTTACGTCAGCAAAAGGACCTTCCTTGGCGTTTAGAATTAAAAACCAAACATGGGGACCAGCTTGCTCATGGACAGTATATCCGTCTCCCTGAAACTGACTTAACGCCAATGGTGGAACCTCTACCATTAAGTCTATTCCGCCCGCTAACATTTCTGCAGTTCTAGTATTTGCATCAGTTATAGGACGAAAGACCACTGCATTCAGCTTTGGCGCACCTTCCCAATGATCTGAATTTGCTTCTACAACGACAGCTTCATTAGATCTCCAATCAGCAAACTTAAATGCACCAGTTCCTGACGGATTTTGACCAAAGTCTTTCCCATGTTTCTTTACAGCTTCTGGTGAAACTATCAAACCTGTTGGGTATGCAAGATTAGATAGAAAGGGTGCATAGGGAGCATTTAAAGTAAACTTAACCGTCATATCATCAACCACAGAAACATCAGTAATTGCTGAGAAGAAAAATGATAATGGAAAAGGTCCTGTATCATGATAGGGATGACCATCATCAAGCATCCTATCAAAATTAAACTTCACTGCACTCGCGTTCAAAGCAGAACCGTCGTGGAACTTTACGCCACTTCGCAATTTGAAAGTGTATACCGTGCCATCGTCACTTATGGTCCATGAAGTTGCAAGAGATGGCTCAACTTCCAGAGTGCCATCTTTATAACGAACTAAACCATCATAAATATTCATTAATATGCGAAAATCATTTACCGCTGTCACAGTTGCTGGATCCATGGATTTTGGTTCAGCAATCTGACCTACGACAAGAACATCGTCGGGTGTTTGTGCGGTTACTGAAATTGCAGAGGTAGCAAAAGCAATTGCCGCTCCGGCAGCAATTATCGCTCTACGAGAAAACTTCAGCAGTGCCATTAGTAATCCTTTCCCAATAAATTTATCATAATAAATTGCATTGACGCAAATTATCATGATAAAATCAAGAAAATTGTTATAAGGTGACAATATGACTTTTTCGGTTCTCACTTTCGACCATAAAACAGGCGTATTTGCTGGTGCGGCCACAACCGGCAGCCTTTGCGTAGGCGGTTGGGTCTTACGAGGAGATATCGAATCAGGGATGGTTGCCTCTCAAGGAACTTCGCCCAGTACTTTCTGGCGAGATAACGCTTTACGAGAAATGAATAAAGAGAAGTCTTCAAAAGAAACAATTGAGAAGCTTACAGGCGGAGACTCTGGTCGAGAAAAGCGCCAATTAGCGGCAATTGATAAAAAGGGGGAACCATTTGGCTTTACTGGTGCAGATAGTGTTCCTTTTTCAGGACATTTAGTAGGAGAAGACTATATTATAGCAGGAAATATGCTTTCGAACCCATCTGTTTTAAGCGCAATGGGCGACTGTATAAATAAAAGTTACAGTTCTGAAGCTGAAAAAATGCTTGCTATATTACAAGCTGGCCAAAGAGCTGGAGGTGACAAAAGGGGCATACAATCAGCAGCAATGCTGATCCTTGACCCTGAAAAACCACCTTTAGATCTAAGAGTTGACTATGATGAAAATCCTATATTTGCATTAGAAGAATTATGGAAAAGATCCCAAAGGCCACCGTATTCATCTTGGTTGGACGAGGTTCCTATTCTGTCAGACAAAAATAGGAGTGACATGCCGCAGAAAAATACAGGGACATAGCGAAACATTTTAAGTAAGCTAACAAGCCAATAAGAAAGTTACTCAGCAATAAAGCGGCGAACTATTTCAGCCTCCTGTTTATGCATTAATGCTTCAGCGATGAGCATGTGAGACTGCATAACTTTGCGGGCTTTTTCTGAATTCCCATCCTGTAAAACCTCTAAAAGTTTTAATTGGTGCTCTCTGCCTTCTTGCCAAAGCTTCACATTAGGTGGTTCGTATAGTCGCTTATACAAAGTCAAATCAGTTAGTATTTGTGCCATAAAACCTATTATAAAACCCAATAATTTATTTTCACCAAATTCAGATAATTTTTGATGAAAAGCTAACGATGCAATGTGCTGCTCACGCTCCTCCTCTGCAGACTTTGAGGGTTGTGGATATTTGTCGACTAATTGTTTCAGCTGCGAAAGCTGTTCTTTGCTAAGTTTTCCTGCCAAGCTTGCAGCCAGCTCAGGCTCTAAAACTTTTCTCATTTGATAAATGTCGGCTATTGAGAGATCTTGAAAATAAAAATAGTTTGCCAATAGAGCCCGTGTTCGCTCAACAGAAACCTTGGCAACTATGCTTCCTCCGCCAGGTCCTGTTTTTGTGGAAATAAGGCCCTGTGCCTCTAAAATTCTCAGCGCCTCTCTAACTGTACCTTTTGATACCCCAAAAAGGTCTATCATTTCACTCTCATTTGGGAGCTTATCGCCGCTCTTCAGATCTTTTTTAACGACCCATTCTTTGATTTCATCTGCAACCAGAACTGGCCTTGACCTCTTCGTCTTTACAGGCTCACTAATGCTGCCGTCCATTGGACCTCCAAGAGTTTAGTTTTTGCTGGAGAGTTATGCTGCAGAACTCTGGGCAAAATGTAAAATATAGATTGAATGTATTCTAATTTTTTTTTGTTTTTATGTACAGCTAACTGTTCAAAAAGATTGGAATATACTCAACGAAGGCTTTCTGCCATATCATTCCAAACACTCTGAAATTTAATTTTCATATTTGAGACAATGAAGCGATCTATAAAACGGATTTCAGAAAAAGCCTCTCCGTTTAACCAGGTCCCTTCCAAGTATCCACTACAAAAGACTGTAGCCTCAAGCCCATTGAAAGATGTATCAAAACTTTCAAATGATTTTTTTACGGATTTGTATCTTTTACCAGACCATAAAATCAATTCCTCTAACTTTTTGAATTTTACACCACCAGGAAAAACCATTGTAAAATCTTTATCTAAATACTGCTTTGCTAGCTCTAGATCTCTTTGCTCCATAGCGCTCAAGTATTCTCTAACTAAAATATCTGGTTGTTTTGGGGCTGCAGCTGGCGTTCGAGTAACACGGCCACGCATATAATTGGTAGCATGCACTTCCTTTATAGTTACAATCACTTGATCTGGATGAGCTCCAATGGTCGAAGAGGCAGCATCCGTAACACGTTCAGCTAACAACTGACGCGTATCTTTCTCGTAGCCCTTTATTAAAGTGCATTCAATCATTGGCATTTGTTGTCTCCATGTACGAACGTAATAGGTTTGCTTAATTTTGTACTACCTCAAATATAATTGAAAGATATTTCCATTGTGTATTTTTATGCTACGTTTATTCAATGAATACGCTTGCTCAAAAAATAATTGCTAACGCATGTAATAAGGTTTCTGTAGAGCCAGGTGAAATTGTGGTGTGCAAAGTAGATTTAGCCATGATTCATGACTCCGGCGGGCCTCGCCGGGTCAAGCCTATTCTAGAAAAACTTAATCGAAAAGTTTGGGATAAAGAGAAAGTTGTAGTTGTCACAGATCACTACGTGCCAATAGAAAGTGAAGAAACAAGAGCCATTCAAGAGCTGACACAAAAATGGGTATTGGATCAGGACATAAATAATTTTTACGACCAACAAGGTATCTGTCACGTTGTTGTTCCAGAAAAAGGGCATTTAAAGCCTGGTATGTTTTGCGTAGGTGGCGATAGCCACTCTCCAACTGGTGGAGCATTTGGGGCCTATATGTTTGGAGTTGGCGCAACTGAAATGGCTGGTGTCTTAGCAACCGGTGAAATTTGGCTAAAAGTTCCAGAAACTATATTTATCCGTTGGAAAGGGAAGTTAGATAACCTTGTCACCGCTAAAGATATGATGCTAGCAACATGCCGTCAAATTGGCATGGGTGGGGGCCAGTATCAAGCAATTCAATATATTGGAGAAGCAATCTACAATCTTTCAATTCAAGAAAGAATGACCATGTCAAATATGGCCGCAGAACTTGGCGCTCAAACTGGATTAATAGCCCCAGACAAGAAAACCGTTGACTATATAGAAAGATCTGACGGGCAAGTTCCTAAAAATTGGATGGAATTTTGTATAGATACGCCTACTTCTAATGCAACGGTTTTTGAGTTTGACGCATCAAGCCTATCGCCTCAAATTGCAGCACCGCACTCTCCAGAAAATGCAGAAAACGCGGAAGAATTTTCAAATACCGTTTTTGATATAGCTTATATCGGCGCCTGTACTGGAGCTAAATATGTCGATTTAGCTGCTGCAGCTTCAGTTTTAAAAGGACGCAGAATTGCTTCAAGTGTGTCTCTCAAAGTAGCGCCTGCCAGCCTGCAAGATGAAAAGAAAGCATTGAACGATGGCACTTTAAAAATTTTACAAGATGCTGGTGCGGAATTTCTACCAAACTCATGCGGAATATGTGCAGGATATGGGAAAGATAGACTTACAGAAGGACAAGTTTGTTTATCTTCGACAGCAAGAAATTTTCAAGGCCGAATGGGGGCTCCATCTTCAAGAGTTTATCTTGCATCACCCTATACTGTTGCAGCGTCAGCAGTTGTAGGAAAAATGATAGACCCTAGGGAGCTAGATATACTAAATGGGTAGACTTTGGCTTTTTGAGGAAACTATAAACACTGACGTTTTAGCTCCCGGTTTTTACATGAAATCTCCAATAGACGAACTTTCAAAACACTGTCTAGAAGCCATTCGACCAGAGTTTGCTTCCAATGTAAGAAAGGGAGATGTTATCTTAGCAGGTGAAAATATGGGAGTAGGTTCTTCTAGAGAGCAAGCGGCAGAGGTTTTGAAGTTTCTTGGTGTATCATGCATAATTGCAAAAAGTTTTGCAGGTATTTTTTACCGCAACGCCATAAACTTGGGTTTACCTGTTTTTACCTTACCAAGCGAACCTAGCCTACCCAAACAATTTGTTGACGGATCATTTGTAAATTTTGACTTCGACAGCACCACACTTAATTTGGAACAGCCAAGCCTTCAGGTCAAATTAGATCCTTTGCCAAAATTTTTGCGGGAACTTATAACTGATGGTGGCTTGGTATCACATCTTGAAAAACGTTTTAGTGAAAAGTAAGGGCTGATTATGCTAAAATCCATAATTTCGAGAGATATACTATTAGCTCCTGGTATCTACGATGCGCTGTCAGGGCTTATAGCCGAACAAGCAGGAGCGCGAGCTGTTTATCTTTCAGGAGCTAGCATAGCTTATACACGTTTTGGAAGATCAGATGTTGGACTTGTTTCAGCCTCAGAAGTACACGACACTCTCGCAGCAGTAACTGATAGAATACAAATTCCTGTCATTGTTGATGCAGATACTGGGTTCGGTAATGCGTTAAATGTTCAGCGAACTATTCGTAACTTTGAGCGGGCTGGAGCTGCCGCTATTCAAATAGAAGATCAATCATTTCCAAAAAGATGTGGGCATCTTGATGGAAAAACTTTGATATCCAAAGATGAGATGGTTGGCAAAATTAAAGCTGCTATTGATGCTCGAAAAGAGACCAACACTTTAATTATTGCAAGAACAGATGCTAGAGGTGTTGAAGGCCTTTCCGAAGCAATCGACAGAGCGCAAGCATACCAAGAGGCAGGGGCTGACATTCTATTTATCGAGGCGCCTCATTCAATTGATGAAATGAAATTAATTAGAAAATCGTTTGGTGAAGATATTCCTCTTTTGGCAAATATGGTTGAAGGAGGAAAAACACCTATAAAAACAGCAAATGATTTGAAAAGTTTAGGATTTAATATCGTTATATTTCCTGGAGGCGCTGTCAGGGCAGCCACTTTCCAATTGCAACAATATTATGCTGGGCTAATAGAAAACGGCAGTACTTTAGAGTTTTCCGATAGCATGCATAATTTTGATAGTCTAAATTCTGTTATTGGGACACCTGAACTGCTAAAATTAGGAAAAAAATACGAATGAATTCTGCAAAGTTTACCGGGGCTTAATATGGACGCAGTGACGCTTGCCATTCTAAAGGGCAGATTGGAGCAAATCGCCGATGAAATGGATGCCACATTATTTCGTTCGGCCTTTAATCCCATAATTGCTGAGGCCCATGATGCAAGCCATGGTATTTATGATAGCCAAACAGGAGAAACTCTAATCCAAGGAAAGTCTGGATTGCCAATTTTTGTAGGCGTTATGGCTTTTGCAGTTAAGGCAGTAATTGAAAAAGTATCAGCAGGAGATGATCTTAACGAAGGGGATGTTTATATATTCAACGATCCTTATGACGGGGGAACCCACCTTTCTGATTTTCGTTTGGTTAAGCCTGTTTTTAGAAATGGTGCTGTTTTTTGTTATATTGCTTCTGTAGGCCATTGGCATGATGTGGGCGGCAATGTGCCTGGAAATTATAATCCTGAGGCAACCGAGAGTTTTCAGGAGGGAATTTTAATTCCGCCAGTAAAATTATTTAAACGGGGTCAAATTAATCAAGATATAGTAGATATCCTGTCTGCAAATTCACGATTACCTAACTCTCTATACGGAGACCTAAACGGCCAAATAAACGCTCTCGACTTAGGCGAAGAGCGATTACACTCACTTCTAGATGAATATACAGAAGAAAATATTTCAAATGCGTTGAAAGAATTATGTGAAAGAGCCGAAAAAATGATGCGGCAAAACATAAAAGCTTTACCAAACGAAACTATTTCGATCGAAGACTATCTTGATAATGATGGTGTTACAGATGATCCACTAACCCTTGCGGTCGATTTAACCATAAAAAATGATAAAATGGTTATTGATTTTAGCAGATCAAGTAAAGCCTGTGCTGGGCCAGTCAATATCTCTAAATCAACAACAATTGCGGCAACGTATGTTGCTTTGAAACATATTTTCACAGACGTTCCCGCAAATGCTGGTGTATTAAAGCCTGTTGAATTTATCATACCTGAAGACAGCTTTTTGAGCGTACGTGCTCCAAAACCGGTTGGTGGCTATACTGAAACAATTTTAAGACTGATCGACGTAATTTTTCAAGCTTTTCAAAACTCGGCAAGCGATAAGGTAAATGGATGTGCATATGGAACAATCAATGCATTATCACTCTCTGGATATCGAAAAAATGGAAGTAGATGGGTTATGTTTTCATTCTTTGGTGGTGGTCACGGTGGCCACCCTGATGGTGATGGATTAAATCATGGCAATGCCCCAATTTCTACCGCAACCATTCCACCGCTTGAAATTCTTGAGGCGGCTTATCCTGTTCAATTCACCAAGTGGGGTCTGAGACCTGACTCAGGTGGAAAAGGAAAGCATCGGGGTGGTTTGGGCGCTATTTACGAAATAGAGTTGCTTGAGGAACAGGCTAATGCATTTCTGTTTGGAGAACGTGGAAAATTTGCTCCTAAAGGGGTTTTAGAAGGTGAAGCAGGTGCATTGAACCAATTCTTTTATGGTTATAAAGCGGATGATCCTCCAGAAAAACAATCGTCACCACCTTTAAAGTCTAAAATAACAGGAATTAGTTTAAAAAGAGGGCAGCGTGTAAGGCTTGAAACTCCCGGTGGTGGTGGTTTTGGCAGAGCTTCTGAAAGACCTTTGGAAAAATTAAACTACGATCTAGAGCAAGGGTATATAACGGAGACAAAAAATGACTGAGAAAATAGTCATTGGGGTAGATGTTGGAGGAACATTTACCGACATTTTAGCCTTTGATGAGAAAACCGGAAAGGTTTCAGTTGCGAAAACACCCTCTACCAAAGAAGATCAATCCAAAGGTTTCTTGGAGGGCATACTCAAGACCACACAAGATTTATCGTTAGTTTCTACTATTATTCACGGAACTACCGTGGCTACCAATGCTCTTTTAGAGAGAAAGGGAGCAAAAACTGGAATTATTACAACCAAAGGTTTTCGTGACGTTCTAGAAATGCGTCGCCGCGATCGTCCCAAGACTTGGGGTCTTTGGGGAACGTTTGCCCCAGTTGTAGAACGAAAAAATAGATTAGAGGTTAGTGAAAGAACTTTAGCAGATGGAACTATTAGAGTTTCAGTTGATGAAAAAGAAGTTGAAAATTGTGCAAAAATTTTGATGGAAAATGGATGTTCTGCTGTCTGCCTGTTTTTTATCAATGGATATGCTAACTCAGAGAATGAAAAAAGGGCAGCAAAGGTTCTTCGATCAATCTGGCCCAATAACCATGTAAGTATTGCTACTGAAATTCTGCCCGAAATTAGAGAATTTGAACGTTGCTCTACAGCAACTTTAAACGCTTATTTGCAACCACCAGTAGCGAATTATCTAGAGCGATTAGAAACTAGAATATCTAATGAAAAAAAGAAGTCTGAAATTTTAATAGTGCAATCTAATGGTGGTGTGATGTCCGTTGAAACGGCAAAATCTCTTCCCATAAGAACAGCCCTATCTGGACCAGCAGCAGGAGTTGTTGCCGCGCGCCAAATTGCCAAGGCTGCTGGTTTTGAAAATATTATAACTGGAGATATGGGCGGAACATCTTTTGATATTTCTTTAATAGCAAATAATCAAAACATGCTCACCTCACAGGCTAATATTGATTTTGGGATGACCATAAGAACACCAATGATCGAGATGACGACCATTGGCGCAGGTGGGGGTTCTATAGCTCACATAGACTCAACAGGGCTTCTTGAAATTGGTCCTGAGTCTGCTGGCTCAGATCCTGGCCCAGTATGCTATGGCTTGGGAAACAGTCGTCCGACTGTTACCGATGCCAATTTAGTATTAGGAAGAATTGATGCAAGCAACCCTATTGGTGGAAAACAAAAATCTTTGGATTACGAAGCTGCAACTCAGGCCATAGATAATCATATCGCAAAAAAACTGGATCTTTCTATTCACGATGCAGCGGAAGCAATAATTAAAGTTGCAAATGCAAAAATGGCGGGAGCCATCAGATTAATCTCAATAGAACGCGGATATGATCCCAAAAAATTTGCCTTAATGCCTTTTGGCGGTGGCGGCGCTCTACATGCTGGAGCATTAATGAAGGATATAGGCTTATCTGCCTCTATAGTCCCTCGTTATCCAGGCGTTAATTCTGCCCTTGGATGTATTATGTCTGATCTGCGTCATGATGAGGTCAAAACATTAAATGTTTCTTTAGCAGAATTGGACTGTGAAAAACTGGCAAGAACCATCGAAGAAATCACATTGGAGTCAAAAAAAATAATTGATCGGTCTAAAGCTTCACTAACAAAAAAAGAGCGAATTATTGAGCTTGATATGTTGTACTTAGGGCAAACACATGCAGTTCCAGTATCTATTTCAGACAACTTAAAAAACTTAACGAAGAAGAATATAGAAAAAGCCTTCTTAGAAAGCTACACACGTGCCTACAGTAGACCACTTGAAGGAATAAGTATTAGAATTCTAAACTTGAGAGTATCTATGGTTGGGGTGCGGCCAGACATAGATTTATCTATTTTTTCCAAAGGTGAGCGTGCAAAGGAAATTAGTAGTTGTGTGATCTCAAATCAAAAAGTTTATTCGAATGGAGCCTGGCATCAGGCTAAAATTTTCGATCGCTTACTTTTACCCAATGGCTCTATAATTTCAGGCCCAGCTCTACTTACGCAACCTGACGCTACAATCTTTATTGAACCCGAAATGAACGCAAAAGTTGATGTCTATGGTAATATAATTTTGAGTGAAGAGGTGTTTTAGCATGTCGTTTGATCCCAAAAAGGCAGCTGTTTTAATTGTTGATTTGCAAAATGATTTTCTTGACCCAAAAGGTGCCTATGGAAGAGCAGGACAAACAAGCCCAGAAATTGCCGCTTTGCCATCGCGTGTTTTGCCTTTGCTTAATACGATTAGAAAGGCTGGAGGGTGGGTTATATCAACACAATTTACGCTTGTGCCGGGCAAAGCCGGCGAACCGTTCATATCACAACATCTAAAGAGACTACGTCCTTTTTTAGGAAAAGGTGATTTCGCCCCAGCGTCATGGGGAAACTCACTGGTTGATAGCCTTCAACCGGCAGACATAACTGTGGAAAAAGTTGCCTATTCAGCATTTTACCAAACACGAATGGAATATTCACTTTCAAAAGCTGGCATTAAAACTTTGTTCATATGTGGAATCGTAACTAATGGCGGTGTTGCATCAACCGTTCGTGATGCGCACGTCAGAGATTTTCATACGATAACTTTAGAAGATGGATGCGCTGCATTTTCACAGGAAACACACAAATTGGCCATTCAATCTCTTGAAACGGTAGGGGAAGTGATGAAAATACACGATGCTATTTCTCTAATAAACGGAAACTGATTTTGGCTGAAGTAATTGTAGATGATGGCTTTTCTGCAGCAGTAGAAATTGACTGTTTAATAATAGGTGGGGGAGCAGCCGGGCTAACCGCAGCTTTAGCGGCGGCGGAAGACGGCGCTTCAGTTCTGATAGCCGAGCGCGAGAAACAATTGTCTGGATCTACAGCCCTATCATCGGGACTAATTCCAGCAGCTGAAACAAGGGCACAAAAAAGACAAAATATCAATGATAACAAGAAAGCTTTCTTTGAAGATATTATGGGGAAAAATAATAACTCCGCTGACCCCAAGCATGTAAATAATTGCGTTGAAAATATAAATTTAGCCCTTGATTGGTTAGAGGAAAAACATGGAATTCAATTTCACGTCCTAGAAGATTTTTTATACCCAAATCACACAAGTTTTCGTATGCATGCCGTTCCAGAAGTCACTGGGGAAGGCTTGATTAACTATCTAGAAAAAGCAGCTGCAGGACTCGATATTTATATAAGCTGTAACCTTCAAATAATTAATTTAGTCAGATCAAATTCTGGAAAAATTTTGGGTGCTGTTGGTAAAAGACCGGACGGTAAAATTGAAAACATATCTGCACAGAATACTATTTTAGCCTGTAATGGATATGGTGGGAACCCTACATTAATATCAGAAAATATTCCTGAAATGAAAGATGCTATTTATTTTGGGCACACAGGAAACCAAGGCGAGGCGGTTATCTGGGGTCGCCAACTAGATGCAAAAATTGGACACCTATCAGGATACCAAGGGCATGGCTCTGTGGCTCACCCACATGGAGTTCTGGTAACTTGGGCTTTGATGATGGAGGGGGGTATTCAAATAAATAAAAAAGGTGTTAGGTTTTCAAATGAACATAAGGGCTATTCAGAACAGGCCGTCAACGTATTGTCACAACCAGAGAAAATTGCTTTTAACATTTTTGATGAAAGGCTTTGTGAGCTTGGCCGGAAATTTGACGATTTTCGAAAAGCAGAAAATGCCGGTGCTCTTGTAAAAGGTTTAACTGTTAAAGAGTTGGCAACCAATATTGGAGTGAATGAAACCTCATTGTCTGAAACTATGCTAAACATCGATGCTTTAGCAGAACAGAACGCTCGGGATAGTTTTGGGCGAGAATTCAACATCAAATCTCGTCTTAAACCACCTTATTACGCTGTCAGAGTTACAGGTGCACTGTTTCATACCCAGGGAGGCCTGTTAGTAGACAAATATGCACGGGTTATCCAGGAAAGTGGTTCAATTATTCAAGGTCTGTATGCCTGTGGCGGCGCAGCCTGCGGTGTCTCGGGACCGGATGTTTCTGGTTATCTTTCTGGCAATGGTCTTTTGACAGCCATAAGTCTGGGCTACGTAGCTGGAAAATCTATTAAAAGAATTGAATAAATAAAGTCTTTATACTAAGACGCCCTTAAATTTCGATTGGCCTTTTTAATTTTACTGGCTAAAAGGGCGCCCAATCCTACCCACAGTTACTTTGGAAAACAAAATTATGCCTGAAAATACTAATCCTGATATATTGTATACAATTGTAGACGAAGCTCCTGAGCTAGCAAGTGCATCGCTTTTACCAATAATACGATTTTTTTCTAAAGCTGCTGGAGTTGAAATTGGCACGATGGATATATCACTTGCAGGCAGAATAATAGCTGCATTCCCAGAATATCTTACAAATGAACAGCAGCAGTCTGATGATTTGGCCAATCTCGGCAAGATAGTAAAAACCAAAACCGCTAACGTAATAAAACTACCGAATATATCGGCATCTGTTCCACAACTATTAACAGCTATAAGCGAACTACAAACACAGGGATATAATCTGCCAAACTATCCTGAAAGTGCCAAAACACATCAAGAAAAAGAAATTCAAGCTCGCTACGATGCAATAAAGGGTTCTGCCGTAAATCCTGTATTACGCGAAGGTAATTCAGACAGGAGAGCTGCAAGAGCTGTTAAAAACTATGCAATGGCAAATCCTCACTCTATGGGCGTTTGGTCTCCAGACAGCAAAACCCATGTGTCATCTATGACTGGCGATGATTTTTTCTCAAATGAAAAATCTTCAACTATTACAGCAAACCAAAAGGGTGCTGCTAAAATTGAGTTTACTGCAAAAGATGGCAAGGTCGATGTTTTTAAAGATAATATCCATTTAGACGAGGGCACTGTTGTGGATACAACATTCATGAGTGCAGACGCCTTGCGTCTCTTCTTAAGTCAACAAATTGAAGAAGCAAAAAATCAGAACGTTCTTTTTTCTTTACACCTAAAAGCTACTATGATGAAGGTTTCGGATCCTATTTTGTTCGGACATGCCGTATCCTCATTCTTTAAAAACTCGTTTCAAAAAAATAAGTCCGCACTTGAAAAGCTTGGCGCCAATCCAAACTTAGGCTTGGGTGATATTTTAGAGAAAATTTCCGCCGAAACAGCAATTCTTGAGGACTTTAAATCTGAAATGGCTAGTGGCCCAAAGATGTATATGGTCGATAGTGACCGTGGCATCACAAACCTTCATGTTCCATCAGATGTTATTATTGATGCATCAATGCCAGCGCTCATTCGAGCAGGAGGCAAAGGCTGGGGCCCCGACGGAAAACCATCAGACACCAAATGTGTTATTCCAGATAATTGCTATGCTCCTGTCTATGATGAAACAATAAAATATTTTAAAGAGACTGGAGCGCTTGATCCAAAAACATCAGGTGCTGTTGCCAACGTCGGGCTTATGGCTCAAAAAGCAGAAGAATATGGCTCACATCCTACTACTTTTGAAATAAAGAAGGATGGTGTTGTCCGATATATTTTAGAAAGCGGTGATGTTCTTCATGAGCATCAAGTAAAAGCTGGTGATATTTGGAGATCTTCAACCGCAAAAAAAGCACCGATCTTGGACTGGATTAACTTGGCTATTACAAGACAAAACGAAACAAATTCACAGGCCATATTTTGGTTAGACGAAAAAAGGCCGCACGACGCCGAACTTATCAAGTATGTAAAACACGAGCTCGAAGATAAAAATTTAACCAAGAAGTTTATAATTTTGGCTCCACGTGAAGCCACACGCCTTACTTTAGAAACCATAAGAAAAGGCAAAGACAGTATTGCTATAACAGGAAACGTTTTAAGAGATTATTTAACTGACCTATTTCCCATATTAGAGCTGGGCACATCAGCAAAAATGCTATCAATAGTTAAATTGTTGAGTGGGGGTGGGTTATTCGAAACGGGGGCTGGAGGCTCTGCTCCTAAACACGTCCAGCAGCTAACTGAAGAAAACCACTTACGTTGGGATAGTTTGGGTGAATTTTGTGCTCTTGGTGAAAGCCTAAATTTTTTAGCAAAAACTAATAATAACCCAAAAGCAGCTGTCTTAGGTGCTGCTGCAGAATCCGCCACTCAAGAACTTCTAAACAACAACAAATCACCATCACGAAAAGTTGGAGAGGAAGACAATCGAACCAGTCATTTTTACTTTGCACTTTACTGGGCTAAAGCTCTTGCAAAGCAAAAACAAGATCCTGAAATTGCAAAATATTTTGAGCCTATTTCTAAATCGCTAACAGAAAATGAAGACGGGATAATTAAAGAGATAATGGAACTTCAGGGGCATGAGGCTGATTTGGGTGGTTACTATCATACAGACCCAGTAAAAGTGCAGAAAATTATGAGACCAAGCAAAATTCTCAACCAGATCATATCATGACACACTGAGTTAAATCCTCAAACTTATCTTGTAAGAATTTTATACTAAGCATAGACATACCAACATATAAAACTACTATGCCCTTTTAATAACTTTAGTCAGTCCAGAGATTTAAAATGATACCATACCGCTCAAGAACATCGACACATGGCCGCAACATGGCAGGCGCCCGAAGCCTTTGGCGAGCAACCGGCATGCAAGATGGAGACTTCGGTAAGCCGATAATAGCGATCGTAAATTCATTTACACAGTTCGTTCCTGGTCACGTTCACCTCAAAGACTTAGGGCAAATGGTGGCTAGAGAGGTTGAGGCAGCAGGAGGCGTTGCCAAAGAATTTAACACAATAGCAGTGGATGATGGTATAGCAATGGGCCATGACGGGATGTTGTATTCACTGCCGTCCAGAGAAATCATTGCTGACTCGGTTGAATACATGGTTAATGCTCATTGCGCGGATGCAATGGTATGTATTTCAAATTGTGACAAAATAACCCCTGGGATGCTCATGGCAACCATGCGCCTAAACGTTCCTACTATTTTTGTATCAGGCGGACCAATGGAAGCTGGAAAAGTAGAAATAGATGGGAAAGAAATAGCAGTAGACTTGATCGACGCAATGATCCAAGCCGCAAATCCAGACATGACAGACGACCAAGTTCAAGAGTTCGAAAGTAATGCTTGTCCAACCTGCGGTTCATGCTCCGGGATGTTTACAGCTAACTCAATGAATTGTCTTGCTGAAGCTTTAGGGTTAGCTCTTCCCGGAAACGGTTCAACATTGGCAACGCATGCTGACCGAAAAGCTTTGTTTCTTGAGGCAGGAAGGAAGATTGTTGATCTTACCAAAAGATATTATGAGAAAGGCGATGTTTCTGCATCGCCAAGAGGGATAGCAACCCACGCGGCTTTTAATAACGCTATGGCGCTGGATATAGCTATGGGTGGATCTACAAATACTATTCTTCACCTACTTGCAATAGCCCGAGAAGCCGAAGTGGACTATACCCTTAAAGATATGGATAAACTCAGCAGAATTACCCCATGCCTCTGTAAAGTAGCACCAGCAGTAAGCAATGTTCACATGGAAGATGTGCACCGAGCAGGGGGTATTTTTGGAATTCTAGGACAATTAGATAATGCAGGCCTAATTGAAAAAAGCACACCAACAGTTCACGCGGCATCTATAGGCGAAGCAATTGATAAGTGGGACATTTCCAGAACTCAAGACAATAAAGTTCATGAACTTTTCTCGGCTGCACCGGGAGGCGTGCGAACCACACAAGCCTTCAGCCAGGCCAGCAGATACAGAGCTCTTGATACCGACCGTGAAAATGGCGTTATACGATCTGCCGAAAATGCATTTAGTAAAGAAGGTGGGCTGGCTGTACTTTTTGGCAATATAGCAGAAGAAGGTTGTGTTGTTAAAACTGCTGGCGTTGATGAAAGTATATGGAATTTTTCAGGACCAGCCAGAATTTGTGAAAGCCAAGAAGAAGCGGTGAACAGAATTTTATCTAAGGACATAAAATCTGGCGATGTTGTAATTATAAGATATGAAGGGCCAAGGGGAGGACCTGGAATGCAGGAAATGCTCTATCCTACTAGCTATCTTAAATCCATGAAACTTGGAGCCGCCTGCGCTCTTATTACAGATGGACGCTTTTCAGGAGGAACTTCTGGCTTATCGATAGGGCATGTATCTCCTGAAGCAGCTGAAGGCGGTAATATCGGCCTTTTGGAAGAAGGTGATATCATAAAAATAGATATTCCAAATAGATCTATTAACGCTGAAATTTCTGAAGATGACCTTAGAAGTCGACGCAACCAAATGGAGAACCGTGGAGCCGATGCATGGCGTCCAAAAGAAGAGCGACCAAGAAAGGTCAGCCGTGCACTGAAAGCCTACGCGTCTCTTGTTGCAAATGCTTCACAGGGTGCAGTCAGGCTTGACCCATAAAACAAAATAGAAGTATCGGGTTAAATTTCTATTTACACAGTCTGACGCTTAGAAGTCTGAACTAAATATATTCCAATTGTGATTATAATTACACCAAGCCCATCCATGTAACTAATGCTTTCGCTTAAAAATAGCCAAGCTATTAGAACACCAAAAAATGGATTTAAAAAATGATAGGTTGCTGCTTTAACAGCTCCAATTTCATTAACAAGTTTGAACCAAACCACCGTAGCCACGAGCCCTGGAAAAACGGTTGTGTATGCAAATGCCAAAATAAAGGAACTATTTAAAGAAAAGTATACATCTTCAAACAATATACAAAATACTGCCAAAACACTGGAACCTACCAGCATTTGAAGGCCAACTATCATCATTATATTTCCACCAGAACTGGCATCTTTAAGCGTAAGAGTCGCTACTGTTAAGGCAATAGCTCCAATTATACAAAGCAAGAGACCCAATACATCTACACCCTGAGTTAATCTGGCCCACATAATTATCATTACGCCAGAAAACCCTAAAATAAGACCTACTATTCCAGAATTTCCGAGGCGTTCCGATATAAAAAGCCAACCAGCAAGAGCCACCATAAGTGGCATAGTGGATGCAATTATTGAAGCAAGAGAAGCCTCAATAGTCTGCATAGCAAAGAAATTTAATCCCAAATATAATGCGTTCTGACACAAACCAAAAACAATTGTTGCACGCCACTGAGATCTTGTAAGCTTTAATGACTGCCCCAAAATTAGAGCTATAAATATCCCAATTAAGCCAGATATAAAAAATCTTATTGCTAGGGCAGCAATAGGTGAGGAGTATGAAACTATTATTCGAGCTGAAGTAAATGCCGATGACCAAATGATCACAAAAATTAGACCTAATAAAATTGCTCGAACGCTCATAGATTTTTCCAGTCTTAACTCGGTCTATTTAAATAGGCTAAAAAATAAAAGGGCCGCCAAAAGCGACCCTTTTGTCACCAAAGATTTTAAGCTTAGCTGTTCACGCTATCCTTTAATGCTTTAGCTATTGTCATTTTAACTACTTTATCTGCAGCTTTCATAAACTGCTCTCCGGTAGCGGGGTTGCGAACCATTCTTTCTGGACGCGCACGGCATTGGATTTTTCCAACCCCAGGAAGGGTAACAGCGCCACCCCCTGAAACTTCGCGAGTAATTATATTACATACCGCATCCAAAGCTGCACCTGCAGACTTTTTATCTGAGCCCATTTCATCGGCCAGAGCTGCAACCAGTTGTGTTTTTGTCATTGGTTTAGACATTATACTTCTCCTTACACTGCCCAAAGTTTTGGACCTCGTATCCCTATTTTAACTGCATATTGTGTTCAGACACAACTAATAGTGGCTAAAAACTACATAAAAATGCCATTTTTTACGTTTTTTTTTCATTTAGAGGAAGGCTGTCTCGTTAAAACTCCTCAATTTACGGCTTTGAAGGCGCCCAAGGGGCATCTTTTGTAATATTTCCATTGTACGGACACCTATGCTTAAATGCTGTGAAACTTGAGTTTTATAGAACTCCGAAGCCATTCCGGGTAGTTTTAGCTCACCGTGCAAAGGCTTATCTGACACACACAAGAGGGTGCCATAAGGTATTCTAAATCGGTATCCGTTTGCAGCAACTGTAGCACTTTCCATATCCAAAGCTATTGCACGAGACTGGCTTAATCTATGAACTGGCCCCATCTGTTCCCTCAATTCCCAATTTCTATTGTCCACTGTAGCCACGGTACCAGTTCGCATTATCTGTTTTAAGTCGTAGCCTTTCAGCTGTGTAACGTCTGCAACTGCTTGCTCTAATGCGATTTGAACCTCTGCCAAAGCCGGAACAGGCACCCATGAAGGCAGATCTTCATCCAGAACTTTATCTTCCCTCAAATATGCATGAGCAAGAACAAAATCCCCTAATCGCTGACTATTTCGCAAACCTGCACAATGACCCAACATTAACCACGCTTGAGGTCTTAAAACAGCTATATGGTCAGTAGCAGTTTTGGCATTGCTTGGGCCAACACCAATGTTCACAAGCGTTATTCCATTACCATCTGATCTCTTAAGGTGGTAAGAAGGCATTTGGGGCAATTTGCTTGATCTGGGTATCTCAGTTTGTGAGCTAAATATTTCGAAGTTTTCTGGACCCACAAAGCTTTCATATCCACTATCTGGATTGTTTAGCGCCCGTCGTGCAAAATGTTCAAACTCATCGACATAAAACTGATAATTGGTAAATAAAACAAAGTTCTGAAAATGTTTTGGATCAGTCGCCGTATAATGATCCAACCGTGCTAAGGAATAATCAACTCTTTGGGCAGTAAAAAGGCAAAGTGAATTTAAATCACTGCTGGAAGAGGGCACCGTTCCGTTTACTATATTATCGTTTGTTGTGGACAAATCAGGCACATCGAACACATCCCGAAGAGGAAATTCGTCTATATCACTTTTTGGGTTTGAAACTAGCTTACCCTTCATTGCAAAATGCAAGGGTATTGGTGTTTTTGAGGCACTGATTGTAATTGGAACTTTATGATTTTCGATTAAAAGGGAAATCTGCTGAATCAAATAGTTTTCAAACAACTTAGGCTGTGTGACGGTTGCAGCATAAATGCCAGGCTCTGTAACATGCCCAAAACTGAGTCTACTATCAATTGCGGCAAAGCTTTTTACCTCTATTCGGATTTCTGGATAAAATGCTCTATATCTTTCTCCCTGATTTCCATTCTCCAGGAAATTATCAAAGCTTATCCTTAAAAACTCTATGCTTTTTGTATAATCATCGATCAGCTTTTTAACAGCTTTAGTTGCATCCCAAAACTCTTCTTCTGTTGTTTTTTTAAGGGTTATTATCTTCTGCTTTGTCATTCTTGTCCCCAAAGTCACCACCTTAAAGCGGTTCACAAAATCAAACATCAAAATTCATGAAATCAGAACCACCATAACACGAAAAAACTTAATTCTAAGTAATTTAAATTTTTGCTAGTTTTTTATGTCATTTAATTACTAATATCTTACTATATGTTTGCTGTTTATTTATTGTTTGATGTGGAGGAACAATGTCTTTAGCCGAAAATAAGATCCAAAATATAAGTTACTGGAAAGAACGCGTGGATCTAGCTGCTGCATTCAGATGGGCTGCCCGCTTCGATTTACATGAGGGCGTGGCAAACCATTTTTCATTTTCAATCAATGATGACGGTACAAAATTTTTAATGAATCCCAATCAAGCACATTTCTCTCGGATCAAAGCCTCTGATTTAATTGTTGTAGATGCCAATGATCCTAATACTCTTGATCGACCCGGTGCTCCTGACCCAACAGCTTGGGGCCTACACGGTTCAATCCATAGAAACTGTCTTCATGCCCGTTGTGCAATGCATGTTCACTCAATCTATGCAACCGTCTTGGCGAGTTTAAAAGATAGCTCACTACCACCAATAGATCAGAATTGTGCTATTTTTTATAATAGATATGTAATTGACGAAAATTATGGAGGTTTAGCGTTTGAAGAAGAAGGGGAGAGATGCTCTGAACTATTAAAGGACCCACAAAAAAAAGTTCTTATAATGGGGAACCATGGTGTGATGATAATCGGAAGCTCTATCGCAGATACCTTCGATCGACTTTATTATTTTGAAAGAGCAGCCAAAACCTATATTAAGGCCCTGCAAACAGGGCAACCATTAAGAATTATACCTGATGATATTGCCGAGAAAACAGCTTCTGAAATTGAAAATTATTCTGATCAAGAAGGTCGACACTTAGAAGAATTAAAGAAAATTTTAGATGATGAGGGTAGTAATTATGCCAGCTAGTAAATTACAGAATCTCTCAATGTTTGGTCCTGTTTTATTTACAAATTAAATCGTATTAATATCAAATATAAGCCCATTAATTGTTGAGGTCTAATTTTCGAAAAGATTCCATGGCTACAAAAAATAGTAAAAAATTAACGCTGCTTCCCAAGGCCATTATTCCTCGCAACACAGGGATCGATTTAGATTTAGACTGGGTTTCGTCTATTCAAGCTAACACATCAGCAATTGAAAGACGTGCCGCCACTATAGCTTCAAGGAGATCTATTAAAAAGCAACATCAAGCTGCCTGGTTGATACAAGCAGTAAGATGTATGGACCTTACAACTTTAAGTGGTGATGACACTATTGGAAGAGTTAAACGTTTGTGCGCAAAAGCTAAAAAGCCTATTTCTACGACACTTACAGACAAACTTGGCTTAAACAGTGTAAAAGTCGGAGCTGTTTGCGTCTATCACGATATGATAGAAACAGCAGTATCAAAGCTCACAGGTTCCGGAATTCCAGTTGCAGCAGTTTCAACAGGTTTTCCTGCAGGGCTATCACCACTACCTCTCCGCATAGCAGAAATAGAATATAGCGTTTCAGCTGGCGCAAGTGAAATAGATATCGTGATATCCCGTCGACATGTTCTGACCCAAAACTGGAGAGATTTATACGATGAAGTCCGATCCTTTCGAAAAGCTTGCGGCTCTGCTCATATAAAAACTATATTAGCTACTGGAGAGCTGGGAACATTGCGTAATGTAGCGCGTGCATCTGCAGTCTGTATGATGGCAGGAGCTGACTTTATAAAAACTTCAACGGGCAAAGAGCCTGTAAACGCTACATTGCCAGTATCGTTAGTTATGATGAGAGCAATTCGTGAATATCATGAAAAAACAGGTTTTAAAATTGGATACAAGCCAGCAGGCGGGATCTCTAAAGCTAAAGATGCTTTGACATACCTTAGCCTAGTTAAAGAAGAATTAGGTGATCAGTGGCTTAGCCCTGATTTGTTCCGATTTGGGGCATCAAGCCTTTTGGGTGATATTGAAAGACAGTTGGAACATTACACAACGGGCGTATATTCCGCCTCTTATCGGCATGCTATGGGGTAAAAATGTCTGTTAAAAAAATTCTAGATAGTATGGACTACGGGGTTGCACCCGAAAGCGCTGTTGAAGCAAAAAAGTGGTTACTTAAACATAATTCTTCTTTTGGCCATTTTATTGGTGGTGCGTTTACCAGTCCAAAACAGGGATTTAAATCTGTCAATCCCTCTAATGGGGAAACCATAGCCAGCTTAAGTCAGGCCACTAATAGAGATGTCAATAAAGCAGTTAAAGCCGCTAAAAATGCTTTCAAAAGTTGGTCGGTTGTCAATCCTCACGAAAGAGCGAAGGTATTATACTCAATTGCGCGGCTTTTACAGAAAAATTCTCGTCTTTTTTCTGTTCTTGAAACAATCGATAATGGCAAGCCAATAAGAGAGTCTCGTGATATTGATATACCATTAGCACAACGGCATTTTTATTATCACGCCGGACTTGCACAAATATATATGAGCAAAATCCAAAATATGGAGCCAATAGGGGTATGTGGCCAGATAATACCTTGGAACTTCCCATTGCTGATGTTGGCTTGGAAAATTGCACCTGCTTTAGCGGCAGGTAATACAGTAGTTCTCAAACCTGCTGAGTATACTTCTTTAACCGCTCTTTTGTTTGCCGAAATCTGCTCAGAGGCCGGTGTACCAGACGGAGTAATAAACATCATAACCGGTGACGGTTCTGTTGGGGAAATGCTTGTTAATCATCCAGATATTGCAAAAATTGCGTTTACGGGATCGACGGAAGTTGGCAGAGTTATCAGAGAAAAAACTGCTGGCTCTGGAAAATCTCTTACACTTGAATTGGGTGGAAAATCTCCATTTATTGTCTTTGAAGATGCCGATTTAGACAGCGCTGTGGAGGGCCTGGTTGATGCTATCTGGTTCAATCAAGGTCAAGTATGTTGTGCTGGATCCAGGCTTTTAATTCACGAGAGTATTGAAGATAAGTTTCACAAAAAAATTCGAAATCGGATGAATAAATTACGTGTCGGTGATCCTCTCGATAAATCGGTAGATATGGGGGCTATTGTAGACAAATCCCAACTAATAAGAATAAAAAATTTGGTGTCTGAATCAGAGGGGCAGGTTTATTACGCTGAATGTGAAATACCGAAAAAAGGCCTTTATTATAAACCTACTTTAATTACAGGCCTGTCTCCATCAGATAAATTGATGCAAGAAGAAATTTTTGGCCCTGTCCTAGTAAGCACAACATTTCGTACACCAAAAGAAGCCTGTGATTTAGCAAATGACACAACTTATGGATTAGCTGCGAGTATATGGAGCGAAAACATTAATTTAGCACTGGGTTTGGCGCCAAAAATAAAAGCTGGTGTCGTTTGGATAAATGGTACCAACATGTTTGATGCAGCAATTGGCTTCGGTGGAGTTAAAGAAAGCGGTTTCGGACGTGAAGGAGGATGGGACGGTTTAAAAAGCTATCTAAAACATTCGATAAATTTTTCCGCAAATAAATCTAAAATAAAACAAAGCCATTCTAATCAAGGCACCATCAATTTAGATAGAACAGCAAAACTATACATTGGTGGAAAACAAGTAAGGCCAGATGGGGGTTACTCACAAAAAGTTCTTGATGCCGCAAACAACTATGCTGGACATGTTCCTTCTTCAAACAGGAAGGATATTAGAAATGCTGTTGAAGCAATGAATAAAGCGTCTAACTGGTCAACATCTTCTGGGCATTTGAGAGCTCAAATAATTTATTTTATGGCCGAAAATCTTCACGCAAGAAGAGAAGAATTTTCCAAGCGCATCGATCAAATGTCTGGTAATAAAAGTGGAAAAAAAGAAGTTGAGTTTTCAATTAGACGGCTGTTTTCCTATGCTGCTTGGGCAGACAAATTTGATGGCTCAATTAGCGGTGTTCCAGTAAGGGGTGTCGGCTTGACTATGAGAGAAGCGGTTGGAAACATAATAGTCTTTTGCCCATCAAGTGAACCTTTGCTTTCTTTAATTTCTTGTATTGCTCCAGCAATCGCAATGGGGAACAGAGTTACAGCCATTTCACCTTTTATTGGATCACTTACAGCAACAGACTTTTATCAGGTATTAGAAACATCGGACATTCCCCCGGGTGTTATAAATATTTTAACTGGCAATCAGCTTGATCTAGCACCACACGCATCCAGTCATATGGATGTGAACGCAGTTTGGTCTTTTTCTGAAGAAGAGATAACAAAAACGATTGAGTTTGAAGCTGCAAAAAACATAAAACGCACATGGTGCCTGAAAAACATTGATTGGTTTGATACAAGAGCGGAGGGAGAAATGTTTCTTGACGCAGCGACGGAGACAAAAAGTGTCTGGATTCCTTATGGTGAGGGTTGAGAAAGCAATCTTTTAAAAATCGACCTATCCGGATGTCCGTCAGGTGTCTGCTTAATATCTTTCTGAAAATCAATTAAGGCTTTCTTTGAATTAAAGCCGAACTTACCATCTATACCGAAAGTATTATAACCCAGAAGTGTTAATTGTTTTTGCATAAGTCTTACTTCTGATGCGCCAATTCGCTCTCGGTTCTTTGGCCATAAAATTTTCTTTGGGGCTGTTATTAGGGCAGATGACAATATCCAAACACCAAAAACATAAAGTTCTGACCTGTTGTAGTGAAAAATTGCTGATGCATTCATATCAAATTCAAAATGAGGGCCAGAATGCCCTAAAGGGGCAATCAAGCCATTTTGGGAACCCAACGATATTCCTGCTTCCAAATAGTCCATCTCACTTGGTTTGCTAATTTTTCTCAAAATAAAACCATCCCGCACCCAACCCATTGCATTTAAATAATGAGCTGCAGAAGCAAAAGAATCTAACGGGTTATTTTTCTTCCAGATATTCGGGGGTTTTTTATGTTCAAATGGATAAGAAAATTTCAAAAAAGTTGTTGGCATGAATTGCATATGACCAAATGCGCCGGCCCAGCTACCGAATAGGCCATCTATCTCTATTCCCTTTTTATTTTTAATTTCTTCTAACGCTGAAAGCTCGGACTTAAATAGCGCCTTTCGTTGCTCTCCTTCTGCTCCAAAAGCAAGGGTGGCTAAAGTGTCTACAACTCGATAGGTGCCAAGTTTCTCTCCAAAGTTTGTTTCGATTCCCCAGATAGCTATTATAACTTCGGGCGGCACACCCCAAACTTTATGTATTTTTGCTAATTGGGTTTCCCAGGCTTTGAGATTTTCTTTTCCAGTTTTAATACGCTCTTTGGTAATGATTTTATTCAGATAAATTGGTAAGCTTAATGTAAATTCAGATTGGTTTTTATCTTTTATAAGAACATCCTCTTTAAAGTTCACTTCACCATTAAAAGATGGGAATTCGTTCTTTATAAAATCTTTAAAACTCATCTTAGCTTTAAGACCTTTTGGCTTTCTTCTTTCTTTTTAAGGAACCTGATTTATTTCTGTTAACCTTTCGACGAATAGATCTTAATGAGCGCTTTTTTTGAATATTAGGTATTTTCTCACCATCTATGTTCAAAGCATCAAAAGCTATACCACCAGCAATTGGGTCAACTTCCTTTAAACGCACTGTTGCTCTCTGTCCTAAGCCTATAATCAAACCAGTTTCGGACCCCCTTAGAGTATTTGTTCGATCATCATAATAGTAAAAGTCTGTACCAAGTGTTCTTACGGGCACTATACCCTCCGCCCCACTTTCATTTAGCCTTACAAAAAAACCAAACTTTGCCACACCACTTATTTTTCCTTCAAACTCATTTCCAACTTTTTCTGACAAATATGATGCAAGATAACGATCAGTGGTATCTCTTTCAGCCACCATGGACCTTCTTTCGGTGTCTGATATATGCTTCGCTGTACCTTCAAGCTTTTCAGAATCCATTTCTTTCAATCCATCACAACCAAGCCCCAAAGAGCTTATTAAAGCCCGATGGGTAATTAGATCCGAATATCTCCTAATTGGAGAAGTGAAGTGGGCGTATTTTTTGAGAGCCAAACCAAAATGACCAAAATTCTCTCTACTATAATAGGCTTGAGACATCGATCGAAGTGTAGTCATGCTAATTAACTCAGAAAGATCGCTTTGTTTTGACTTTGTCAACAAATCATTCAAATGACTTGTTTGCAAAACTTGTCCTTTTGCTAAATTAAAGCCTGCTGATTGAGCAACCTCTCTAAGAGCATTCAATTTTTCTGGTGTTGGCTCTTCATGAACCCTGTAAAGAAATTCACTTCTAGCCTTAGAAAGCTCTTCAGCTGCAGCAACATTTGCTAAAATCATAAATTCTTCTATGAGCCTATGAGAGTCAAAACGCTCCTTCAAGACAACTGCTTTTACTCTGCCATTTTTAAATAGCTCTACTTTCCGCTCAGGCAGGTCTAAATCAAGTGGTTGGCGACAATCTTTAGATTTTTTTAAACAAAAATAACACTCATAGAGAGGTTTTATAACATTTTCAAAGTGTGGTTTCACCTTCTCATTTACTGTACCCTCAACTGATTTTTGAACTTCTTCGTAATTTAAAGACGCTACACTTTTTATATTTGCTCGGTGGAATGTTTGTTTCAGTTTCTTGCCCGACTTATCAATTGTAATGCATACCGCTAAACAAGGCCGCTCAATGCCTTCGTGAATACTACATAAGTCTCCCGAAAGCCTGTCTGGCAACATTGGAACAACTCTATCAGCAAAGTATGTTGAATTACCTCGCTTTCTGGCCTCTTCATCAAGTGCACTCCCTGGTTTAACAAAATGGGCAACATCGGCTATCGCAACCCACAAAACATGACCTCCGATATTAGAAGGGTCCTTATCAGGGTGAGAGTAAACGGCATCATCATGATCACGGGCATCAGATGGATCAATTGTAACAAAGGGAATTTTTGTCAGATCTTCGCGCTTTGCATCGACGGAGAAGTTGCTATTCTCTGACTCATTTAATACATCCTCTGGAAATTGATGTGGTATTCCGTGTTGATGTATCGCTATCAGAGAGACGGCCTTTGGTCCTGATGGATCACCAACTATATTGATCACCCTGGCCGCATGTAAACCAGACGCTCTCGGTCCTTTTATTTGCTCTGCCTCGACAAGTTCACCATCCTTAGCATCAAGAGCATCACTCAATTTGACGCTCCACTCCCTTCCTGATTTTTCTATTGGAAGTATGCGGCCACCTTCTGAGGTTTCCTTGAAAATTCCTAAAGTGTTCTTTGGAGTTTTTTTCAAAACCCTAATAATCCGTCCCTCATATTGGTATTGTTCATCCTGAACTATGGAAACTTTAGCAAGAACTCTATCACCATATGCTAATGCAGGATCAGATGCGCGAAAGACCATCAAAACAATCGGTTCGGGCTCATCACCTTTCCAATCAACTGGCCTTGCAAAAAGATCACCATCGCTAGTACTTGCCATCATTTGCAAAATACAAACACTTGGAAGTTGGTTTGGATTCTTAAAAGACTTTTTATTTTTATCTATTTCCCCGCTTAAAGTTAATTCTTTCAAAACTTTCTTTAACTCAACACGCATGGAGCCCTTTATTCCAAAAGCCTTAGCAATTTCACGCTTACTAGATTTTTTTGGGTTATCTTTAATCCAATCTTGGATTTGCTTTTTTGTTGGTAATTTGCTCATTAACAAAAACTGTTTCTTTTCTGTAACCTAACAATTGGTTTTTATTTTTACCGCTTCTAGGTCAGCCAAACTGTCAACGTCCTGCAATTTAGAAAGCGAAGAAAATGGTTGGTCTTCAAAAGTTTCAATTGTGTCTGATAATGTCCAAGGGGAAGACCACCTAACTCCTTCAAAGAGTTTTCTTGGAAGCTGTCCTTGATGGCCAATTAACCAAAACCCACCATCCTCAGCTGGGCCAACAACAAATTTTCGTGATCCAAGTTTTCTGAAAGCTTTAGAAATCTCTAACTTTGTAATGTTTGGTATATCGCCTCCAATTATACAAATAGGGCGATTTAAATAATACATGAAAATATTTTGCATTTTCTGCCCTAAATTACCCTTGCCTTGTGGAATACACTTTATTTTTGAAGGCCAAAATTTACTTCTTTTCACAAAGAAATCTGGGCTTAACGAAA
>JAAXIY010000043.1:38663-135509 GCA_012270125.1 Paracoccaceae bacterium
TCCGAAAGCTCACCAGGAGGTGTTATAAAGCTTTCGCCTGTGATTTTAAAATCAGTTTTAAATTGAATTCCATATTCAGCAGATACTTTGTCTATTTCTTCCTCCAGCCATGAGATGAGCGACGATCCTGAATGACTATCATTAAATCTTATATTTATTGTAGCAGTGGTAGAAGCTGGTATTACATTAGATGCCTTATTACCCGTATCAACAGAAGTTATGGCTAAAGTTGAGGGGTCAAAGTGTTCAGTTCCTGTGTCAAGTTGATGAGAAGCTAAAATATCTAATAATTTTACCATGGCTAAAATTGGATTTTTAGCCCGATCAGGATAGGCTGAATGACCTTGAACACCCGTTGCTATGACTTTTGCAGTCATTGAGCCGCGACGTCCGATTTTCATCATCTCTCCCATTTTCGAAGGAGATGTTGGTTCGCCAACTAAGCAGTGGTCAATCTTCTCACCATTCTGTTTCATCCAATCTAATATAGCCGCCGTTCCATCTTCAGCATCACCTTCCTCATCTCCCGTGATAGTTATTATGACAGACCCATCAGGAGGGTTATTGTTTACAAAATCAATTGCAGCTGCCACAAAAGCTGCAACGCCTGATTTCATGTCCGTAGCCCCGCGGCCATATAAAAACCCTTCTTTTACTTCCGCACCAAATGGATCTACTGACCAAGAAGAAAGGTCGCCCACGGGAACAACATCTGTATGACCGTTGAATCCAAAAACTCTTCCATTTTTTCCAGATCCCCACTTAGCAAACAAATTGCTCACTTGTCCTCTTATGATCCTCGTGCATGAAAAACCATTCGTCTCTAGTAAACGCTCTAATAATTCTATTGCTCCCCCCTCTTCGGGTGTAACGGAGGGACAACGAATAAGATCGGCTGTCAATGATACTGGGTCTATCTTCATTTTAATCTTTCCTTAATGGCAAGGCTTGCAAAATAACTTTTGCTAATTCCTCAGGGCTCTCAATTAAAAACTTCGCTCCTGATTTTAAAAGCTCATTTCTACTCCCGTAACCATATAAAACTCCAAGACCAAGAACTTTGTTATTTTTTGCTCCAATCATATCGTAGCTACGGTCTCCAACCATCACAGCATCTTCAGGTGCTATTTTTATTTTACTCAATGCAAAACTGATAAGGTCAGTTTTATCAGAACGAGTTCCATCTAGTTCGGAACCAAACTCAAAGTCTAAAAATTTTGATGCGCCAAAGAACTTTGTTATCTTAGAAGCATAAGAAATTGGTTTAGATGTGACCAACGCTAACAAATACCCTTGCGCTTTGAGACTTTCTAGCTGATCTAAGACGCCAGCATAGAAAACACCATCATACATGGCTCCTTCTGTATAGCACTTTCTATACAGTGAAATTGCTTTCTCTAATTCACTCTCCTCTATTCCAAGCTTTCTAAAGGTTGGCCAAAGTGAGGGGCCAACAACCCAAGAAGTATCGCCTTCAAGTTCTTTGTGACCCAAATTTATTAAGGCGTAGTTTATTGACTTGATAATGGCTAACCCAGAGTTTGATAAGGTGCCATCTAAATCTAATAAAACTGTTTTGGGCATTTTTCTTTTCAATTTTCAAAAAAAGGTGTCATTTGAGCGATAATGACACTGTTTTCTTTTTCTGCCCGCTCCATCAATTCTAGCTCTTCTTCACCAATTTCCTCACCATCTGTTAAACGGTCTTCTATAGTACCATGTCCAGCGACATCTAATGGTGCCAGATCAGCTTGCTTTAAAATTGCAACTGTTTCTCTTACTGCCTCTGGCTCATCGATACCGCTAGCATAACACAACAAACCGGCTCCTGTTGAGCCTTTTGGCAGACCATCATTTTTTGCACGACCAACTTGAACAACTAAAGTATATACGGCCTTTTTTTTGTTCGTCATTTTCTTTGGCACTTAATTATTAAGCTATTGTTAGTCCCTTAATAACTCATTTATTCCTGTTTTGCTTCGCGTTTTTTCATCAACACGTTTAACAATCACAGCACAATATAGACTTACGTTATTTTTAGATGGCATAGAACCCGAAACCACAACAGAGTAAGGTGGCACTTCTCCATACATGACCTCTCCTGTTTCTCGATCAACTATTTTTGTAGATTGACCGATGTACACCCCCATGCCCAAAACAGATCCCTCTCGAACTATGCAACCTTCAACAACTTCTGATCTTGCGCCGATAAAACAATTATCCTCTATTATAGTCGGTCCAGCCTGCATGGGCTCCAAAACACCTCCTATACCGACACCTCCAGAAAGATGAACATTTTTACCTATTTGCGCGCAACTTCCTACTGTTGCCCAAGTATCAACCATTGTCCCTTCATCAACATAAGCGCCTAAGTTCACAAAAGATGGCATTAAAACAACACCGGGAGCTATGTATGCTGACTTCCTAACCACACAATTAGGAACTGCTCTAAAACCCGCTTCTTTCCATGATTTTTCAGTCCAGTTTTTAAATTTACTGTCCACTTTATCCCACCAACCTGAAGACTGGGGACCGCCATTTTGGATTTCCATATCTTTAATTCTGAACCCAAGGAGAACAGCTTTTTTTGCCCATTGATTGACTTTCCAGACATTATTTTCTGTCTTTTCTGCTACACGAAGCTCACCTTTATCTAGGGCTTCCAAGGTTTCTTCTATTGCGTCGCGAACCTTTCCCTTGGTGCTAGGAGTTATAGTATCTCTTATATTCCATGCTGCCTCAATTTCACTTTCTAATATAGCATTAGACATCATATCGCTCCTCAAACTTTTGTGACCCTATAAACAGCGAATTTAAATGTTACAATGTTATTTTAAAAGTCTGGTGCCACAGTTGGATTTGCTCCACAAATTAAAATAGCTAATTTTTCATTCGGGCTATGTTGATATTTACCTGAAATGATTGCTGCCAATGCGGCTGCCCCAGCGGGCTCCACCAACATACGATGTTTTTCCCAAAGCAGTTTTTGTGCTTCAACGATTTCACTATCTGATACTAAAACACTCTCAATTTCATTTTGCGCTGACAGATTAAAACAAATATTTCCAATTAATTTTGCACCTAATGCATTAGCAGCAACCCCGGAAACAGAAACACTCGTTGGCTTGCCATTTTCTAATGCAACATTTAATGTTGGGCACTTCTCAGGCTCGACTGCCACTATTTTTTTTGTCTTACCAAACCAAGAAATAGCTCCAGAAATTAACCCTCCACCACCAACGGCTATTATTAATGTATCTGCTTGTAGGCCCTGCTGTTCCCATTCACAAAACAGTGTTCCTTGGCCAACTACTGTTTCAGCTGTATCATAAGCATGAACAGAAATAGCGTTCGTCTCTGCTTGATGTTTGTTAGCAGCCTCTAACGCATCAGCATAAGTACCCGGTACTATTGTTAAATTAGAACCAGTTTTTTTGATTAGTTCTATTTTTGTTTTTCCAGAAAGCTCTGGAACAAATATGTGGGACTTTATACCTAGCTTTTGCGCAGCATATGCAACTGCTGCTCCATGATTTCCTCCAGAAGCAGCAACTACTCCTTGACTCGCCATTCCATTATCTAAAAGTGAATTAAAGGCTCCTCTACACTTAAAACTTCCTGTGTGTTGTAAATGTTCCAATTTTAAATCAACTTTTTGTCCAAAAGAAGATGTTTCAAATGTTGGCGTTTCGACAATATGGGACCTTATTTTAGAAAGGCTGCCTTCAATTTCTTTTGTCCAATCTGGTAACACTTTTTCAACCTTTCTGCTTCATTCATACACGTTAACCTAAACATTAAAGTCATAAAATGACTAATAGTTGAGATTTAAATTTTAAAAATGTATGGCTTAATTAACGAATTGTGAGGATACAAGTATGAACTTTGACCGCTCTATTAAAATAGCACCGTCTATTCTGTCTGCCGATTTTGCTAATTTTGGAAAAGAAATCGAAGCCGTAGAAAGTCAAGGAGCAGACTGGATACATGTTGATGTTATGGATGGGCACTTTGTTCCAAACCTGACTTTTGGCCCCCCACTTTGTAGTGCTATTCGTCCGCATATAAACACCACAATGGATGTGCATTTGATGATTTCAAACGTTGATAATTATATAAATGATTTTGTTAAGGCTGGAGCAGACATCATAACAGCTCATATAGAGGCGGGAAATCATTCACACAGGACAATGCAAGCAATCCGTGATTCAGGTTGTAAAGCTGGTATTGCACTAAATCCGTCTACACCAGCAGAAAGTATAGAATATCTTTTAGAAGATATTGATTTAATTTGCGTTATGACAGTAAATCCAGGGTTTGGAGGACAGAGTTTTATCCAATCACAACTTAGAAAAATAAAAAAGCTTAGAGAAATGATATCAGATCGACCAATTCATTTACAGGTTGATGGAGGAGTGACCGCTGTGACAGCGCCACTTTCTGTAGAAGCTGGGGCAAATATATTAGTTGCTGGTTCTGCTGTTTTTAAAAACGGTTCAGTAACCAACCCTGCTCCTTACGGAGATAATATAAAATCCATTAGATCTGCTTGTGATTTTTGAGAGTTTCGTTATTTTTTAAACCGATTTACCTTTAAACCAGCTTTTCTTTTCTTTTTGAGGAATTGGATCGCCTTCCACGGTGGCCTTAAAGTTTTCAAAAAACTGGTCTGCCATTTTTTTTGCAAATCCATCTATAATTCTACTACCCAGTTGGGCCAACTTGCCACCAACTTTTGCATTCACTGTATAGGATAAAGTGGTCAAACCGTTTTCCTCCGACATGTTTACCCTTGCCTCTCCTTTTGCAAAACCTGCTGCTCCTCCTTTTCCTTCGCCTTTCAATTTTAAACTATTCTCCAATATCAGATCAGAAAGCGTAACTTGTCCTTTAAACGTAGCTTTTACTGGCCCTACTTTCTGGACTACAGTTGCCTCAAAACCATTTTCTGGATCACCTGTCATTTCTTTGCACCCTGGTATACATTTTAATAGAACATCAGGGGACATTAAAGCGTTCCAAACAGTGGCTTTGTCCGTATTAATTAGCTTACTTTCTTTCAGTTCCATTAACTGTATCCTACTTTTCCAAAAGATATTCGTTTACTTAATCGACTGGTTACTTTTTCTTTTTTAAATATACGTAATAAGCCCCACCACCACCATGCCTGACGTGAGCCTCAGTTGTTTGGAGGATTTTACTGTTTACTGGCTCATTAGCCAACCAATTGGGAACATTGGTCTTTAATACACCTACTCTTCTAGGTATGATGTCGTTATTTTCAGTATTTCGACCTTTACCGGTTATTACTAGTACGAGCCGAAGACCTTTATCATAAGAGTCCAAAACAAAATTTGTTAGTGCTGGCTGAGCTTGAGCCAAATTCAAACCATGCAAATCTAGCTTTGCTTGTGGTCTAAGTTTTCCTTGCTTTAATTTATTGTGAAGTTTTGCGTCCATTCTTAAAGAAGGCGCGAGCTTAGCATCTTTTATGATTTTTGTGTTGAGTCTAACATTCGTTACATTAGTAGTGTTTTTATTCAAATCATGGTTTTTTTGTTTTGTAGTTTTTATAGTGCTGGGATTTTTGTTTATTTTATTTTGCGACCTTAGGGGCTTAGTTGATCTAGAGAATTCGTTCCATAACTCTTTTTCTTCATCTTTTAAAATACGCTGTTTCATATCTTTCCCACCCAAGGTCTGGGTAAAATAGCTAAATGTACTTAGCAGGCGCTACTCACCAGTTGCCACCAGTAACCAATTTGGATTTGAAGATTTTATATCCTTAGAGAACGTCCAGGTATCTTTTTGCCTTTTTATTTGTTTAGAGTCGCCTTCAACTATCTCTCCTGAGGAATTTTTTACAACAGATGTCATTTCTCCAACAAAAGAAACTGAGATCTCCGCAGTTTTGGTATTTGAGCTATAAGTTGCTTCCACCAACTTCATTTCTCTTATACCGATAAACTCTGCTTCTATTGTTAGACCTTGTGATACCCGTTGATCAACAACCGCATCAAAAGCTTCGGCAACCTCTTCACTCAATAGCTCTCTAATTTCATCAATTTCATTTTTTTCAAAAGACATAAGGATCCACTCATAAGCAGATCGAGCTCCTGACAAAAATTCATTTACTGTAAAGTTTTCATCTTCAGACTTTATTAACTTTAAGGCTTCTGCAGATTTAGAGTTTTTATCTACATTATCCGTAATGTCTTTGTCTTCTCCACCATCTATTACTTTGAAATCGCGCTTAGGCGCGTCATTTTTAGGCTGCATTCGTGGTTTTTCAAAACCTTCACGTGTTCCAAGGACACTTCTCAGCCTTAAAAATAAAAACACGGCAATACCAGCCAGAATAATCAGTTCAATAAGCGCAGGGTTCATTTTAGCCTCTGTCAAAGAATATGTGGAATTCCTCTATCTCATTATCTATGTAGGTGCAAAGACCCAACAAGTCCACCACACGATTAATTGGAGCAAAAAATATGTGGTTGTTATTGTTATTTATTGTTGTTCCTGTTTTGGAAATTTGGCTTTTCATAATAATTGGAGGGGCAATTGGCACTTATATAACTCTTTTAATCATATTGCTCACAGCTATTTTGGGTACCTTTTTGGTTAAAGCACAAGGTATTTACGTATTAAAAGAAATCCAAGGTAAACTTAATGAACTAAAAAACCCAACCGAACCTATAGTACATGGTGCAATGATCTTGTTTGCAGGTGCTTTACTTTTAACACCTGGTTTTTTTACAGATTCCGTGGGATTTCTGTTATTAATACCGGGTGTAAGAAGCGTCACATTTTCATGGTTAAAAAATAATTTAAAATTTATAAGCCTGTCTAGCGAGAGCAAACCTCACAGCAGCACACAGAGTTACACAGACATCGAAATAACAGACTACAAAGAAGTCAGACCAGAAGAAAAGTCGCCATGGACCAATAATGGTGATTGAATTAATAAATAAAATAAAAAACCATGTGGAGTTTTAAATGGCAGAAGAAAAACAACCGGTACAACCCAACACCAAAGTTTTGGCGCAATTTATAAGGGATCTGTCATTCGAAAATATTTTGGCTCAGAGGGGATTGGATAGTAATTCTGCTCCAGATGTAAAAGTAAGGGTTAACCTTGATGCAAAGAAGAGAAAAACAGAAAGCCAATACGAGGTTTTAATTAAGTTATCAGTCGACTCGTCTGCCAAATCTGAAAAAGCAAATGACGGTGACGACGCCAAACTTTTTATATTGGAGATAGAATACGGTGGAATATTTGAAATAACGGGTGTTCCAGAAGACCAGATCCACCCGTACTTGATGATCGAATGCCCTAGAATATTATTTCCTTATTTAAGACGAATTGTTGGTGATGTAACACGTGATGGAGGTTTTCCTCCTTTAAACCTTGAGCAGATAAATTTTCTAGCACTATATCAAAACGAAATTGCTAGGCGCCAAGCAGAAGCTGAAAAGGCGACAAAAAACTAATTTTTTGTTTCTAATTTATTCCAAACAGCATTTTCTCCAAGTTGTTGTACAAAAGCTGCATGCGCGTCTTTTTCTTCTTCAGTTAGACGAACCTTTAGTGGTTTAGACCTTTTCAAGCTTTGCTTTTTTTGATCTATTTTCTTATCCTCTATATTATTAATATCGGAAAGACCAAAATCAGGTTGACGACCACCTATTAGTTCGAGGTAGACCTCTGCTAGAATTTCTGAATCCAATAAAGCACCGTGAAGCGTTCTTGATGAGTTATCGATATTAAATCGCCGACATAATGCATCTAAAGAGGCCGGTGAGCCTGGAAAATTTTTCCTAGCTATCGCCAAGGTATCTATTGCCATACTATTTGGCAGTTCTGCTTTTCTCACCAACGCTAGCTCAGAATTAATGAACTTCATGTCAAAAGAAGCGTTGTGTATAACTAGTTTTGAACCTTCAATGAATTCCAAAAATTCATCGACAATTTGAGAGAACACGGGTTTATCTTTTAAGAAATCTTCCGTCAAACCATGAACGGCCTGTGCTTCGTCCGGCATATTTCGTTCTGGGTTCAAATATTTATGAAAAGTCTTACCTGTAGGCAGATGGTTCCAAAGCTCTACGGCCCCTATTTCCACTATTCTGTCACCTGCCCCTGGATCTAAGCCTGTAGTCTCTGTGTCTAAAACTATTTCACGCATTAAAATCACTTTCTATTTTTTTTATAATATTCAAAACTTGTTTTTCGGTGTCTCGCTTATTGAAAGTCTCTATTACAAAATCAGCTAATTTACTTTTTTCCTCTATAGGCATTTGCTGATCAAGGATCTTTTTTATCTCTATATATTCCATTGTTTTTCGTGATTTTATTCTGTCCATCTGAATAGTCTTAGACACGTATACACATGCAACTTTATCCATTAACTTATTCGCTCCTGTTTCAAACAGTAACGGTATATCAAAAACATTTATTTTAAATTTTGTCGTATCGATAAAATGTTTTCTATCTTCTGAAACTAAAGGGTGAACTATGCTTTCCAGAGTTTTTATCTGAGTAAAGTCTTTTTTTAATATTTTTTTTAGCTCTTCTCTGCTTACCGAACCTCCTTTTACTGCGCCCGGGAAATATTTTTGAATTGGTTTCACTGCGGCGCCACCTTTGCTGTATAATCTGTGTACCGCTTTGTCTGCGTCCCAAACTCCACAATTATGCTTTTGAAATAATAAAGCTGTGCTTGTTTTTCCCATTCCCATGGATCCTGTAAGCCCAAGCTTGAATATCATTGTAATAATAACTCTCTTAGATCTTCTGTGATTAGTGGAGTTTTACCAAACCATGCCTCAAAACCTGGCACACCTTGATGAATTAACATACCTAAACCGTCAACGAATCTTATTTTTCTATTCTTGGCGATTTTTAATAGGTTTGTTTCTAAAGGGGTATAAACAAGATCTGAAATAAGCGCTTTTTCAGATATGGCTTCTGGATTGATGTTAATCGCTGTTTCATCATTCATGCCTAAAGACGTTGTGTTTATAATATTGTTACATGTAGCAACTATTTCGTTCAGTGAACTCCACTTTTCAACCCTTACTCTTTTATCATATTTATCTCTTAATTCTTGTGCTCTTTCTATAGTTCTATTCAACACAATAACGTCGCTTGACCCTTGCTCCAATAAAGCTGCAACAACAGCTCTACTAGCTCCTCCTGCTCCTAAAACTAATGATGAGCCTCTTCCTGGAATCCAATCAGTGTATTTACTTTTAATATTATTTATAAATCCATAACCGTCCGTATTGTCCGCATAGATACTTCCCGCTTCTGTAAAAGTAAGTGTGTTTGCTGCGCCAATGTCTTGTGCTCTTTTAGAAGATTGGTGCGCAATATCTAAAGCCTTCACTTTATGTGGAATAGTAACATTAGCTCCAGAAAAACCCATATCTTTTAAAGAATATATAGTTTCTTCTAGCTTATTATCTTCTACTTTTATTGGTATATAATAACCTTCAATCTTGTTTTGTTTTAACCAATAGTTATGCATTCGGGGGGATTTTGAATGTGATATGGGATTTCCTAAAACGGCAGCTAACAGAGGCTTTTTATTACTCATCGATTGAGCCCTTTGTGCTTAGATAATTATTTATTTCTATTAAAGGCATTCCTAAAATAGAAAAAAAATCACCTGTAATTTTTGAAAACAAACGGCTACCTTCCTCTTCAATTTTGTATCCACCTACACTTTCTTTAATGCTTTCCCAATTCCTATTCACATATTTTGTAACATAATCCTCTTTATAATGGTTGGAATATAGTTCTGCTTTACCAACAAACCGCCATACAGGTTTACCATTTTCACATATAACAGCGCCTGAATATGCCACATGTTTTTTTCCTGACATTGTCAGTATCTGATCTATCGCTTTTTCTTTACTGGCTGGCTTTTTTAGAATTGAACCTTCTAGTTCTAAAATTTGATCACAGCCAATAACTAAATTAGCGGGGTTCATCGAGGAAACTTTAGTGGCTTTTAGTTCCGCCAACGCATCGGCTATGTCTCTAGCTTTGTATTTTTCCATCAGCAGAGAAGCTTTAACTGACTCTTCATCTACATTTGGCTTTACACACTTAACTGATACATTTGCTTTTTCAAATAATTGTTTTCTTATTGAAGACGAAGAAGCTAATAAAAGATCATTTACCATAAATAAAACCATGTATATTTTAGTGGATAAAAATTGTTTAGTTTTTGCTTAACTGTTTATTACAAATTTAAAAATTAAAATTTTTATCTTTTGATTAACTTAGGAACACTTTACTTATTTCTTATCCTTTGTGGAAATGAATTTTATAAATTTTCCACACACTGTTAGCTTTTGTTTTTTTATATTATTTTTCAATATCTTACTAGGTTTTTAAACTGTGTAATACTATGGATAAATTTTAATCCACAGGTTATACTGACGCTACAACAATAAACTACTTTTTATATAAATCTTTTATTATTATATAGAGGCCGAATGCTTAATTATTTTAGTGATATACTTTCTACTTTGTACCCTTGGGTGAAAGGTTTTCATATAATAGCTGTTATATCCTGGATGGCTGGCTTGTTTTATTTGCCACGCTTATTTGTATATCATGTAGAAAAAGGTTCTGGAAAAGAAGATCTAGATAGTATTTTTCAATTAATGGAACTTAAACTCCTAAGAATTATAATGAACCCTGCTATGATAATAAGTTGGATTTGTGGTATCTTATTATACTTAACACCTGGAATAGTTGATTGGTCTTTATATTGGCCTTGGCTTAAATTATTTGGAATAATAGCAATGACCTGGTTTCATATGTGGTTAGCAAAAAGACGGAAAATTTTTATACAAGGAAATAATCTTCTAACAGGTAAGCAGTACAGATTAATGAATGAAGTTCCCACTGTTTTAATGGTAGTGATTGTATTTTCAGTAGTTGTAAAATTTTAAAGAAGTTGACTCAACTAAGCCATCGGTATACGTAATCGCTGCAACATTGTCCTATGTTGGTTTTCATAAAGTTTTAACAATTAATAACAGGTATCAGTATGTCTTCTACGCGCCTAAATTTATCTGATCTTAAAGTTAAGAGCCCTAAAGATCTTCTTTCTATGGCTGAAGACTTAGAAATAGAAAATGCATCAACTATGCGCAAGGGTGAAATGATGTTTCAAATCTTGCGTGAGAGAGCAGATGAAGGCTGGGAAATTGCTGGAGATGGTGTTCTAGAAGTTTTGCAAGATGGATTTGGCTTTCTGAGATCACCGGAAGCAAATTATCTTCCGGGACCAGATGATATTTATGTCTCTCCTGATATGATTAGAAAATATTCTTTAAGAACTGGGGATACAATAGAGGGATTAATTAAATCACCAGAAGATAATGAAAGATATTTTGCTCTGATAGAAGCGCACCAAATTAATTTTCAAGATCCAGATAAAGCGAAACATAAAATAGCTTTTGATAACTTAACACCGCTCTATCCAGATGAGCGTCTTATAATGGAAATTGAAGACCCAACAGTTAAAGACAAATCTGCAAGAGTTATAGATTTAGTCGCTCCTATTGGTAAGGGTCAACGGTCACTTATAGTAGCGCCGCCCAGGACAGGTAAGACCGTTATTTTACAAAATATAGCTCATAGCATCGAGCAAAATCATCCAGAGTGTTATCTTATTGTTTTACTAATTGATGAAAGACCGGAAGAAGTTACAGATATGCAGAGATCTGTTAAGGGAGAGGTTATCTCGTCTACTTTTGATGAACCGGCAGCCAGGCATGTAGCTGTGTCAGAAATGGTTATTGAAAAAGCAAAGCGGCTCGTTGAACATAAGAGAGATGTTGTTATTCTTTTGGACTCTATTACTCGTTTAGGAAGAGCTTTCAATACAGTAATACCTTCATCTGGAAAAGTCTTAACAGGTGGTGTTGATGCCAATGCTCTTCAAAGGCCAAAAAGATTTTTCGGAGCAGCAAGGAATATAGAAGAAGGCGGATCATTAACTATCATTTCTACAGCGTTAATAGATACGGGCAGCCGAATGGATGAGGTTATTTTTGAGGAATTTAAAGGCACGGGTAATAGCGAGATAGTATTAGATAGAAAAGTTGCGGACAAAAGGGTATTTCCAGCAATTGATATTTTAAAGTCTGGTACAAGAAAAGAAGATCTGCTTATTGATAAAATAGATTTACAAAAAACGTTTGTATTACGACGTATTTTGAATCCAATGGGTACAACTGATGGAATAGAATTTCTTCTATCAAAATTAAAACAAACTAAGACAAATTCCGAATTTTTTGACTCTATGAATACCTAATTTAGGGGTTTTCTATGACTGATACCATTTATGCGCTTTCCACATCACAGGGACGCGCAGGAATCGCGGTTGTAAGAATTTCAGGTCCTGATGCCTTTTTATCACTCAGGTCGATGAGTAAAGATATTCAAATAAAACCAAGAAAAACAATACTTTGTGATTTATTTACAAAAGAAGGGCTTCATCTTGATAGGGCACTAGTAATTTCGTTTAAAGGCCCAAACAGTTTTACAGGAGAGGATGTAGTTGAATTACATATTCATGGAAGCATAGCTGTAATTCAAAAGACCTTAGAAACACTTTCAAAGATCTCTAATTTTCGACAAGCTTTACCCGGTGAGTTTACTCGCAGGGCATTTTTGAACGAAAAACTTAATCTGGCAGAAATAGAAGGCCTTGCTGATCTTATAGAGGCCGAAACAGAAGCTCAAAGAGTTCAGGCTTTGAAGGTTCTTTCAGGTAAACTGGGGGAAAGAGCTCAAGAATGGCGCTCAATGATAATTAAAGCGATGGCTTTAATAGAGGTTACGATAGATTTTGCTGATGAAGAGGTGCCCACAGATGTTTCTAAAGACGTAAAATACATTTTAACTCATATAATCAATGACTTAGATAAAGAATCCAAAAGCATAAATGTAGCCGAACGAATAAGAACTGGTTTCGAGGTCGCTATAGTAGGGAAACCAAATGTTGGTAAGTCTACACTTTTAAACGCAATGGCGGGAAGAGAGGCGGCTATTACTTCAGAACAGGCTGGAACAACTAGAGATATCATAGAGGTAAGAATGGATTTAGATGGATTACCTGTAACGATGCTTGATACAGCTGGTTTGAGGGAGACTAATAATTTGATAGAGACAAAAGGCATAACCAGGGCGATAGAAAGAGCAAATTCTTCGGATCTGGTGGTGATGTTAACAGAAGATGGTGAAACGCTGCCAGAAATAAAAAACCCAAAAACATTAACGTTTATATCAAAGTGTGATGAAGGAAATCAGGAAAACGGTCTTTCAGCTGTTACAGGTTTTGGCTTAGATAACATGATAGGCTCTATAAAAAATGAATTAGAGAAAACTATTCAAAACCAAGGTCTGGCGACAAGATTTAGGCATAAAGAGGCTATTGATAGATCTATAAGCAAACTGAAAACTGCAAAAAAACTTGTGGATGATGGTCCTACTTCTTACGATCTGGTGGCAGAAGAATTAAGACAAACAGCCTACACCTTAGATGAGTTATTTGGTAGGGTGGATGTAGAAAAAGTCCTTGATGAGATTTTTTCTTCTTTTTGTTTGGGAAAGTAAGGGATGTTTCACGTGAAACAATTTGATGTACTCGTGGTTGGAGGTGGACACGCTGGTAGTGAGGCAGCAGCAGCTTCGTCAAGGATGGGTGCTAGAACTGCGCTCGTCACTCTGAAGGCCTCTGATCTTGGTGTAATGTCTTGTAATCCTGCTATAGGAGGCCTTGGAAAAGGCCATTTGGTTCGTGAAATTGATGCTCTAGATGGGATTATGGCTCGATCAGCAGACGAGGCAGGTATTCAATTTAGGCTATTAAATAGAAAAAAGGGCCCCGCTGTTCAGGGTCCGCGGGTTCAGGCCGACCGTTTGTTATATCAAAGCTCAATAAAAAAAGCCTTAAGCTCGATTGAAAACTTATCCATACTAGAAGGCGAGGTTGTAGACCTTGTTGGCTCTCAAGCTAAGGTTAAAGGCGTGCTTTTAGCTGATGGCTCCGAAATTTTGGCAAAATCTACTATTATAACCACAGGAACGTTTCTTCGAGGAAAGGTCTACATAGGAGAGGTTTCCTACTCGGCTGGTCGTATGGGATCTAACCCTTCATTAAAACTTGCAGAAAAGATAGAGGGTTTTGGCTTAAGGTTGGGCAGACTAAAAACGGGAACCCCTCCAAGACTAAATGGAAAGTCTATAAATTGGGAAGATCTGGAAAGCCAGCCTGGCGATATAGAGCCAACAATGTTTTCTTTTTTGTCCCAAAAACCAACAGCAGAGCAAATCTCATGTGGGATAACGTTTACTAATGAAAAGACACATGAGATTATAGAAAAAAACCTATCAAAATCAGCAATGTATGGAGGGCATATCGATGGCGTAGGTCCTAGATATTGTCCATCTATAGAAGATAAAATAGTTCGATTTAGGGATAAGAGCTCACATCAAGTATTTTTAGAACCGGAAGGTCTTTCAGTAAACACTATATATCCTAATGGAATTTCTACATCCCTTCCTGAGAAAATACAGGAACAATATGTACGCTCTATAAAAGGATTAGAGAATGTTGAGATCTTACAACCAGGCTACGCAATAGAATATGATTATGTTGATCCTCGGTCATTATCGCAAACCTTAAGTGTTAATGGTGTTTCTGGCCTCTATTTGGCAGGTCAAATCAATGGGACAACAGGATATGAAGAAGCAGCAGCCCAAGGGTTGGTTGCCGGTTTGAATGCAGCAGCAGCTTCAGCCGATGCAGACACAATTACTTTCTCAAGATCAGATAGTTATATAGGTGTTATGCTAGACGACCTGATTTCTAAGGGAGTAAGCGAGCCATATAGAATGTTTACTTCTAGAGCAGAGTTCAGGCTTTCGCTACGTGCAGATAATGCGGACCAACGATTGACTCCGAAAGGTATAGAGATAGGCTGTGTCTCTGCAGAGCGGCGGAAAGCTTTTTTAGAAAAAGCAGAGAAAATAGAAGAATGTAATAAAATTCTTTCTGAAAAAGAGTTTAGCCCAAACCAATTACTATCTCAGGGTATTTCGGTCAGCCAAGATGGAAATAAAAGAAACTTGAAGCAAGTGTTAGCTTTTCCAAATATCACTTTTGATAATATAACAGTATTTGATCCTAGGCTGATACATATAGATAAAGAAATCCAGCAGCAAGCTCATAGAGATGCTCTATATTCCAACTATATTGACAGGCAAAAGAAAGACATTGAGGCTATCAAAAGAGATGAGGCTATAGAGATTCCAAATAACTTTGACTATTTGTCAATGTCTGGTTTATCGAATGAACTTACAAATAAACTAATTTACCAAAAACCAAAAAATATAGCACAAGCTTCTCGTATAGAGGGAATGACACCAGCGGCTCTTTTTTTGATATTATCAAAAGTTAAACAGAGTCAGAACCAAACCAAGGCCGGATGAGTGACGATGTTTTAATAGATGTTTCACGTGAAACAATGGCGCTTCTAAAACAGCTTCGAACACTTGTTGAAAAGTGGAACAAAAGTATAAATTTAATATCGAAAAGCACCGTGCCAGATATGTGGAACCGCCACATTATAGATTCTGCGCAGATCTTTTATGCTAGAAAAAAAAGCTTTAAAAAATGGTTGGACATGGGATCTGGCGCTGGTTTTCCTGGGCTGGTTGTTGCAATTCTTGCTCAAGACAAAAATATCAATGGAGAAATAGTGTTAGTTGAAAGTGACAGAAGAAAATGTGCTTTCCTTAGTACTGTTAAGCGTGAGTTGAACCTTAAAATATCTATTATAAACAACAGGATAGAGGTCTGTAACAAGCAAAATGCGGATGTTGTTTCAGCAAGAGCTTTAGCTGATTTAGCAAGTCTTTTGGAGCTATCATTTAATCATGCTAGTGATAATGCTTCGCTTATATTTGCAAAGGGAAAGTCTTGGCAAGAAGAGTTGGTTGCAGCACAGAAAGCTTGGAACTTTAGTTGGGAAGCTGTTACCAGTATAACTGATTCAAAGTCAGTAGTTTTGAAAATAGGAGAGCTTTCGCGTGCCAAGTAGTGGATCCAAAGCTGCAAAAATAATCTCAGTGACGAACCAAAAAGGTGGAGTTGGTAAAACAACTACAACTATCAACTTAGCGGCAGCGCTTTCACAATTAAAAAAGAAAGTTCTTATTATAGATTTGGACCCACAGGGGAACGCATCCACTGGTTTGGGGGTAGAGGTCGAAGACCGAGAACTATCAACATATGAATTTTTGGTTGAAGGAGCTCCTTTAGAAAAAGTTGCGATGGAAACAGAAATCTCTGGTTTAAGTATTGTTCCAGCAACAATAGACCTGAGCTCAGCTGATATAGATCTGATATCAAACGAAAAAAGAAGTCACTTGTTGCATGAAGCATTGCGAAAAAAGCAAGAAAACAAGAAAAAATATGACTTCATACTGATTGATTGCCCACCATCTTTAAATATTTTAACGGTAAATGCGATGGTAGCGTCTCATTCTGTTTTGATACCATTACAGAGTGAGTTTTTTGCACTGGAAGGGCTTTCCCAACTCTTGCTGACTGTAAAAGAGGTGCGTCAGACTGCAAATGAGAACCTTCGAGTTGAAGGGATAGTTTTAACCATGTTTGATGGAAGAAATAATTTATCTAAACAGGTGGAAGCTGATGCTAGGAGCAATCTAAAAGAACTAGTTTTTGAAACGATCATTCCACGAAATGTACGGGTGAGTGAAGCGCCTTCATATTCAATGCCCGTTTTAACTTACGATCCTTCCTCAAAGGGTTCAAAAGCGTATATGGATTTGGCCAAAGAGTTATTAGCTAATAATTCTTGATAGGAGATTTTGATGGTAGAAAGAAAAGGTAAATCACGAGGCCTTGGAAGAGGATTATCGTCTTTAATGGGTGATATTAATAACGATCCCATAAGTAGTAGCGCAAACTCAGAAAATCAGACACTTGAGAAGCTCGTACCGGTTGAAAAAATATATCCAAATCCAAATCAGCCTAGGAAAACGTTTCAAGAAGAAAAACTTATCGAATTGGCTAATTCGATAAAAACAAAAGGGGTAGTACAACCTCTGATTGTAAGAAAAAAGCAAGGAACCAAAGAAAGCTTTGAAATTGTTGCAGGAGAGCGCCGCTGGCGTGCGGCTCAAAGAGCACAAATTCATGAATTACCAGTCATTGTAAGAGAGTTTACTGATACAGAGGTTCTAGAAATAGCCATAATTGAAAATGTACAAAGGGCTGATTTAAATCCTGTAGAAGAGGCTCTTGGATATAAGAATTTAATGGATAATTTTAATCATACCCAAGAAGGTCTTTCTAAAGAAATTGGGAAAAGCAGGAGCCACATAGCGAATTTGCTAAGACTGCTTAATCTTCCAGCAGAGGTACAAGATTTTCTAATTTCAGGAAAATTGACTGCCGGACATGCCCGGGCCTTGGTAACATGTGATAACCCTCTGGCGTTAGCAAAACAGATAATTTCACAAGGCCTTTCAGTTAGAGATGCTGAACTTTTAGCTAAGAAAGAGAGTCTAAAAGAAGCAAAAACCAAGAATAAGACAAATGAAAAACCAGCTGATACAATTATCTTAGAGTCTGATCTGTCTGCAGCATTAAAAATGAAGGTGTCAATCAATCATGAAGAGGGCAAAGAAAAAGGTTTACTTTCAATAACTTATAAGACTCTGGATGAGCTCGATCGCATTTGTGAGAAACTTTTAAAGAGTACTTAAAAATAACCGTTAATTTAAAAGTTCTGTAAGAACAGAGTTTAAAACTTTTCTTCCAGAATTAGTTGTGGCTATGTATCCGTCTTTCTCTTCGATGAGATTTAAGTCCTTCAAAAAATTAAGTTTTGTTTTAGAGAAAGCAGAACCTGATAAGTTTTTGAACCTTTGATAATTAATTCCTTCCTTCAATCTTAAGCCCATCATAACAAATTCGGCAGCCTGCTGTTGATCTGTTAACACAACAGAATTTGACTCTCCTGATCCATCACATTCTACCTTTTTAAGCCAAGCTTCTGGCGACAGGACTGTCTCGGTAGCGTATTTTTTTCCATCAATAGTAAGACGACCATGAGCACCTGGTCCTATTCCAATGTAGTCTCCATAGCGCCAGTAAATGAGATTATGTATGCTTTCGTAGCCTTGGTGAGCATAATTAGATACCTCATAAGATACGAGTCCGCGATCTTCACATAAGCTTAAAGTCAGATCATACATATCTGCAGAAGTATCATCATTAGGTAAGCCTTTTAACAAACCCCGATTGTAACGGTCGCCAAATGCTGTTCCCTGTTCAATAGTTAATTGATATAAAGACATATGGCTTGCCTCTAAGCTCAAGGCTAAGCTTAATTCTTTTTCCCACTGATTAATATTCTGGTTTTGTCTTGCATAAATTAAATCAAAGCTTACGGCTTTGAAGTTTTGTCGAGCTATTTCAAAAGCAGCTAGTGCTTCCTCAACAGTATGAGTTCGGCCTAGGGCTTTTAAGTCTTTTGTATTGAGAGACTGAATTCCCATAGACGTGCGATTAACACCGGCTTCTTTATATGCTTTAAAATTTTTAGCATCGACTGAACCTGGGTTTGCTTCTAATGTAACCTCAAAGTTATTTTTTGTTTTCCAATGTTTTTGGATTTCGTTTAATACATCACCAATAATTGACGGCTCGATGAGGCTTGGTGTGCCGCCCCCAAAGAAAACAGAATTTAATATTCGGTTGGACGTTTTTTCTGAGACTCTCTTTATCTCATTCAAATAAGCCTTAAGCCATTGTTTTTGATTAATATTACTTCTAACATGACTGTTGAAATCGCAGTAAGGACATTTTGCTGTGCAGAAGGGCCAATGGATATAAATCCCAAACCCACCATTTTCCCAGTCCTCAGTCAAAACAAGCTCTGGCTAGTTTTTTAAAGGCAACAGATCGATGGCTTATCCTATTTTTATCTTCGAAACTCATTTCTCCACAGGTAATGCTATATCCCTCAGGTTGAAAAATTGGATCATAACCATGACCGTCCAAACCTCGTGGTGGCCAAACAACCTGACCATCCAGGGTTCCCTCAAACACTTCGTCATGGCCATCTGGCCAAGCTAAAACTAAGGTACATCTAAACTGGGCTTTTCTCGGATAGGGTGCGGATTTTTCCTCTAAAGCTCGATATGTTTTTTCCATCGCAACGAAAAAATCTCTACCGGCCGGCGTTTCAGCCCAATCAGCAGTATACACCCCTGGTGATCCGTTTAGAGCGTCAATAGTAATACCACTATCGTCAGCAAGAGCAGGTAGGTTGGTAATTTTTGATGCTGAATGCGCTTTTATGCGCGCATTTCCAATAAAAGTATCCTCTGTTTCCTTGGGTTCTGGTAGATCAAGTGATTTACTACTTAGAATTTTAACTGACTTATTTGCAAACAGTGCACGTACTTCTTCTAATTTTCCCTCATTATGAGTAGCAACCACTAATTTTTCCCCATGAAACTTTCGCATCAATGTCTGGCTGCCCTTTGTATGTCAAAGAGTTCTGAGGTACCCTTTTCTGCCAAATCTATTAGGCTATTTAGCTGATCTCTAGAATATGTGGCGCTCTCGGCGCTTATTTGGGTTTCTATCAAATTACCGTTTTCAAGCATAATAAAGTTTCCATCCACGCCTGCTTCACTATCTTCAGAGTAATCAAGATCTAAAACAGGTTGTCCTGCATAAATACCACAACTAACAGCTGCAACTGGCGAAACCAAAGGGTCAGTTAGAATTATGTTAGAGTCCATAAGATTATCTATAGCAAGCCGTAGTGCCATCCAGCCTCCTGTTATGGAAGCACAGCGCGTGCCACCATCAGCTTGTATAACATCACAGTCGATAGTTATCTGTCTTTCGCCAAGTGAAAGCCTATCAACGCCAGCCCTCAAAGACCTTCCGATCAGCCTTTGGATTTCTACAGTTCGGCCACCCTGCTTGCCAGAAGCCGCTTCTCTTCGCATTCTTGAGCCAGTTGACCTTGGTAGCATTCCATATTCTGCTGTAACCCACCCCAGTCCAGACCCCTTGATAAATGGAGGTACCCTGTCTTCTACGGTAGCAGTACATATAACATGGGTATTACCCATTTTAATTAAGCAGCTACCTTCAGCATGCATAGTAATATTAGTTTCTATTGAGACGTTTCTTAACTCGTCTAACTTTCGACCAGATGGGCGCATTTTAAATCCTTTCAGCTTTAATTTGGGAATACAGCTCGATTAAGTGAATTTGCAACCCTGTTTGAAGTTTTTCAGTAGGCTAAATGAAATATATAAGCTAAAACACGTCGCGATGATTGAAAAAAAAGAAATCCTTGAAGAAATGAATAATCGCTCGCGCGAAGTTTTCCGCCGAGTGGTAGAGGGTTATTTGAGCGATGGAGAGCCTGTTGGCTCTAGAACGCTATCTCGTGATTTTAGCGAAGATATTTCTGCGGCAACAATTAGAAACGTAATGCAAGATTTAGAGTTCTTGGGCCTTTTAGGAAGCCCACATACCAGTGCTGGTAGAATACCCACCCAGTTGGGCTTGCGCATGTTTGTTGACGGTATTTTGGAAGTGTCCGAGGTTGATAAAAATGATCGAAAAAAAATTGATAAGATAGTTTCAGATGAAACCAATCAAGTCGAAAATATATTGGACGACATTTCCACTACATTGTCCGGCGTGACACAAGGCGCCTCGCTGGTTTTGACCCCAAAACGCGAGGCCCCGATCAAGCATGTGGAGTTTTTACCGCTCTCGGCTAATCAAGCTTTAGTTGTTTTGGTTTTTGCAGATGGACATGTTGAAAATAGACTATTCAAGCCTCCACCAGGTCAAACACCCAGCTCTATGAAGGAAGCAGCAAATTTTTTGAATGCAATCATGGAAGGAAATACGCTTAGTGAAGCTAAAAAGCTTATCAAGAATGAAATTGATTATCGCCGCCAAGAGCTTGATACTTTGGCTCGTGACTTAGTACAGAGCGGTTTGGCTCTTTGGGAAGATACAGAAGAGCGTCACGAACGTTTAATTGTAAAAGGAAGATCAAATCTTCTAAGTGAGTCTGCACAACAAGAAGACTTAGATAGGATAAAAAATCTATTTGACGATTTGGAGCGAAAGCGCGATATAGCAGACTTCTTGGAGCTTACTGAAAAGGGTGAAGGGGTAAGAATTTTTATAGGGTCCGAAAATAAACTTTTTTCTCTGACGGGTTCATCTTTAGTTGTTTCTCCCTATATGAATTCTGATCGTAAGATTATTGGTGCTGTAGGAGTAATAGGGCCAACAAGATTAAATTATGGGCGAATAGTTCCTGTTGTGGATTATACAGCCCAACTTGTTGGCAAAATGATCTCTGATCGAAATAAGAGGTGACAAATGGCTGAGCAAAAAAAAGAAGAGTTTTTGGATGAGATAGAAGATTCTGATTTGGATCAGGATGAACTAATAGATATCGATGCAGAAGCAGCTGAGTTAGAAAAGTTAGATGAAGTTACTGCTGAAAGAGATGATTATCGCGATAAATTTATGAGGGCGCTAGCTGATGCAGAAAATGCTCGAAAGAGGGCTGATAAAGATCGAAAAGAAGCAGAAAATTATGGCGGATCAAAGCTAGCACGAGATTTATTGCCAGTTTATGACAATATGAAAAGAGCTGTTGAGTCTATAACCGATGAGCAAAAAGAAATTGCCGGTTCGGTTATTGAGGGTGTCGAATTAACTATGAGAGAATTATTAAATGTTTTTTCAAAACATGGTATAAAACCGATTTCTCCCCAGGTTGGAGACAAATTTGATCCACAGCTACATGAGGCAATGTTTGAGGCTCCTGTTCCGGGAACTAAATCTGGTGATATTATAGAAGTATCATCTGAAGGTTTTGTTTTACATGATCGCTTATTACGGCCTGCTCATGTAGGTGTATCGTCAAATAGCTAAGATTTTTTTTTATCAACCAGCGCTTCTTTAAGCTCATAAAGAAATTCTAAGGCATCTCTTGGAGATGTACTGTCTAAATTTATGCCATTGATTTTTTCCTGAAGCTCATCTTTAATATTTGCTTCTGCTTTACCACCATTTGAAAATAGAGGAAGATCGTTTACTAAACCTTCTAATTTAGTTTGACCTTGGTAATGGTCTGCCTCGAGCTTCTCTAATATTAATTTTGATCTTTTTATTACAGAGTCAGGTAAACCAGCGAGCTTCGCTACCTGAACACCATAAGACCTATCTGCTGCTCCCTTTTTAACTTCATGTAAAAAAACCACTTCACCTTCCCACTCTTTTACAGCAACGGTAGAGTTTTCTAATCGATCCATATCATTAGATAGATACGTTAGTTCATGATAATGCGTAGCAAACAACGCTCTCGCTTTATTTATATCATGCAGATGTTCTAATGTAGCCCAGGCGATTGACAAGCCATCATAGGTTGCTGTCCCTCTACCAATCTCATCTAGTATTACAAACGAGTTATGGTCTGCCTGATTTAAAATTGATGCTGTTTCCACCATTTCCACCATAAATGTAGACCGCCCTCTCGCTAAATCATCTGATGCACCAACTCGACTAAAAAGCTGTGAGACGATGCCTATTTTGGCTGAAGTGGCAGGAACGAAAGAACCGATTTGAGCTAATAAAACAATTAAAGCATTCTGACGTAGAAAAGTTGATTTTCCGGACATGTTTGGTCCTGTTAGCAAACATATTTTTCCGTCACTTAAATTACACTCATTTGAAATAAATGCTTTACCCTCTTTTTTCAGAGCGTGCTCAACGACTGGATGTCGTCCGCCAACAATTTCAAAGTCAAGAGAAGTATCGATCTTTGGTTTTACCCAAGATTCAATTTTTGCTAGTTCAGAAAAACAAACGGAGATATCTATTTCTGACAAAAATTCTGCTATACTGGTGATGTAATTTGCATATTTTAATATGCTTACAGATAAATCCCTAAAGGCTTGCTTTTCTATTTCTAAAGAAGTGTTAGCAGAATTTAGAATTTTAGTTTCAATTTCAGATAACTCAACGGTTGAAAAGCGAACTTGATTTGCGGTTGTTTGTCTATGGATAAAGGTATCAGACAGAGGTTGCGACAACATACGTTGAGCATGTGTTGCTGGTGTTTCAATAAAATACCCCAGTACATTATTATGTTTAATTTTGAGAGACTGAATGCCGGAGTTTTCAATATACTTCATTTGCATTTCTGCTATTATTTTTTTTCCCTCGTTTCTAAGTCTCCGTGCTTCGTCTAATTTGTCATCAAAACCTTCCCTGATAAACCCACCGTCTCTTGCTAAAATTGGTGGTTCGTCTACTAGAGCCTCATCAAGCAATTCTAAAAGTTTTGTTTGTTCGGGAAAGATAGAAGATTTTTCCCTAATAAGTTCGGGTATATCGGACTTTGCAAGTGTTTTTGATACGATCAAAGATTGACGCAATCCTGTTCGAATAGCCACAAGATCTCTAGGGCCAGCTCTATCCAAAGCTATCCTAGATAAAGACCTGTCTAAATCAGGGACTTTTCGGAGTTCAGATTTAAGGTTAGACGATAAACTTTCATCTCCTATCATAAAGTCAACGCAAGCTAATCTTTTTTCAATTTCTTCTAATATAGTAGAGGGGGCAGAAATTCTTTTTTCTAATAACCGAGCCCCACCTGAGGTCAATGTATGATCAATTACCGAAAGTAGTGAGCCATTTTTGTTACCTGAAGAAAGTCCTCTTGTAAGTTCTAAATTCTTTCGAGTTGCTGTATCTATAGACATATAGGTGTTGTTTAGTTCGCGCCGTGGTCTGGATAGCAGCGGACTTTTGCCTTTTTGGGTTACTCGTAAATATTCTATAATAGCTCCCATTGAAGATATTTCTGCTCTAGTAAAGCTTCCCAGACCATCAATGGTTTCAATGCCGAAAGTTTTTTTTATGCGCTCTCTAGCGGAACTACTGTCAAAAGAAGAGCTTCCAAGTTCTGTGACGCTAATTCCTAATTCTTCTGCTAGGTTTCTATGTTCTTCAGCTAATTCACTGGACAACAGAATTTCGGTTGGCGAAAGCCTTGCTAATTCAGAGCCCAGCTTTCCTGACTGTACGCTAGAGATATAAAATGAACCTGTTGAAATATCTACCCATGATATGGAAGCATCGTTTTGTATAACTGAATAAGCGGCTAAGTAATTACTTTTTCTAGCATCTAATAAATTATCTTCTGTTAAGGTTCCAGGTGTTACGAGCCTAACAACCTCTCTTTTTACCACTGCTTTATAACCTCGTTTTTTTGCCTCTTCTGGGCTCTCCATTTGTTCACAAATGGCAACTCGAAACCCTTTATTTATTAGAGAAAAAATATAGTTTTCTGCAGAATGGTGAGGAACGCCGCACATCGGTATATCTTCGTCGTTATGTTTTCCTCGTTTTGTTAAGGCAATATCTAGGGCGCTTGCGGCTATTTTGGCATCTTCAAAAAAAAGTTCGTAGAAATCCCCCATCCTGTAGAACAGTAAAGCCTCAGAATAGTCTGATTTGATTTCCATATATTGCGACATCATTGGTGTCACGATAGTCTCCCAAAGCCTTAAATTAGCATAACATTAGTCTGGTTTGGTAAAGCTCAAAAACCCTTTCTCTTCAATTCTTAATTTAATTAAAATTAACTTGTGGAGAGTTATCAGTTCAAAAAAGCCTCTTTTCCCCAAAGTTCAATAAGGCGTTCATCTCTTCCACAAGCTTTACGATATCTTTTGTAAGCATTTTTTTGTTGGATGGGACCAAATCTAGTCAGCAATAGATTTTCTCCCTTATAATAATCTTGGTGATAATCTTCAGCTACAAAAAATTCACTAATTTTTAGTATTGGCGTAACTATCTTTTTACCTAAAGCAGCTTCTGCCTCAATGAGAGCTCTCTCTGCTGTTAAAGTTTGGCTTGGTTTTGCAAAAATAGCTGACTTATAGCTATCTCCACGATCACAAAATTGACCGCCAGCGTCTGTTGGGTCTATAGACCTAAAAAACATATTTAATATGTCCTTTGTTGAAACTACCCCAGGATCAAAGTGAATGATGACAGCCTCATAATGTCCTGTGCCACCTTTTACTACCTGCTTGTAGGTTGGGTTTTTAACAAAACCACCAGTGTAGCCTGAAATGACCTCACTAACACCATTAACTTTTTCAAAGTCTGCTTCTACACACCAAAAACAACCGCCAGCTAAAATTATGGAGTCTTTTGATTGCGCGTTCAGTTTAAGGCTTCCGAATATAGGGCTAGTTTGTGTCGTAAGTATTAAAAACAGAACAACGATGATTTTTATTTTAAAATACATAAGGTCTCCCCATCACTATTATCTATAGGCTTAGGGTGAAAAAAGTTTTTGCCAACATACAAATTTGCAAATGTTATTATTAAAAATTTCTTGGCTTAAATAAAATTCCCTACTAGCAATGTCCAAAAGGGGTAAAAATGAAGCTAAGCGTCTCTACACATCAATCAGAAGAAGATATCAGAAATGAGGATATTTTAATTTATTTGAATGGGAAGATAGTTCCTAAAAATGAAGCAGTGGTGAGTGTTTATGACAGTGGGTTTATGTTGGGAGACGGTGTTTGGGAAGGTTTGAGATTATACAACAACAAATGGGCCTTCTGTAATGAGCATATCGACAGGCTGTTTGAAGCGGCATTGGCAATAGACTTAGATATTGGATTGGAAAAATCAGAAGTCATCGAAGCCCTTATGATGACCCAGAAGTCAAACAATATGACAAATGATGCTCACGCTAGACTTATGATAACAAGAGGCCCTAAAAAGAGACCTTTTCAACACCCAGCCCTATCAATAGATGGCCCTACATTTGTAATTATCATGGAGCATTCCGTTCCAAAAATACCAAGACCTATTTCTTTGGCAACTGTACCTCATTTAAGAGGTCTTCCAATGACTCAAGACCCAAAGCTTAACAGCCATTCCAAACTCAACTGCATTTTAGCTTGCATAGCTGCTGAGAAGGCAGGGGCTGACGAGGCCTTAATGCTGGATATTAATGGTTTCGTGAATACGACGAATGCTTGTAATTTTTTCGTAGTTAAAAAGGATGAGGTTTGGACGAGCACTGGCGACTATTGCATGAACGGGATTACGCGCCAAAAAGTGATAGATATTTGTCGAGCAGAAAGTATACCCGTCTACGAGAAGAACTTTTCTTTAGTCGAGGCATATAGTGCTGATGAAGCGTTTCTTACGGGCACTTTTGGGGCACAAACCCCCGTGGGATGTATAGATGGAAGAACGATAGGCACGGGTGAGTTGGGCCCAACCACAGAACATATCCGCAAGCTTTATAAGTTATTGATTGAAAAAGAGTGTAGATAATGAACTTAGCGGTTTGGTCTGGGCCGAGAAATATTTCAACAGCGTTAATGTATTCATTTGGCAATCGTGACGATTTTGAGATAATTGATGAGCCCTTTTATGCTAACTATCTGATTGAAACAGGTTTAGATCATCCAATGCGAAAGGAGATTATTCTTTCGCAGCCAGAAAATGTCACCACTGTCATAAATAATTTGACAAAGGACAGATCAAACATGGGAAAAAATCTATATCAAAAGCATATGACGCACCATATGGTTAATTCAGTACCCAGGGATTGGTTTAACCAGGTAAAACACGTATTTTTACTCAGACATCCAGTACGAGTAATTTCAAGCTTCTCAAAAAAATACAAAAATGTAAGTGAGGATGATATTGGTTTCAAAAAACAGGTAGAACTGTTTTCAGAAATTTTAAAACGTGGATTGAATCCTATTGTTGTCAATTCTGAAGATATAAGAAAAGAACCTGAAGAGACGCTTACAAAACTATGTGAAAGGCTTAACTTAAGATTTCAAAAGTCTATGCTATCCTGGCCGATGGGTGGGAATAAGCAAGATGGTGTTTGGGCTTCGCATTGGTATGAGTCAGCACACAAATCAACTGGGTTTTCTGGTCCAGAAGATATACTTCCCAATTTGGAAGGAGATAACGCAATGCTAGCTGAAGCCTCTCTTCCACTTTACCGTTCTTTATTGAAATTTGCCATCTGATAAAAATGAAGTCTGTTTTTCCAATATCAGAACTGCCCTTAATTAAAGTAACTGGGAGAGACTACAGTTATCAAGTAAGAAGAATATTCTGTGTTGGCAGAAACTATGTTGAGCACGCGCTTGAGCTTGGAAATGCGGTAGAAAGAAAGCAGCCATTCTATTTTACTAAATCACCATTTTCTTTATTAGATGCAGATAAAGAATTTAATTATCCACCTATGACAAAAGATTTACATCATGAAATAGAATTGGTTGTTGCTATTGCAAAACCCCTTCAAAAAGCAACTAGGGAAGACATAGAAGGTTCTATATTTGGTTATGCATGTGGATTAGATATGACCCGTCGCGATTTGCAAAATGTTGCAAAAAAACAAGGCAAGCCATGGGATGTTTCGAAAGATTTTGATGGCTCTGCTATAATAGGAGAAATTACAGAGGCCAAAGAAGTATCTAACGTTAAAAATTCAAAACTAAAGTTATTCTTGAATGACAGGCTTCAGCAGATGGGAAAAATCTCAGATATGATTCACTCAGTCGATGAAATTCTTTTAGATTTGTCCAGATATACTCACTTAGGTCCAGGGGATTTGATAATGACCGGAACGCCAGCAGGTGTTAGCGCCGTGAAAAAAGGTGATATATTGATTGCACAAATAGACGGACTAACAGATTTAAAGGTTAAAATATCGGAGAGTTAATTTAACTCGATAGTCCGAGCAAACTTCTGGCCTCTTTTGAAGTTGCAACAGGTCTGCTATACTTTTCACATAAATCAACAGCCCGTTTAACGAGCGCTGCATTAGACGGTGCTAGAGTATTTTTATCAAGTCTAACATTGTCCTCCATTCCAACCCTCGTATGTCCACCAGCCTTAATAGACCATTCGTTTACCAGGATCTGGTTTGCCCCTATTCCCGCTCCACACCATTCAGATTTTGGTGCGCGATCTTTCATTAACTGTACATAAAAATCGAAAACATTTTTGTCTGCTGGCATAGCATTTTTTACGCCCATAACGAACTGAATATATAGATCGCCAAAAAATAACCCGTTAGAGTGCATGGATATAGCGTTTAAAATATGAGAGAGGTCAAAGGCTTCTATTTCTGGCATAACTTTGTGGGTACGCATTTGCTCTGCTAACCATAATATAAGCTCAGGGGAGTTTTCATAAACTCGAGTTGGAAAATTGTTAGACCCTACAGATAATGACGCCATATCTGGCTTCAAATACAGCATCCCCCCTCTTTCCTTTCCAGAACCAGACCTTCCTCCTGTTGAAAATTGAATAATCATGCCTGGGCAATGCTTTAAAATTCCTTCTTTTAATAAAGCAAACTTTTCTGGTTCAGAAGTTGGTGTTCCGTCTTCATTTCTTACATGAGCATGACAGATAGAAGCCCCCGCTTCATAAGCTTCATGTGTACTTTCTACTTGTTCGGATATTGAAATTGGTACATTCGGGTTGTCCTTCTTTGTTGGAACAGATCCCGTGATCGCAACACAGATGATACATGGTTTGCTCATCAAGCTTTCCCTAAGTTCAATAATGATTTACTTATATTTTTGCTTTACTAAACCATTTTACATAAATTCCAGCAAGGCCCAACGTGGATGACAAATAACAAACGCCTATCAATTTTGACTGTAATCTTAGCAGCAATTTTGTGGGGCTCCACAGGAACAATTCAAGCGCTAATTCCTGATTATAAAGAGCCTTTGGTTATTGGCGCTGTTCGCCTCTATTTAGCAGCATTTTATCTACTGTTAATATCGATAGTTTTTGACAAGGACTTATTTTCTTCCGTTTTTCAATCTCCTGCTTTGATAGTTTGCTCTGGTCTTTTTATGATGTTGTACAATATGTCTTTTTTCGCGGCTGTTTTGATTTCTGGTGTCGGAGTGGGAACTGCAATAACCATAGGGAGCGCCCCTGTTTGGGCACTTTTATTTGAGTTTTTTATTTTAAAATCGAAACATAGATTAAATAAACTTTTTGGCGCCACTTTGGCGGTGATGGGTATCAGTTTCTTAATGCTTTTTGGTGATGACACCAAATGGTCAAGCTTAGGTGTCAGTTTGGCTCTAGTTGCTGGTTTGTCTTACGCTCTTTATTCTCTGTGTACATCTAGAATAGTTAAGAAAATTTCTCATCATAACACAGCAGCGTGGACATTTTTAATAGCTGCATTTTTTTCTACGCCTGTTTTTATTTTTTACCCGTCCTCTTGGATTATTTCGAATGAAGCTATTTACCATTTAATTTTTTTAGGAATATTTGCCACTGGCCTTGCATATTCCTTTTTTACATTTGGGCTTAAATATTTGAATTCCTCTACAGCTGTGACCTTATCACTAGCAGAACCAGTGACTGCCGTATTTTTAGCAATAATAATTTTGGGAGAGTTTTTTTCTATCGCTCAACATTTAGCAATTCTTGTTATAATGATAGGATTATTTTTTACATCCAGAAGTGAGGCTGATTAACCTATATGACCTCTGTTTTCACCTATTTGCCCTCTATGTAAAAGATAATGGTCAAGAAGAACACAAGCCATCATTGCTTCGCCAACGGGAACAGCTCGGATGCCCACACACGGATCATGACGCCCCTTCGTTATAATCTCAGTTTCTTCTCCATTTTGGGTTATTGTTTTTTTTGGTGAAAGGATTGAAGAGGTTGGTTTAACCGCAAATCTCACAACAATGTCTTGCCCGGTAGATATGCCACCAAGTATGCCGCCAGAATGATTTGACGAATATCTTGGTTTGTTGTTTCCATCCATGAAAATTTCATCTGCATTCTGTGAACCTAATAGAGATGCGGCGTTCATTCCCTCTCCAATCTCCACACCTTTTACCGCATTTATTGACATCATTGCGGCCGCTAAGTCTGTATCAATTTTTCCATATATAGGAGCCCCTAAACCTGGCGGGGCATTTTTGGCAATAATTTCAATTATTGCTCCCACAGAGTCACGAGATTTTCTGATATTTTCTAGATAGCCTTTCCACTTTTCAGCTGCTTTCACATCAGGACACCAAAAAGGATTATTGTTAATTTGATTTAAATCGATTTGGGATCTGTCAATTTTCTGATCACCCATCTGTGTCATATAACCATATATTTCTATATTGGGAGCAAAATGATTTAATGCAAGCCGAGCTATTCCGCCTGCTGCAACTCGAGCAGCGGTTTCTCTAGCAGAAGATCTACCGCCTCCACGGTAATCGCGAATACCATACTTCTGCCAGTAGGTTATGTCTGCGTGACCAGGTCGAAAAGTTTGGGCTATTTCACTATAATCTTTTGATCTTTGATCTGTATTTTTTATTAGCAGTTGAATGGGTGTTCCTGTTGAGACCCCCTCAAAAACGCCAGATAATATTTCAACGCTATCCGGTTCATTTCTTTGGGTTGTATATTTATTTTGACCTGGTTTTCTTTTATCTAGCCAGCTTTGTAATTGGCTTTGATTGATTTCAATTCCTGGCGGACATCCATCTATAGTAGCACCAAGGCTTGGACCATGACTTTCGCCCCAAGTTGTCACTTTATAAATATGTCCAAAAGAATTTAGGCTCATCTTTGTCCACTCTCTAGTATAACCATCCTGATACTGCCTCTTCTCGCGCTGGGCAAGTGTTACGCAAAAGTAAATTTTATTCTGTTAACATAAATTTAAAAAACCTTAATTTTTATTGACCAAACCAAAATTTGTGATAATCGGTAAGCTACCTCGGGGAGCCTTACACTGGCTGAGATGCGCAAGCGAACCCGTAGAACCTGAACCGGATAACGCCGGCGGAGGGAAGGATAAACTTATATAAGTTTGAACTTACTCTCCCCGAAAAAGTGAGGAGATTGAATTGAGATTTTTGATATTTTTGACGGGTATTATTTTGGCAACATCAGCCTCAGCTAATAAACCAGTACTTACAGTTTATGCGCCTGATTATTTTGTATCAGAGTGGGGTCCAGGCCCATCTATAGAAGAAGCATTTGAGAAAACTTGTGAATGTGATCTTAAGTTTTCAGCAGGGGATCTAGTGCCTCGTTTAATTTTGGAGGGGTCAAGTACAGAAGCTGATATTGTAATAGGTTTAAATACAGATGTAACAAAAAAGGCCCGGGAAACAGGATTGTTTGCACCCCACCAACAAAATAATGGGTCGCTATTTTTACCGATTAAATGGAATGATGACACATTCTTACCTTTCAACTGGTCTTTTGTTTCTTTTGTATATGATGAAGCAAAGATTTCTCAGCCACCAACAAGCTTTGATGATTTGGCAAATATGAAAAATGCTAAAATAGTTATACAAGATCCGCGAAGCTCAATATCAGGCTTGGCATTAGTTTTGTGGGTAAAGGAAATCTACGGTGACAAAGCAAAAGAATATTGGTCAAAACTGGCTCCGAATATTGTAACAGTGACAAAGGGTTGGTCTGAAGCTTATGGGCTTTTTACTTCTGGTGAAGCTGAAATAGTATTATCGTTTAATACGTCGCCCGCTTATCATATTTCTGTGGAAAACGATCAAACAAAAAAAGCAGCCATTTTTGAAGAGGGCCACTATGCTTATTTTGAATTAGTTGGAAAATTGCGACAGTCCAACCAACCGGAGTTAGCTGATAAATTTATGCAATTCGTTTTATCTAATGAGTTCCAGTCGCTAATTCCATTTACAAATTGGTCTTATCCCGCGGCTCAAGATAGATCAGAGTGGCCTGAAGTATTTTCAAAACTCCCTTTTCCAGAAAAAGCATATTTTTTAAGTGAGGATAAAGCCAATGAGATGCGCAAAAAGGCTATAGAAGAATGGCGCGCAGCACTGTCACAGTAATTAGTTCTGTATTTTTGGTGGGCCTATTATTGGGCCCACTTATTTCTCTCATACACTTTAGCGGTTTGTCGGTGAGCTTAAATAGTTCTGATATAGCTGCCATTAAGTTTACATGTGTCCAGGCTGCCTATTCAGCCACATTATCCACGTTAATAGCGATCCCGGTTGCTAAAGCTCTTAAAAGGCAAAAATTTTTTGGAAAACAATTTGTTGTTCTAATTTTAGGGGCACCTTTTATTTTACCGGTAATAGTAGCTGTTTTGGGATTAATTTTAGTTTTTGGTAATAATGGCGTAGTTAATAATATTTTGAATCTTATTGGTTTTGCCCCTGTTAAAATTTATGGTTTTTGGGGTGTAATTCTGGCGCACATATTTTTCAATCTCCCTTTGGCAATTAGAATTTTGCTTCAGGCTTTGAATAACGTTCCCGGCGAGCATTACAGGCTTATTTCGTCTTTAAAACTATCTTTTGTTCAAAAGTTCTTTGCCTTGGATTGGCCTGTCCTGAAAAAAGTTTGCCCGGGTATTTGGGCGGTTATATTTGCAATTTGTCTTTCCAGTTTCTCTGTAGCGTTGACTTTGGGTGGAGGCCCCAAGGCGACAACAGTCGAATTGGCTATTTATCAGTCATTTTTTTATGATTTGGATTTTTCAAAGGCTGCTCAACTGGCGTTAGTGCAAGTTTTTTTAGTCGTGAGTGTTGTTTTGTGTAGTCAATTTATAAACACACCCAAAACAGTCTTGGGTCTTGATATTAAAATCGCAAATTACAAACCCTCTTTCTTTGAAAAGATTATAGATGCTCTGGTTATAATTGGAATATTGCTATTTATTTTTACCCCATTAATAATGATTTTGTTCTATGGGTTTGCTAACATTTTTTCTTTACCCTTATCTGTATTTAAAGCAGCAAGCCTATCAATACAAATAGCCATACTATCATCTTTTATGTCTGTGTTTTTTGGATTGTGTTTAACCACAAAGATGGGAGAAATCTTTGGTTCTCTTGGTATAGCAATTTCTCCAATAGTAATGGGGGCAGGTACGTTTTTGATGCTTAAAAACTTTGGAAACCCTTATCTATTGGCTGTTCCAGTTACGGTTGTAGTGAACGCATTAGTTTCATTACCTTTTGTAATCCGGATATTAAAACCATCAGCTTTAGAGATAAGAAAAGAGTTTGACAATTTATCTCATTCGATTGGCTTGACTGGTATTTACTGGGTTTGGTGGGTGTATCTACGACGGCTAAAAAGGCCCATAGGTTTTTCTCTTGGTGTAGCTGCTGCGCTGTCTATGGGTGATTTGGGAGTAATAGTATTGTTTGGCTCAGGTGAAATAACAACTTTACCTCTGAAAATCTACCAGCTCATGGGCTCTTATAGAGTTGAGGAAGCTTTAGCTTCGGCCCTATTACTGTCTCTATTAGCATTTGGAAGCTTTGCTTTTTTTGATAAACTGGGGCGTACGCTTTGATTAGGTTTGAAGATGTCATAGTTCAGATAGGTGATTTTCAGTTAACAGTAAATATGACTGTGCCAAAAGGCTTCACAACGGTGATTGGACAATCGGGTGCAGGAAAGTCAACGCTCCTTTCGTTGCTCAGCGGACACCGTGAATTAACGTCTGGAAAAATTTTTGTAGATGGAACTAGGGTAGATTTACTACCTCCATTTCAACGACCATGTTCAACCATATTTCAGGAATTTAATTTGTTTCCACACTTAACGATTTCACAGAACTTAAATTTAGTTTGTGGTAAGAGTTTTTTCGTTTCAGATATTTCCAGAGAAAAAATAAAAAGGGTTTTAGAAAAGGTAGGAATAGTTGAGTTAATTGACCGCTTGCCCTCTGAGATATCTGGTGGGCAACAGAGTCGAGCAGCTCTCGCACGAGTGCTTTTACAAGACAACCCAATCTTGTTGCTTGATGAGCCATTTTCTGCACTTGGTCCTAATCAAAAATCAGAATTGATTGAATTAGTGTATAGTTTATCGAAGGAGCAAGGTATTACCGTTTTGCTTATTACGCATGATCCAAAAGATGCGAAACAGGTTGGGGGCCAGTGCATTGTAGTTAAAGATAAAAAGGCTTTAGGCCCCTTCGAAACCTCTGAAGCACTGAAAAAAAATGGGCTATTAAAGGGCTATTTGTAAAAGTCAAAGAACATACCTACTGAGATCAGTGCTTTTGCTAAGCTCTCCAATATGCTTTTCAACAAAGGCTAAATCAACAGTTACTTTAGATCCTGACTTGTCTGGGGCAGAAAACGAAAGTTCTTCAAAGACTCTTTCAAGCACAGTATATAGCCTACGGGCTCCAATGTTTTCCACTGACTGATTAACTTCAGCTGCAATTTTTGCTAAAGCTTGAATACCATCTTCTGTGAAAGAAACTTCTACTCCCTCTGTTCCCATGAGCGCTGAATACTGCCGAGTTAAAGCATTATCTGTTTCAGTTAAAATGCGCACAAAGTCATTTTCAGTCAAAGCTCTTAACTCAACACGAATAGGAAGACGTCCTTGAAGCTCTGGTAATAAATCAGAAGGCTTTGCCACATGGAAGGCTCCAGATGCGATGAAAAGGATATGATCTGTTTTTATAGGCCCATGTTTCGTACTAACAGTGGTTCCCTCAATAAGAGGGAGAAGGTCTCTTTGCACACCTTCACGACTAACGTCTGCGCCTCTTGCGTCGCTTCGGGCGCACACTTTGTCTATTTCGTCTAGGAATACTATACCATTGTCTTGAACAGCTTCCAGGGCGGTACGAGTAACAACCTCGTCATCTAATATTTTGTCAGCTTCTTCGCTTAATAAAATATCATGGCTTTCTGCAACCGTCATTCTTCGTCGGGTTTTGCGGCCACCCATAGCTTTTCCAAAAATATCTCCTATGTTCATCATACCCATCTGAGATCCTGGTTGTCCTGGGATATCAAACATAGACATTGGGTTAGAAGTATCGGTGACGTCTAATTCTATTTCGGTTTCATCTAGCTCACCGCTTATAAGCTTTTTACGAAACATCTCACGCGTTGAATCTCTGGCGTCCGTGCCGGCTATTGCATCTAACACTCGGTCTTCGGCAGCTTTTTGAGCCTTGGCCTTGACGTCTTCCCTCATATATTCCCTTGTGTCATTAATGGCAGCATCCACTAGGTCGCGAACAATTTGTTCAACATCTCGGCCAACATATCCAACTTCCGTGAATTTTGTTGCTTCCACTTTTATAAACGGCGCTCGGGCTAATTTTGCTAAACGCCTACTTATTTCTGTTTTTCCAACACCAGTTGGCCCAATCATGAGAATGTTTTTGGGATAAACTTCATCTCGCAAATCGTCAGTTAGTTGCTTTCTTCTCCAACGCGATCTTAAGGCTACAGCTACAGCGCGCTTTGCATCTTTTTGACCTATTATAAAACGGTCTAATTCAGAAACGATTTCACGTGGTGTAAGGTCTGTCATTTATTCCTCTAGCTTGGTTTTTAATTGCTACTCAAACCGTTTGATATTTTCGCAATCAACTATCTTTAAAGAGTTTCGATAGTTAAATTTCCATTTGTATATACGCAAATGTCAGCCGCTATTGCCATTGCTTCACGAGCAATACTTTCTGCTGATTTTTTGCTGTTCATCATTCCTCGAGCAGCTGCTAGAGCGTAGTTCCCGCCCGATCCAATTGCAGCTACATCATGTTCAGGCTCTAAGACGTCGCCTGCACCGGTAATTACTAATAGGCTATCGCCATCTGTAACTATCAGCATGGCTTCCAATTTTTGCAAATATTTGTCTGTTCTCCAGTCCTTTGCAAGCTCAACAGATGCTCTTGCAAGCTGGCCAGGCATTGCTTCTAATTTAGCTTCCAAGCGCTCTAATAGGGTAAAAGCGTCGGCAGTTGACCCGGCAAAGCCACATATGACGTCGAACCCACCTGGAGATAGCTTGCGAACTTTCTTGGCGCTTCCTTTTATAACCGTTTGGCCTAAGCTTACTTGTCCATCGCCAGCAACAACAACTTTGCCATCTTTTTTTACGCCAATAATTGTGGTTCCATGCCAGTTTGGAAAATTAGTTGATGACATAGGTTTTACCTAAAAATAAATCAATTTTTTAAATGCTGTCGTCTATCCAGCTTTGCAAGGCTGCTTTAGGAGCCGCTCCAGCTCTGTTAGACACAACCTCACCATCTTTAAAGATGAATAAAGCAGGAATCCCTCTTACACCCATAGATGCAGCGGCATTGGGATTTGTGTCTACATCAACTTTTGCAATTTTGACTTTACCTTCGTATTCGGCGGAAAGCTCTTCTAAAGCAGGTCCGATTTGCTTGCATGGACCACACCATTCAGCCCAAAAATCTACTACAACCGGTATTGTTGAGTTGCGGACTTCTGCTTCAAATGTTTCGTCGGTTACTGCTACTGTACCCATTAATTTACTCCTGATAAAAGTTATGTTCAACGTAGGAAGTGCAAAGCAAAACGTCAAGATCAGGAACTATTTAGATTACTAAATTCTAAAAGGTCACTTTTCAGAAAATCAAGTTTTTTGCTGGCAGTCCATAATATAAAGCAGCTAATTTCTTTATCAGGAAATATCTGCATAACTGCCTGCTTGTATGCAGACATCTGCTTTAATATGCCAGTTGGAATCTGGTTTACATTTTCTGGGACAGTTGAGTTAGTTTTAAAGTCTATAATTTGCACCTTATTTTCCTCAATTATCAGTCGATCAATAATGCCATAAATTTTTTGATTTTCTAATTTTGGTAGACTTGCCGAGAAGGGCACCTCACTGAGAACATTTTTTTTGAAAATATAAGAAAATTTTGAGTCATTTAAAACTGACAAGGCTTCCATTATGGCACCCTGGAAATCTGGAGAACCATCAAAAAGTTTGCTGGATTTAAGTACTTTTACTGATAGATCGCGCCAATCTTCAGACGGAAACCTTGGAAGTACCTCCAGCAGTTTATGTACACGAGAACCATGAAGTGCTGCCTCTTCCTCATTTAAGCCTTTTCCTTTTGATAATGTCTTGGATCCACCTAAATCAGATGGAACCAGGTATTTTGGCAATTTATTATGTTCAAAATTTTTGTTTTTAATCCAATCAGGAATTTCATTTTTAGAAACTTTGAACTGACTATCAATTGTTTCTTTTTTGGCTAACCAGTTTCCTTCTTCCAGTCTTAGCCCCTCACCTGTAGGAAACTTATAAATTTTAGCGTTAGAATTTTGTAAACTATTTTTTATTTTTTCATGCCAGCAATTCTCGTCGAGCTCTCCTGCAGCCATTGCTATAAACCAAGTTTCGGCTCTTGTTATTGCAACATAAAGCAGCCTTTCCCGTTCAGCTTCTAAAGCTCGACTCTTTTGTAGTTTGATTTCAGCTTCTAAATGATGTGCTTCGCTTTTTTTATTATTCCAGACAGCTATGTTTTCCCCAGCTAAAATCCTATCACGAACTTCAACTTTCCTTTTTTGTGTTTCTGGCAAAATAACAATTGGTGACTCGAGACCTTTAGCGCCATGTATTGTCATGACACGAATCTGATTTTTTTGACTGCTTAATTGCCTTTTGACTTCAAAATTAGAGGCTGAAATCCATGACAAAAAACCTGTTAGACTCGGTGTTTCTTGTTTTTCATAATCAATTGAAATAGATAGAAAAGCATCAATAGCATCTTCAGCTTCTGGTCCTAAGCGTGAAATTAAATTGGTGCGCCCTTCATATTGGTTGAGCATTTTTTCAAGAAGTTCATATGGCCTAAGATAGTCGGTGCTCGATATTAAATTATTTAGCACTGAATACTCATAGCTAAATATACCTGACTTTCTTTTTAACTCTCCCCATAAAGACCTCTCTTTTCGATTGCATGCCAAATCAAAAAGCTGTTGTTCACTCCAACTAAAGAGAGGTGACTTTAATACTGTTGCTAGTGACAAATCATCCTGTGGCGTAGATAGAAAAGATAGAAAAGCTATTAGATCATTTACGGCAATTTCTTCCATAAGATTTAATCGATCTGCCCCCGCAACATCTAAACCTTTTTTCTTGCAGGCTTTAATAACCTCATGGAATAAAACAGAACGGCGCTGGACTAGTATTAAAAAATCCCCAGGCTTAATTCGACGCATAACATATTCATTGCCGGTTCTTTCTGGAATTAAGCTTTCGGAAGATATTAAGGTGCTTATTTGGTCCGCAATTAAGTTAGCCAACCTTATTCTCTCGTCTTCTTTCCCTGGCATATCTACAGGGTTTTGCCATTCTATATCTTTTGGTTGCTCCGCCTTACCTATTGCTGGCCAGAGATCAACCCGCCCAGGTAATTTAGAGTAAAATGAAAGATGCTTGTCAGACCTTTTAGGTTCACCTGGTTGCTTTAGAATATTATCAACAAACTTTAAAATTGTCGGAGACGATCTGAAGGAATATTGCAAGCTTAATTCTTTTAGTGGTGTGGCGGCATCTTCAAACAGTTTTTGAAATTCTTTTTGTATTCGTATGAGCTCAGAGGTATCTGCGCCTTGAAAAGAGTAAATGGATTGTTTTTTGTCCCCCACTGCAAAAAGAGTGCGCTTTACATTACCGCGAGACCCCTCTCCTGCATAAAACTCTTGCGATAATTGTTTAACAATTTGCCACTGTGTGGGGCTTGTATCTTGAGCTTCATCAATGAGAATGTGATCAATACCACCATCTAACCTATACAAAACCCAAGCAGCTATTGAGGGGTCTATCAATAGGTTTCTAGCTTTTAATATAAGATCATCAAAATCTAGCCAGCCACGAAGCAATTTTTCGTTTGAATAATGAAAAAGAAAAACTTTTGAAAAGTCATAGAGAGCACAAATTTTATCTGATGTCTCAAACGAGATTCTAATTTGCCGAAAAAGTTCTGTTTTTTCTGCTAACTCATTAAGCAATACTGTTTGTGAACTAGAAAGTTTGGTACGAACAGATTTAGAGGCAAAATCATCAATTTTTGCACTATAATCTGGTTTTTTAGTGCTACTTTTATACAAAAAAACATTTTCTAGAATTTTTATAAAATTTAAATCGAGCCCCTCAATACTCGAAAGTTTTTTTGCAGTAGTCTGATCTCGGGCTCCACTGCTTTTCATCATTTCTTTTAAGGTTTCAACAATCTTTAAGTCATCACTAGTGAAATGAGTTTTTAAATATTGCTCGAGACTCTTGTTATCAGTTAATCCAAACTCCGAATAGATTTCAGAACGATTTTTATAGTGAGATAAAATAGTACGATTTTTTAAGATATCGTTAAGCAGATCACCTAAATTAACATCGCTTGAGAATTTTGAAATTTTATTCAAAATTACTGAGTCAAACTTATCAGCTGCAATCTTTTCCAAGATTTCCATACAAAGGTTTTGTGTGGTTGGTTCATCTATTTCTGTAAAATTGGGAGAAACGCCAGCCTCAAGAGGAAAACGCCTTAGCAAAGATGAGCAAAAAGAGTGAATTGTTTGTATCTTTAAGCTTCCAGGCACCTCAATGGCACGGGCAAATAAAGTTCTAGCTTGTTTAAATTTTTGTTTGTTTAAACCTTTTTCCAAACCTATTTCGGCCAAGCTTTTTTTGAGTGCTTTATCGTCTTGCATGGACCACTTACCCAAACGTTTGAATAATCGGTTCTGCATTTCTGATGCTGCTGCCTTTGTATAAGTTAGGCATAAAATATTTTCCGGGGATGTGCCTTCTAAAAGCAATCGGGCAACTCTATCTGTTAAAACACGCGTTTTACCTGAGCCTGCATTAGCGGAAAGCCACGTTGACGCGTTTGGATTTGATGCGAGAATTTGAGCATGGGTTGCCATGTTACGGTTTTTCATGTGGCCTCATCCTCTATAGACCACTCGCCAAAACGAGAGATGCCATCATATTCAGAATGGTCTTCAGAACGATACATGGCTCGTCTAGCGGTAAAACCTTGGTTTGGACTAAGATATTTTTCAATTAATGAGTAAAATTTGCTCCGATGAGCTTCCAAGGATTCTCGTTCAAAGGGAGCAAAAACGATCTTTTTATCTCCAAGCCCAATGAAGGCCGCATTTGAAACTTTTAAGGGCTTAGTATTTAAAAAGCCGCCTTCTTCGGCAATTAAGGAAAGTAAGAAAAGCTGTTTGTCAAAATGTAGTTGAACGTTTTGATTTGGTACTGATCCTGTTTTATAGTCATAAATTATTGCTTCACCATTCTCACCACAATCAATTCGATCAACTTGTGCAGTCAGCTTGAAGTCTAGACCCGGGATTTTGATTTCACCTTTCTGCTCTAAAGTGATGGGGAAGCTTAAATTTCTTCTATTTACTTCTTCAGAGACAAACCAATCTGCAATCTTTTCAATTCTTGAAAGCCAGAAGAGCTGCGCTGTAGGTGAATTAACCTTACTTTTTAGTTGCTTTTTTGTTAGATCTAACAACTGGGCTTTTTGGTCTATAACTGAAAATTTTTGGTTCCAATTTTCAACGAACTGCTCCAAAACTTTGTGGATAATGACGCCCCTCAAAAGCGGGTCGGCCGCTTTATCTAGAGGTCTTAGTGGCTTTAATTTTAAAACATGTTTCGCATAGATGGCGTAAGGATCCCGAATAAGTGTTTTTATCTCAGTAACAGAAAGCTTTTTGGGTCGTGTTTCTTTTGGGGGCTTTGGCGATGGCCTTTGCGCAGGTTTTTTTCGAATGATATTTTTGCTTTCGTGAACCCAGTCTAACCACTTTTCGCCCCTATCTCTCATTTGCTTAATTGCCTCAGGGCCTTTATTTTCAGAAAGTCCACCGAGCATATTTAGGAGCCTGTTTAACCATCTTGAGGGTATCGTTTCAGAGTCATTATCTTTGATGCTTCTAGTGATTAAAACATTAGGTCCGCAGACTGACTGCTGATAATCATGTGCGGATAGGCCGATACGTCTTTCAGGAGATAGCAATCCAGCCTCGCCCCTCATCTTTCTGTTTAACCAGGGATCTATGGCAGCTGGACTTGGCCAAGAGTCTTCATTCATACCAGCCAATATTAAAACTTCGGCATGATGCGCTCGGGCCTCAAGTGTGCCCCAAATCATAAGGTTTGGGTGAGTTGGGTTTATTTCTGGTACATGCTCTTCCGCCAATATAGAGTTAAAAACATCAGCGTATCTAGCTATGGACACACAGCTAACGGTTGGAGAAGCTTCTTTTATTTTTTCAATTATATTTAGACAATGTCGACCATTGTTTTGTTTCCATAACCCACCAGACCTATTATCGTCATTTTGATCAGGGCCAGAAGCAATTAGATTGGCAAGCTTGATGTGCTTATCAAGAATTTTTTCAAAGCTATAGGGCTCCGTTAGTTTACATTCATCTAAAATGTGACAAATCCAGTTTGCCCATTTTAATGCATATGGATCTTTGTTTTGTTTTGACCAAACTAAAACGTTTTCAGAGAAAATATTGCTAACATCTTCCTTTCTGATGAAAAGCTCAAAACTCTGAACAAAATTTAAGTGATCAACCCTATAGTTTTCAACACTATGAGCGATTGGATGTTTTAACAAAGAAAAAACTCTGGTGGCGGTTGCTGGCCCTTTCAAAAGGTTGAGCGCTAAACGCAAAAATCTGCCGGGTGGGGTTAATTGTAGCGGTACCCCGGCGCTGTCATCAGGAACAATACCCCAATTGGAAAGATACGCGGAAACCATTCTGGTTAACTTTCTGTTTGGAGATATTAAAACCAAACTTTGATTATCTCTGACCGTAGAAATCATTCGAAAAGTTATTGCTAGAGCTTCATCTCTAATGCTTTCAGCTTCAATTAGACTTATGTCTTTTGTGATATTTGAAATATCACCTAATTGGGGACCTTCATCTAACCAACAATCAGTAACTGGCGCTGGTCGTAAAGATAGGCTTATTAAGCTTTGCAGTGGAGCATTAGAGACTTCTTCTAGGTGCCACTTTTTTAATCTTTCTGATGGATAGCTTAAAGTAAAAAAAGTCTTTAAATTTCTATATTGTGGATGATCCTCAGGTAAACCAATACTTTCTTTTGATCCCCATAGTTCTCTTGGTAAGGTAAAATCAAAGCCTGGTAAAACAACTCCACCATTAGGCAATTTTATAATCCCTTCAATTAGTTTTCGAGTAGTCGCTCGTGAGCCTGAGGAGCCGGCGACAAGAATTGGGTTTTTTGGACTGTTTTCCGACCAGTAATCAATCAGGGTTTCTACAGTTTCTCTTAACCAAGCTTCTTGATCGGGGTCATTTTTGCGATTTTCAAGATATTCTTTTATAATGTTTAAAAAAAGCTGACTTCTCTTCCAGTGGCCGGAGAGATCCGAAACATTGAGGTTTAAGATTTTCTCAATGGGTACTTCCTCACCTTGCATTTCATCAATTAAATCAGAAAGGCTTTTTGTTATTGCATAGATTGATGATTGAGCAGCTATATCAGGCTGCGCCTCTACAAGTTTTTCAACCAGTGCCATTAGTTCAAATTTATGGATTAACGAATAACTTGGGCTTGGTTTGTAATTACGGGGAATAAGCTGAGATACTTCTGACAAGGTTAGAATTCGCGGATGAAGCATATTACCTAATTCAATTAACTCTTCTGTCAGTCTATGACGCATTCTTGTTGAGTTAACTATTACTTGTAAATTTGCTAATACGTTAGGCTCTGAAAGTGCAAAACGACTCATTATTCCCTTAGCAAGCTCACGTGGAAAATTTGCTCCAGGACTGACGCCAAAAACTCCAGAAATATCAGGAAAAATCATTGCTATAACTTTTTGCTCATCTGAGTTTTATAAATAAAATTAATTCGTCATTGGTCTTTTAATATTTTATCAAGGCGCGGTTTCCATTCACTAGAGGTGGTTGAAAAAATTATTTCACGCCTATCCCCTTCTAGAATGATTATTTCTATTGTAAGTGAGTCTTTTGGTTCAAGATAACCAAGCCGCTCTGGCCATTCTAGAAGGACGATCTCTTCACCAAAAGCATCAATTAAACCTAATTCAATTACATCACTATAATCATTCAATCGATAAAGGTCAGCATGCCAAATAGACCCAATAGTTGTGTCATAGACTTGCACAAGGGTAAATGTTGGGGAGGGCACCTCCTCTTTAATATACATCGCTGATTGTATTAAAGATCGGGCAAAATGACTTTTACCTGCTCCGATTTCCCCTTTCAGTAAGACTACATCGCCCTTCTGCAAATTGGCTTTAAATAATGTAGCGAGCTTTTTAGTTTCGAGTGGCCCGTTTGAGATAACAATTTTTTTCATTAGTTTTCTGTTATGAGTGATGTCTGCTTAAAGATATTTGCAAACAAAACGAATAATAAAAAATTTAAAAAACTTATACAGAAAAATTCTGATTTTCACCAAATAGGTTTGAGGCGGACTCAATTTTCTTTCTTGGCCAATAAATTTCAACAATAGCTCCATTTGGTTCTGTCTGTGATTTTTTTAAGATCTGGTTTTTGTTTCCATTAGCAAAACGTATTTTAGCACCTGTCCTCTCCAGCAATGTTTTAGCGATAAATAAACCTAGCCCCATACCTTCATTCCCGTGCCTATTTTCTTTTGATATTTTTGTTCCAAGGAATGGATCGCCCAGCCTTCCCAAAAGATTTGGTGGATATCCTTGTCCATCATCCAAAATGGTAATTTTTACTGAGTCTTTGGTCCATGAGCTTTCCACCCAAACTTTCGATGTAGCAAAGTCAACTGCATTTTGAATCATATTTCTTAAACCATGAATAATTTCTGGCCGACGTATTATGTGGGGTTCATCTATACCACCTTTGTGGTTATCTGCTATCTTTGTCTCTATCGAAATACCTCGCTGTGAGTGTGGCTCCGCAGCTTCTCTAATTACTTCTGCCAGTAATGCCTGTTGCATATGTAAATCGTCTTTTCCAGCGCTGCCCATGCTGTTCAGGATGTCTCTACATCGATCAGCTTGATCGCGAATTAGCACGACATCATCAACGAGTTCTGGAAACTTTTTGAGCTCGTCTATAAGCTCTGAGCTTGTGAGCTTTATCGTTGCAAGGGGCGTTCCCAGTTCGTGAGCTGCTGCTGCTATAACACCACCTAAATCAGTTAATTTTTGCTCCCTAGATAATGCTGTCTGCGTTGCAAAAAGAGCATCGCTCATGGTGTTTAACTCTGATGTAACTCGCATTGAATAAAACGCTAAAAATATAATACTAGTGCTTATTGCAATCCAGTTTCCAAATAAAAAGATGTCAGCAATAAATAGAGCTTCGCCCAATATATTTTCTAATGGCACATAATACTGTGACAGTAGGGCCACAAGCAAAATGGCAGTTGATCCAATAATAACAGTAGACCGTGTTTTAAGAGCTGTGGCAGAGACAACAACAGGTGCTATCAAGAGAACGGAAAAAGGATTGTTTAGTCCACCAGTTAAAAAAAGCAGAAAGGCCAATTGAAACAAGTCAAATAAAATCATGACTACATTTTCTAGCTCGCTTAATCTTTTGCTTTCCGGGTAAAATAAGCTTGCAATGATATTTGCTAATGCAGATAAGCCGACAGCAAAAAAACAGAGACTAAGGTTTAAAACCAGACCAAAATATTTGTAAGCGATAATAATTGCTGCAATTTGACCGCTGATTGCTACCCACCTGATAAAAATCATGGTGCGAAGCCTTATCCATTCTCCACGGTTGCTCTCCGGAAAAAGATTTTGGTTGGACTCTTCCATAATAGCCTTACGTTGTTCCATTTAATCACATTAAGGTATACCCATTATGAACAATGTAGCATCTAACTGTCTAAAGGGAATTTAAATGTCTCGATCATTAAGTCTTTCGATCAGCCTTTTGGCGGCATGTTTGCTATTTTTGAGCTTATTTACTTTTTGGTACCTTACATCGGGTCGGGTTAATTTAATAAATGGTACTGATCAATTTGCAGAATGTAGAACGAGCAACGCATTGGGTAGTTCTAACATTGGTGGTGCCTTTGATTTAATTAACCATCTAGGTCAATCTGTTACAGAAAAAGATATCTTCAAAGAGCCAACGATTTTGTATTTTGGTTATACATTTTGTCCAGACATCTGTCCTTTAGACGTTTACCGAAACAGTGAGGCAATTGATTTGCTTGATGCTATGGAAATTTCGGCAACGCCAGTATTTGTGAGCATTGACCCGGAACGAGATACTCCAGAGGTAATTGGGGAGTTTGTGAAATTTCATCATCCTAAAATGATTGGTTTAACGGGAAGCAAGGATCAAATACAAAACGTTTCTAAATCCTACAAAACATATTATAAAGCGCAAAAAACTAATGATGATTTATACTTAGTTGATCATTCAACTTTGACCTACTTGATTCTGCCTGAATATGGCTTTGTCGAATTTTTTAGGCGTGATAAGTCAGCAGAGGAAATTGCTGAAATTACTGCCTGCTTTATTGGCAATAGTTAAATACAGAGTTTGACCCTGACATATCACCGCCCTAAGTAAATGATAGCCGGAAGGAGAGAGTTGGCTTGATAGAAAGAAAAATAGAGGAAATTGGCATAGATAAAACGTTGTTGTTAGTAGATGACGACGAGCCATTTCTGCGTCGATTAACAAAAGCTATGGAAAAAAGAGGATTTAAAGTTGAATCTGCTGGCTCAGTTGCTGCAGGACGAGCAATAGCGACTGCGCGACCACCAGCTTATGCGGTCGTTGATTTGCGCCTAACTGACGGCAATGGTTTAGACGTTGTTGAGGTTTTACACGAAAAGCGGCCGGATTGCCGCGTTGTGGTTTTAACCGGCTACGGAGCTATCGCTACTGCAGTAGCTGCAGTGAAAATTGGTGCAACAGATTACTTATCAAAACCTGCGGATGCATCAGACATAATGAATGCTCTCCTAGCGTCTGGTGATGATCTACCCCCTCCTCCAGAAAACCCGATGAGCGCTGATAGAGTACGATGGGAGCATATTCAAAGGGTTTATGAGCTGTGTGATAGGAACGTAAGCGAAACCGCGCGTCGCCTTAATATGCATCGTAGGACGCTTCAACGCATCCTTGCAAAACGAAGCCCTAAATAAATAGTTCTTTAAATCTTAAAATATAGTCTTCTCGCACCTCTAATGGGGCTCTCAACTTTATAGTAAAATTGTCCACATTGTTTTTGGGAGCAGGCCCAATTAGCTTATTGGCTTCATCTTCTGAAAACCCAGCAATTTGGGTTGCTTCTATCCAAGCACTTATTTTATCTGCTTTTTTAATCTGTTTTTTAATGTTTTCCGGTAATTTTGTTGGCAGGCCAAAACGAAGGTTAATTGCAGAACTTAATCGATTTTCTAAAGATTGATAATCGCTGCCTATAGCGGATTTTACAGGTGAAATCATATCTCCAATTACGTATTCTGGCGCATCATGCAGTAGTGCTGCTAGGCACCATTTTTTTTCTGGGTTTTTATAAAGCTTAGAATATATTTGTTCTACCAACAGTGAATGTTCTGCAACACTATATGGAAAGTCCCCATGCGTTTGCCCATTCCATCTAGCAACAAAAGACAAACCATGCGCTATATCTTCAATTTCTATATCTAGAGGGGTGGGATCTAAAAGATCAAGCCGGCGCCCTGAAAGCATTCGTTGCCAAGCGCGATATTTCTTCATAAGGATATAGACTTTCTATTTCGTTAAAAGTTTGATTTTCACAAAAATGTTATTATCTAAAATTTGTTACACTATAGCCAATTTTATAACATTGAACCATTTTTTATTTGCTGATACTGAGCGTCAAAACCATGAGGACATAGAATGAGCCAACAATATATTGTAAAAGATATTTCTCTATCCGACTTTGGTCGCAAAGAGTTGAGCATAGCCGAAACCGAAATGCCTGGATTGATGGCTCTTCGTTCGGAATATGGAGACACCAAGCCACTAAAAGGTGCACGTATTGTGGGTTCGCTTCATATGACGATCCAGACTGCTGTCCTTATTGAAACACTTGTAGCTTTAGGTGCCGATGTGCGTTGGGCATCCTGCAATATATTTTCAACTCAGGATCATGCAGCGGCAGCGATTGCGGCAGCAAATATTCCAGTTTTTGCAATTAAGGGTCAATCTCTAGAAGAGCATTGGGATTACTTAGATAAATCTTTTATGTTTCCTGATGGCCCAAATATGATTTTAGACGATGGTGGGGATGCTACTTTGTATGTGCTTCTTGGTGCACGAGCAGAAGCAGGTGAAGACATCATTCCAGTTCCTCAGTCAGAGGAAGAAGAAGTCATAAAAGCGCAAATTAAGAAGCGTATGGAGCAATCACCTGGTTGGTTTACGAAAACACGAGATGCCATAAAGGGCGTGTCTGAAGAAACAACAACGGGCGTTCATCGGCTTTATGAATTAGTTAAGACCGGCCAGCTTCCATTCCCTGCGATTAACGTAAACGATTCTGTGACCAAGTCTAAGTTTGACAATAAGTATGGTTGTAAAGAATCTTTAGTAGATGGTATTCGTCGCGCAACTGATACAATGATGGCAGGTAAAACGGCCGTCGTATGTGGATATGGTGACGTGGGCAAAGGTTCTGCCGCGTCCCTTCGAGGTGCTGGTGCGCGGGTTAAGGTAACAGAGGTTGATCCAATTTGCGCCTTACAGGCTGCTATGGATGGTTTTGAAGTCGTAACCTTAGAGGATACCTTAGAAAACGCCGATATTTTTATTACAACAACAGGTAATAAAGACGTCATTCGAATAGAACACATGCGTGAAATGAAAGACATGGCAATTGTTGGTAATATTGGTCACTTCGATAATGAAATCCAAGTTGCTCATCTTAAAAATCACAAGTGGACAAACATTAAAGATCAGGTCGACATGATCGAAATGCCTTCGGGTAATCGATTAATATTGCTATCTGAAGGGCGCTTGCTAAATCTAGGAAACGCAACTGGGCATCCATCTTTTGTGATGTCAGCTTCTTTTACAAATCAAGTTCTTGCTCAGATTGAGTTATGGACAAAAGGTGATGGATATAAAAACGATGTCTACATTCTACCTAAGCATTTAGATGAGAAGGTTGCTAGGTTACATCTGGAACGCATTGGTGTGAAGCTTACCAAATTAGCAAAAGATCAAGCAGAATATATTGGTGTAACTCCTGAAGGCCCTTTTAAGCCAGAGCATTATCGCTATTAAGATTTAGGGGCTAACTCCACCTAGACTGCAAACTATTTTCCACTCATGTTCTTTGACGGGTTGTACCGAAAGCCGTGGATTATTGACCAGCATCATACCATTAAGTTCTGGTTGCGTCTTAATTTGGTGTAGATGAACAATTGTGTTCATTGATTTCAGGGCCTTAATTTGGACACACTGCCATCTCTTGTCCGTAGTGGTGCTATCCTGTCTTGCTTCTCTTATTACCTCAACAATACCTACAACTGATTTTTCTTTCTGCGAATGATAAAAAAAACCTTGTTCCCCAACTTTCATATTGATCATAAAGTTACGCGCTTGATAGTTTCTTACACCATCCCACTCTTCACCCACTTCACCTTTTTTTAATTGTTCATTCCAGCTCCAAGATGATGGCTCTGATTTAAATAGCCAATAGTTCAATGCTATCTCCTTTAAGTTTTCTTATAACAAATCTTCTGAGCTCATCAGACTTCATTCTTCTTTAGTTGGCCTGCTTAAAAGAGAATGAATTATTTCTTCTGTCGAAACTGAACCTTTTAGTAAAGCACAAATAGAAGAAGTGATTGGCATTTCTATCCCTAAAGCCTGTGCTTTTTGACTTACAGCAAATGCTGTGGCCACACCTTCTACAGTTGCATTTTTATCGAAGAATTTTCCCGAGCCCAAGGCTACACCGAAAAGGAAATTACGAGACTTTATCGAATTACAAGTTAAGCTTAAATCTCCCAAACCCGACAAACCTGAAAGCGTTTTCTCTTTGGCTCCATGAGCTTTTGCAAATTTGATCATTTCTGAAAAACCACGAGTCATAAGCGCTGCTTTGGCACTGTCACCCTGCTTGGCACCAATAGCTATACCACAAGCGATGGCTATTATATTTTTTAACGCACCTCCAAGCTCTACACCTAAAACATCTGATGTTCGGTAAAGCCTAAAATTTTGCATTGAAATCTCTTTTTGCAGTTGTCTTAAAAAGCTGGCGTCGGTTGAGGCTAAAACTAATGCGGTTGGCATGTCATTGAAAATATCAATTGCAAAGCTAGGCCCTGACATCACGGCAACTTGAGATGAATATTCACTCAAAATTTCAGACGGCCTTTTCCCGGTAGCTCTATCTATACCTTTACAGCAAGCAATTAGCTGTTTTTCTTTTAAGAAGGCGATATTTTTTTCACAAAACTGGGCTAAATTTTGAGTCGGTATTGCTAAGAAAACACTCTTACAATCTTTAGTATTCTCTAATGAATTTATGATATTAATTTCTTTGTGAAGCTCAGTTTCACTAAGTTTCTTTGAAATTCTTGTGGCACTCAATTGTTTAAAATTAGTTGGCGAATAAAGTGTTATTTTGTGTCCACCTTTTGCCATAACTGAAGAAATTGCGGCCCCAAATGCTCCCCCGCCGATGACAGTTATATTCATGCCTTTGGACCCTTTTTACCACTACCTAAAATGGCAGACTTTTTGTTATCTAGCGGCCATCTTGGGCGCGCAGACAGCGTCATGTCATCATAGTCATCATTTAAAAACCTTTCTGCTGCAGCATAAGCAATGATAGCGGCATTATCAGTGCATAATGCTAAGGGTGGTGCTGAGAAAGTGACCTTTTTAGTCTTACAAATATTTTCAAGTGATTGCCTAATTTTCTTATTTGCAGCAACCCCACCAGCAATAGAAAATACAGGGTTTTCATTTGTTATTTCACAATATAGATCAATAGCGCGAATTGATTTTTTAACTATAACGTCGTGCATCGCTTGTTGGAAACTAGCACTCAAATCGCATATGTCCTGTTTAAATAATCCTCCCTGTTCTTCGATAAGATCATTTCGTTTTCGCATTAAAGCTGTCTTAAGACCTGAAAATGAAAAATCACAACCTTCCCGATTCAGTAATGGACGCGGCAAGTCAAAGCGGTGTTCGTCACCTGTTTTTGCGGCCTCCTCAATCGAAGGACCACCCGGTTGTAGCAAGCCCAAAAGGCGCGCTGTTTTATCAAAGGCTTCGCCTGGAGCATCGTCTATTGTTCCACCTATTCTTTCATAATTATGATGACTATGAACTATTAGGAATTGACAGTGCCCTCCAGAAACTAACAATACGAGATAAGGAAAATTTACTCTATCGGTTAACCTTGGCGTAAGTGCATGACCAGCAAGATGGTTCACTCCAATTAACGGTTTATTTGTTGAGGCAGACAGTCCTTTTGCGAACATTACTCCAGACATGACACCACCAATGAGCCCAGGACCAGCTGTGACCCCGATAGCATTTACATCTTGTATTGACACATTCGCTATTTTTAAAGCCTCTTCAACAACAACATCAATTAGTTCAACATGAGCTCGAGCTGCTATCTCTGGTACAACTCCTCCATATTCTTGATGAAGATTGAACTGGTTGCGTATGATAGAGGACTTAATGTGTGACCCATTTGGATTTATTTCTAAAATAGAAGCAGCGGTATCATCGCAACTACTTTCAATTCCCAAAATCAGCGCTTTGTCAAGATCCATGCTATGTTCCATTGTATCGCAGCCAGCATCGGAGTAGCATTTCAGAATATGACAAACAATCCCGACCAAAAAAATGTAATTTTACTTTTAACTCGGCCAGAAGGTGGAAATGAACGATTTTGTCTAAATATTGAACATCTACTAGGGCAGTGTGAAATTTTAGATAACCCACTTCAAAAAATAGAATTTTTAGAAACACTTATTGAGGTCAAAGAAGAGTCAATTTTAATATTTACGTCAATTAATGGGCTTAGGGCTTCTGAAAAATATAACCTAAGAAATAAAAAATGTTTTGTGGTTGGTGAAAACACTCGAAAAATAGCAACGAGTGCTGGGTATGAAGTTTTAGCCACTTCAAGCGACCAAGAAAATTTATTGAAGCTAATCAATTTAAAGAATCCGACTGAAAGTATGGTTCACATTAGAGGTAAGCATACAGCAGGGAACCTTTGTGATTCTTTAAAAAACAATGGCTTTAGTTGCTTTGAAATAACAGGCTATAATCAACAGCCCCTTAAGATAAAAAAACAAATTTTTCATAAAGTTAAGAGCGGTAGGCCAGTAATTTTACCAATATTTTCACCGAGATCTGCTAAGTTATTATTGAACGAATTGGATTTGACCGGGTTTCATGTTGCTGCGATGAGCGAGGCTGTTTCTAAAGAGCTTGGGAGTGTTGATTTGGCTGAGCTCGTAATTTCGGAAAAACCCGATTTAATTAGCATGCAAGAAGCTACTCTTGCTATTTTAAGACGATTGATCAAATTTGATAGTTATACTAGTTAGCAATTGGCTGGAGATTTGAGAAAAGTAATGCCAAAGCCAAATTCGAAAAAGAAAGAAAGTGTTAGCGCAAATTCGCAAGAAGATGATTTGCCTTCGAATTCTGAGAAAAGTGAAATTGAAAACGACACTCTAATCTTGGGTGAAGCAGCACCTTCCGCTAGAAAAAATGATCAAAAAAGTAAAGCCATCTATTTTGTAATTATTATTGCTTCGGGTCTGGTAACGGCTACTTTTGGTTTGGGCGGTGCCTTTTTAATTAATTCTTTTTATCCCAATTTTTTCAAAAATCAGTCACAAATCATATTTGAGCAGAACGTAGAATTTAGGCTGGATGACCTCTCTACTTCAATAAAGCAACTTGAATTTAGTTTGAACGAAGCAAAAAAAATTTCACAAAACTTTATTGATGAAAATAAATTAGTGACCAGTTTAGCTGGGCTTGAAGATGCAATCATAAAAAACAAAGAGGAATTCGATAGTATATATCTGGAGCTCGGAGATCTTAAAAAACAATTAGAAACTAAACTCACCATTAATAAAGCGCTGGGGTCAGAAGAGCGCACTCCAGAGAAAGAAATTTTACCAAAAATGATGGAAGAGAATGAACCAAGCGATGAAAGTTTGAGAGTAGAACCAAAAAGATCCAATAAGCTAAAGACAAATGACAACTTAATTTATGAAAATATACAAGCAATTCAAACTGCAACGATATATGGCAACCCCTTTGAGGAAAATTTAAAAAATATCGAGACTGTTTTAAAACTAGAAGCCCCAGAAATATTAAGAAACTTGGCTAGCACAGGCATACCGACCATGACAGACCTTATCGAGTCCTTTCCAGATTTCGCTAGGTTGGCATTGGCTGCTGATAGGAAATTAACAGAAACGGGGAATTTTAAAATTTTAAAATTCTTAAAGTCTCAACTTCAGGCTCGGTCAACAATACCCCGCGAAGGCTTTGATACCGATGCTATTTTGTCAAGGTCTGAAGCATTTTTAAAATCAAACGATCTTGAAAACTCTCTTTTTGAACTGAGTCAACTAAATGATATAGCTAAGGAGGCTATGGAGCCTTGGCGCATTTCTGCAGAAAATAGAATTGAAACCCTTTTGGCTGTGGAGCAATTTGTTGAAAGTATCAAGGAATAGAAAGACCGGCGCATGTTAATATCGCTATTTAGGTTATCATTATTTTTAATCATTGTAATGGTTTTTGCTTGGGGCGTGAGCTATTTAGCGAGTAACGATAATAAAATCATTGGAAGCACAATTATAGAGATATCGGGCTTTGAGTATTCAATTAGTCCTACACAATTACTTTTATTTTTGGGCTTGATGATATTAGCTGTTTGGATTTTTCTTAAAATAGCTTCGCTTTTTCTAGCTGTTTTGCGCTTCATTAATGGTGATGAAACAGCAGTTTCTCGATACTTTAGCCGCAATAGAGAGAGAAAAGGCTATAAAGCTTTATCAGAGGGAATGATGGCTTTGGCATCTGGCGAAGGATCTGCTGCATTAATAAAAGCAAAGAAAGCAGAGAAGTATTTAAGAAAACCTTCTTTGACCAATCTATTAGCAGCACAGGCAGCTGAAATAGCAGGTGAATCTGAACATGCAGAAGAAATATACAAAGAGCTGATTTTAGATCCAACGACAAGGTTTGTAGGTGTTAGAGGTATAATGAAAAAGCGCCTATCTGAGGGTGACACTGATACAGCTTTAAAATTAGCCGAAAAAGCTTTTTCATTGAAGCCAAAGCATGAAGAGACACAAGATGTTTTAATAAATCTGCAAACGTTAGCATCAGATTGGCGCGGAGCGCGAAAAACTCTAAAAGCAAAAATGAAATATGGTAATCTCACGCAGGACGTTCACAAGCGACGCGATGCCGTTTTGGCTTTATCAGAGGCGGCTGAAATAACTGAAACCGATAAAAAGACAGACACTCAGGTAATGGCCATAGAGGCAAATCGAATGTCGCCTGATTTGGTTCCGGCTGCTGTTTTAGCTGCTAGAGAACATTTGGCAGATAGTAAGAAAAAAAACGCAATAAAAGTTATCAAGAAAGCGTGGGAATCTCAGCCACATCCTGATTTAGCGGCTGTTTATTCGGAGATTTTTGAAGAAGAAAGCCAAGAGGAAAGAGAAAAAGGGTTTAAACTGCTTGCTAAAATGAATTCTAAGCATATTGAAACTAAAACTATGATGGCGGAAATGTATCTTCAGGCTGAAGACTTTCCGAGTGCAAGAAGGTCCCTTGGTGATTCATACGAGACTTCTCCTAACGTACGCACGCTTACCATTATGGCAGCTATTGAAAAAGGTGAAGGCGCTGATGATAATGTTATCCGAAAGTGGCTAACAAAAGCGCTCGCAGCCCCACGTGGACCTCAATGGGTTTGCGAAAACTGCTCTACAATACATGCGGTTTGGCGACCAACATGTTTCAATTGTAATGCATTAGATACTTTAGCTTGGATGGACGCCCCTGAGGTAAAAGAAGAGCTCACACTGGGTAATGAAAAGTTGCCTTTTGTATTAGATGTTTTGAATAGTGAAGGCAGTGAGGCTGATCAGATTAATTTTCAAGTAGAAGAAAATTCTGCTGAATTAGAAAATATAGAAGTTGATGAAGCCAAGTCAAAAAGTTGAATCAAGTGCTCTTGTTAAACCCATGATTAGATCTTATTTAACTAGCAATATTTAAGGAAAAGGTGAAATGTCAGCTATATACGGCCCTGTCTTTCTGATACTAGACGTAGCGTTTTTTATTATGATTGCTCATATAATAATGAGTTGGTTAATTAGTTTTCAAGTTTTAAACCTTTATCAACCTCTTGTCGCTCAAATCTGGACGGGCTTGAACCGCTTGTTGGAGCCTATATACGGGCCAATCCGAAGAGTTTTGCCAAACACTCAACCGTTGGATTTATCGCCCTTGGTCGCATTTATTATTTTGATTTCCTTACGAGACTACATTCTTCCTGAATTGTTTGGCCTTAGATAGAGTAAAGAAAAGCTAAGCTGCTATTTTAGTAAAAAACGCTGTAAAGGTATTATTTATTTTATAGTTTTGGCTATGATCTTGTTTCAAGATCAAATTGATTTAACTTAAAGGTTATGGAAAATAAAAGGAATTGTTTGAATGCTTGTTGTTGTTTCTCCGGCTAAGAAATTAGACATGAGCCCGAAAGCTGAAAACTTAGAAACATCAGAACCTATATTTTCTGATGATGTCGATAAGTTGGCTAAAGTTGCAGCAAATTTATCGGAAAAAAATCTGCAAGACCTTATGAAGATTAGTCCTTCTTTAGCGCGCCTTAATAAAGAACGTTTTAATGCTTTTGGAAGTCAAGAACGAAAGCCTGCAGCGTTTGCTTTCGCAGGAGATACCTATGCTGGTTTTGATGCCCAATCACTAGATGAAGACGCTTTGAGGTGGGCCCAGAATCATATGCGAATTTTATCCGGTCTTTATGGGCTCTTAAGGCCATTAGATGAGATTGAGCCATATAGGCTTGAAATGGGTAGCCGTTTAAAAGTTGATGAGACCTCCGATTTGTATACCTATTGGGGAAATAGACTGGCTAATGAGCTAAATAATCAGGCAAAAAACACAAATTCTTCAGTGCTTTTAAACTGTGCAAGTCAAGAGTACTTCAAAGCAGTAGATAAAAGTTCATTAGAATTAGAAATTGTTACACCTCAATTCTACGAGGTATCCTCAAAAGGTCCAAAGCAAATTAGCTTCTATGCAAAAAAAGCAAGAGGTGCGATGGCTAGGTATGTAATTGAAAACAGAATTAATACTGTAAAAGATTTGGTTCAATTTGACCTTGCTGGTTATAGCTATAATAAAAATGAGTCCTCTCCTTCCTCTCCTGTTTTTTTCAGGAAGAGCTCTTAACTTTTCTAGTACGTGACAAGCATTTTAAAGATGCTTATAAGGCGGTCGATTGATTAGTAAAAAGGTATAATAATGGAATTGCAGGTTTTTGGACATCTGTCTCCTGACACAGACTCAACGGGATCTCCAATAATATGGTCATGGTATTTAAATGAAAAGAAAGGAATGAGTGCTTCTCCTAAGTTGTTGGGCGAACCAAATTCAGAAGCTTTGTTTGTATTAAATCGCTGGGGGTTTGAAAAACCAGACTTAATACAAGGTATAAATGCGAATGATAGTGTAATAATTGTCGATACAAACAACCCGGCTGAACTACCAGAAAACATAAACGATGCAGACATTCAGGGAATAATTGATCATCATAAATTAGTTGGTGGTCTCGAAACCTTGGGACCCATTGACATAACTATCAGACCATTGGCTTGTACTGCGACTATAATGTGCGAGTTAATAGGTGACGACAAAATTGACATGCCAGATGCGATAAAGGGTTTGGCTTTATCATGTATAATCTCCGACACTTTGGAATTTCGAAGCCCTACAACTACCATTAAAGATCGGGAAGTTGCAGAATGGTTGGCTAATGAATTGAATATAGACATACCAAGTTATGCTGCAGAATTATTTCGAGCAAAGTCAGATGTTTCTGCTTTTTCTGATACAGAACTTTTGAGAATGGACTCAAAAAAATATCCAATTGCCGATCTTAACTTTCGTGTTTCAGTTTTGGAAACAACTGAACCTGATATCATACTCGATAGAAAGAAGAGTATAATAAACGCAATGGAAGCGGTCTGCATAGAGGATACGGTTGACCATGTATTGTTTTTCGTTGTTGACATACTGAAAGAAGAGTCAATTCTTTTTGTTCCTAACGAAAACATTAAAAGTGTCGCCCAAAAATCTTTTGGTGTGAATGTAGTTGCTGATACAGTGGTTTTGCCGGGAGTTGTGAGCCGTAAAAAGCAGATAATACCAAATTTAAAGCTTTAGAAAATTCTAGGTGAAATTTCTGTGACAGAAGTTATAAAATCTTTAGCTGACATCTCTGATAGATATGATGCTTTGTTTGTCGACCTATGGGGGTGTGTACATAATGGTATCAAGGCTTTTTCTAGCGCCAATGAATCTTTAAAAAAATATAGATACCAAGGTGGCAAAGTTGTTTTGGTTACAAATTCACCTCGACCACGGTCTGGTGTGGAAAAGCAGTTGACAAAGTTTGGTGTAGACTTTGAGGCTTGGGATTTAATAGCAACATCTGGGGATAGCGCTAGAATGGCGATGTTTCGGGGTGTTGTTGGCAGTAAAATCTATTTTATTGGTACACCATTTGAAGAAAATTTCTTTGAGCCCCTTAATGTTGTTAATGATCCAGTTAATATAGAGCGTGTTCCAATCGATGAAGCAGAGGGAATTGTTTGTACAGGGCCATTCAGCAGTTTAGAAGATTTAGATGTCTATTTGCCGGACTTTGAGTTTGCGAAAAAGCGGGGTTTAAAGTTGCTTTGCGCTAATCCAGATATCATCGTTGATCGAGGTAGTGTTAGAGAATGGTGTGCTGGAGCATTAGCTAAAATGTATACCGATTTAGGTGGGGAAAGTTTGTATTTTGGAAAACCATTTAAACCTATATATGATTTGGCCAGAAGGCGGCTTGAAGCTAGTGGAGTTCAAATAAAAAATAATCGCATCTTAGCTATTGGCGATGGAATAACGACTGATATTCTTGGTGCTGAGCAAGAAGGTATAGATAGCTTATTTATAACTGGGGGTTTAGCTGCACTAGAAACTGGAACTAAAGAGCAGCCAGATCAAGACTTATTAAAACACTATTTAGATCAACAAAAGCTCAGCCCGGCTTATTCTATTGGGTTTTTGCGATAAATTAGAAAACCATATTAAAATTCTGCAGTTGCAAAGTAATTATATTTCATTTATTATCCTAAAAGTTAATAAAAATTGCTTAGTGGTGGAATGCTGATGCTGGATAATAATCCGAGAGGAACGATTTGTATTGAAGATATAGAAATGGGGATGACTCGGTATGTTCGCAAAGTCATTACCGATCAGGATATAGAAAAATTTGCGGAAATCTCAACTGATCATAATCCAGTTCATTTGGATGACGAATACGCTAGAGATACAATTTTTGAAGGAAGAATTGCTCATGGTATGTTAACTGCAGGATTAGTCTCTGCAGTGATAGGCGAACAGCTTCCGGGCCATGGGACCATATATATGAGCCAGAACTTAAAATTTTTGGCTCCAGTAAGGCCGGGAGATTTGGTTCATGCAGAAGTTAAGGTTATTGACATGGTAATCGATAAGCGTCGAGTAAAATTAGACTGTCGCTGTGAAGTAAACGGAAAAAATGTGCTCGTTGGTGAGGCTATGGTTTTGGCGCCAAGTAGGAAGTTTGACTGAATTAAATCGATTAAATAAATTCAAACTTGTTTTAAAATGATTTGAGAGATACTTGAAAATCATGAAAATTATTCGTGATTATCAATTTGTAAATACTTCTGATAGAGGTGCTAGTGTAGCAGTCGGAAATTTTGACGGCGTTCATTTAGGACACCAGCATGTTATAGAAATCGCAAGAGTTTGGGGAAAAAAAAATAAATCTCCCTTAGGCGTTTTGACTTTCGAACCTCATCCGCGATCATATTTTGCTCCTGAAAGCCCTAGTTTTCGTTTGATGAACTCTGATGCAAAATCAACTCGTCTAAATAAATTAAATGTTGAGAAATTATATGAACTTAACTTTAACAAAACGTTATCATCTTTATCGCCATTTGAATTTGCTGACCAGGTGATAAGTAAAGGTCTGGGCTTACGTCATCTTGTTGTTGGCGAAGATTTTTGTTTTGGAAAAGGCCGATCAGGAACCGCAAAAGATTTGATTTCATTGGGCAACTCTATGGGTTTTGATGTAACAATAGCTGAATTAATGGAGACTGAAATAGGCCAAGTTTCCAGCACTTCAATAAGAAATGCTTTATCTGAGGGTAGGCCAAAGGATGCTGCAAAACAGTTGGGGCATTGGCATAGGATAGAAGGCTTGGTTATTGGCGGTGAACAAAGAGGGCGGGAGCTTGGATATCCTACTGCTAACATGTCTCTAGATGGTCTCCATATACCACATTTAGGTGTTTATGCAGTACTGATAGATGTTTTAAATGGAGAACATATCGGTTCATATAACGGTGTTGCAAGTCTTGGTGTTCGACCAATGTTTGGAGAAAATGCTCCAAACTTAGAAACATTTATCTTTGACTTTTCTGGAGATCTATACGGCTCTACTCTTTCTGTTGCATTGATAGAGTTCATGCGGCCTGAAATTAAATTTGACACATTGGATAATCTTATAAATCAAATGGATCAAGATAGTCTTAACGCAAAAGAAATTTTGAAAAGCCTATGACGAAAAATAGTTCACATAATAGTGGACCTCAGAAGGCATTTTGGAAAACAAAACCCATATCCGATATGTCTCATAGTGAGTGGGAGTCTTTGTGTGACGGATGTGGAAAGTGTTGTCTAAATAAACTAGAAAATGACGACACGGGAGAAGTCCATTACACTAAAATAGCTTGTAGGCTACTTGATAATGAGAGTTGTAAATGTAGTCAGTACTCAATTCGTCATCAATTTGTTCCAGATTGTATAGTGTTGACACCAAAAAATATTAGTGAACATGCTTATTGGCTGCCTAAAACCTGTGCTTACTATCTTCTTTGGAAGGGAAAAGATCTTTTTGATTGGCATCCACTTGTTTCGGGCGATACAAATACTGTTCATGAAGCAAACGTTTCAGTGAAAGAGAAAACTATTGCAGAGTTCGAGGTAGACGAGGATGAGTGGGAAGATTACTTATGGGATGAAGAGGTTTAAATGATTTATTCATCAGATAACTATAGTCCTGTCCCCCCTGAGGTACTTGAAGCTTTGGTCGATGCAAATGAAGGTTATCAACCAAGCTATGGGGCAGATAGCCAAATGACAAAAGTTCGTCATTTGATTCAGAAAATATTTGAGGCCCCTGATGCAGCAGTTTACTTGGTTGCGACTGGAACAGCTGCTAATTCGCTTATACTTTCTACCCTGTGTGAACCTTGGCAAACAATATTTTGTAGCCCAGTATCACATATTCATGAGGATGAGTGTAATGCACCAGAGTTTTTTTCTGGTGCGAAGCTCACACTGGTTGGTGATAGTGATAAAATCAACCCAACAGAGCTAAGGAAATCTATATTAGCCGAAGAATCCAGAGGGGTTCACGGCCCCCAAAGAGGCCCAATTTCAATAACTCAAATCACTGAAAAGGGCCAAGTCTATACACTGAATGAAATTAAGGAATTATCTCAAATAGCTAAGGAATTTAATTTGCCAGTCCATATGGATGGTGCTCGATTTGCAAATGCGCTAGTTTCTCTCAACTGTACTCCGGCTGAAATGACCTGGAAGGCAGGAGTGGATGCAGTCACTTTTGGTGGCACAAAAAATGGTCTAATGGGTGTAGAAGGTGTTATATTTTTTGATCCCGATAAAGCATGGGAATTTGAGTTAAGAAGAAAAAGAGGAGCCCATCTTTTTTCGAAACACCGTTATCTTTCTGCCCAGATGTTAGCTTATTTAGAAAATGATCTTTGGATAAAATTGGCGAATAAAGCCAACAAATCTGCATCTAGATTAATTGAGGGCTTGAAGGATATTAAAGATGTAAAGTTTTTAGTTGAGCCAAAGGCAAATCTTATGTTTGTAACCATGCCAGCATCAATGCATAGAAAGGCATTTGCAGCTGGATTAGAATATTATACTTGGTCTGAGCTTGATGGTGTAAGTGACGAAACGCCCGTTTTGGCTAGGTTCGTGGTAGATTGGAGCCGTTCGCTGGATGATATTGATGAATTTTTAGCAATTATGAAAAACCTGGTTTAGGTAGGTAAATATTATGGCTAAAAATCTAGATTAGCTACGGTTAAGGCATTATTTTGTATAAACTCTCGTCGTGGTTCCACAACATCACCCATCAGCTTAGTAAATAAGTCGTCAGCTTCTGCGGCATCTGTTATTTTGACCTGCAACAGTGTTCGGGCATCAGGGTCTAGTGTTGTTTCCCAAAGCTGATCAGGGTTCATTTCACCAAGCCCTTTATAGCGCTGCAGTGCCAGCCCTTTTTCTCCCTCTCTCAGTATTGAGTTTAGTAATTCTAATGGACCATAGATGGTTTGGCTTTGGTCTTTTCGCGTCAGGGTGGCAGGCGTTTCATAAACCTCTTTTAGGCTTTCAGTAAATGTACCAGTTTTCCTCGCTTCGCCTGATCTTAGCATTGGCCCATCTAAGGTGCGCATCTCCTCTACACCGCGTAATACTCTTGCTAAGCGAATGCCCTGGTCTTGGGTTATTCGTCCAGACCAACCGCGTTCATACTCTAAGGCAATAAGGTTAAGCCTAGCAGCAATTTTATCGGCAGTTCCTTGTAAATCTTTATCGACTGCGCCTGGAACAAAAGCTCCCGCTATCGCAGCCTGTTCTAAGATGTGTCGTGGATATTGAGTTGGAAACGCTTCTAAAACTTTATCAAGTTGACGAGCCTCATCCACTATTCTTGCCAAATCTTGGCCTGCAATTTCAGCATTAGATCCGACTTTAAGAACCACCCCTTCAATTCCTTGCTGAACAAGATAATCATCTAGTGCAGTTTGATCTTTTAAGTAGACCTCAGATTTTCCTCTACTTACCTTGTAGAGCGGAGGTTGAGCAATATAAAGGTATCCACCCTCAACTAGTTCCGGCATTTGCCTATAGAAGAATGTTAGCAGAAGAGTCCTGATGTGAGCGCCATCCACATCAGCGTCAGTCATAATTACAATTTTATGATACCGTAATTTATTTATATCAAATTCGTCTCGTCCAATACCGGTGCCAAGCGCCATTACCAAGTTTCCAATCTCTTGGCTGTTTAACATTCTATCAAACCGAGCCCGTTCAACATTTAGAATTTTTCCCCGCAGCGGTAAAATTGCTTGAGTACGCCGATCACGCCCTGTTTGAGCTGAACCGCCGGCAGAGTCTCCCTCAACTAAAAAAACTTCAGTTTTTGAGGGATCTTTTTCTGAACAGTCTTTCAGTTTTCCTGCTAGGTAATTAACGTCTAATGCTGTTTTTCTCCGAGTTAGCTCTCTGGCTTTCCTAGCTGCTTCTCTAGCAAGAGCCGCCTCTATTATTTTTCCTACTATTAGCTTTGCCTCATTAGGGTTTTCTTCAAACCATTCCCCTAATTTTTCATTCATTAACCCCTCTACTGCTGGCCTAACCTCAGAACTAACTAACTTATCTTTCGTTTGGCTTGAAAATTTTGGATCTGGTACCTTTACAGAAAGGACACAGGTAAGCCCTTCTCGCGCGTCATCACCAGTGAAGCTAACCTTTTCCTTTTTTGCTATACCACTTGCTTGTGCATAGCTATTGATTGTTCTTGTTAAAGCTCCGCGAAAACCTGCTGTATGAGTTCCTCCATCTCTCTGAGGAATATTATTTGTAAAGGGCAATACATTTTCATGGTAACTATCGTTCCACCACATGGCTACTTCAATGCCAATTTCATCCTTTTCGCCTTTAATAAATATTGGCTCTGGGATCATAGGGGTTTTTGACCGGTCAAGGTATTTAACAAATTCTTTTACGCCACCCTCATATACCAATTCAGAGCGAAGTACTTGAGTAGGCCGTTCATCTTCAAGAATTATTTTAACACCAGAGTTGAGAAAAGCTAATTCCCGAAGTCGTTTTTCTAAAACCTCAAAAGAATAATCAAGATTAGAGAAAGTATCTGTAGAGGCTAAAAATCTCACCTCTGTACCTCGTTGCTCTGGAGTATCCTTTATTTTTTTTAAATGCTCAGTTGTTTCGCCATTTTCAAACTTAGCAAAATATTCACTTCCATCTCTCCAAATTCTAAGTTCGAGCCAAACTGACAATGCGTTAACAACAGATACCCCTACGCCATGAAGTCCACCGGATACTTTATAAGAATTGCTATCAAACTTCCCACCAGCGTGGAGCTGTGTCATTATAACCTCAGCTGCTGAAACACCCTCTTCTTCATGGATATCTACAGGAATACCTCGACCATTATCCCGTACAGAGACACTACTGTCGGCGTGAATTTTTACATGAACAAAATCTGCGTGCTTAGCTAATGCCTCATCTATACCGTTGTCGACAACTTCATAAACCATGTGGTGAAGCCCGCTACCATCGTCGGTATCACCAATGTACATGCCTGGGCGTTTTCGAACTGCTTCTAAACCTTTTAGAACTTTAATAGACTCAGCGCTGTAGTCTTCCTGAGATTGCTCGAATTCGGACATTATCTTGATCCTTTGATTTTCACAGATTATACGATTTATGGTAGCAAATGTCACGCATTTCACTATATTTAGTGATCATAAATCCATAATTATGTCCCTTGGCAATGGCTCTGAAGTGGATATTAGCAATTAGCTAGAGACAGAAAGTGTAGAAATGCCATCAGCAGCGGTAACTTCAATGAACTGAGCTTTATCTTTAAGCTCGGAAAATAATTCAAGCTCAGTTCCAGTCATCCAGGCCTGAACGCCCAACTGGCATATTTCATCGTATAAAGCAGCTCGTCTTTCGTTATCTAAATGGGCAGAAACTTCATCGAGTAAAACAATTGGAGAAACGTTGCTAATTTTTGCAAGCGATTTTGCATTCGATAAAATAATTGAAATTAAAAGGGCCTTTTGTTCTCCCGTTGAGGAGTCTTTAGCCGGCATAGACTTGTTTAAATAGATAGCTTGGAGGTCTGATTTATGTGGCCCAACGCTTGTTCTGCCTATTATCATATCATTTTGACGTGAACACTTCAGGGCTCGTACAGCTTCATCTTCGTCGGTTATTATATTTTGTTCTGGATCGATTAAAAGTAATTCAGCTTTAGGAAAATTTCCGGTTAATTGATTTTGAGCTTCAGTCAAATATTGTATAGCTTGCATCCTTGATTTCTGAATGCTAACCGCACTTTTCGCCATCTCAATTTCAAGAGCATTGTACCATTGGTCATTGTATATTTTTTCTTTTAAAAGCCGATTTCTTTCTTTCATCGCCTTCTCATATAAAAGACTTACTTCAGCATGTTTTGGAAAGTAACTTAAGGTTAATCTGTCTAGGAATTGTCTTCGTCCGCTCGACCCTTCTGTCCATAATCTATCCATTGATGGCACTAGCCAAACAATTCTTAAAATTTGACCAAGCTTCATAATAGAAGCCTTTTTTCCGTCCAATAAAAGCCGGCGTGCCTCTCCATTCTCGGACGTAATAACTATTTCATTTTCTGAAATACTATTTGTTACCTTGCCTTCAATTTTCCAACCTATTGCTTCAGGGTTGCGCGTAACATCTTTAGCTGAAGCACGCCGTATCCCCCTGCCTGGCGAAAATAAAGAAACAGCTTCCAAAATGTTAGTTTTACCTGTCCCATTATTGCCAAAGACCACAACTGGTCTTCCATCAAGTGAAAGTTTGGAAACTTTATGAGAGCGAAAATGTGAAAGGGTCAGGCTTGATATGTATTCCACGACCTTCTTTACAACCTTTTATTAAAAACTTTTATTTAAACACGCATAGGCATAACAACATAGACAGCGCTGATATCATTTCCTTCTCGCATTAAAGTAGGGTCGCCTGAAGAGTTGAATAAAAACACAGCATTTTCTCGATCAACCTGACTTGCTATTTCTAAGAGATATTTTGCGTTAAATCCTATTTCTAAAGGCTCATCACCATATGCAACAGCAAGCTCTTCTTCAGCTGCGCCACTATCTGGCGCATTGACTGATAATACTAACCTATCTTCATCCAAAGAAAGCTTTACAGCTCGAGAACGCTCTGAAGAAACAGTTGCAACCCTATCTACTGCTTTAGCAAAGTCGTTTGCGTCAACTTCTAGCCTTCTTGTGTTTTCGCTGGGAATAACACGAGTATAGTCTGGAAAGGTTCCATCAATAACTTTTGATGTTAATGTTATATCGGGGGTAGCAAACCTGATTTTTGTTTCTGAAACGGAGACAGCAATTTTAAGCTCATCATCATCGAGCAACTTACGTAATTCTCCAACTGTTTTTCTTGGAACTATGACGCCAGGCATGTCCGAAGCTCCCTCGGGAAGGTCCGCATCAATTCTTGCAAGTCTGTGGCCATCGGTTGCTACACACCGAAGGACCTCTCCACCATCAGCAGATGCTATGTGCATGTAAACACCGTTCAGGTAATACCTTGTTTCTTCCGTTGAAATAGCAAATTTTGATTTATCAAATAATCGTCTTAAAACAGATGCTTGTGCTGAAAAATTTGATGAATATTCTGAATTAGCCATTATTGGAAAGTCTTCTTTAGGTAGCGTGGCTAATGAAAAGTTTGATCGTCCAGCTTCAACGTTTAATCGCCCTTTATCAGTGTCACTAGTTAAAGTAACAAGCGCTCCATCTGGTAGCTTCCGGACAATTTCATGTAAAGTTATGGCTGAAACTGTCGTTGAGCCCGCTTGTTCAACTTGAGCAGGGGCTTTATCAACAACCTCAATATCCAGATCAGTGGCACGAAACCTTGCTGTATCGCCTTCAGCCTCAATTAAAACGTTTGATAAAATAGGAATTGTATTTCTCCGCTCAACAACGGACTGAGCTTGTGAAATTGCCTTTAATAAATAGCTTCGCTCTACACTCAACTTCATTATGGTGCTCCTTTTATTGAGAAGGAGGATAATGTACTACAACATCCAGTCAACTCAAGTTTTTGTTAGAAAAAAGTTTTTATAAACAGGTTTTAAAGAGTAAGATCAACATTTACATCTTAATCAAGCTATACTTTAGGCTTCTAATGCTCTTCTAAGCATTTCCAAATCTTCAGCAATCTGCCCATCTTGCGTTCTAAGTTCTTCTATACGCCTAACGCCATGCATTACTGTTGTATGATCCCTACCACCAAATCTACGGCCAATTTCTGGAAGACTTCGGCTAGTTAGCTGCTTGCTGAGAAACATTGCTATTTGTCTTGGTCGAGCATAGGTGCGAAGACGTTTTGGACCAATCATATCGGATAACCTAATATTGTAATGCTCTGAGACTTTACGTTGGATTTCCTCAACTGTAATTTTTCTTTCTGATGCTCGTAGAACATCGGCTAGACAATCCTGCGCAACTTCAAGAGTGATATGTCGCCCTATAAGTGATGCAAAAGCAAATAATCTAGTTAGCGCACCCTCTAAGACTCGAACATTAGTCGAAATTCTAAGAGCAAGAAATTCCAAAACATTGTTATCGATACTAAGCTCTGGATATTGCTGCTTTTGACGCTCTACTTTAGATTGAAGAATGCCTAAGCGTAATTCATAGTCAGTAGGATGCAGGTCTACCACTAAACCTGACTGTAATCTGCTTTTTATTCTGTCTTCCAGGTCTTTAATTTCACCGGGGGCACGGTCTCCTGAGATTATTATCTGTTTGTTTTGATCTACGAGTGCATTAAAGGTGTGGAAAAACTCTTCTTGAGTGCTTCCTTTGCCGGCAATAAATTGAACATCGTCAACCATTAAAACATCTACAGATCTAAAAAGTTGTTTGAAATCCATCATTTTGCGCTCTCTAAGAGCCTGAACAAACCTGTACATGAATTGTTCTGCGGATAGATATAGCACATTCAAGTCAGGACGACGGTTTTGAAGTTCCCAAGCTATGGCGTGCATAAGGTGGGTTTTGCCAAGACCAACTCCCCCATATAAAAAAAGAGGGTTAAAACTAACAATCCCTCCTTCAGCAACTCGCCGAGCCGCCGCATGAGCTAATTCGTTGGGTTTTCCTACAACGAAAGCATCAAATGTAAATCTTTTATCTAACTGTGCGCCAGTTAATTCGTTATCTTTTGAAATATTTGTGTGCGTTACTGCAGAGGGTTGAGATACGCCAAGGCTGTTTGATGATGTATCTACTTCAAATCGTATACGACTAATTTTATTATTCTTGGATGAAATTTGCGCTGTTATTAATTCCCCAAAATTTTGCGATACGTAATTACCTAAAAAATTTGTGGGTACAGTCAACACCGCCATATCTTCTTCTACATGGCTGAAATTAATAGGTGACAACCAATTATTAAAGCTGTTTTCTCCAACTGATTTTTTTAGGGAAATTTTTAACTTGGTCCATATTTTATCATCCATTTTTAAGTCCTAAATTCATAAAACTATCAAGTTATTTTATTAACCTGAAATTTCCCAGTCTCACATTCTCTAGGACAATCTATTGGGGACCAAAAAATTTTTAATCCAATAGATGAGTGACAAAAGTTTACGACTTTAATTAAAGCGCAAACAAATTGTCCCCCCAGACGCAGTGAATCGCTAATGTACGGTAACAACTTGATACAAGAAGTTTCAACACATCTTATCACTTGACTCGAAAAAAAATGAAAAAGAATCTCTCTGTAAATAAAAAACGCCGCTGAATAGCGGCGTATATCGATTATTTAAAGTTGTCTTAAGCTATTTTTTTCACTCTTGCTGAAAGCCTAGACATTTTCCTAGCTGCTGTATTTTTATGGAATATGCCCTTTGAAACTCCACGCATTAGTTCAGGCTGCGCTGCTGTCAGGGCAGCACTAGCTGCGTTTTTATCCCCACTTGATATGGCCTCTTCAACTTTTCGTAAAAATGTTCGAATGCGCGACCGCCTAGATTTATTAACTGCAGCGCGTCGCTCGTTTTGACGAGCTCTTTTTTTTGATTGAGCCGTATTTGCCATTTTTAATCGACCTTCATAGTTTCTGTCTACCTGAAGCCTGCTCTTTAAGTCCGACTCGCATTACTGTCAACATGTAAACGAGCTATAATTAAGGGGTATGTTCTATTTATCTCTAAATTGAGCTTCTCTTTTTTCTAGAAATGCAGCCATACCCTCTTTTTGATCTTCGGTGGCAAATAGTGAATGAAAGCCTCTGCGTTCAAAAAGTAATCCTTCATCAAGAGACATTTCATAAGATCGATTTACCATTTCTTTTACCATAGCTACTGCAACCATTGATTTTTCAGCGATTTTAGTAGCGGCTGTTATAGCCTCATCCCTCAATTTCTTAGCAGGAACAACTCTGCTAACCAAACCACAACGTTCAGCTTCATCTGCTTCCATAAAACGACCTGTTAGGTTCATGTCCATGGATTTTGATTTACCTATAAATCTTGTCAATCTTTGTGTTCCTCCTAGACCCGCGGAAACCCCAAGATTTATCTCTGGCTGTCCAAACTTCGCGGTATCCGAACAAATAATAAAGTCGCACATCATAGCTAATTCGCATCCTCCTCCAAGGGCATATCCGGATACGGCAGCTATAATTGGCTTTCTTATGGCAAGTATTCTATTGGAGGCTTCTGTAAACATATCTCCCATGAAAGCATCAACAAAATTTCTATTTGCCATCATGGAAATATCAGCGCCTGCGGCAAATGCCTTCTCAGAACCCGTTAAGACTATGCAGCGGACTTTTTCATTCTTTTGGGCCTGCTCTAATGCGTCAGCCAGTTCATCCAGAAGTGCTTCATTTAAAGCGTTCAAAGCATCAGGTCTATTTAGGGTTACAACACAAATGTGGTCTTCGACTTCAACAATTATTGTTTCGTAGGCCATTTAACGTTCCATGCTAATTTCAGACATTTCTCCATTTTAATCGTGAAAATCTAAGGGTTCAAGTTATCTTTGACAGCTTGGGCAGTAGAAAGAAGACCTTCCAGATTGAGAAATTCTTTTGATTTTACGATTACAAGTATTTGACTTACACAATTCGTTATCCCGGCCATAAACATAAAATTCAAATTGGAAATAACCCGAGTTACCTTCTATATCAGTAAAATCTTTCAATGAAGAGCCACCTGCTTCTATTGCAGAGATCAAAATTCCACGGATATTTCTTACTAGTTCTTCGCATTTTTTTTTGGAAATTTTAGAAGCGGTTTTCTTCGGCGAAATACCGCTCATAAAAAGCGCCTCACAGACGTATATATTTCCTAAACCTGCAACAACGGATTGATCTAAAAGTACACTTTTAATGGGTGATTCCTTTTTAGAAAATTTATTTTTGAGGTAATTAGCGTTGAAGTTATTTCCCAGTGGTTCTGGTCCCAACTTTTGGATAAATTTATGGTATTTCAAAGTATCGGTTTTTGCTAAGTCCATAGCTCCGAACCGTCTTGGATCATTGTAGGTGATGATTGTACCATCGTTCATTTCAAATACAACGTGGTCATGGCGAGCGATTTTAGCGGTTTCATGAAAATAATTACCAAGTTTTTTATTAGAAACCAAAATCTTTCCGGACATTCCTAAGTGAATTAAAAGCGTCTCGCCTGTGCTCAAATTGACTAAAATATATTTTGAGCGTCTTTTTAAGTTAAGGACCTTAGCTTTTTCTAAACGTTTTGCAAAATTTTCTGGAAATGGCCAACGTAAGTCTGATCTATTAAGCTTTACTTTTGTTATTGTTGCACCTTCTAAAAATGGAGTAATTCCAAGCATTATTGTTTCTACTTCAGGCAGTTCTGGCATCGATTGCTCCGAATATCATTTTTCTTTTAAATTCATTTTTTTGTTTTGTAGAATAGGATGCATTGTAACTCAGTGCTGTATTACTATAAGTGAATAACTTGGTTTAGGAAGGTGCACATGTCAAAAAGTCTTGATAAAGAAACTCATTTTGGCTTTGAGACCATAAACGAGAATGAAAAAGCTGGACGTGTCCAGGGAGTTTTTAATTCTGTTGCATCAAAATATGACGTTATGAATGACGTAATGTCACTAGGTGTTCATCGTATCTGGAAGGATATGATGATGGATTGGCTTGCTCCACAAGCTGGTCAAAAACTTTTAGATGTTGCGGGCGGAACTGGTGACATAGCATTTAGGTTTCTGGAGCGCTCAGGTTTTGGGCATGCGACGGTTCTGGATCTAACTTCATCAATGCTTGCTGAGGGGCGAAGTAGAGCAGAAGCAAAACAAATGATCAATGAGATTGATTGGGTAGTTGGTGATGCTATGAATTTACCATTTGAGGATAATGTGTTTGACGTCTACACAATCAGTTTTGGTATCCGTAATGTTACCCGCCCCCAGGAAGCCCTAAAGGAAGCATATAGGGTTTTAAAACCTGGTGGGCGAATTATGGTTTTAGAGTTTTCTCAAATTCCTGTACCATTGGGTCAATGGTTTTATGATCGATATTCATTTAATCTAATACCGAAAATGGGGGAGTTAATTGCTAATGACCGCTCAAGTTATCAATATTTAGTTGAATCAATCAGAAAATTTCCAGACCAAGAGACTTTTTTAGGTATGGTAGAAGCCACTGGTTTTGAAAATGCCAAATATCGGAATCTTTCATTAGGGATCGCTTGTTTACACTCTGGCTGGAAGATTTGAGCGATGCGTGGCCCACATAATATTTTTAGGCTTATTCGAACAGGTGCAACTTTAGAAAGAACAGGGGCTATGTCCATAGTTCTTACGGCCTTGAATGCACCAAGACCTCTAAGAGTAGTGGCGCGCCTTTTATGCTGGCCAATAAAATGGTTTGGCCTAAGAGGTGATGAAAATATGCCTGCCGTGACTAGAGCTTTGTCTGCATTGGGCCCCGCCTACATAAAGTTTGGCCAAGTATTATCAACTCGACCTGATTTGGCTGGAGAAGAGTTAGCTAACCAGTTGCGCGTTCTTCAAGATCGCTTGCCTCCATTTTCAATAGAAGAGGCTAAAAAAACGTTTTTCATTGAAACAGGTTTGTTAGCTGACGAAGTTTTTGATGAATTTAGTGAAGCGATTGCAGCAGCATCCATAGCTCAAGTTCACAAGGTGCGCCTGCGTGAAACGCAGGAAGAGTTGGCGCTCAAGGTGCTTAGGCCAGGAATAGAAAAAGCGTTTCGAAAAGATGTAGACGCTTTTTATTTACTTGCTGGATTGGTAAACTTTTTTGCACCTTTTGCTAGGCGCTTACGTCCAATTGAAGTTATTGAACATTTTGAAGGAATAGTTTTGAGTGAATTGGATCTAAGGCTCGAAAGTTCCTCTGCTTCAAAGTTTAAAGATACTACAAAAAATGATGACGATTTTAATGTTCCGTCAGTAAATTGGAAATTATCTGGCAAAAGAGTAATGACAATGTCATGGGTGGAGGGCATTGCTCTTGGTGACATTAAATCTCTTGACGATGCAGGTCATGACAAATCTATTTTGGGAGAGCGGGTCTTACAACTTTTTCTAAATCATGCGCTTAGGGATGGTTATTTTCACGCTGATATGCATCAAGGAAACTTAAAGGTAAGTTTAGACGGAAAAATAATTGCCTTTGATTTTGGTATTATGGGGTACATCGATGAATATACGAGGAGAGTTTATGCCGAAATATTATATGGATTCATTAAGAGAGATTACAAAAGAGTAGCAGAAGTACACTTTGAGGCAGGTTATGTGCCGATGGATAGAGATGTAGAAGATTTTGCCAATGCATTGCGTGCAGTGGGCGAGCCAATTTTTGGAATGGATGCTGCTAATATTTCAATGGGTAAATTGCTTGCGTATCTTTTCGAGGTGACCGAACGATTTGGAATGGAAACCCGAACAGAGTTAATTTTATTACAGCGTACAATGGTTGTTGTGGAAGGTGTGGCTCGTTCATTGAGCCCCAACATCAACATTTGGAAAACAGCTCAACCTATTGTTGAAAATTACATACGGAAAAGCATTGGCCCAAAAGCTATTTTAAAAGATATTGCAAATACTGCTAGGGTTGTGGCGCGGTTTGGACCTAGGTTACCAAATCTTGTTGAGAATATCCTCCTGACTCAGTCTGAAAAACAGGAAAAAAAGATTTATTCTTCCAAATGGCCATATTTTTCAATTGCAATAATTTCGGCTTTTTTTGGCGCCATATTAGCAAATTTATTGTCTAATCTTTAATAACTGTATTCGCCGAATATTTTAGTTACATCCTTATTCCAAGGACCATAATATTTTTCTAGTAACTCATCTGCAGAGCTTTTTTTCTTTTCAATATTTTCTTTCAGGGAGTCTAAAAAAAGAGTTTCGTCAGAATATAAACCATTGGAACTAGCTTTGGCTCTTTGTTTTAGACCATTTTCTGAAATTTGAACCAGCTCTTTTGCTATATCAATTAATTTTATGTTTCCTGCAGAACCGTTCAGTCCTTCTTTTGCGGCAGCAATTCGCAAGCTTTCTCGGTCATTTTCATTCCAACTTTTTGCTATATCCCAAGCTGCATCTAAAGAGCTCTGATTATAGCATATACCGACCCAGAAAGCTGGTAGGGCACACAGGCGGTGCCATTGACCTGCGTCTGCACCTCTCATTTCTATGAACCTTTTCAACCGTGCTTCTGGAAAAATTGTTGTTAAATGGTCGGCCCAATCATCTAGTGTCGGCAATTCACCAGGAAGAGCTGGAAGTTCTCCATTCATAAAAGCCCTGAATGATTGCCCTAGTGCATTGATGTAGTTGCCATTTCGATACACAAAGTACATAGGCACATCTAATGCATATTCTACCCAGCTCTCGTATCCAAACCCGTCATTAAAAACAAATGGCAGCATTCCTGTTCTTTGTTCATCTAAACTTCGCCAAATTCTACTTCTCCAACTTTTATGATCTGTTGGTTTTCCATCAAAAAAGGGAGAATTTGAAAAAAGTGCCGTTGCGACGGGCTGCAACGCTAGTGCAACTCGCATTTTCTGTATCATGTCAGTCTCTGAAGCATAATCTAAATTTACTTGGACTGTGCAGGTTCGAAACATCATCGATTTGCCCATTGTGCCAACTTTATCCATATATTGGCTCATTAATCTATAACGCCCTTTCGGCATCATGGGCATGTCATCATGCTTCCAATGTGGGGCAGCGCCTATGCCTATGAATCCAATGTTCAGCTTATCGGCTATAGATTTAACCTCCATTAAATGTTCATTGACTTCATCACAAGTCTGAAAAATTGTCTGGAATTGAGCGCCAGATAGCTCTAGTGCACCGCCAGGCTCTAAAGAAACATTAGCGCCATTTTTGGTAAGCCCTATTGTGTTGTTTTTTTCTTTTACTGGTTTCCAACCATATTCATTCTCCAAACCTTTTAGGATAGAAAGAACAGATCGATTTCCACTATATGGGATAGGTAAGAGGGTCTCTTTACAGTAACCAAACTTTTCGTGCTCTGTTCCAATACGCCACTCTGATTTTGGTTTGCATCCAGAGGCTAAGTATTCAGTAAGCTGGTTATAGTTTTCTATTCGACCGCCACCTGACTGTGGGATAGACATCAAGAACTCCAAATTTCCACCTTAACGAGCCTTGCGCCATTTTTTAATTAAGGTCAATGCACCTATTTAATCGAAGCCATAAATTCCTGACTTTATTTTAAATATTCTTGGTGACCCAATCACCAAAATTTGATTGCCAAAGTGTTAAAGCTGAGACTGCTGCTGTGTCAGCCCGCAAAATTCGTGGACCCAGGCTTATAGAAAAAGTTTTTGGGTTTTGCAAAAAATAGTTTTTTTCTCTTTTAGAAAAACCGCCTTCAGGTCCTATGAATATAGCCCAAGGCCCATTTGGAAGGCTAGAAAAATCTATTGTTGGCTTTAATTCATCTTCGTTGCAAAAAAAAATATTCCTATGGTCTGGCCAGTTTTCTAGTGTGTCAGTTAGTTTGCAAATATTATGTACTTTAGGAACGTACGTTCCACCACATTGTTCTGCCGCTTCAACTGCATGGGACTGGAGACGATTCTGATTAATCCGTTCTGAATTGGTAAACTCACAATATGTTGGGAAAATCTCTGCCACTCCAAGTTCTGTGGCTTTTTCAACGATAAAATCGGTACGGGACTTTTTTATTGGAGAAAAAAATAGCCAAATATCAGGAGGTGCCAAAGAGGGTCTAATCTTGTTTAAACATTTTAATGTTACAATTCGTTTGTTTCCTCCAACAATTTCTGCCAGCCATTCACCATCACTGTTATTAAAAATAAGAATTTGGTTTCCGACGTTTTGTCGCATTACAGCAAATAAGTAATTTGCTTGATTGCGTTCCAAAGAAATGATTTGAGCATCACAAAGTTGATTTTTTACATATAGTCTTATTTTTGCATCCATAGGGGCACCATATGTCGCAAAATCCAACAAAGCCAGATAAACTCGGTCAAGTTTCTGACGCTGTTATAGGTAACTGGGTAGACAACGTAGCCCCAGTTAAGCTTAGACCATATTTGCGTTTGTCGCGGGCAGATCGACCAATTGGAACTTGGCTACTATTGATACCATGTTGGTGGGGTTTGTTAGCGGGAATTTTGCAAGATGGAACAGTTTTCACTAGCGACTTTTGGTTGTTTTCATCCTGTGCTGTTGGAGCTCTATTGATGCGTGGTGCTGGTTGTACCTGGAACGATATTACTGACAGAAAAATTGATGGTGCAGTTGAGAGAACGAGATCAAGGCCAATACCTTCCGGGCAAGTTACTTTGACCCAAGCAGTAATTTGGATGATTTTGCAAATTAGTTTAGCTGGCCTGATCCTACTTAGTTATAACCTGAACTCGATAATATTAGGATTGAGCTCGTTGTTTTTAGTTGTCATTTATCCTTTCGCAAAAAGATTTACCTGGTGGCCACAAGTATTCCTTGGACTCGCATTTAATTGGGGAATACTTTTGCTTTTTGTGGCTCATACCGGAAGCCTTAGCTGGCCAATTATTACTTTATACATTGCTGGAGTTTTTTGGACCCTGTTTTACGATACAATTTACGCTTATCAGGACAGTCAAGATGATTTGCTTATAGGTGTGAAATCAACAGCTATCTTATTTGGAGAACATGCAAAGAAATGGCTATTTAGTTTTATTTTATGCTGCGTATTTTTAATGCTGGTTTCTATATCTATGGTAACTCAGGAAAGAACAATTTTGTCAAAAACAATATCCTATTTCGGAGTTCTGAGTTTTTTAATTCACTTAATTTTGCAATTGAAAAATTTTGATGCGCAAGACTCTCGAGTTTTGTTGCACCTTTTTCGCTCTAACCGAAATGCGGGGCTTATTTTGGGAGTTTTTCTTTGTCTAGCTATACCAGTATGATTGCACAAATCGATACTTCCGCGTAATAAATGAACCCATAAATTTTTTTCGTGAGACCTAATGCAATTACCAAAAGTGTTTTGGAATTATTTTTCTTTTTTTTCTGCAGCTATAACTTCAGTACTGGTTGCCACTGTCGCTATTGACTTAATTGAAAAAACATCACGTGACCAAGTCAAAAAAGAGTTGTTAACAGGTGGAGCGACATGGGCTGATGTTGAAACTGTGGGTCTGCAAGTATTTTTGATAGGAAACGCTCCAGATGAGGCTAGCAGATTTAATGCAATAAGTCTGGCAGGGAACGTGGTTGATGCTGAGCGCGTAATTGACCAAATGAACATTATTGATAATCAAACTGTTAAGCCACCCGGTTTGAAATTAGAAATTTTAAAGAATGGGAGCGATATTTCTGTTTATGGAATTGTACCAAAGAAATTTAACAAAAGTGCCCTAATAGATTCTCTTAAAGAAAAAGGTAAAACATCAAGGGCGGTAAGAGATTTCATTGAGTACTCTAGTATAGATGCAGATCAAACTTGGGCTAAGTCCATTCGCTTTGGTTTATTGGTTTTGAAGAAGGTGAGTTTGGCTCGTTTGGAGATAAAACCTGGCATTGTCAAAGGTGAGGTTGTTGCTGAAGATTTAGAGCAAAAATATTTATTACAAAAACAGTGGGCAAGCGATCTTCCCAAGGATGTAAAACAGAAAATTGAGATAAAATCTCCGCGCCCGTTGATTTCGCCATTTTCTTTTAGAATGACAAAAGGTGAAGGATTCCTTCGTTTAGATGCATGCAGTGCTGATAATAAGGAGGCTGCTTCTAAAATATTAAAAGAAGTTACTAAATTATCAGGTAAAAAAGGTTTTATATGTGAAGTTGGACTTGGGCAACCTTCTGCTGATTGGGTTAAAATCGTTTTAAGTACACTAAATGCTTTGTCTCAAACTAAAGAAGCTTCAGTTACTATTATAAATGATGAAATTTCACTTGTTGTTCAGGAAATGGATTTGGAACTGGATTTTCAAAATATGGTGCAGAAGTTAGAAAACGATTTAACAGATAATTATTTATTGGATGCCAAACTTATATCGTCCTCAGATAGTGGCAGCGATATGGGTGAGTCAATTGTGCTTACCTTAAGTCCAGAAGGTTTATTTCAAATGAATGGACGCGTTCGTTTTGAAACAGCAAAAACTACACTTACGAGTTTAGCAGAAGCTAAGTTTGGTAAGGGTTTTGTAAACAATAAACTCAAAATTGATGCCTCAGCAACACAAGACTGGAGTGAGTTAATAATGTTTGGAATTGAATCCATTTCACTATTAAGAAATGGATCTATCAAAATAAATAATTCTGGAATTTCTGTTTCCGGTGACTCAAATGAAGCCAATATAGCTGTTAAAATTGCACAGAACTTCTATGGAAAACTAACGATCAATCAACCGCTTAAAACCAAGATTAGTTACGTTGAACCTCCAAAAATTGTTGAACCAAAAGGTCCATCTGATGAAGAATGCTTAAAAGACGTTCAGGAACTTCTTAATGAGAGAAAGATTACTTTTGAACCTAGTTCAGATCGCATAAATTTAGATGGTCAGCAGTTATTGGATGAGATTGCGGATATTCTTCGTGAATGTGATGAGCTATCTTTAGAAATAGCAGGACATACAGATAGTCAGGGTAGAGAGGAGATGAACCTTCAGCTGTCACAATCGCGCGCAACAGCAGTTCTCATCGAGCTGCAAAGGAGAAAAGTATTGACTACAAATTACGTAGCAAAAGGGTATGGGGAAGTTGAGCCAATTGCGGATAACGAAACCGAAGAAGGTAGAGAAATTAATCGGAGAATTGAATTTAAATTAGCGTCAGACGAAAATTTAGAAAGAGACCAGAGTGATTAAATGAATAGAGAAGAATTTATCGTTAGTGCTGCAATTATTTTATTTCTTGCCTTTTTGCTGGGTTGGCTTTCGCGCTGGTTATTACAGCGTTTGAACATGGTGTCTGAAAAAGACTTAAATCAATTCAATAAAATTTCCGCAGCTTTGCATGAGGCTGAGGAAAATAATGAAAAAGCTAGAGTTCGTGAATTAGAACTTAATAAAAAGGTTTCACAATTAGAAGCTGAATTGGGGGCTGCTATGGATGGTTTACGAGCTGCGCGTTTAGAAACTGAAGAGCTAAAGTCTGCTTCTTCAGAAAAAAAACGCTGACTTTAGAACTTATTCCAGCGATCTAAGGCGAGCTCATCGTCAACAGTAGCATCGACCCACTTTTCTTTACCGTTAATTACTTCCTTCTTCCAGAAAGGTGCTCTCGATTTTAAATAATCCATCAAGTATTCGGCAGCTTCAAATGCTTCTCTGCGATGTTCGGCAGCTGTTGCAACCATCATTATGGGCTCACCCGGTTCGAGTTTCCCGTAACGATGTATTACCAATGCGTCATTTATATTCCAGCGTTTAACGGCATTGTTAATCATAGATGTTATTTGGTTTTCAGTCATCCCTGGATAATGTTCTATGAACATAAAATCGAGAGTTTCTGATTTTTTTCCTCTTACAATTCCAGTAAAAGTAACTAGAGCGCCAACATTATTTAGTTTCTTACTAAATTGTTCAATTTCTTTAGAAAAGTCGAAAACTTCATTTTGAACGGATACATACAAAAAGACTAACCTCCAGTCATGGGTGGAAAAAATGCTACTTCTTTGGCATTTAATATGGAGGCATCGAAATTTGTTAATTCTTGATTGATGGCGACTCTAAACAAGTCTTGGTCGGCAAAAACTTCAGAATAGCGGATATCTTTTTTCATTAGTTCTTCAAGAAGTTCAGCTACTGTAGTTGCATTTGTTTCGATACTTTCGCTGGGCTTACCAATTTTTTCCCTTATCCAGGAAAAATAAATTAAGTCTACCATATTTAACCTTTCAAATGGGGCCAAGCCTTTTGGAGATATTCATAACCTGTAATTAGTGTTAGGGCTGCAGCAATCCAAAGAAAAACAAGTCCAAAGTTGCTTGAGTAAACCATAGCATTTGATAACAACTCTAAGTTCTTGGTGCTCGCAATATTTTTTTCTGATAAAGTAATGTGGTAATGTTCGAATACACCATGTGAGAACAAGATAGCTATTGCCAACATTTGGGCAGACGTTTTTAATTTTGCAATTTTAGTCACCTTGAGTAGTTTTGTTTTGTCACCCAGATACTCTCTTAACCCAGAAATGAAAACTTCTCTGAACATGATCACTGTTGCTGGTAGTACTAGCCAAGGTGACATGCTCGAATAGCCGACAATTACCATTAAAGCTATTACCACCATGGCCTTGTCTGCTATTGGATCTAACATTGACCCTAGCTTAGTTTCTTGAGACCAAGCCCTCGCTAAAAACCCATCAAACCAGTCTGTAATAGCTGCTCCAACGAACAGTAAAAGTGCAAACCAATCAGCATATGGTCTATTGAAATAAAGAAACATCACTGCAACAGCTGGTGCAGCTATCAATCTGAGCACTGTCAATATATTTGGAGTTGTCCACATTTTTGAATGTTTACTAGAAAGATTTATTGTCTGTGGCTTTGTTCATACGAAAGTGCTCACTATTAGCTTCTTAGAATTTCCAATATTCTGATGACCCCAAATTCATAGCCCTTTACTCCAAGACCGGCAATAACTCCGTCAGCTCTAAGGGACACATAGGACTTATGTCTGAAGTCTTCTCTTCTGTGAATATTTGAAACATGAACTTCTATTACTGGCCCCTCGAAAGCTATTAAGGCGTCCATAATAGCTACAGAAGTATGCGAATAAGCAGCTGGATTAATTACAATTCCAGATCCATCAATTCTTGCTTCGTGTATCCAATCGATCAAATCAGCTTCGCTGTTTGACTGCCGCAAATCAATTGTACAGCCTTCGGCCTGAGCTATTAAACTGCATGCTTTTTCTACATCAGTTAACGTCTTAGAGCCATAAAGTTCTGGCTGTCTTTTCCCTAATAAATTCATATTGGGACCATTGAGAATATATATTTTCCCAGTCATTTTGTTATCCTGTTTAGTCTTTTAACTTTTAGGCTAGTTTCTCACTTATATAAGATCACACAAGAGCCCAGATTATCAAAAAGCTCCCGAGCAGCATTCGGTATAGAACATATGGAGTGAAATTAACAGTCTTTAATAAACGCATCATTAAACTGAGGGCACCGAAAGCAGCGAGGGCAGATACGACTATGGCTACAACTAACTCAGCCCAGTTTACGGAGATATTCTCAATACCTATCGAATAAAATTCTAGTGCGGCTGCCGCTATTATTGTTGGAATTGACATAAGCATGGAGATTTTAATAGCGCTGGCTCGATCATAATTTAAAAAACGAGCGCCTGTAATCGTTATGCCGGATCTGGAAGTACCAGGAATCAACGCTAACATTTGCCAACACCCAAGTATTAAAGCATGGCGCATTGTCCAGTCAGATAATTCTCTTTTCTGTTGTTTTCTTTTGTCGGAGACCCAAAGTAAAATCCCAAAGCCGAACATGGTTAGGCCAATAATAAGAGTACTATCCCTTACATAGTCGTATATGCCTGTATATTTTAGTATCCCGCCTAAAATAACAGCTGGCGTTGTTGCTATCGCTAAACAAATTGCAAATTTGGTTTCGTTATTTGAGAGCTTTCCAAAGAAAACGTTAGAAACCCCAATCGCAATGGCTTTTACATCGGCCCAAAAAAAGAAGATTACGGCAACTAACGTTCCAAGATGGACAGACACATCAATTAACAAGCCTTGATCTTTGTTTCCACTAAAAGTGGGGAATAATATTAAGTGACCGCTAGATGATACGGGTAAAAACTCTGTAATACCCTGAATTAGTGATAAAAAAATTATGTTTAGTAGTTCCATTCTTGCAACTCTATAAAATTTTTAGAATCAATACACTAAAAGAAAATCAATAACATTGGTAAAAATGGGACCGGTTCGGACCTAAAATTACAAAAGAAATTATGTTTTTTAAAGCTGGTTGATAAAATAGCTATTTTTTAGGTAAGTATTACTTACTTTTCTTTTAAAGAAAACTAGTTTAAATAACAACTTCGTGAAAATGGAGAGCTAGTATGGCAAAGCAACCAATGCTTAAGTTCGTGAATTTCGAAAGGCAAATGCCTGATAAGCGAAATGCAAATGTTCGCAATAAAGACTTTTTAGAAATTTATTCTGAATTTGCCAACGCTAAAGCAAAAGAACAGGCAAGTCGGTGTAGTCAGTGTGGTGTTCCTTATTGCCAATCTCATTGCCCTCTTCACAACAATATACCAGATTGGTTGAAACTAACGGCTGAAGGGCGCTTGCAAGAAGCCTATGAGGCTAGCCAAGCCACAAATGCGTTCCCAGAAATTTGTGGAAGAATTTGTCCTCAAGACAGATTGTGTGAAGGAAATTGTGTCATAGAGCAGTCTGGCCACGAAACTGTAACAATAGGGGCCATCGAAAAATATATAACTGATACAGCATGGGAAGAGGGCTGGGTAAAAGCCAATGTGCCCCAGGTTTTGGTTGAGAAAAGTGTTGGGATAATAGGTGCTGGGCCAGGCGGTCTAGCAGCTGCGGAGCGATTACGACGAGAGGGTTTTGAAGTTACAGTTTATGATCGTTATGACCGGGCTGGAGGTCTCCTGACTTATGGAATACCTGGCTTTAAATTAGAAAAAAATATCGTGCAAAGGAGAAATAATCAACTTGAAGAAAGTGGGGTTAAATTCTTCCTTAACACTGACATTGGAGTAGACAAAACCTTTGATCAAATTTGCGATGAGCATGATTTTATAATTATTGCTACTGGCGTTTATAAAGCACGTGAACTTGACGTGCCGAACAGGGGGCTAAAAGGTTCTCTTGCTGCTCTAGATTATTTAACAGCTTCAAATAGAGTTAGTTTTGGTGACGAAGTCGATGAATTTGAAAATGGTACTTATAACGCAAAGGGCAAAAAGGTAGTCGTAATAGGCGGAGGAGATACAGCTATGGACTGTGTCCGGACTGCCATACGGCAAGGTGCCACTTCGGTGAAATGTTTGTACAGGCGGGATAGAGCTAATATGCCTGGTTCACAAAGAGAGGTTCAAAACGCTGAAGAGGAAGGTGTAGTTTTTGAATGGTTGACTTCCCCTCAGGGTTTTCGCGGTGACAACGATATTTCTGACTTAACTAATTTTAAAGATCAAAGTGGCGATCTCAAGGGCGTTGTAGTTCGAAAAATGCGACTCGGAGATCCTGATGCGACGGGACGGCGAACCCCGGAAGAGGTGGATGGTTCTGATTATATTGAGCAAGCTGATTTGGTTATTGAAGCGTTGGGGTTTGAACCGGAAGATTTACCCAAGATGTGGGATCAACCAGAACTTCCAGTTTCGCGCTGGGGAACGATAAAGGTCGAATATGGAACGGGCAAAACAAGCTTAGATAACGTGTATGCTGTTGGGGATATTGTTAGAGGCGCTTCTCTGGTTGTTTGGGCTATTCGAGATGGCAAAGAAGCAGCAGAAGCCATCATAGAAAAATGCAAAGGCGCTCTAACGATTGCTGCGGAATAAACCTATAATAGAGCCAATGAATAAAAGCGATTTTAGTTTTTATGGATCAATAAATGATAACAACTTTTATGATAAAGCTTAGAGGGCTTACTGATTATGAAATATGATAAAAATTGGGTTTCTGAAGAACACAAAAAAAGAAATTGGATGTCAAAAAATAGTCTTTATCGAGAAGAAACAGAACATGCTTCTTGCGGTGTTGGACTTGTTGTTTCTTTAGATGGTCAGCCCAGTCGAAAAGTAGTTGAAAATGGAATAGAAGCCCTGAAAGCTGTTTGGCATAGGGGCGCTGTTGATGCGGATGGCAAAACTGGAGATGGTGCAGGAATCCATATTCAAATACCTGTGCCGTTCTTTTACGATCAAATCAGACGTACTGGACACGAACCGCGATTGGACGAGTTGATAGCGGTTGGTCAGGTTTTTTTGCCCCGAACAGATTTTGGCGCTCAAGAAACTTGTAGGACTATCGTAGAGACCGAAGTTCTTCGTTTGGGATATTACATATATGGATGGAGGCATGTTCCTGTTGAAGTTGAATGTCTCGGAGAAAAAGCGAATGCAACTAGGCCTGAAATTGAGCAAATACTTATTTCTAACTCAAAAGGGGTCGATGAAGTAACATTTGAACGTGAGCTGTATGTAATTCGTCGTAGAATTGAGAAGGCAGCAGCAGAAGCTGGAATAACCGATTTGTATTTAGCATCGTTATCTTGCCGATCTATAATTTACAAAGGAATGATGTTGGCTGAGCAAGTAGCGGTATTTTATCCGGACTTGATGGATGAACGATTTGAGAGTGCATTTGCAATTTATCATCAGCGATATTCTACAAACACATTTCCACAGTGGTGGCTCGCCCAGCCCTTCAGAATGCTTGCTCACAATGGGGAAATTAATACCTTGAAAGGTAATACAAATTGGATGAAAAGCCATGAAATCAGAATGGCTTCAAGTGCTTTCGGCCCACTAGCTGATGATATAAAACCGATAATTCCAGGGGGTTCTTCCGATTCAGCAGCGCTTGACTCAGTTTTTGAAGTTCTAGTCCGAGCTGGTCGAAATGCACCCATGGCCAAGACAATGCTAGTGCCAGAAAGCTGGTCAAACCAGGCAAAGGAATTGCCACAAAAATGGCGGGATATGTATTCCTACTGTAATTCTGTCATGGAACCTTGGGACGGTCCGGCCGCCTTGGCAATGACGGATGGTCGTTGGGTATGTGCCGGTCTGGATAGAAATGGCCTAAGGCCAATGCGCTACGTCATTACTGGTGATGGACTATTGATTGCCGGATCAGAAGTGGGAATGGTCCCCTCCGAAGAAGCTACTGTAAGAGAAAAAGGAGCTCTTGGCCCAGGTCAATTACTTGCGGTTGATATGGAAGAAGGACGACTATACCACGACACAGAAATTAAAAATAAACTATCAGAAAGCCAGCCTTTTGGTGAGTGGGTGAGTAAGATAAGTGATCTCGGATCGTCGTTGGAGAAAGTAACAGAGAAAGCAATTTTTTCCGGATCCGAACTGAGAAAGCGTCAAATAGCGGCCGGATATTCTGTGGAAGAAATCGAACAAATTTTAGCCCCAATGGTAGAGGACGCAAAAGAAACACTGGCATCTATGGGAGATGATACTCCTAGTGCTGTCTTATCAAAAAAGTACAGACCTCTAAGCCATTACTTTCGGCAGAATTTCTCACAAGTTACTAATCCTCCAATCGATAGTTTGCGTGAATACCGCGTTATGTCTTTAAAGACGCGTTTTGGAAATTTGAAAAATGTATTGGATGAAAGTAGTACCCAAACAGAAATACTAGTTTTGGACACTCCTTTTGTTGGTAATGCACAGTGGGATGAATTGAAGAAACAATTTAATACTGATTTAGTTGAAATAGATTGCACATTTGCTTCTGACGCTGGAACAGGAGATCTTCAAAGTGAATTAGAGCGAATAAGATCTGAGGCAGAGGACGCAGTGAGGTCTGGGGCTGGACACCTGGTGCTCTCAGACCACTGCTCTAACGAAACTAAAGTTGCTATGCCAATGATATTAGCCACTTCAGCAGTGCATAGTCATTTAACCAGAAAAGGGTTGCGTACATTTTGTTCGCTAAACGTTAGATCTGCTGAGTGTATAGATCCTCATTACTTTGCAGTTTTGATTGGGGCTGGAGCAACGATAGTTAACGCATATCTAGCCGAGGATACAATAGCTGACCGAATAGATAGAGGTTTACTGCAGGGTCCTTTAACTGAAGCTACCCGTCGTTATAGAGAAGCTATTGATCAGGGCTTACTAAAGATCATGGCAAAAATGGGTATCTCTGTTGTTTCGTCATACAGAGGTGGCTTAAATTTTGAAGCTGTTGGGCTTTCTCGTGCTATGTGCGCTGAATACTTTCCTGGATTAATGAGTAGGATTTCTGGAATTGGTGTACATGGGATACAACAAAAGGCGATTGAAATTCACAAACTTGGTTGGTTTGGGCAAGATATTTTGCCAATTGGTGGGTTTTACAAATCAAGAAAAACTGGTGAAGCGCATGCATGGGAAGCGCAGACTATGCATATGATGCAGACTGCTTGTAATAGAGCAAGTTATGATCTTTGGAAGCAATATTCAAATCGAATGCAGTCTAATCCTCCAATACACTTGAGGGACCTTCTTGCTATAAAGCCACTCGGAAAATCTATACCATTAGAGAATGTTGAAAGCATTACCTCAATTAGGAAGCGGTTTGTAACCCCTGGAATGTCCTTGGGTGCACTAAGCCCTGAAGCTCACAAAACTCTTAATGTGGCCATGAATAGAATTGGTGCTAAATCTGATAGTGGTGAGGGAGGCGAGGATCCAGCCCACTTTCACCCAGAACCAAATGGCGATAATCCTTCTGCAAAAATAAAACAAGTTGCTTCCGGTCGTTTTGGCGTAACTGCTGAATATCTTAATCAGTGCGAAGAATTGGAAATTAAAGTTGCCCAAGGAGCTAAGCCTGGTGAAGGTGGTCAGCTTCCCGGAATGAAGGTTACTGACCTAATAGCGCGCCTGAGGCATTCCACTAAAGGAGTGACATTGATATCGCCACCGCCACATCATGATATATATTCAATCGAGGATCTGGCACAGCTTATTTACGATTTAAAACAGATCAATCCACGTTGCAAAGTTACTGTTAAATTAGTCGCTGCTTCAGGTGTTGGTACAATTGCTGCTGGAGTTGCTAAAGCTGAGGCTGATGTGATTTTAATATCTGGCCATAATGGCGGGACGGGGGCATCACCGGCTACGTCAATTAAGTTTGCTGGTCTGCCTTGGGAAATGGGCTTAACAGAAGCTCATCAAGTTTTAGCCATGAACAATTTGAGAGATAGAATTACTCTTAGAACAGACGGTGGTCTGCGCACAGGCCGTGATATAGTCATGGCGGCAATGATGGGAGCAGAAGAGTTTGGAATCGGAACAGCTGCGTTGATAGCAATGGGCTGCATCATGGTCCGTCAGTGTCAATCTAACACTTGCCCAGTTGGTGTCTGTACTCAAGATGAAGCGTTGAGAGAAAAATTTACAGGAAATGCAGAAAAGGTAGTAAATTTGATTACTTTTTATGCTCAGGAAGTTAGAGAGATTTTGGCAAACATAGGTGCTCGAAGTTTGGATGAAATTATAGGGCGTGCCGATTTGCTTGGTCAGGTAAGTAGAGGCTCCGATCACTTGGACGATCTTGATTTAAATCCGTTATTAATTACTGTCGATGGTGCAGAAAAAATCTTATATGATCGGTCAAGGCCTCGAAATGAGGTCCCAGACACATTGGACAAAGAAATTGTTAGAGATGCTGCAAGGTTTCTGAAAGATGGAGAAAAAATGCAGTTATCCTATGCCATTCAAAATACTCACAGAACAGTTGGCACGCGCACATCAAGTGAAATTGTTCAAAGATTTGGCATGAGAAATTCTCTTCAAGAAGATCATTTAACTGTTAAGTTAACTGGATCTGCAGGCCAAGCATTGGGGGCTTTTGCTGCGCCAGGGCTTAAAATTGAAGTTTCTGGCGATGCAAATGATTATGTAGGAAAAGGCTTATCTGGTGGTATGATTGTAGTACGACCGCCGATGGTAAGTCCGTTAGTAGCAGCAGAAAATACTATTGTGGGTAACACTGTATTATACGGAGCAACAGATGGTTTTCTGTTTGCTTCTGGTCGAGCTGGAGAACGTTTTGCCGTTAGAAATTCTGGTGCAAAAGTTGTCGTCGAGGGTTGTGGATCGAACGGATGTGAATACATGACGGGAGGAGTAGCGGTTATTTTGGGCAGCATAGGCGCTAACTTTGGAGCTGGTATGACGGGTGGAATGGCATACATTTATGATCCAGAAGATCAAGCACAGGAAGTTATGAATTTGGAGTCTATAGTTACCTCAAGAGTAGAAATTGATCATTGGAAAATAGAATTGAGAAGTTTAATTGAAAAGCATGCAAATGAAACTGAAAGTAGGAGAGCTATCGAAATTCTTCGAAATTGGGAAACGGAAGTAAAAAATTTCGTGCAGATATGCCCAAAAGAAATGCTCAATAAAATTTCTCATCCAATTTGTTTAGATGAAGGGTTAATTCCGGCTGAATAGAATTCTCACTAAAGCGCTCTTTTAGGAAAAGTGTATTTAAGTATACTTAAACCCGTTTTTAGATACACTTACCATAAAGCTACCTGAATGATTAAAAGATCAAAAAAGATATTTCTGTCAGTTTGTATGCTGACTTTTGTTGTTTTGTTTTTCATTGTTCTGCTTTTCAGGTTTATCCCTATCCCCACTACTCCTTACATGGTGTCAGAGGGATCAATATCATACACTTGGATAAGTTTAGACAAAGTATCCGCCAATGTGCCTTTGGCTATAGTAGCTGCAGAGGATGCAAACTTTTGCAATCACTGGGGTTTTGATATGAAAGCTATCAGATTAGCTATCGAGCAAGGGGGTAATAGAGGTGCTTCAACAATTAGTCAGCAAGTAGTAAAAAATTTGTTCCTTTGGCATGAAAGAAGTTGGATTAGGAAATTTTTTGAAGCTATTTTGACGCCAGCTGTAGAGATAGCATGGTCTAAAAGGAGAATTTTGGAAGTTTACATCAATATTGCTGAATTTGATCAAGGAATTTTTGGAATTGAGGAAGCGAGCCAGCAGCTGTTTGGATTACCAGCAAGCCAATTAAGTTTATCTGAAGCATCCCTATTGGCTGCTGTTTTACCCAACCCTAAACAACGTTCTGTAAAAAACCCTAGCCTTTTTGTTCAAAGACGTGCGTTGGCAATTTCTGATGGGGCTTCCACAATTTTAAAAGATGAGCGCTCACAATGTTTTACAGATTGAAAAACGTTTTAAATAGGTGCATGAATTTTTTGTATGAAATTTAAATTGTAAAATGCTTAGACTATACCATTTACCTCTTTCACCATTTTGTCGAAAAGTAAGGCTTGTACTGGCTGAGAAAAAAGTTGAAGTGGAACTTATTGAGGAAAGATACTGGGAGCAATCACCCGAATTCTTAAAGAAAAGCCCTAGCGGGAAAATACCTATATTGCAGTTAAATGGGAAGCTCCTTACTGAGAGCACACCTATATGTGAGTTCTTGGAAGAGTTGTATCCAGAGCCAAAGTTAATGCCTGATAGTGCTGAAGATCGCTATGAGGTAAGAAGATTGATAAATTGGTTTGATGATAAATTCCATAATGAAGTTACTTCCAAGCTTTTACATGAAAGAATAAATAAAAAGATAATGAAACAGGGCGCTCCTGATAGTAAAAATGTCATGAATGGAAAGCGCAAAATTAAATATCACTTTGATTACATGACCTACTTACTTGAGCGCCGCAGGTGGTTGGCGGGCAACACGATGACACTGGCTGATTTTACTGCAGCAGCACATTTTTCGACTTTGGATTATACCAAAGATGTTGATTGGGTAGAGTCTAGTACCGTCAAAGATTGGTATGCAAAAATAAAATCACGACCAGCTTTTCGTGGTATTTTAGCAGATCAAATTTCAGGGTTTCCACCTTCAGATCATTATAATGATTTGGATTTTTAAAAATTGAATAAGATTTATTTTCAATTTTAAAAAAATATATCTGCTATCATAAAATTTAAATGAATTTGAAGCATGTGAATGATACAAAATGACTTGAAATATAAATTAAAAGAGCAGGCCAGTTTGGAAGGTTTTAGCCTAATGCGAGTATGTCGTCCTTGGAGTCTAGAAAGTCATTCTGAGCGGCTTCAGGAATTTTTGAGGCAAAATTGGCATGGCGAAATGGCATGGATGAAAGAAAAGGTAGAGTGGCGATCTGATCCAAGTAGTCTATGGCCAAAAGCAAAGTCATGTATCATGTTGGGAGAGAGCTATTCTCCCAATCATGACCCTTTAGAAATCTTAGAGAAAAAAACGAAAGGCGCAATCTCTGTGTATGCGCAAAATAGAGATTATCATGATGTATTAAAAAAGCGACTGAAGCGCTTAGCTAGCTGGCTCATTAAAGAATGTGAATGTGAGGTTAAAGTTTTTGTTGATACAGCACCTGTACCTGAAAAGGCGCTGGGTCAGGCGGCAGGGTTAGGTTGGCAGGGAAAGCATACAAATCTCGTGAGCAAAGATTTGGGAAGCTGGTTTTTTATAGGCTCTATATTCACAACGGTTGATATTGAAGAAGATAGCAAGGAAATTAATAATTGTGGGACATGCAGATCTTGCCTAGATATCTGTCCAACAAAGGCTTTTCCAGAACCCTACAAGTTGGATGCGCGTCTTTGTATTTCATATCTCACAATAGAAAGTAAGAGTGCCGTTCCTGAAAACCTAAGATCGAAAATTGGAAATCGTATATATGGTTGTGATGATTGTCTGGCTGTGTGTCCTTGGAACAAATTTGCAAAAGAGGCGGCAGATAACAAATACCATGCGCGCACAGATCTTTTGGAACCTGATTTGGGTGAATTAGTAATTTTAGACGACACTTCATTTAGGAAAAAATTTTCAGGAAGCCCTATTAAAAGGATAGGGCGTGATAGATTTATCAGAAATGTACTTTATGCGATTGGTAATTCTCATGAAAAAAAATATGTGGATACCATTGAGTTTCTTTTGAAAGATCCCAACCCTGTAGTTGCAGATGCAGCGCGATGGGCGAAAAGAGAGCTAAACGGATAAAATTTGACGCAAATGGACGGGTCTCGCCAGAATTAAAAATTAATTGCTATTGCATAGTCGACTTAAGGAATAAAAATGTCATTTATTTTAGGTGTTGATACAGGTGGTACCTATACGGATGCGGTTATTCTAGAAAATGAAGAACGTATTATTGCATTTTCTAAAGCTTTAACAACCCATAGCGATTTATCGATTGGCATCGGATCGGCAATTCAAAAAGCGGTGATACAGAAAAATATAGACCCAGAAAAAATATCCTTAGTTTCGCTGTCGACGACACTTGCAACTAATGCATTAGTTGAAGGACAGGGAGATCGAGTTGCACTGGTCATGAGTGGTTTCAAAGAGAGTGATCTAGAGAAACATGCAATTATTGATGCGCTTAAAGGCGATCCGTTTTTGGTTACTAAAGGGGGTCATAATTATGCTGGCTATCAAAATAGTCCACTTGATAAAGATAAACTGGCAAAGTGGGTGTCAAAAGTTGAAGGCGTTTCTGCTTATGCAGTTTGTTCACAATTTGCAGTTAGGAACCCAGAGCATGAATTGCAAGCTGCTGAAATTATCCGTGAACTGACAGGTAGGCCTGTGAGCTTATCTTATCAGCTTTCTGCTAAGCTTAATGGTCCAAAGAGAGCTTTGACAGCAATTTTGAATGCGCGATTAATCGGTTTAATCGATTTGTTAATTATAAAGGCTGAGGATGTCATAAAAAACCTTGGGATCATGGCGCCGATGATGGTTGTAAGAGGAGATGGTGCTCTAATTAGCGCAGAGCAAGCACGCGAAAAACCAATTGAAACTATTTTGAGTGGGCCTGCAGCGTCACTTGTAGGTGCAAGGTGGTTAACAGATGAAAGTGACGCAATCGTCTCAGATATTGGTGGGACAACGACCGATATAGCTGTTTTGAGAGGAGGAAAGCCTGCCATTGATCCAAAAGGGGCAAGTGTAGGCCCTTACAGAACCATGGTGGAAGCAGTCGCTATGTATACCTTTGGGTTGGGTGGCGATAGCGAGGTAAACTTGAAACAGGGTGGCTTAGATGGAGATATCTTATTGGGCCCCAAGCGTGTCATTCCAATTTGTTTAGCTGCATCAATTGATCGAAGTTTAATTCATAACGTATTAGATGCCCAACTTAAAAGTGAAACTCCCAATGAGTTTGATGCGCGATTTATACGCCTAGTGAAGGCGTCTAAAGAGCCAGTACTGTCGGACCGTGATGATAAAGTTTTTTCAAGAATTGGCAAACAATTCTCTCCCATAAGTGAGGTGATTAAATCTCGCCTTGATTTTCAATCTATAAAAAAATTAATTTCTTTAGGATTTGTTCAAATGTCTGCTCTCACACCGACCGATGCCAGCCATGCACTTGGTAACTCAAGTTTTTGGGATAAAGAGGCGGCATCTAAGGCAATTGATCTTTTTGCGCGACGTCGTAGTGGTTCAGGAGAGCTCTTGGCTGGGTCAACATCCGAAATGGCGGAAATAATTATTTCACAGCTTACCAAGCAAACAAGTAATTCTATTTTGGAAATGGCCTTTTCAGAGGAAGAGGTTGGTATTGCTAATACGCCAGGTATTTTAGCACAACACCCTATAACTCAACTTGGTTTAAACGGTTACAGAAATTTACTTAAAATTGATGTTGGAATTAATAAAAAAATAATAGGTTTAGGCGCTTCAGCTGCAACGTATTATCCTGCCGTAGGTAAAAAATTAAATTGCGATGTGATTTTACCAGAATATGCTGGTGTGGCTAACGCTATTGGGGCAGTTGTTGGCAAAATTACTATGAGAGAGATGGGAGTGGTTTCTTCACCTTCGGAAGGTAAATACCTTGTTCATTTTGATGGAAAACCTGTCAATTTTAATAATGAAAAAGACGCTTTAAAGACTTTAGAAAAAAAATTAACCCAAAAAAGTATTGCTAAGGCTAAAGAAGCTGGAGCAGAAAATGTCAGCGTCAATATTGATAGAGAGGTAAAAACGGCTAAGATAGAAAATCGTTCTGTTTTTGTAGAGGCGCGTATTTTAGTAGAAGCATCTGGGCGCCCAAGAATTTCAAAAAGTTAACTGCCGTCAAAACCAGCCATATGCTTTTGCCCACGTTTTCTCGACAGTTGAATTTGCTTTTGTCTTTCCCGAAAGCGACCTTTGTCGCTTTCAGTAGTTTTGTCTTTGCACTTGTGACAGGATACTCCATGCTCATATTCAGAGCGCTCTTTTTCCTTAGGAAGTAAAGGTTGCCTGCATGCGTAACATAGTTCGTGGGGTCCTTCTTTTAACTGGTGTCCGACAGAGACACGCGCATCAAATACAAAGCAATCACCCACCCATTCGCTTTGTTCTTCAGGGATCTCTTCTAAATACTTTAGAATTCCACCCTTTAAGTGAAAAACATTTTCAACCCCTTGACCGATTAGGTAGTTTGTTGATTTTTCGCACCGAATTCCTCCAGTACAAAACATTGCGACACTTTTATTTTGGAACTGATCTTTGTTTTTTTCCCACCAAGTAGGAAACTCTCTAAATGCCTCTGTGTTAGGGTTTATGGCACCTTTGAATGTTCCTATATCAACCTCGTAATTATTACGAGTATCTATAACCACTACGTCTGGATCTTGAAGCATCTTATTCCAGTCAGACGGACAAACGTAATGTCCGGTTCTAGCTTTTGGATCAACATCTGGTTGGCCCATCGTAACTATTTCTTTTTTTAATTTTACCTTCATTCTGGGAAACGGTGGTAATTTAGAGAAACTAGTCTTGTATTCTAAATCTGCACAGCCTGGCATTTTTTTTATATAGACAAGTATTTCTTTTATGCCTTCTTTCGTTCCAGCAATCGTACCGTTTATGCCCTCTGCTGCAAGTAAAAGAGACCCGCTTATCCCTAGGTACTCACACTGTTTTTGCAGAGGTTTCTGCAATTCTAAATGGTTTTCAAATCGTGTAAAATGGTAGAGGGCAGCAATGGTAAACATCACTGGATTTTAGGACAAATTCAGTAAAAAATGCAAGATTAACAATGCAAATTTTTAAACCTTTAAGCCAGTTAGATTGGGTAGAACGCTTAATCTAGATAGGCTTTATGGCTTAAATTACAGACTCCAATTGGCTGAAAGGCTACTAGCTGTTTGGACTGTTAACTGCAAAATTTAATGCTTTTGCTTGTCCAAAAACACCAGTAGCTTTTAAAGCACCAATAACTTTATCAGAAATAGGGTTATCTACATACAATAGAGCAATTGCCTGACCACCTGCTTGAGATCTACCAAGAGTGAAGTTTGCAATATTAACATCGTTATCACCAAGTGTTTTTCCTAGAACCCCAATTATACCGGGAACATCCTCATTTGTTGTGTAAAGCATGTGTGGTCCAACTTCAGAATCGATGTTGATACCTTTAATTTGAATAAATCGAGGTTTTCCATCGCTGAAGACGGTACCAGCAACTGATCGTTCCCTTTTCTCTGTAACGACTGTTACTTTAATATAGCCTTCGAAGGCTCCAGCTTTATCTTGGTTTGTGGTACTTAGTTTAATCCCACGCTCTTTTGCGATTATTGGTGCGGAGACCATATTCACGTCTGGGTTGGCTTTCGCCATAATCCCAGAAATCACACTACTATTAAGTGCTGGTAAATTCATTTTAGAAACAATGCCGTCATATAAAATGTTGATAGCTTTGATAGGCTCATCAGTCATCTGGCCAGCAAAACTTCCCAAGTATTGTGATAATTTAACCCAAGGCCCCATAACTTTCGCTTCTTCAGCACTCATAGAGGGCATATTGAGAGCATTTTCGACAGCACCTTCAAGAAGATAATTGGACATTTGCTCGGCTATTTGAAGTGCCACGTTCTCCTGCGCCTCTATGGTGGCTGCGCCTAAGTGGGGAGTACAGACGACATTTGGTAAATTAAATAGAGGATTACTATTTGCTGGCTCTTCCCTAAAAACGTCAAAAGCGGCCCCAGCAACGTGACCACTTTTTAGAAAGTCAGCTAAAGCAATTTCGTCCACTAGTCCCCCCCTAGCACAATTAATAATTCGAACACCTTTTTTTGTTTTTTTCAAATTCTCGCGGTTCAAAATATTTTTGGTCACATCTGTAAGCGGAACATGTAATGTTATGAAGTCAGCTTTTGGAAGTAAATCTTCAAGCTCTTCTGTTTTTTCAACACCCATTTCGAGGGCTTTTTCTTTGGACAAAAAAGGGTCATATGCCAATACTTTCATTTTTAAACTGCGTGCGCGTTCGCAAACAATTCCTCCTATGTTTCCTGCTCCGATCACACCTAATGTTTTGCCCGTCAGTTCGACGCCCATAAATTTTGACTTTTCCCATTTTCCGGCATGAGTTGATGCGCTTGCTTGGGGAATTTGTCTAGCAACTGCAAACATCATGGCAATCGCATGTTCGGCAGTAGTTATCATATTTCCAAAAGGAGTATTCATAACGACAATACCCTTTTTTGATGCCGCTTCTTTATCAATGTTATCTGTTCCTATTCCAGCCCGACCTATTACTTTCAGTTTATGGGCATTCTTCAAAATATTGGGCGTTACCTTTGTTGCAGATCGGATTGCCAGGCCGTCATAATTTCCAATTGCGTTAGCCAAGGCTTCTTTGTCTTTTCCTAAGTCCGGCATAAAATCTACTTCGATTCCGCGATCGATAAATATTTGCACTGCCGTCTCGCTTAACTTGTCTGATACTAATACTTTAGGTGCCATTGAATGGGCCTCTCTTACTAAATTAAAATTTAAATTTTCTGAATAGTTGCAATATAGAATTTAAAAGCTGGTCTGAATTTCTTCGTGAAAAGCCCAATCTAACCACGGTAGCATTTTTTCTATATCTGAAGTTTCTACCGTGCTTCCGCACCAAATTCTGAGACCTGGTGGAGCATCTCTATAGGCTCCAATGTCAAAAGCCACATTTTCATTTTCAAGACGCTGAGCGACTTTCTTTGCAAATGTGTGACCATCATCAATTCTTTTATCTTTGAATTTCAGACAGACAGAAGTGGTAGATCTCGTATTAGGATCTACAGCTAGATTTTCTATCCATTCCCGGCTATCACAAAAATCCCAAATGGCTTTGGCATTTCTTTTTGCCCTATTTATAAGTTCATTTTTTCCACCAATGGTTTTTGCCCAATTGAGTGAAAGAAGATAATCCTCTACGGCAAGCATGGATGGTGTATTAATCGTTGCACCTTCAAAAATACCTTCGATAAGTTTTCCATTTTTTGTAAGTCGAAAAATTTTTGGAATTGGCCAAGCGGGGGTATAATTCTCCAATCTATCTGCCGCTCTGGGAGAAAGGATTAGCATGCCATGTGCAGCTTCTCCACCTAGGACTTTCTGCCAGCTAAAAGTTGTTACATCCAATTTTTCCCATGGTAAATCCATAGCAAAAGCAGCTGAGGTTGCATCGCAAATGGTGAGACCCAACCGATCGCTGGGTATTGCATTCCCATCTTTGAGGCAAACGCCTGAAGTAGTACCATTCCAGGTAAATACAATATCAGTGTTATAATCTAGATTTTTCATATTGACGACGTCACCATAGTCAGCACTAAAGACCCTTGCATTTAACCTGAGCTGTTTAATGACATCGGTGACCCATCCTGCCCCAAAACTCTCCCATGCTACCATTGTTACAGCTCTGGCCCCTAGCATAGACCACATCGCCATCTCGACAGCACCTGTGTCTGAAGCTGGCACTATGGCAATTCTATAATCACTTGGAATTTCTAGAATTTCTCTTGTTTCTTCGATTGCCAATTTCAACTTGGTTTTGCCAACAGCAGCACGGTGTGATCTTCCAAGTGGTGCGCCTGCAAGTTTGTTTAATTCAAAAGTGGGGTTTTTGGCACATGGGCCTGAAGAAAAACACGCGTTCTCCGGCCGCGTAACCGGTTTTTTAATATCCATCTCTGTTACCCTTCCAGATATTCGCCTCTCGTTGGGGAGAGGTGTCCCACGTACCGCACTAATTGATAATCCAGCCTTTAACAACAGTAAAAAGCCAGTTATAGGCGGTGATATAAAAAAGCTTTGCTCTTTTGTTTTATGAAAGTTTAATAATGTATGCAGTTACACTAATTGCACCCCCAAATTCTGGTCTATTGGAATCAAAACTAGTTAAAAGTCTTTGTAAGGCCTGGAAAGGTAAAGACTATGTTTATCTGGCTAGTGATGAAGCTGCTGAATTTTTTGTTCCTAAGATACCTGGGGATCGTTGGGCTATGTGGTCAAAATTTCAACAACTAAAAATTGATTTGGTGATCCAGGAAAATAAAATGCGTAAAAAATCTATTTTGCTGGCAGATATGGATAGCACCATAATTGAACAGGAATGCATAGATGAGCTCGCCAGTGAAATTGGAATTGGAGAACGGGTCAAGCTAATTACTGCGGAAGCGATGAATGGTAAATTGGACTTTGAAGAAGCTTTAATTGAAAGAGTCTCATTGTTGCATGGATTGCCGATGAAAATCATTGATAAAGTGTTGAAGGAAAGAATAACTTTGATGCCTGGAGCATCTGTTCTTTTAGCGACGATGAAGGCTCATGGTTGTTACACTGCTCTTGTTTCTGGTGGGTTTACCATGTTTACAGAGAAAATTGCAGCTAGTTTAGGTTTTGATGAAAATCATGCAAATGTATTGATAAAAAACAAAGGTAAGCTAACAGGCAAGGTGCAAAAGCCAATATTAGGGAAATTGGCCAAAGTTAAACAATTAGAAAGTATTGCAAGAAAATTAAACCTAAATGAAAAGCAGGTGCTAGCTGTTGGCGATGGTGCTAACGATTTAGGTATGCTGCATAGAGCAGGTACAGGCGTAGCCCTTCATGCTAAACGCTCTGTTGCAGAGCAATGTGATATTCGTATTAACTTTGGTGATTTAACATCACTACTATTTATTCAAGGATATACTAAAGAGGATTTTGTATTTAATCCTCCATCGGACCACCAGCCTCAGCCCAGTCACTAACTCCACCAAGATTAACGACATCTTCAAAACCCATGTCTTTCATTGTTTTTGCTGTTAGAGCGGCTTGACCTCCCACGGCACAAATTATTCCAATCTGAGCGTCTTTTTTTAACGCACCGTTATGCATTGGATGAGTGTCGTCTGCGACGAACTCTATTAGCCCTCGAGGAATTCGTAAAGCGCCCTGCACAGTACCTGTTTCTGGGAATGCCGAGGAATCTCTTACATCTACAACTACTAAATTGCCTTTATTGTATCTCTCAATTCCTTCATTCGGTGAAATTCTTTCAACGACAGAATTTGCTTCCGTTAAATAATCTTTTGCTGTTTTCATGGCTCTTCCTTTTAAAGAAATAACTTTTATCTGGATGGTATAGTCGTGAAGAGAGTTAATTACAATTTATAAGAAATTCAAAAACCCAGCAAAATATTGATTGAATTTTACAAAATTTACACCACATTTCAGTTGTGTCGGTAATAAAAGTTTCAGAATGAGTTATAAAAAGAGCCATGAGGCAATAGCACTTTTAAGCCCAGAAGAATATTGGGTTACTCAGGAAAATGGTACGGAAAGACCAGGCACTGGCAAACTTCTTTATAATAAAGAACCGGGTATTTATGTTGATATCGTTTCTGGTGAACCACTTTTCCTTTCTGATGATAAGTATGAGAGTGGGTGTGGATGGCCTAGTTTTACCAAACCTGTTGAAGAATCTTTTATCACAGAAATTTCTGATACATCCCATGGTATGGTCAGAACAGAAGTACGATCAGTTAATGGAGACAGTCATTTAGGGCATGTTTTTCCAGATGGCCCAAAGGACCGTGGAGGACTTAGATACTGTATTAATTCAGCAAGCCTTCGCTTTGTACATATGGATGATATGGAGGCAGAGGGCTATGGTAAATATGTGAATTTAATAGGAGAGTAAAATGGAAACAGCAATTTTGGCAGGTGGTTGTTTTTGGGGAATGGAAGATTTGATAAGAAAAATACCTGGCGTTCAAAAAACTCGTGTCGGATATACGGGCGGCCATTTTAAAAACCCAACCTATAAAGATGTATGCACCGAGACTACTGGTCATGCGGAGGCACTTGAAATAGTTTTTGATCCGTCGATACTACCATATTCTCGTTTGCTCCAATACTTTTTCCAAATTCACGATCCCACAACAATTGATAGGCAGGGAAATGATATTGGAGATAGTTATCGATCTCATATTTTTACGACCTCGAAAAAACAACGGGAAGAAGCTCTAATAACTATTTCTAATATTGAAGCATCAAAAAAATGGCCTGGCAAAATTGTAACAAAAGTGAGCCCAGCCGAGGAATTCTGGGAAGCTGAGGA
>JAAXIY010000040.1:0-22501 GCA_012270125.1 Paracoccaceae bacterium
ACCCATAGCAATCACAGCAGCTCCTTTGCCAGGTTCGGAACCATATTTTTTTGCAAATTCAACCAAAACTTCTTTCCACAGAACACTTAGGGTGACTTCGGCCAATTCCGCGTATTGAGCACCTGCACTTATAGCATCTTCCTTGGATCTTAAAAAATGAACTCCAATTCTAAATTGCCACTCTTTGCACCAATGCCGCGCCAAATCTAACTTAGCTTCATAATCGGTTTCAGCGAATAGCTTTGCCACTAATTCATCAGCGAGATATTTTTTATTTGGCCAACTTTTCCAAAATTCAGGTGCGATAACAGACTCTAGCACAGCAGTATTTTTGACTAAGTATTCCGAGAGAGCCTCGGAAGTCCCCAAAATATCTATTAATAAATCTAAAATCTGAATATTATTTTCAAATAAAGAAAATAGTTGAACCCCTGCAGGTAATTTAGAAAGAAAGTTATCAAATGCTTTTAAAGTTTCATTTGGTCTAGAGGTTGAATTTATTTTCTTGAAGATGGAGGGTTTAAGACGCTCAAATATAGAAATCGCTCTGTCAGCTCGTAAAGCTGGGAAACTGGTCCAATTTTTTATTCGCTCTTCAAATTCTTTGGGAATTGATTGTGTTTCTATATTTTGCTTAAATTTTTGTGGCTCAAAAAAGCCTTCTATTGCAGCATTGGTTTCACTTAACCTAAAAAACAGCTCTTGTTTCAATTCATCTTTATCTTTGCTCATTAGGCTGGCGAGGCGAGCAAAACCTTGATCAGAAGATGGAAGTTCGTGTGTTTGAGCATCATTTATCATCTGCAACCGGTGTTCAATTGTTCGATGAAAACAATAATGATCTGTTAAATTTTTTACTAAATTAACTGGTAACCATTTTTTTTCCGATATTAATTTCAATGACTTAATAGTTGCCTTTGATCTAATACTTTTGTCTCTTCCACCAAAAATAATTTGGTGAGTTTGAGTGAAAAATTCGATGTCCCTAATACCACCTCGCCCCAGCTTCATATTATGTTTGGGCAAAGTAATATTTCCGCTTTTTGTTTGGTAATGATCCCTTATTCGCAGTCTTATGTCATGGGCATCGGCAATTGCAGCGTAATCAAGATATTTACGCCAAATGAATGGCTCTAAATTTTTCAAAAATTTACTTCCTGCCAAAAAATCACCTGCACAAACTCTGGCTTTTATAAAAGCCGCCCGTTCCCATGATCTACCTAGGCTGGCATAATACCTTTCTGCCGCATCAACTCCCATACAAACTGGCGTAACAGATGGATCAGGTCTCAAACGAAGATCTGTCCTAAAGACATAACCGTCTTTTCCATTTTCATTTAAAAGACGATACATATTTTTTGTTGCATTTATAAAGGTTCGACGCATAGCTTGAAATTCTTCAGGATTAAAAATTTCCTCATCAAAAAAGCAAATCAAATCAATATCTGAAGAATAATTGAGTTCATAGGCACCTAATTTGCCCATAGCCAGTATAAAAAATCCTACGTTATCTGGATTTGCATCATATTTCTTTGGAAATTTACCCTTTCTTAATTCTATATTAAACGCTGCGCACCATGCTAAATTTACGGCTTTGTCTGCGAATTCAGATAGTTTTTGTGTAACTGTTTCGAGCGACCAAATATCGGCCAAATCACATATAGCAATCCAAAGTGCTGCCCTTCTTTTTGCCAACCTCAATTTAAAATATAGGGCATCATAAGCTTCTGATTTTAGCGGGTGCAAAAGCGACAAAAGATCAAATTCTTTTTCTTTAATGACATCTACTAACCAATCCCGCTCATTTTGTATTTGTGAAAATAAAAATGGGCTGCAGGAAGCAGTTGCAGCAAAAAAATTTCTTAAATTCTCTGGAAACTCGGGAAATAGATCATAAACCTCATTAGCTATTCGTTGATCAAAAATTTTTGGAATTCGCTCAGGCTTAAATTCAAATGTCATGAACTTGATCTTTTACCCCAATTTAACTTCATTATGTAGAAATTAAATCAGTTCGTCAAAGACCATGTATTTAAATAAAAAACTAAACTTACTCCAAATCAAAATAAGAAAAGGAAATTTTTCTTCTAAATAACAATGCTTTATATACTCATTCACAAACTTCATTGCCCAGTATAAAAAAATTGCTAAAGTAACAGCATGCGCCATACTTTACCCATTGCACCCCAATTCTATGTGACGGCACCACAAGTCTGCCCCTATCTACCGGATAGAATTGAGCGGAAACTATTCACTTCAATTCAAGGTGATGACGCACAGATACTCAATGACGCACTATCGCAGCAAGGCTTTCGTCGTTCTCAAAATATTTTATATAGGCCTTCTTGCAATGAGTGTTCTGCTTGTTTGTCTGCCCGCATTGATGTTAAAAAATTCTCTCCATCCAAAAGCCAAAAGAAAATACTCCGACGCAATCAATTTCTTAGCCGACGATCAAATAGTCCTTGGGCCACAGAAGAACAATACGACTTGTTTCAAAAGTATTTGCGTGAACGGCATGCAAATGGCGGAATGGCTGACATGGATGTCTTTGAATTTGCAGCAATGATTGAAGAGTCTTCCATAGAGACAAAAGTAATGGAGTATTACGACAAAAATATCTTGGAAGCTGTATGCTTAACGGATGTTCTTAGTGACGGCCTTAGTATGGTTTATTCTTTTTTTGATCCAGATAAATCAAAAAAATCATTGGGCACATTTATGATTTTAGATCATATTTCAGTCGCATTAGACTTAGGTCTTCCGTATCTATATTTAGGCTATTGGGTCCCAGGAAGTCAGAAAATGGACTATAAAGTAAATTTTAAGGGTGTTGAAATTTTTCAAAATAACAAGTGGCGAGTACTATCTGAAAACGAAGAATATAAATTAGATTTGCACCCACTAAACACTGCACCAGTTTCAGAACAAGTCTCATCACTATCTTTACCTGATAGTACGACAACTTAATCGTTCCTCTAGACGAACGGCCTCGTATACCTTATATAAATTGTCAAGATAATAAAGAGTTCGGCAATGAATGAAGTAAGTCCACCAATGGAAGGTACACCGTTGATTTCTCCCTCCTCAACGGAGCACCCACTCTATAATTCTATCGTTGATGCGTGCAGAACAGTATTTGACCCCGAAATTCCAGTTAACATTTATGATTTGGGGCTTATTTATACAATTGAAATCACCGAAGATAACGATGTTAACATAATCATGTCTCTGACTGCTCCAGGCTGTCCTGTTGCTGGCGAAATGCCTGGTTGGGTAGAAGACGCTATAAATGGAACAGGCGGAGTTAGACAAGTTTCGGTAGATTTAACTTGGGAACCACCTTGGGGAATGGATATGATGAGCGACGAAGCGCGTCTCGAATTAGGCTTTATGTAGAGATGGATAAGTAGAATGTTTGCCATTCCAGGACAAAATGCAATTAAACTAACCCAAAGTGCAGTTTTGCAAATTAATAAGCTTATGGAGACTAGCAAATATTTTGGTCTGAGAGTTGGGGTTAAAAAAGGCGGTTGTGCGGGCATGGAATATACAATGGAATATGTTACCGAACCGGACAAAAATGATGAGATAGTTGAGCAAGACGGAGCAAGGGTGCTTATAGCTCCAATGGCTCAAATGTTTCTTTTTGGTACAGAAATTGACTATGAATCCTCACTACTTGAATCAGGTTTTAAATTTAATAATCCAAATGTCACCGAGGCATGCGGCTGCGGAGAGTCAATCAAATTCGAAAATATGTAAATTAATTTTTAAGTCTTATGGCTTGAAATATAATAAGTAATATGAATTTGAAAAAATATAACAATTTGTTCCTAATATATTGAGAGAGGCTTTGATGTCTAAATTAGTTGCTGGTAATTGGAAAATGTTTGGCGACCAAAATATGCTTTCTGAGATAAAGGTAATTGACCAGTATTGCCATAAAATCGACTGTGAGGTCGCAATATGCCCTCCTTTTCAATTGATTTTATCCGCACATCAACAGACGAAAAATATAAAAATTGGAGCGCAAAACTGTCATATTAATGCCAATGGGCCACATACTGGTGAGGTGTCCGCAGAAATGCTTATCGATGTGGGCGCTGAATTGATATTAGTGGGGCATTCGGAGAGGCGCCAAGACAACAATGAAACAAATAAAATAATTAAACAAAAAGCAGAAGCTGTTCAGAGAGCCGGAGCAACTGCAGTCGTTTGTATAGGCGAAACATTAGAAGAAAGAAAAGCGGATAGGACTTTGCAGGTATTGCAAGAACAAATGCTTAACTGTCTTCCTAAAAACGTTAACCCAAAAAATACGGTCGTTGCCTATGAACCTGTGTGGGCAATTGGAACAGGTCTTGTACCAGAGATAGATCAAATTCGGTCCGCACACTCTTTTATAAGAGGTTTTCTAGCAAGTACTTTTGGGGCCGAAGCTCATAATGTCAAAATTTTATATGGTGGATCCGTAAAAGGATCGAATGCAAGGGAAATATTTTCTATATCTAATGTAAATGGAGCTTTAGTTGGTGGAGCCAGCCTTAAAAGCAGTGACTTTATAGAGATAATTAAAGCCGCATCGTAGAGGAAAAATGATACAAAAAGTTTCACAATCTCCCGTCGATGATGACTTTGTACAAAATCCCTACCCTTTTTATGAAATGTGTTTAGCTAGAGGCGGTAAAGTTTTTTGGTCAGATTATAATATGATCTCCCTTTTTAAACATGAAGATGTTTCAAAAATTCTTAAAGATAGAAGATTTGGTCGCGAATGCCCAGAAGAAAAAAAACAAGGGTACCGCAAAGAATTGGCACCTTTTTATGAGTTGGAAGATCATTCCATGCTGCAACTAGAGCCACCAAAACATACTCGGCTTCGTGGCCTAGTTTTAAGAGCTTTTACAAGCCGAAAGATTAACTCGATGACTGAAGAAATACGAACTCTGTGTGATCAGCTTACACAGCGTTTTTCTGGTAATAGAGTAAACATATTAAACGAATATGCTAATAAAATACCCGTCATCATCATTGCGAGACTTTTGGGCGTCCCAGAACAAATGAGCGACCAGTTGCTTAGATGGTCTAATGATATGGTCATGATGTATCAAGCACGGCGAACAGAAGAACATGAAGCGCGTGCCGTTAAAGCTTCCCAAGAATTTTCAATGTTTATGAGGGAATATGTTAATGAACGTCGAAATAAACCTGAAGATGACTTGATTACTCATTTGATATCAGCCGAGGAAGATGGAGAAAAGTTAACCACAGAAGAGCTAATTACCACCTGCATTCTTTTACTAAATGCTGGCCACGAAGCAACAGTACATTCCTTGGGAAATGGTATTAAAGCATTAATAGAAAATAAAGATCTTAAGATAGACTGGAAAAGTGAGGATAAAATTAATCGACTTATTGAAGAAATTTTAAGGTTTGATCCCCCACTTCATATCTTTACTCGCTATGCATATGAACAAATTGATCTTGGCGACTATACCATAAAAAAAGGTGAAGAAGTTGCATTAGTTTTGGGAGCAACAGGAAGAGATAAAACAATTTGGGAAGATCCTTGTTCGTTTGATCCTGATAGAACTATCAAAAAAAATACAGCATTTGGCGGTGGCATTCATTTTTGTGTTGGAGCCGCTCTTGCTCGACTAGAAATGCAGATAGCTTTGCCAATGTTATTCAAAGAATACCCTTACATGGAGTTCGCAGAACCCCCTCGCTATGCAAATGTTTACCATTTTCATGGGTTAGAAAAATTATCAATAAACTTACAAGGGTAGCTTTGGAGTTTCTTTGATTTGTTCCATAGAAAGAAGTGCTGTAACATTGTGAACCTTTACTTGCCGGATTAAAGACTGATAAAAATCATCGTATGCTCTGGCATTTTTGACCCGAACTTTAAGAATGTAATCAACGTCTCCCGCCAACCTATGGGCTTCTTGAACCTCAGGACTCTCATTAAGGGCATCCAAAAATTTTACTTGCCATTTTGCGTCATGTTCACTTGTTCGGATGAGAACAAAAAAACAAGCCTCAAAACCCAGTTTTTCTGCATCCAGCAAAGTAACTTGAGGGCCTACGATACCCATTTCCTTCATTTTTCGAATTCTATTCCAAACAGGGGTTTTTGAAGAATTAACTTTTCGAGCAATCTCATCTAGTGACTGACTAGAGTCAGATTGGAGTTCAATCAAAATCTTTTGATCGGTAGCATCAACTTTCATTTTTCTTTCTATTTTCATAATTAACTTAGAACTTTAATCCATTTTTAAGCAAAATATGGCGGTTTTATAGAAATTTGTTCTAAAACTGTAAAGCCATCTCGTGATAATAGATTGATGTAAAACAAAATAAATTTTAGATACATTAAATTAGAAAGTTCTGTTATTATTTAGCAGAACAATCAAAACAGAATAAAATTAATGGGCTTATAAATTGAACGCTCCGCAGGCAACGCCAACACTTCCAGATGCACAAACTGTAATTGAGGTCCAACATTATACTGATCGGTTGTTCTCTTTCAAAGTAACACGTCCAAGAACACTGCGTTTTAGGTCTGGTGAGTTTGTTATGATTGGCTTGCTAAAGGAAGACGGAAAACCGCTACTGCGCGCATATTCTATTGCGTCTCCGGCATGGGATGATGAACTAGAGTTCTACTCTATAAAGGTTCAAGACGGCCCCCTGACCTCTAAGCTGCAGCATATTAAAAAGGGTGATCAAATTATTTTAAGACCTAAGCCTGTAGGTACATTGGTGCATGACGCCCTGCTACCGGGTAAAAGAATTTGGTTGTTTGCGACTGGAACAGGAATTGCGCCTTTTGCATCTATTTTAAGAGAACCACAAACCTATGAAGACTATGAACAAATCATTTTAACCCACACCTGCCGTGAAAAAAATGAGTTAGCTTATGGGGAAAATTTAATTCAGGAAATACAAAACGGCGGACTAATGTCGGAGTTAGTTGGTGAGGATTCTCTTAAAAAACTGATATATTATCCTACCACCACTAGAGATCCGAGCAATCAAATGGGCCGGATTACAGATTTGCTAAAAAGTGGAAAACTGCTTAAAGACTTAGGAATTGAAGGGATCTCAGAGCAAACAGATCGTGCAATGGTCTGTGGATCTTTAGGTTTGAACACTGATTTAAAAAAAATCCTTGAAGGATTTGGGCTTAAAGAAGGTGCTAATTCAGAGCCAGCTCATTATGTTGTAGAGAAAGCATTCGTAGGATAGCTAGAAAAAGAAATATTTATGTTTAACCTAATTTTTCAAAATAAATTCAATAAAAAAAAATTGTGTCTTGAAAGAGCAAATCAGCATGACTATTTTGCGCTCATATGTAGAAAAACTAATAAAGGAACAAAGCAATAGCCCGTAAACCGCACAACGCGCCCCCCTCGCGCGAAACTGGACCCAGAGTAAATGATGGCATCCAGAGCCCAGAAGTCCGACTAATAGGTGCTGAAGGAGAAAATGAAGGGGTAGTTTCCCCAGAAAAGGCTCTATCAATGGCAGAAGATGTTGGCTTAGATTTAGTCGAAATTTCACCCAACGCTAATCCTCCTGTCTGCAAAATAATGGATTTTGGAAAATATAAATACGAGCAGCAAAAACGCGAGTCCGAGGCCCGTAAAAAGCAAAAAATAATCGAAGTTAAGGAAATAAAGTTCAGACCTGGCACGGATATACACGATTACGATGTAAAAATGAGAAGCGTCTATAAGTTTTTGGGAAATGGGGACAAGGTAAAAATTACTATGCGGTTTAGAGGCCGAGAAATGGCCCACCAAGAACTTGGAAGAGAATTACTTGAAAGAGTAGCAGAAGATGTGAAAGATTATGGGAAGGTTGAAAATATTCCTAAATTAGAAGGTCGACAGATGACCATGATGATAGGCCCTTTGCCAACTAAGTGAATTAGTTTGCTAATTTAAAAGAATTTAAGGCGATTTTTACGCCTTATTTTTTTCACCTTTCCTTCTGGGAGATGGGCGGGACTTCATTTCTTTAAGTAATCCACCGATAGACATCTCTGCAAAGTCTTTTTCATCAGGCAAAAAACCACAAGCGATCCGAGACAAAACCCAATCTGCTCCATTTATCGCCGGTGAGCGAGCACAGCCGGGAAGCCCAATGACGCTTGAACCCTTTAAATCTCCTAAAAATAAAAGATTTCCAGGATCAACAGGCATACCAAATCTTCCCACTGTTCCACCACACATGCGAATAGCTTCTGGCGCTATGTCAAAATAGTCTGATGTCGCCGAAGCCGTTAAAATCAAAATCAATTCTGATTGGAGATTAGCCAAACTTTTCGCTAAGGCATCAAGGGAATGTTTAGAAAAGATAACTTTTTCTAGTGAAATATTTAGATTTATTAGTCTGTCTTTTATGGCATCAATACGAATTTTTTCTTTTTGGTCATCAAGGTATGTCACCACCAACGCCGCACTTGAAATTTTAGGGCCGTAAAAACTTATAGATCCAGAGATCAGCCGGCAGAATTTTTGAACAGAATTTTTGTCGACTGCGTAGCTAATAATTTTTATAGTCGCAATCAAGCCACCTTTTTTTATTTGTTGGAAATCGGGCACTGTCGCTATGGTGATCATATGGTCCACCATATTTGCATCAACAATTGCCTGCTTTTCCAAACGAACTACACCAGCTTGCTCAGCCACTAAATTAACTCTACCCGTTCTGGATCTTTTTATTGAAATTCTACCAATTTTTTCATGGGAACAAATTGCCTGTGCAATTATCAAAGCTGCGTCATTTTCACTTATGTCGAAATCCTCTAACCGCGCAACTTTAACCACATTAATTCCATTCCTGTACAATTCTTTACAATCTGCCTCACTGAGAGTGTGACCTTTGGGAAATTTGAGAGCATTTAGATTAATGGCGTGGGCAAGCATACATCCAGATGCATTTTTAACATCTGTGTCACCAAAAATCATTTTACTAACCGCAAATTGGCAATAACCTCTGAAAGAATTGAAATTGCAATTTCTTCTGGGGATGATGCACCTATATCTAGCCCTATTGGACCGTTAATCCGATTTATTTCTTTTTCAGTAAATCCAGCGTTTTTGAGTCTAACTTTTCGCTGCTCATGGGTTTTCTTAGAACCCAACGCTCCTATATAAAAAGCCTGGCTTTTTAAGGCTATGTGTAATGCGGGATCATCTAGTTTAGGATCATGTGTTAATAGAATAACAGCAGTTCTAGAATTTGGCTCTGAATTAGACAAAGCTATGTCAGGAAAGTCATTAGATATTTCAACACTGAAAAATCTTTCTCTATTGGCAAAACTTTCTCTTGGATCAATTATCCTAGGCAAAAACCCAACTATTTTTGCCATTGGCACAAGAGCTTGAGCTATATGAACCGCCCCCACTATATCCATTTTCAGCTTGGGCGAAAACACATTTAAAAATGTTATTTTGTCCTCTTTGAACCCTGATCTATCACTACGGATCCTGTCTTCGTAGCCTTCATAAACTAAACTACGACGGAAAGTTTCGATATTGATTTCATAAATAACAGAACGATCTTTGGCGATTGCATCAACTAGCTCTTTCAGAAGCTCAATTGGAAACTGCTTTCCAATTGGTTCAACTAGAACTCGCATTTTTCCACCACAAGCCAAGCCAACGGCAAAAGCATCATCATCACTGACACCATACTCTAGCACTTTTGTCTGGCCATCTTTTAAAGAGTCTAAAGCTTCTAGTACTACTGCACCCTCAACACACCCACCAGAAACTGAACCTTCCATTTGTCCAGCGCCTGAAACAACCAGCTGAGAGCCAACTCGACGTGGAGCGGATCCCCATGTATCAATCACGGTAACCACCACTGCTCCCATACCTTTTTCATGCCAATCAGCGGCAAAGTGGAGCACGTTATCAAATTCTAGGTTCATAATCTACTTGATCCAAATGAACTGACTACATTTTTGTTCATACCAATAAGTTAGCTAGATTAATTTCGCAAACAACTCAAATCCAAAAGATAATACAATCTTTAACTAGAAAGCCCCCAAAATATTGTGTAACGCCATGACATGGTAAAAGAAATTGTAATATCTCGGCCAGATGATTGGCACCTGCATTTAAGAGATGGCGATTTACTACCAATAACTGTAAATGAAACAGCTAAATCTTTCGCACGTGCCATAATCATGCCTAATTTAGTTCCACCAGTTACCAAATTAACCCATGTAAAAAATTACAAACAACGCATAATAAAGGCTCTAAAGCCAAATATGTCTTTTGAGCCTCTTATGACACTTTACATGACAGAAGAAACGAACCCTAAAGAAATTGAAGAGGGTTTTACAAAAGGTTTAATATCGGCTGTAAAATTATATCCAGCCGGAGCCACAACAAATTCTGGATCTGGCGTACGAAACTTTGAAAAAATTCAACCTAATCTCGAAATGATGGCAAAAGTAGGTTGCCCTCTGTGTATTCATGGAGAAGTAACTGACAACAGCATTGATATTTTTGATCGAGAAAAGGTATTTATAGACACAATTTTGGAAAAAATTAGAACTAAAAATCCAACTCTCAAAGTTATTCTGGAGCACATTACAACGGAGGATGCTGTTGAATATGTTTCTTCAGCAAACGAAAACCTAGCGGCAACAATTACAACACATCATCTTGCCATTAATAGAAATGATTTGCTTGCTGGTGGAATAAAACCTCATTTTTATTGCTTGCCAGTCGTAAAACGTGAATCTCATAGGCTAGCTTTAGTAAAAGCCGCAACGTCAGGATCCCCTAAATTTTTTCTAGGAACAGATAGCGCACCCCATTTAGATGATGACAAAGAAAGTGCATGTGGATGTGCTGGCTGCTTTACTGCTACAAATACATTAGAAATTTTGGCACATATTTTTGAAGAGCAAAAGTCATTGAATAAATTAGAATTATTCATATCGATTAATGGAGCCAATTTTTATGGTAAAAAAGTCAACATGGAAAAAATCAAACTTATTAAAAATGATACACCCACATTATTTCCTAAAAAATTAGCAACTCCCCGCGGTAAGCTGACTATATTTAAACCTAACTTTGAAACGTACTGGGAAGTAAAAAGTGAGTAATAAATTAAAAAATCTCAGCAGACGTAAAGGACTTAAAAATGATCTCATCAAATTATCCATCTAACACAGAGATCGCACGATTGACTGCAAGAATGTTGCTTGAGGTAAAAGCTGTCCACTTTAATTCAAAAAACCCATTTGTTTTAGCTTCTGGTCTACCTAGTCCGACATATATTGATTGCAGAAAATTAATTTCTTTTCCAAGAGTACGATCAACACTTATGGATTTCTTAACTGTGACAGTACTGCGTAATGTTGGGTTTGAGGCTTTTGATAATATTGCTGGCGGAGAAACAGCCGGGATACCTTTTGCAGCTTTAGTGGCTGAGAGAATGGGTTTACCGATGAGCTACATTCGGAAAAAACCAAAAGGCTATGGTCGTAATGCTCGAATTGAAGGCGTGATCACCGAGAATCAAAACGTTTTGTTAGTAGAGGATTTAACAACAGACGGAGGCTCCAAGCTTTCTTTTGTTGAGGCAATCCGAGAAACTGGCGCTAATTGCTCCCATACGGCAGTAATTTTTTATTATGGTATTTTTCCCGGTACAGAAGAAACTTTAAGTAAAAAAGACATTACTTTACATAGTCTATGCACTTGGTGGGACGTGTTTGAAGAAGCTAAAAAAAATGAAGACTTTGACGCCCAAACATTATCTGAGGTTAAACGGTTCCTAGAAGAACCTCGAAAGTGGCAGGAAAAAAGGTCGCAATAATTAACTAAAAGATTTTACAGGTATATTGGCTTTCTTTTTACCACATATAGTGTTATATTTATTTTATTAACTAGATGTTGTAATTAACATGTTATCCACATAGATATACATTTTGCCTCTGGTGTCAGTTGAAGTTATGACGAAAGAGTCGATTCTCAAGGGTGCACATGAACAAGTTTGCAGAAATCAGCGCTTCTAATAATACTGACGAACTTATGCCACATTCCATTGAAGCTGAGCAGCAGCTTCTTGGTGGATTATTGAATAATAATGATCTTTATTATTCGCTAGAGGATAAAGTAGACCCTGAACATTTTTACGATCCAGTTCATTCTCGAATTTTTGAAATTATCTCTACTAGAATAAAAGATGGTAAACTGGCATCTGCTGTAACCGTAAACACTTTTCTCACTGAAGACGAAGGCCTTAAAGAACTGGGGGGCAGTTCTTATTTAGCTCAGCTCATGGCCGGATCGGTAGCAAGTTCAGCAATTAAAGATTATTCAAAATTAGTTTATGACCTGGCCATCAGAAGAGAATTAATAATTTTGGGTCAGGAGATAAGTTCTCGAGCTCAATCCATTAAAGTTGACGAACAACCAGAAGAACAAATTATTTTAGCTGAACAAAATCTTTATAAAATTGGAGATAGTGGAAAGTCGGAAACTGGCTTTAAATCGTTTCTTAAAGCTCTAGGAGAAGCGGTTCAAGTTGCCAATGCTGCACATCATCGGGACGGAAATCTAGCTGGAATATCAACAGGTTTCATTGATTTGGATAAAAAAATGGGTGGTCTTCATTCCTCTGATTTAATAATTTTAGCTGGCCGTCCGTCGATGGGAAAAACCTCGCTTGCTACTAACATTGCATATAATATAGCTAAGTCTTTCAAAAAAAATGATAACGCTGATGGAACATCAGAAACAGTTAATGGTGGAATAGTTGGTTTTTATTCATTGGAAATGAGCGCTGAACAATTAGCCGCCCGTATTTTATCAGAAACAGCTGAAATTCCATCTGAGCAAATAAGACGTGGTGATATGACTGAAAGTGAATTTCGTAGGTTCGTTGAAGCCGCTAAGTCTATTGAAAGTTCACCACTATTTATTGACGACACCCCAGCGCTGACAATTGCCCAACTTGCCTCCAGAGCTCGACGCTTAAAACGGACACATGGTCTTGATGCTTTGATTATTGATTATTTGCAATTAGTTCGCGCCGGCTCGAGCAGAGATAATAGGGTAAATGAGATATCTGAAATCACCCAAGGCTTAAAGGCTATTGCAAAGGAATTAAATATCCCAGTGATTGCTCTTTCTCAATTATCGAGACAGGTCGAAAATCGAGACGACAAGAGACCTCAACTTGCTGACTTACGAGAATCAGGATCTATTGAACAGGATGCCGATGTAGTTTTATTTGTTTATCGTGAGGAGTATTACAAAGAACGTGAAAAACCTAGTGATCACGATCTAGAAAAAATGGCAATCTGGCAAGAAGAAATGGATCGGCTACATGGACGAGCTGAATTGATATTAGGTAAACAACGACACGGTCCAATAGGAACAGTTGAACTTAGTTTTGAAGGTAAATACACACGCTTTGGGAACCTTGTGAAACCTTGGCAACAGTAATTAAACTAAGTTATTCAAACGCTATGAAGATGATTTAAGGTTTTTAGGAAAAGTTCTTTAATTTGTTGGTTTTCCTATTTTTTTTAGGCTACTGTTTCACTAAGTATTCAAGCTAAAAATTCGATTTTTTACAAATGGCAACAGCAACAGCAACAATTGATTTAAATGCTATACGGCAAAACTGGCAAAAATTGCGAAGGTTATCAAGTGGGGATACCGCTGCAGTTGTTAAAGCAAACGCATATGGCTTAGGAGTAAAACAAGTAGCGTCGGCTCTTTATAATGAAGGTGCGAGAATATTTTTTATTGCCACTGCGGAAGAAGGTGCTGAATTACGGTCTATTGTGGGAAAAATACCAGATATCTATATTTTTTCGGGCCACATGACCGGTGATACGGACTTAATAAAAAATTATAGCTTAATACCTCTTATCAACTCCATAGAGCAACTTTCTCGGCATTGTGAACTATCAAAAGAACAAAAGTTTGGAATTCAGCTTGATACAGGTATGAACAGATTGGGAATGGAACCGATGGAATGGGAAACTGTTAAAGAGCTTACTCTGTCTCTAAATCCTGTTTTAATTATGTCTCACCTAGCCTGTGCAGATGAGCCTCGCCATGAAATGAATGCAATGCAGTTGCAAAACTTTCGCAGACTTACAGACAAGATAAATGTTAAGAAATCATTATCAGCTACGGGTGGTATTTTATTAGGCCCAGAATACCATTTTGATCTGACAAGACCAGGAATTGGAATTTATGGTTGCTCACCAATGCAGGATTGTTTTTCTGTTTTGAAAATTGAGATACCAGTAATCCAAATTAGAGAGATAGGGAGAGGCGAAACCGTAGGATATGGGAACACTTGGACGGCGCCATCTAAAAGAAAAATAGCAACAATTTCGGCTGGTTATGCTGATGGTCTTTTTCGATTATTGAGCACTAATACAAGACTATATTTTCAAGACATTGGTTGTCCAATAGTTGGTAGAATTTCCATGGATTTAATAGGGGTAGATATAACTAGTCTAGACGTTGAGCCAGAAAAACTAGAATTAATTAATTCACAACAAACAATAGACAAAATAGCTGGTGGAGCGAAAACTATTGGTTATGAATTTTTGACTTCACTGGGCAATAGATATCATAGGAACTATAAAGGCTTGATTGAATGATACGTCTGACAGCTCGAACCGGCAGGTTATTTTTAGAACTTTGTAGTTTTGTTGGTGAACTAATAATATTTTGTTTCCGTATTTTAACCAACTTATTAGTACCACCATTCTTCCTGCGAGCATTTTTTTCATCCATAATACAAATAGGCTGGCTATCTCTTCCAGTAGTTGGAATAACTTCGTTTTTTACTGGGGGGGCCTTAGCTCTACAAATTTATGCTGGTGGTGCCAGGTTCAATGCTGAAGAGGTTGTCCCATCTATAGTGGCGATTGGTATGGTTCGCGAACTTGGTCCCGTTTTAGGAGGTTTGATGGTAGCTGCGAGAGTAGCAAGTTCAATTGCTGCAGAAATTGGAACGATGAAAGTAACGGAGCAAGTTGATGCCCTAATTACCCTCTCTACTGAACCAATTAAATATCTAGTAGTACCCAGGGTAATAGCCGCCGTTTTAGCTGTGCCAGTCTTGGTAGGCGTTGGAGATTCTATTGGAGTCCTAGGTGGTTATGTGATCGGGACAACAAGGCTTGATTTTAACAATGCTATATATCTTATAAACTCAATAAATTACTTAGAATTTTGGGATGTATTGAGTGGCCTCATAAAAGGTGCAGTTTTTGGTTGCATAATATCTGTAATGGGTTGCTTTTTTGGTATGCGATGTGAAAAAGGAGCTAGAGGCGTTGGACAGGCAACGAAATCAGCAGTTGTTTCAGCATCCGTTTTAATTCTTGCAGCGAACTACTTTCTGACCGAGGCTTTCTTTTCATCATGATAGAAGTTTCTGACCTACATAAATCTTTTGACCAAAATAACGTATTAAAAGGCGTAAACCTTAAAATTAGTGATGGGAAGTCGATGGTGATCATAGGAGCATCAGGACAAGGAAAATCTGTCATTCTAAAATGTTTGCTGGGATTAATTAAGCCTGATAAAGGGCTAGTTTTGTTAAATGGTATCGATCCAAATAGCAAAGAAAAAAATATTGCATTGGCAAAAATCGGAATGCTTTTTCAGGGTGGCGCGTTATTCGATAGTTTGCCAGTTTGGCAGAATGTTGCCTTTAGATATTTAAACGGAAAACGAAAAATTAGTACTAGCGAGGCGCGCAAAATTGCAATTGATAAACTAAACCGCGTAGGTTTAAAAGATAGCTTTGCTGATAGTTTCCCTTCTGAATTATCGGGTGGAATGCAAAAGCGGGTAGCTCTGGCAAGAGCCATTGCCACCGAACCTGAAATTATATTTTTCGACGAACCAACAACTGGTCTAGATCCAATTATGGCTCAAGTAATAAATAAATTGATACGAGAACTAGTGGTGGAAATGGGTGTTACAGCTGTTACAATAACACATGATATGCAATCAGTTAGATCAATTGCAGATGAGGTTGCGCTTCTTCATGCCGGAACCATCCAATGGACGGGCCCTTTGAAAAACATTGATAAATCAAAAAATAAATATCTAAACCAGTTTATTTCCGGCTCTGGAAAGGGTCCCATAGAAACTTTACGATAATGACGGATCTCTTCCAGCCATCTCCATTTTTTCTTTTTGTAATTTTTTTTAAAACAGCGGTTTATATCCCGCTATGCATGGTTTTGGGCCTATTAATGAGTTTTTATAGCCAGGCTAAACCACGCCTATTTGCGCTGGCCATTACATTTATTTGTTTAATTACAATCTATGCTCAAAACCCTTTGTTTATATCAATTAAAGACTCAAACCCCTTTAATTTGATCCATACTATTTCAAATTTAGCAAATGGATGGTTTTTGCCTTTTTTTATAAGTTTCCTCTTCTTAACTCGAATATCATTATTTAAGTTTTCAAATTCTATTTTAGAAACATGTTTTCTAATTATTTTTATCCTGACATTTATAATGTTTTTGTTAACAACATGAGTTGAAATTAAATAAAATTTGCTCTTGCTTCAGACTCGTGCCTTTGGCACATGAATGTATGTCTAATTCTAATTATTCTTGTACCGCTTGCGGAAATATAACTTCTAAATGGGCTGGCAGATGCGAAGCGTGTGGTGAGTGGAACAGTATTTCGGAAGACACCGGGTTATCTCAAGGGCCAACAAAAACTAGTTTAGGAAGATCCAGAGGCCTTTTCATACCTTTAAATAACCTAAAAAGTACAGACAAGCCCCTACAGAGGATTAAATGTGATTTAGATGAATTAGATAGAGTACTAGGGGGAGGTTTGGTGCCCTCCTCTGCTATTTTGGTAGGAGGTGACCCCGGTATTGGGAAATCCACCCTTTTGTTACAAGCTGCCGCAAAGTTTGCAATAAATGGATTAAAAACTTTATATCTGTCAGGAGAAGAAGCCTCATCACAAGTAAAATTAAGAGCAAAAAGACTTGAGTTAGAAGAGTCACCAATACAATTAGGGTCAGATACTAACCTGCGAAATATTCTAACAACTCTAGAAAAAGAAAAACCGGATTTAGCTATAATTGACTCAATTCAAACCATTTGGTCAGATAAAGTTGAAAGCGCACCAGGAACAGTAAGCCAAGTAAGAGCAGCAGCTCATGAACTTACATCTTTTGCAAAGAGAAGTAATACAAGCATAGTTTTGGTGGGGCATGTTACAAAAGAAGGTCAAATAGCAGGGCCGCGTGTTGTTGAACATATGGTTGATACAGTACTTTATTTTGAAGGAGAAAGAGGCAACCAATTTCGTATTTTAAGATCAGTAAAAAATAGATTTGGCCCTGCGGATGAAATAGGCGTTTTTGAAATGACAGGATTAGGCCTTCAACAAGTCATCAATCCATCAGCACTATTTTTATCTTCAAGAGGAGCTCCTAGCGCTGGATCTTGTGTCTTTGCTGGCATCGAAGGAACTAGACCTTTGTTAGTAGAAATCCAAGCGCTAGTTTCGCCAACCCCACTCTCACAACCAAGGCGAAGCGTAATTGGATGGGACAGTAACCGACTGGCCATGATATTGGCCGTTCTCGAGGCTCGATGTGAAATTCAATTTTCAGGATTGGATGTTTATTTAAATGTTGCGGGAGGTTTAAAAATTTCAGAACCGGCTGCAGATCTCGCCGTTGCCGCAGCTTTGATTTCAGCTAGAGAGAATATTATCATCCCTGAAAGTTATGTTTTTTTTGGCGAAGTTTCACTATCAGGGGCCATAAGATCAGTTGGCAAAATGGAAAATAGGTTGAAAGAGGCTGAAAAACTTGGTTTCAAGCAAGCTGAAGGCCCTAAAAACATTCAGTCAGTAGAAGATTCAAATTTAGAAGTTTTTGAAAATCTGGACCTTTTGTCCTTCGTAAATAAATTGGTAGATGATACAAAAAAACAAACCCTAGGGACCTGAATGCAGATGACAGATTTCAATATTGTAGATGGCGTCATTTTGGCAATAGTTATAGTCTCATCTCTTCTGGCCTATTCACGTGGACTTGTAAGAGAGTTAATGTCGATCGCTGCGTGGATAATAGCAGCGGTATTAGCCTACTTGTTTGCTCCCGAAGTTATGCCATTCATCCAAGAAATCCCTTACGTAGGACCTATTTTATCGGACAGTTGCGAATTAGCTATTTTAGCATCGTTTGCAGCCGTATTCGCTGTAGCTTTAATGCTTGTCTCTTTCTTTACCCCACTTTTATCAGTTGTCATCAATAAGACCGCTTTAAATAAACCTGACCAAGCTTTGGGGTTTATATTTGGGGTCTTGAGAGGAATCGCTCTAATTGCAATATCCTTTTTTGCTTATCAAACAATATTGAGCACAGGTACTTTTATCATTTTGGAAGAAAGTCAATCGGCACGTGTGTTTGGGGGCATGGCAGATGATATAGCGGAAAAAAACCCTGAAAAAGCACTAGGATGGCTGACTCTGCAATACGAGCAATTAGTTTCAGTTTGTGAAAATTGATTGATACTAAATACTCGGAAATATCCCTTTTGTTATGGTGACAGAGTTTATTAAACAGTTTAAAAATTGAGATGTTCTTTGTGAATCGGAGATGAATTTTTGACGTCAGCTTATATTAACCCCTTTGACTTTGATAAATTGAAAGAAGAATGCGGAGTCTTTGGTGTCGTTGGAGTTAAAGATGCATCAAATTTCGTTGCGTTAGGTTTACATGCGCTGCAGCACAGGGGCCAAGAAGCTGGTGGAATAGTTTCTCATGATGCCAATCTCGGTTTTAATTCAGCTCGTAGATTTGGCTACGTCCGAGATAATTTTACCTCCAAGTCTGTTATGAAAACGTTACCTGGCCCGATTGCGATTGGCCACGTTCGGTATTCAACCACAGGTTCAAAGTCTGCGGCGATAAGAGACGTTCAACCGTTTTTTGGAGAGTTTGCGATGGGAGGTGCAGCTATTGCACACAATGGCAATATAACGAATGCAGACGACTTAAGGAGGGAGCTAATTGAACGAGGGTCGATTTTTCAAAGTTCCTCAGACAGTGAATGCATAATTCACTTAATGGCACGATCGTTACAAAGAAATATTCCAGAAAGAATGGAGGATGCTTTGCGTCGTGTGGAGGGAGCATTCTCAGTAGTTGCAATGACAAGAACAAAACTAATTGGTGTTCGTGACCCTTTAGGTGTAAGACCACTTGTTTTGGGGAAAATTGGCGATGGTTGGGCCTTGTCATCTGAGACATGCGCTTTGGATATCATTGGAGCAGAGTTCGTTAGGGAAATAAAACCTGGTGAAATGGTAGTAATACAAAATAGTGGCGTCGAAAGTCATTTTCCCTTCAAGCCGCAAAACAGTCGTTTTTGTATTTTTGAACATGTTTATTTTTCAAGACCAGACAGCATTATTGGTGGACATTCAGTTTATGAGACTAGGCGACAAATAGGCGTAGAGTTAGCGAAGGAAAGTCCTGTTGCAGCTGATTTAGTATGCCCAGTTCCTGATAGTGGAACACCTGCAGCAATTGGCTTTAGCCAAGAGAGTGGCATTCCCTATGCAATGGGCATAATTAGAAACCAATACATGGGCCGTACCTTTATCGAACCAACAGAACAAATAAGAAATATGGGCGTAAGATTAAAACTAAATGTAAATCGTGCGCTAATTAAAGACCGCCGTATAATTCTAGTAGATGACTCTGTAGTCAGAGGCACAACATCAAGAAAAATAAAGGAAATGATCTTAGACGCTGGTGCAAAAGAAGTCCATTTTAGGATTGCCTCTCCACCTACAGCTTGGCCATGCTTTTATGGCGTTGATACTCCTCAAAGAGAAAAATTGTTGGCCGCGACAATGTCAGAGGAGGAAATGCGGGAACATCTTTCCGTAAATAGCTTGAAATTTATTTCTCTTGACGGATTATATAGAGCCGTTGGTGAAACAAATGGAAGAAACCCGAAAAAGCCACAGTATTGTGATGCTTGTTTCTCAGGTGAATACCCAGTTAGCCCAAGCGATATGATCAAAAAAGGCTTTATGTTGAAAGCTGCGGAGTAGCCTATTTATGACTAAACCAGTTGCACTTATTACTGGAGCCTCAAGAGGCTTAGGTGCCGAACTATCTAAGATTTTTTCCTTAACTCACCATATAATTGCAGTGGCCAGGACTATAGGAGCGCTAGAGGCCTTAGATGATGAAATTAAATCCAAAGGGGGTTCTTGTACTTTAGCGCCCATTGACTTGACCGATGAGAAGGCTACAGCACAACTTTGCAGATCAATATTTGACCGTTGGGGCACCTTAAAAATTTGGGCTCATACAGCTATTCATGCCGCTCCGCTCGGACCTGTAATGACAATCGATAGTAGTGATTGGAATAAATCTGTGAAAAATAACGTCACTGCGCTTGCTCATTTTATACCAATGGTAACCCCATTACTTGGAGATGATAGTGAGGTTATTTTTTTTGAAGACAAAACAATTATGAAAAAATTTTCTTCGATTTATGGAGCAACTAAAGCCGCTCAAATTCATATTGCAAAAACCTGGCAAAATGAAACTAAATCAACTGGGCCACGGATTCATATTTTTCAACCCAACCCAATGCCTACCGCACTAAGAGGTCGCTTTTATCCAGGGGAAAATCGAAACGATTTACAATCTATTGACTTAGAAGCAAAAAGGCTCGTTTCACTTTTAGATATGTGATTTAAGTTTGAGAAATCATTATTAAGGATTATCATGAGAATACTTATAACCAATGACGATGGAATAAATGCACCTGGACTAAAAATATTAAAAAAAATTGCTCTTCGTTTGACTAATGAAGATAATATTTTTACAGTTGCGCCCTCTAGTGAAAGATCAGGGGTTGGGCATTGTATAAGCTATACCAGCCCAATGATGATAACTGAAATTGAAAAAAACCGTTTCAGCGTAGACGGCTACCCAGCAGACTGTGTTCTCGCAGGCATATATCACGTATTTAATGGTCAAAAGCCAGATATCGTGCTCTCCGGAGTAAATCGGGGTAATAATTCTGCAGAAAACGTTTTGTACTCAGGCACTATAGGGGCAGCTATAGAAGGAGCCCTACAGGGAATTAAATCAATTGCTTTATCTCAATATTATGGTGAGAAAAATTTGAAGTTAAACAATCCTTTTGAAGCAAGTGAAGTTCATGGGACAGAAGTGATAAATGATATCTTAGGAAAAGAACTGCCGCAGAAAAATGGATACCAAATATTTTATAATGTAAACTTCCCACCGACCGCAGCGGCTGATGTACGTGGAGTGAAATATGTAAAACAAGGGTTACGGCCAAATTCTTTTTTCTCAACAAAAACTCATAAATCATCTTCTGGAAGAGATTTTTTATTTGTAGAGGGCGGTAATCAGCACACTATTATGAATGATAATTCCGACGCAAAGATGAATATGGATGGTTATATTTCAGTAACTCCAATGAAAGCCGATTTGACAGATTACGAAACACTCAATTCTTTCAACGAGCTTCAATGAAAAATAATGCAAATCTTAAAATGCAATTTCTTTTTTTGTTGCGGAAAGCGGGTATAGTCGACAGCCAAGTCTTGTCAGCTATGGAGCGAATAGATAGAAAAGAATTTGTTAAAAGTATTTTTTCTGAAAAAGCTTATGACGATACACCTCTCCCTATCGCTTGCGGTCAAACGATAAGTCAACCGTCAATTGTGGGCATAATGACCCAAGCGTTGAAACTTAACTCACGAGATAAAGTTTTGGAAATAGGCACAGGGTCAGGATATCAAGCAGCAATTTTAAGCTTGTTGGCTAGACGTGTTTATACGGTGGAACGTCATAGTTTGCTCGTGAATAATGCAACTAAAACCTTCCAAAAATTAGATTTGAGTAATATAATTCCTATATTAGCTGACGGAGGGCATGGCTTACCGCAGCAGGCACCTTTCGATAAAATAATTGTAACTGCTGCCTCTGAAGATCCCCCTGCCTCTTTGCTTTCACAATTAAAAATAGGAGGAATTATGATCATACCAGTTGGCCAATCAGATCATATACAAAACCTTATAAAAATAGTTAAAAAAAGCGATGGTTATGACTACCAAGATATCCAAACTGTTAGATTTGTCCCTCTTGTTGCAGGTACAGAAAAAGAACAATACTAGCCTAAGTAAAAGCAAAGTGAGTCGATTGTGATGCAATACATACGAACAAATCAAATTGTAAAAATCAGTTCATTTTTAATTATATTAGGTTTTAGCGCATGTGGAAATTTGGGCAATTTTGATTTTGATTTGAGAGGAAATGAATATGACACATCCGATGCTGTAAGAAAGGCAATGCAAACAAGACCTTTGCCAGACAGTAGAGGAATTATCTCTTATCCAACATATGAAGTAGCGGTGGCACGTCAGGGAGACACGATAAAAAA